>DASYRC010000040.1:0-38681 GCA_036004925.1 Nitrospiraceae bacterium | reverse complement strand
ACGTGGGTTTGGGGTAGGGGCGGATTCAAGGGTATTACAGGGACGACGCCGTTCGTCGCTGGTATCTATATTGAGCAACACAAAGAGGGACAGATCTACGGAAGTGCACATTGGCCGGAGATGACCTATTCACTGCCGTAGTGTTGTGCCCCGCTTAAAATGTAGACAGGGTGAACGCATCAGTGAAGATGCCGGAAACACAGGAAAATGTGTTCAAAATGATCGTAGTGGGAGACGGCTGTGGACCTCGTTATGGAGGAGCAGGCGAGTCCTATCTAGATATCCCTTTGGAAGTGGAGCCTCGGAAGCGACTGAATTATTTACAAAAAGGATGGCTACAAACGAAAAACGATCTGTCCACAAATTAAGTGGGGCAGTGCATGCGCGGGAACCGGGGCAATTTAGTCCTCTTGTCGAAAAAGATGGTGTTCCTAGTTACACAAAACTAGAGGGCACTGATGTAATCCCCAAGTGGGAAACTGAATGCGCCCGGCATGCCACCTAACAACGGCTTGCAGAACGACGCTCCGCAAGCGGCACGCGCCTGAATCCGGACGTTAGGCGCCTCAGTCCTAATTGGTCTTACGAAAGGGAGACCTATGCCATTCACCCGATTATCGAACAGAGCTGTACTTTTTCTGGTCGCATTCGTAACAGTGGTATTCGCCGCCTGTACAACCGAGCAGCAATTCAAGCTGGCCGAACCGGCTAGACTAGGCAAACTTGGCACGGTCGCTTTCCCAGCTTCCTGCTCGAGCCAAGCGCGGGCGAACTTCCTGCGTGGCGTGGCCGCGCTTCATTCCTTCTGGTATGAAGTGGCGCTCGACGAGTTTCGCGAGTCCACCACAATTGAACCGGACTGCATGATGGGCTACTGGGGCGAGGCGATGGCCCACAATCACCCGATCTGGGGCGACCCGCAGGAGACTGAGGCCGCGCGAAAGGTACTCGAACAGATCAAATACACTCCGAAGCTGACGCCACGCGAGTGCGCCTATTTGCAGGCGGTCAAGGTTTTGTACGGTGACGGCGAGAAGCCTACCCGTGATCGGGCGTACTCTGCAGCGATGGAGAAAATCTCCCGGGACTACCCGGATGACGTGGAGGCGGCGCTCTTTTACGCGCTCTCGTTGATGGGGACTGTCCGCGCAGAGGATCCCGCGGGTTTGCAAATCCGGCTGCGCGCGGGAGCCATCGCTTCGAAGGTTTACCAGAAGAATCCCAATCATCCCGGCGCAGCGCACTACATCCTGCACGCGTATGACGACCCCGAACATGCCGCCCAAGCACTCCTCGCCGCGCGGCGCTACGCAGAAATCGCCGCCGGAGCGCCGCACGCGCTGCACATGCCTTCGCACATCTTCCTGCAACTCGGAATGTGGCCTGAAGCTGCCGCCTCGAACGAAGCGTCGTGGACGGCTTCGGATCAATGGGTGAAGCAGAAGAATCTGCCCATCAGCAAACGCGATTACCACGGCCTGCATTGGTTGCTTTACATCTATTTGCAACAAGGACGCTACGGCAAGGCGGAGGAATTACTCAACGTAATGCGACAGAGCCTCGCCGAATTCCCGAAAGATGACCCGCGCAATCTGATGTTCGGAACATTCACCTATGCCAGCATGACCGCCGGGTTTGTGGCGGAAACGGAGCGGTGGGATGCGGCGGAGCAGTTGTTGGATTCAACTCAAGCGAAGGCGGAGGGTTCCAAATCTCAGGAGGGTAGCAGTCCCAATCCGATGCAGGCTTACGTCGTGGTCCCCCAGATTCCAGCCATCTTCACACGCGGTCTGGCAGCAGCCGTGCAAGGCTCTCCGGACCCTCAAAAGTATATAACCGAACTAAATACCATTCGTGAACAGCAGTCCGGCGCCAAAGAACCATTCATCGCGCAAGTGGTCAAGATGACGGAGATTCAAGAGCTGGAAATCGCCGCCCTGTTCAATGTCGCACAGGGTAACTTTGACGAAGCAATTAAAACGATGAAGCAAGCCACCGCGCTGGAGGAAGCGATGCCACCGCCGTCGGGCCCGCCCACTGTGATCAAGCCCCCGCACGAATTGTTCGGCGAGATTCTTTTGCGCGCAGGCCGCCCGAAAGAAGCCGCACAACAGTTTGTGACTTCGCTCGGCAGACACCCAAATCGTGCACGTTCGTTACTGGGCGCGGCACGCGCCGCCGCCAAAAACGGAGATCCTCAAGGCGCAGCCCGCGCCTATGCTCAATTCTCGCGTCAGTGGCAGCAGGATGATGCGAAGTTACCAGAGCTATGCGAGGCGCAAGATTACTTGAAGCGGGCCGGTGCGCGTTAGGCGTAGGCAGAGAGCTATCCAACAATTCACTCAAGCGGACGCTGTAAACCGCGCCGCTTTCTCTCTCTGTTAGTCTCGCTTAGCCCGCTCGCGCACATTGATTGCCGTAGTGGAAATCGGAACCTCCCTGCCTCCAGCCAATTGCAAGAAGCACGGCAGTGACCTGCCTCTGACATCCCTCCCGTTCTGGTCGAAGTGTTCGATCCTTTCCCGAGAAGTCGTTAGAAACATCCGCGAAAGCCCTCTTCCTTGGGTCTGGCCTCGTGGACCGTGAGGCGCCGGCCTCTCAATTGGGCCTCGCGCAGCGCCGCAATGGCCTGCTAGGACTCCCTTGCCGTGGACATTTCCACGAAGCCGAAGTTCCATGACTGCCAGGTGAACTAATTCTTAATTACAGCTGCGGATTTCACCGTGCCGTGTGGAATTCTAAGGCCTCGTCGAGTTTTTCAGCTAGGAACAGGATGTCCTGAACTTCGGTCGATAAGGACCAGGAGACACGGAGCATTTGCGGTGACTCAGGATACCTCAATGGCTTGATCGCGAGATCGTATTTGACATTCAGGTATTCCGCAATGCGAGTAGTATCGAAACCTGCCTTGTGAACCTGAAACGACAAAATCCCCGGTGTATGAGGCCCATCCCACTCGACGATCTCCACGTCACTCATCCGGCTCAAACATCCCCTGAACAATGTTCGGAGGTTGGCAAGATCGCCCATCGCCGGTAATTCTTGTTGCTTCATTTCACAGGCCCGGGCGAGTCCCGCGATGAGGCCTATATTCTGCGTGCCAAGATCGAAGTATTCTTGTGCGCTTCCTGCCACTGAAAGACCGCACCCACGACTCGCAAGTCTTTCCTTGTATTGTTTGGTGATCAGTAGTGCACCGGTCCCCATAGGACCTGCGCACCACTTATGACCTGAGAAAAAATAAAAATCGACATCATGTATTCCAAGATCCACGGGAACGTGCCCAACAGCCTGCGCGCCATCTATCGCCAGAATCACATGCCGTCTTTCGGCTATTTCGCATACCTGCTGTAAGGGGAACATTCTCCCGTCACTGTGAGCCACGTGGCTCAGTGTAATCAACCTGGTCCTTCTTTCCTTACAGACATCGTCGAGTTGGGTGAGAAATCTTTCTTCAGCACTAGTGGGGATGACGATCAGCTCGATGCCTCGCTGCTTCAGGCTGTACAGGGCCTGCAATGTTGACGGATGCTCCTGGTCTGACGTGATGACCACATCTTCGCGATTGAGTTCAAGCGCAGACAAGGTGAGTCTATAGGCGGTTGTGGCATTGGGGACGAAGACGAGAGAATCGCCTCCTTCGCCAAGCTTAACGTGCAGTAACTGAGCGACCTTCTGTCTGCAATTTTCCACTTGTTTGCGGTACCAGGCGATGCCAGACTCAGAGAATAAGACGGTGCGGAATTCATCGGAGACAGCCTGTATCTCTTCGACGGCCTCGGCGCGTGTAGGACTTAAACCGGCGTAATTGAAATAGCGCATGGGCAGCGGACCCCCAGGAGTATTCTGGCACCTCGCATAACCGGGAAGGAAGCGGAAAGCTCTCGTACAGAAAGAAGACTCTCATGCCAAAAGCCACCTGGAATGGGATGACGTTAGCCGAAAGCAACGAGGGGCAAGTGGTCGAAGGGAATTGCTATTTCACGCCCCAGTCAATCAAACGAATGTACCTTCAACCAGGCACGACGCATACGACCTGTCCCTGGAAAGGGGAGGCGAGCTATTACGACATCGTGGCGGACGGAAAGGTGAATAAGGACGCAGCTTGGTGTTATCCTTCGCCCAAAGAGGTGGCCAAACACATTACAAGCTACGTGGTCTTTTGGAAGGGAGTGCAAGTCGATGATTGCTAGGACGACCACGACCACTCATCTTACGCAGATGCTGGCCGAAGCTCGCGCAGCCACCGATGCCTTATTTGGCATGGTTCGGCCTGGAGCCTTCCATGACCGACCGGTCCCCGAGCGTCACCGGACGATTTTCTACTTCGGTCATCTCGAGGCGTTTGACTGGAATCTCGTGAGCCACGCTGCAGGCGTTCCGTCATTCCATCCGGAATTCGATCAACTCTTCGCGTTCGGGATTGATCCGGAACCAGGGCAGTTACCACAGGACTCGCGCTCGGATTGGCCGGAGAGAGCAGAAGTCCAACGGTATAATTTACGCGTGCGACAGGCCATCGATGATCTCTCGAACCAGGTATCGGAGCAGGTACTCTCTGTTGCGCTCGAGCACCGGTTGATGCATGCCGAGACATTTGCCTATCTCCTCCATCACCTGACGACCACGCAAAAGGATATTCCGCTCGTCGCGCCATTTCCACCAAGCCCAACTCCCGTTCGTACGGTCATGGAAATTCCTGGCGGCGCGGTGACCTTAGGTCAACGACGCGCGCACCTCGATGGCCAATGTCAATTTGGATGGGACAACGAATTTGATGGCCATGAGGTCTCTGTCGCTGCGTTTGCTATGAGCAAGTACAAGGTCACGAATGGAGAGTATCTCGAATTCGTTCGCGCCGGTGCTAAGCCGCCGCACTTCTGGACGTGGGGCGAGGGCCAGTGGCATTGGCGAGCTATGTCGGGAGAAGTGCCGTTACCGATGGATTGGCCGGTCTATGTCACCCATGAGGAGGCGAGCGTCTTTGCAGCCTGGACTGGAAAGAGACTGCCCACCGAAGCGGAGTTTCATCGGGCCGCATATGGGACGCCGGACGACAAAGAAGAACGATCCTATCCATGGGGCGATGACTTGCCGGAGACCCGACGGGGAAACTTCAACGGGACCCGATGGGATCCTATTCCCGTGACCGCGACCCCGTTCGGAGACAGCGCATTCGGAATTTCCCAACTGGTCGGTAACGGATGGGAATGGACTTCGACTGTCTTCCAGCCTTTTCCAGGATTCCAGCCCCATTCGTTTTATCCCGGATATTCAGCACGCTTCTTCGATGGCGACCATTATGTGCTCAAAGGGGCGTCTTCGCGGACAGACGCCCGGTTGCTGCGCCGATCATTTCGCAACTGGTTCCGGCCCAACTACCCGTATGTCTATGCCGGATTTCGCTGTGTGGAGGACTAACATGATGCGCTCACAGACTGGACAAGGCAACGCGGCCCGGGAGTTCGCCGTCGCAGTGAGCGACAGCCTCGGGAAGGTCAGCCAACGCGAACTACCCTCGATGTACCTGTACGATGAGCTGGGAACGGCGCTGTTTGAAGCGATTACCCTGCTCCCAGAATATGGGCTGACCCGTGCAGAAGAACGCCTCCTCCGCCGCCATGCTGGCGACATGCTCGAACATCTTGCACCTCCCGTGGCGGTGGTCGAGCTGGGGAGTGGCAGCGGCCGAAAGACTCGCTGGCTATTGGAAGTGCTCGCCGATCGAGAGCCGGTGGCCTATTTCTCCATCGACATATCCGCTACGGCCCTCATCAAGTGCCACCAAGAACTGGGAAATCTCGGCGCAGTCAGCATGGTCGGACTGGAACGGTCGTACCTGGATGGGCTTCAGGAAGCAGCGGCCCGCCGCCGGCCGGATCAGACACTCCTGGTCTTGTTCCTCGGAAGCAGCATCGGCAATTTTGATCCGCCGGCAGCAGAGAATTTTCTGCGCGACATCCGCCGGCATTTGAAGCCTGGCGACGCTCTTCTACTGGGGACTGACGTGGTGAAATCGGTCGGTGACATGCTGCTGGCCTACGATGACCCGACTGGAGTAACCGCCGCCTTCAACCTGAATCTGCTCGCTCGGATCAATCGGGAACTCGGGGGAGACTTTCTCCTGCCGAACTTCGAACATGACGTCCGGTATCAGGAAATGGACCGTCGGATCGAAATGCATCTCCGCTCGACAAGGACCCAAACCGTGTTGATTCGGGCCGCGGAATTCACCTGTTCCTTTAGAGAAGGGGAAACGATCTGGACGGAAGCCTGCCACAAATTCCGCGTCGAGGAGATTTCTGGTATCGCTCGACGTACGGGATTTCTGTGCGAAGCGCAATGGATCGATACGGAATGGGCATTTGCCGAGAATCTTCTGATTGCCGATTAGCGACGCAGCCCGGCGTCCCGTAAAAACTGCTCTGCCACTTCTCGTACCGGACGATGTTCGCCGTCCACCTGATAGTTCAACTTGCGGATGGTCAGGTCGGTGAACCGTCCGGTCAGCTCGGTGAGGGCTTGCCGCAAGGAAGGGTTGGCCTCAAGACTTTCGCGCCGCACGACCAAGCCACAGTCATAGGGAGGGAAATAACGCTTGTCATCCTGCAGGACCACCGCGTCCAGAACCGACAACTGGCCGTCGGTGGCATTCCCGGCTACCATGCTGACTTGTCCTTGTTCGAGTGCCTTGTACAGCAAGCCGAGGTCCATGGTCTTAGGCGATCCGTGGATGGGAAGATTATAGGTCTTCAGTAACCCGGCCAGTCCATCCGGCCGCTGCTGGAATTCGTACCCCACACCGAGGTTCCAGCCAGGAGAATACCGCGCCGCATCGCTCAAGGTTGCAATCTTACTTTTTCGAGCATCTTCTCCCCGGATCACCATCGCGAACGTATTATTGAAGCCCAACGAATCCAGCCATTCGACCCCGAATCGGGCCTGATATTCGCCTCGGACGAGGCCCATTGCAGCAGCCGGATCATGCGCAGGAGGTGATTTCAGGATGGTCGTCAGCGCGGTCCCCGTGTACTCGGGATAGAGGTCGATATCTCCGCGCACAAGCGCTTGATGAGCCAACAAGGTCCCGCCTAAGTTGAGTTTACGATCAACGCGCCGGCCAAGACGATGTTCCAGATGCTGCGCCACAATCTCGCCGAGGACTACTTGCTCGGTGAAATTCTTCGAGCCGACCGTGATCGGGTGTTCCTTCGTACAGCCGACGATTCCTGCCGCCCACAGTCCAACGATCAAACAGGCGACAATTTGTGTTCGACCCATTCGAGACCTCGATCGGCCGCCACCGCGATCAAGGCAGCCGGAACCGCACCGGCCAGAAGCAGCGTCGTATCGACGGATGCCAGGCCGCGAAAAATAAATACACCGAGCCCACCGCCGCCAATGGCTGCGGCAATCGTCGCCGTTCCGATTGTCGTCACCGTCGCGATCCGCAGGCCGGCCAGAATCGTCCTGGTCGCCAGCGGGAGCTCGACCTCCCAGAGAAGCTGCCGTCCCGTCATGCCCATGGCGATCGCCGATTCACGCACAGCGGGGTCCACGCTCAGAATGCCGGTCAGGGTATTTCGCAGAATCGGCAGAAGCGCATACAGCACGAGCGCGACAATCGCCGTGTGTTTACCGATCCCACCCAGGAAGGGAAAAGGAATCAGAAATCCGAAGAGCGCCAGACTCGGCACGGTTTGCATGACATTCGCAAATCCCAGCACCCAGCGTTGAAGGATCGTGCGCCGGGTGAGCAGAATGCCTACCGGAATTGCAAGCGCCGCGGCAATTGTCATGGAGAGGCTCACTAGGAATAGGTGTTCGAGCGTCAAATCGAGGATGTCGTGCGCCAACCCGGAAAACATCAGATCGTCTCCTTCCACTTCTCCTCGAGGCACGTATGAAAGGCCCGCACTTCCTGGTCGTGGGCCTTGAGAAACTCGGAACGTTCCCCCAGAAAAACCAACCGTCCGTTGTGAAGTACCCCGATGCGGGTGCCCAGCAACAATGCTTCCCGGACATCATGGGTGACGAGCAGAGCCGTCTTCTTGAGCCTATCTCGCAGGTCGAGGAACTGCTGCTGCAGTTCCACACGGGTCACCGGATCAAGCGCGCCAAAGGGTTCGTCCAACAGCAATAACGGAGGATCTGCTGCGAGTGCCCGGGCGACCCCCACCCGCTGACGTTGACCGCCGGACAACTCGCGGGGATAGCGCGTGGCGAACTGCGCAGGCAGAAGCCCGATCTGAGTCAGCAAATATTTGACGCGCACGTCGATGTCGCGGAACTGCCAACCTTCCAGACGCGGAACCAGTCCGATATTGGCGGCCACAGTGAAATGCGGAAAGAGGCCTGCATCCTGAATCACGTACCCGATCCGACGCCTCAACCGGATCAGGTCCCAGGCGGTCGTGGATATACCCTCGATCAAGACAGCACCGGCGCTTGGCAGGAGCAAGCCATTCACCATTTTCAAGGCGGTGGTCTTGCCCGAGCCGCTACGACCAAGGAGCACCAGGGTCTCGCCGGCTTCGACGTCGAAACTGAGATCGTACAGAATATCTTTCTGACCGATGCGAGCCGAAACCTGTCGGAAGGAGATAAGAGGACTCATGCGCCTCTCATTCACATGATCCTCAAGTATTCGTGAACAAACTGCACCGCCATGGCCCCCTCCCCCACCGCAGAGGCCACACGCTTGGTGGAGCCGAGCCGCACGTCGCCCGCCGCGAAGACACCGGGACGGCTGGTCTCGAGCAGAAACGGCTCCCGGTCGGCAGTCCAGTAAGGCGAGGCTGACACCAGTCGACCGGTCATCACGAAACCCTTGGAGTCGGTCTCTATCTCAGCAGGCAGCCAATTGGTGCAGGGGATCGCACCGATAAAAGTAAAGACGGCAGGGGTCTGGACCGTTCGCGTCTCGCCAGTGCGGAGGTTCTTGACTTCGACGGCCTCCAACCACTGGTTTCCTAGCATGCAGCAAATCTCCGCGTCGGGCAGTACCTCGATGTTGTCGGCGCCCTCGATGCGGTCCGCCAGATAGCTGGACATATTCTTACGCAGGTCGCCACCGCGAAGAAGTAAGAACACGCGCGGGGTCTGTTCCGAAAGATACATGACGGCTTGTCCGGCGGAGTTGCCTCCGCCGACCACAATGACCTCCGAGCCGCGGCAGAGCTGTAGCTCCGTCGGGGTGGCGGCATAGTAGAGGCCCAAGCCCTCGAACTGCTCGCGCCTTGGAACATCCAGCTTGCGATACTCGGCGCCCGTCGCAATCAACAAGCATCGAGTCGAGACATGCTCGTCATCGTCGAACCAGACGACGTGCTTGTCGTTCTCGAACTCCAGGCGTGCAACCTGGGAGGGGGACGAGAATTGGGCGCCGAATTTCTGGGCTTGTAAAATGGCGCGGTTCGCAAGGTCTGCGCCGGAAATGCCGGTCGGGAAGCCGAGGTAGTTCTCGATCTTGGAGGAAGTGCCGGCCTGTCCGCCCGGGGCGTTCGCATCGATCACGACGGTGGCCAGCCCTTCCGACGATGCGTACACGGCCGCGGCGAGCCCCGCCGGACCCCCACCGACGACCACCAAGTCATAGACCCGTTGTGTCAGCGGCCGTCTGACTCCGATGAGGTCGGCCAATGCCCGCGTCGTTGGATTTCGCAACAACGGCTCGGATCCGAAGACGACCACCGGCGTGTCAGCCTCGCTGAGGCCAAAGCTCCGTAGCAGTGCGCCCACCTGAGGGTCATGATCCACATCGATCCAGGTGAACGGCACCTGGTTCCTGGCGAGGAAGTCACGAATGCGGAAGGTGTCGCGCGAGGAGCCAGCCCCGAGCACTCGGAGTCCTTGAAAGTCCGACGCCACCAACAACTCGCGCCGCGCAATAAACGCACGCAGGAGGAGCTCGCCGAGCGCCGGCCGCTCGCCCATGATGCCCTTAATGTCACTGGGCGCGATTTCGAAGACCTCGGTCTCGCCACGTGCAATCGCACTGACGAGCGCCGGCCGGCCGGTCACCAAACTGACGTCGCCGCCAAAGGCATGCCTTTCATGCAAGGTGACCCTCTTGGTCTCGCCGCTCGAATGCTCGACAATCTCCACCGCGCCGCACTCGACGACGAAGAATTTGTATTCACGATCCCCTGCCTTAAACAGGTCCTCCCCGTCACGCAACGCCCGGTGCGTGCCGAACTTGGCCAGGGTGGCGACTTGGACGTCGTCGAGCGTGGGAAAAGCGACCCTCTGCGAGTCCAGATCGGCCATGTCTCCACCTCCTCTCGCCGGCAACGAGCCTCCCTTACTACCGCAACGATCGCGTCACCCGCGCCGGAACGTCCAGATCCATCTTATCGACATAACACCAGGCCCACCGCTCGCCGGGCTCGAAAGAGGCCATCACCGGATGGGTCGTGTGCCCGAAATGTTTCGTGGCATGGCGATTGGGCGAGCTGTCACAACAGCCGACATGACCGCAGGTCAGGCAGAGACGGAGATGCACCCAGGACGATCCAATCTTCAGGCATTCTTCACATCCTAGAGTGCGAGCGGGAACGGGCTTAAGAGCGGTCACGTGTGGACAGGTCATAGCTCACCTCCCTGAGTGAAGAGCAACCACACAGTCGTGGGACACCGATACACAGCTGTTGCTAACGATAAAACGGCCAGACCCTAATGCTATCAAACGGTCAGCAAAACTTTCTATGCCATTGTGTATGCGCCACTGGAGAACATATGTTGTGCCCCACTTAATATTTGAACAGCTTGTGTTTCCTAGTTGACCATCCATTCTGCAGTGAATTCGGGCTCCTTGGAGGATTCGTGTCCAAGGGGAAGTCTGGGTATCATCAGCCTGATCCTTTCCTCGGAGGTCCCCCTGCTCGTCCCTCCTCACGATCGTTTTGAACAGATTTCGCTGAATGTCCCGCAATCCTTATGACTCCTTCTCCCTGCCCAAATTTCACGTGGGGCACAACATTCATCGTTAGGAAGCTGGTTTCTGATTGTTTGCCTTCAGCTCGACCCTTCGAAGATCCTCTTCAAGAGCCATGAAAATTTGTTCAAGGCCTTGATTCCAACCCCGAGTGAGCTCATCGGGAGATGTCTCGGTCAACTCCACCATCTGATGATAGTCACGTTGAAACACAATCGCCCTCCGCGTCGGGTTATCTTCGATCAACACTATATGCATCCCCACGACCGCTTTATGTTCCCCCTGTTGACGGTAGTCCCCATACAAGGCCGTCACTGTCCCCTCCAAAATGTGTGTCGCGTCCAAATAGCTGGGCGTAGCCACGACATCCTCGAACAGCCGGGCATTTCTCAGCCAGTTCTGCACCTGCTGGGTCAGCATCGCGCTGGGCGAGACAAACCACGCATTGTAAAAGTCTGATTCGTAGCGTGTCTCGCCCGTACGATAGACAAGCTCTTTCCCTTCAAAACGAGGCGAGACAAACAATCCTCGAACGTCGAGTACGGCCCCGGAAACAGGAACACCGGGCTCCCCTTGCCGTGTGACATCCAGCGCATAATAGTGTTTGTCAGGAAAGCTCTTCGCCAAGCTGACGCAGCCGCTCAACACAAGGAGCGTCAGAGGCACAACCCAGGTGAACCATACAAGGAGTCTGCTGGACTTATCGTCTCGCCGAATTCGCATGAGGTGGAGGCTCACCTAAGAATACTTGAGATGGGTATCGCTTGGCATTCGTCATCAATTCCCGAAGGTCTGCTGACACCACTCGAAGATTCGCCAGGATTTCGTCGATGTCTTGGCTTTTGCTGACCACGAGATGGTCCACCCGCCTGACGGTATTATCCAATCGCGTGAGGGTGCCGGGCAGCTCATCGGACATACGTCTGATTTGCATCGATGTTTGTGACAGCTCTGCGACGAGGTGCCTCGCCTCTCCTGCTGTCGCCGCTGCGTCAGACATGAAGCTCTGAATCGCGGGATTGGTCAGAATGCTGCGCGCCTGCTGGAGCGTCCCTCGCAGCTCACTTAAGGCCTGCCCGGTCTGGACGCTTAGCTGGCTCATGTCCGTCTCTCTGGTAAGTTTGGTGAGCGACAGGAGCAACGCATCCAGATCAGCCGTCACCTTGTGGACCTCAGCCTGTTCCAAGTCCTTGGCAATCTTGGTCAGGGCTGAGCCAAGCACGGTGACGGTGCTGCGTCCGGAAGGAATGTACAGCGTTTTCGGTGCCCATGCGATGGTCACAGGCCGGTACTCGTTGGGATCAAGATTATCGGCTTCCAAGTAGACGACGCCGGTCAAGCCCTGTGAGGTCAGCCGAACCCTGAGGCCCTCTTCAATGCGCCGTTTCACTTCCATCCGCCTTTCCTCATCCGACTGTCCCGGAAACACTTCCTTGACGGACACCCTGACGACAATATAGTGGCCATAGCGATACCGGTCGTCGTCGCTGAGCTCTGTTTTGTACTCATTTCCCACGAACCCGATGTGCTCCACGCGCCCGATCGTCACCCCTCGATACTTCAGCGGAGCTCCGACACTGAGGCCTTGCACCGATTCATCGAAATAGGTTTCCATCATGAATTTCTTTTTAAACAGCGCCCCGGCGCCGAGGATAATGACTGCCAGCACGGCAAGGGTGATGCCGCTGAGCATGAACACTCCGATCTTAAAGTAGTGGGCTTGTGCGCTCATTGGACTGACACCTCCCTGTTGAAGAATTGCCGAACCCACGGATCAGTCGAGTGATCGCGCAGCTCCTGCGGCCGTCCCGTCGCCACGATCTTCTTGAGCCGCTTATCCAGCATGATCACGCGATCGGCGATGGCGTAAATGCTCGGCAGCTCATGCGTGACGACCACAAACGTAATCGCAAGATTGCGGGCGAGGCCGAGAATCAATTGGTCCAACTCCGCGGAGGTAATCGGGTCGAGCCCGGCGGACGGCTCATCGAGGAAGAGAATCTGCGGGTCAAGCACCATGGCGCGCGCGATGGCTGCGCGCTTTTGCATGCCTCCACTGATCTCGGATGGCAGATAGTCCATGAAGGCTTCCAACCCTACCAATTTCAGTTTCATGCGAGAGATCAGATTCATGGCATCAGGCGGCAGATCGGTATACTCCTCCAACAGCAGCCGGACGTTTTCCAACAGGGTCATGGAACCGAAGAGCGCGCCCATTTGATACGTGACGCCGATGCTCTTGAGGATGCCTGTGCGTCGCTCTCTCTCGGCAGTGACGATGTCCTCGCCCTGAATCAAAATCCGGCCGGACACAGGCCGGTCAAGGCCGATCATGTGTTTCAGCAAGGTGCTCTTCCCGGATCCAGACCCTCCCAGGATGACGAACACTTCACCGCGATAGACTTCAAAGGAAATGTCGTCGATCACCACGGAGCCTTGGTACGCGGCGGTAACGCGCTGCACCTGAATGATGGGCTCGTGTCCTGTCCGCGTGTCATTCACCGACGTTACAGTCCCAGGGCATAGAAGACGACCGCGAATACGCCATCCACAATCGCGATCAGCACGATCCCGCTCACGACCGCACTCGTGGTCGATTGACCCACCGCACTTGCGCCTGTCGTCGTCTGAAGGCCGCGCAAGCAGCCGATCCCGGCCACCACGATGCCGTAAACCAAGGATTTGAACAGTCCACCGAGCAGGTCGCCGACCGTCACCGCGGACAAGATCTGATTCACATAAGTGACAAGCGGAAACCCGAGCGACCGCATGACCACCGCCCCTCCGATCAAGCCGAACAGGTTCGCGAACACGGTCAGGAGCGGGGTGACGGTCACCGCCGCCAGGACGCGAGGCACGACGAGAAACCGGACCGGTTCGAGTCCCATCGTGGTCAGGGCGTCGATCTCTTCCCTGACCTTCATGGTTCCGAGCTCGGCTGCGAAAGCCGAGCCGGACCGGCCGGCCAGAATAATGGCGGTGATCAGGGGGCCCATCTCCCGAAGCATCGAGACTCCGATGAGGTTCGCGACGAAGATCTCCGCTCCGAACCGGCGCATCGGAATCGCCGACTGAAATGCCAAGATGAGTCCGAGCAGAAACCCAATCAACGCAATGATGGGGAGGGCATCGACGCCGGCCCGTTCCGCAGTGAGCCAGGCATCCGACCACCGGACAAGACGGGGATGGCGAGCGGCGCGGAGCAGGGTTACCGTCAGCTCCCCGACGAATGTCAGCAAGGTCTGGACGTCTTGCCAGACTTCGAGTGCAGAGTGCCCGACCTGTTCAACGACCGAGAGCGGCTCGCTGCGACGCCCTGGCGGAGGTTCTATTGAAATCTGCCCATAGATATCGAGAAGGCGACGGAACTCCTCCTGCAGTCCGTGAATGGTCATGTCACCACCGGTGCGCACCTGGTACTGCTGAAGTTTGACGATGAAAGCGACACCTGCCCCGTCACAATAGGTCACCTCAGAAGCATCAATCACGACCCGGATCGGTTTCGTTTGCTCGAGGATGTGCTGAGCTTCCCGCCATAACCTTCCGGTGGTATTTGCATCCAAACGTCCTGTCAGCAAGAGTGTGAGGGTTGCTCGATCGCTTGAGATACGAGTCTCAAACGAGCCGGTCTGGTGAGCAGATGCTGCGGTGGCCATGTTGGAGGACCCTTGTTGGAGCAGGCGGCCCCTGTATACGCAAGGCCGCGGTGTTCGCTATCTGATCGGAGTCATTTCAAGATAGTAGTGAATGCCATCATTGAGGGCCGCTTCGACTACTAAGACCGGCTTGCCGGCCTTATCGTGGAGCGTAAACGTGCCACTACCAGTGCCTGTCTTTCCGAACACTTCACCGTCATGAATGTGGAGAGTGCCGGTCCCCAACAAGAGCCCCGTCGCTCGATTGCTTGCGAAGTGAAAGAACCCTTTCTCGCTGATTATCAGGATGACCCAGGCATGGTCCCGCATGTCCGGCACCCGTTTGCTTAATCCTTCCCATTTGCCTGCGACCTGGTCGAACCCGGAAATAGGAACGATCCTTGAGACAGGCTGGGATTGCAATCCCCCACAGCCGAAGAAAATTGCGGCAAGCCATCCTAGAGTTAAGAGCCTCCCTGCTTTCGTAACTTTCTTCATCACCGTCTCCATTCGTTTCCGTTCACTGACCTGCCCGGGCAAATTCGGTCCAGTGTGAATGGTAGACTGGCCATCAACTGGGGAGGTCAATGTGATGCACCAGTCCGGCGCCAATGCCTGGTTCTTGTTTGCGCAGACCAATGTGCCGACGCCGCTGCCGCAGGTCGCTCCCCCCCGCTACACCGTACCCGCTGCCACAGCCCGGCCGAGCGGGATGACAAAGTCGGGATAATCGTCGCCCTGGTTCAGGCCACAAGCACCGAAACCGATGACCTCATGCTCGGCTTCGCGGAGGTGAGCAACCAACTCTTCCTTCAAACCAAACCCACCATGATCTGTGGCAATTCCCACGCGCATGTTATCCTCCGAACTTGTATTCAGCAGTCAGCTGTCCTATGGAATAGAACAAAGGTGACAGACTACTTTTCCTATTCCTTGCCGGTAGTCTGAAGCGGGCTCGCGTCCCAAACAGTAGCTTCCCAGGTTGTCGATCAAATAATCGAGCGAACGACTCCGCCGTCCACACGGAGCGCCGTTCCGTTCGTGGCAGAGGACAGCGGGCTGGCGACGAACGCCACCAGCGTGGCCACTTCCTCTGGTGTGGCAAACCGTTTGAGCAGCGAACTGGGTCGGATAGTCTCAAAGAACTCCTTCTCCACCACAGACCACTCCACGTTGCGAGACTTCGCCATGTGGCTGACGAACCCCTCCACTCCTTCGGATCGCGTTGGTCCTGGTAAGATGGAGTTGACCGTCACGCCTGTGCCTGCCGTCGTTTCCGCCAGACCGCGCGCCAACGCGAGTTGCATGGTCTTCGTAACCCCATAGTGGATCATCTCAACGGGAATATTGATGGCGGATTCGCTCGAGATAAAAATGATTCTGCCCCAGTTCTTCGCCTTCATCTTCGGGAGGTAATGGCGGCTCAAGCGCACGCCGCTCATGAAGTTCGTTTCGATGATCGCCGCCCAGTCCTCATCCAACATATTCTCAAAGGACTTTATTCCATAGATGCCGAGGTTATTGATCAAAACGTCCACGCGAGGAAAACTGCTGGTGGCTTGCTTCACCGTTTCCCCTTTGCTCAGATCACCGATGAGCGCCTCCAGCTTGCCGTGAGGATATTGCTGCCGGATTTTCTGGATAGCTTCGGTCACACGCTTTTCTGACCGACCGTTGATAATCACCGTCGCGCCCTCACCGGCCAGAGTTGAACCAATCGCCAGGCCGATACCCGCAGTCGAACCGGTCACCAGCGCGAGCTTGCCAGACAATTGTAAGTCCATGGTTACTCCTTTCATTCCAAGCTCCATAGGTACTTCTATTCAGAACAACCGGCTAGATCCGTTGAGGTCAGTTCATCACTTGGTTGATGATGGCTCGCAGCCGTCTCATGGCTGCGGTCACCCCTTCGCTCTCACCAAAGATCGCCGTTCCGGCTACCAGAACGTTCGCTCCCGCGGCAGCCGCCAACGGAGCAGTTTCTGCATCGATACCCCCGTCCACCTCCACATCGCACTCTGACTGAATTTGTTCGATCATCTGTCGGACACGCCGGATCTTTGGCAAGGTCGTGGGAAGGAACAGCTGATGCCCGAAACCGGGGTTGACGGTCATAATCAACACCTGCTCGACATCTTGCAGGATTTCCTCCAGCACCGCCGCTGGGGTTGCCGGGTTGATGACCACACCGGCACGTTTGCCCAGTGCCTTGATGCGTTGAATGGTGCGGTGCAGATTGGCGTTGCCTTCCCAGTGAACAAGGAATGAATCCGAGCCAGCCTCGACGAATTCGTCTAAGAAAAAGTCCGGGTCCGAGATCATCAGGTGAATCTCCAGAGGGAGGTGCGTCACCCGGCGGAGTGATTGGACGATCGGCGCCCCCATCGAAAGGTTGGGCACGAAGTGACCATCCATCACATCAACGTGGATGCGGTCAGCCCCGGCTTGCTCCGCCTCGGCTACCTGTTCACCCAAGCGGGCAAAGTCCGCTGCGAGGATCGACGGAGCCAGCTTCACGACATCTGGTTTCATTTTTCTGCCCCTCTCCTTCTCCTTCACACGGCACTGGGCTCGACTCGCACACTCTCAAACATGTCCACAAACTCCCGGTAGCGGTGGGCGATCTCGGCCACAGCGGCGTCCCGCTGGGTCTTCTTGGCCAGCCAGCCAACGAGCGGCTCCCAGAAGTCTGTCCGGCCCACCGCGAAGCCGATGAACCCCGGGACTCCGGCCGCCGTCATCAGCCATTCGCGCACCTTTGTGTCGTCCTCGCCACGGCCCAGGATGATGCAGCCGACTTTGTCACGGCCGCCCTGTCGCGCAGCCGCCACGATTTTCTCGCAGTCCTCGCGGCGATCGAGTCCCTCGACCTTCCAGACGTCGGGCTCGACACGAGCGTCTTGGAGCTGCTGAATCGTTTCGACCACCAGTCGAGGGCGAAGCTCCAGGTCGTAGGCTTTCTTGTTGCCCTGAAGCTTCTCGAGTTGTGCCTTCTCCGGCGGCACTAAGAGCTCAAACAGAAACAGGCTGCGACTCTCGCTATGCAGGTAGTCCGACAGCCGGTTCAGGCGAGCCGACTGCCGGCGGTTCAGCGCCTGATCGCCCTGCGGGTTGTAGCGCACCAGCACCTTGCAGAAGGTGGGGTGGAAGGCGTCGATGTGTTTGGCGAAGCCCTCGCCGTACTCGAAGTCGAACTCCTCCTGTCCGCTCTTCTCCGTGGGGCACGCCGTCACGTAGCCCTGCGCTGCCGCGTCGCGAAGTATGGCGGCACCGAACTGTTCGTCCACCAGGATACCGGCTTTCTCCTTGGGCACCCCCGCCGCCACAGCAGTCTTGAAGCCATCGTAGATCACCTGCTTGGCGGCAGCGATCTGTGCCGTCTGCTCCGGAGTGAGCGCCCCCTTCCAGCCGAACATTCCCGTCTTGAACGAACCGCGATGGTCGAAGGGCAGGACGTATAAAGATTTATCAAAACCACGAGGTATCATGATGCCTCCTTGAGTGTGCGGTAGCGGCGGATCAAGCTGTTCGTTGAACTATCATGGCCGAGCGTGGGCTCTGTCTTGTTCTCAAGTTCCGGGATAATGCGCTGGGCCAGTACCTTGCCAAGTTCCACGCCCCACTGGTCGAACGAGTTAATCTGCCAGATGGTGCCCTGGGTGAACACGCAGTGCTCGTAGAGGGCGACCAGCTTGCCGAGCATTTCCGGCGTGAGCCGCTCGGCGAGGATCGTGTTCGACGGGCGGTTGCCCTCGAACATCCGATGGGGTACGAGCCAATCCGGCGTGCCCTCCGCCATGACTTGCTCCCGCGTCTTGCCGAAGGCCAACGCCTCAGTCTGAGCGAAGACGTTCGCCAGGAGCATGTCGTGGTGACGGCCGAGCTGGTTGAGCGGCTGGCCGAGCGCGATGAAGTCACAAGGGATGAGTTTGGTCCCCTGATGGATCAATTGGTAGAAGGAGTGCTGGCCGTTGGTTCCCGGCTCGCCCCAGTAGATGGGGCCGGTCTGGTAGGCGACCTCCGTCCCCTCGAAGGTGACGTGTTTGCCGTTGCTCTCCATCGTCAACTGCTGCAGATAGGCTGGAAATCGTTTCAGGTACTGCTCGTAAGGCAGCACGGCCACCGTCTGGGAATCGAAGAAGTCGTTGTACCAGACGGCTAGGAGGCCCATGAGTACTGGCAGGTTGCGCTCGAAGGGGGTGGTACGGAAGTGCTCGTCCATCTGGTGGAAGCCGTCCAACAGGGCTCGGAAGTTCTCCGGCCCAATGGCCACCATCGTTGAGAGGCCGATCGCCGAGTCCATGGAGTAGCGCCCGCCGACCCAGTCCCAGAACTCGAACATGTTGGCGGTATCGATCCCAAATTTCGCCACTTCTTCCGCATTTGTCGAGACGGCGACAAAGTGTTTGGCGACGGCCTTGACATCACCGCCGAGTCCCTTGAGCGACCAGTCGCGCGCACTTTGCGCGTTGGTCATTGTCTCTAGCGTGGTGAAGGTTTTCGAAGAGACGATGAACAGAGTCTCCGCCGGGTCGAGGTTGCCCACCGCTTCCGCGAAGTCCGTGCCATCGATATTGGACACGAACCGAAACGTCATGGCGCGGTCGCTGTAATGCTTGAGTGCCTCATAGGCCATTACCGGCCCGAGGTCGGAGCCTCCGATGCCGATATTGAGAACATTCCGAATGCGTTTGCCCGTGTGGCCTTTCCACGCGCCGCTCCGGATCCGGTTGGAGAAGTCGGCCATCTTGTCGAGGACGGCGTGGACCTGGGGTACCACGTTCTCGCCCTCGACGACGATGGATGTGCCTTGAGGTGCGCGCAGGGCCACGTGCAGGACCGCCCGCTTCTCCGTGCTGTTGATCTTCTCACCCCGGAACATGGCGTCGATCCGTGTTCGCAGGCCCGATTCCTTGGCCAGTTGAAGGAGGAGTTCGAGGGTTTCGTCCGTGATCCGATTCTTCGAGTAGTCCAGAAAGATCCCCTCTGCCTCAGCCGTCAGACGTGTGCCGCGCGTGGGATCCTCCGCAAAGAGAGTTCGCAGATGGAATTGCCGAACCTTCTCGTAGTGGGTGTGGAGAGCCTTCCAAGCCTTGCGGGTGGCCAGCGGTTCGATTCGCTCGCTTTTGGTACCTGTTCCTACCTGTGTGGCCATTGGTACTCCTTTCATCTCCTGTCTTCTCCAAGAACGGGCCTATTGAGGCAACGGGAGGAGCCGAGCACCGGTCTGCTCCCACAGACGAAACCTTCCGAGGAACGCATTGGCGTTGTCTCCCGCCCGGTAACCTCGAGGGAGCGCTTTCAGTCAACAACCAGCACGTTCAATTGGGAAGTCTGTGACATTCTTCGTCTCCCGCGGTATTTTGAAGGTGTCATTTTCTGGACCATCAACTCCGGCCTTCAACTGGCTACGGCCTCCTTGAGTGCAGCACTCTTCGAACTGATCACCGCCATCAGTTCGTTCCAGGACTTCACGAACGACTTCGCCCCTTCATCCTGAAGCTGGGCAGCCAGGGCGTCGACATCGATTCCGGCTTTACCGAACTGCGCTAACACATCCTCGCAGTCGCCACCGTCTGCCGGCAGGATCGTACCCAATTCGCCGTGATCGGCGAGGGCTTTCAACGTACTCTCCGGCATCGTGTTCACCGTGAAAGGCGCAGCGAGCGTCTTGATGTAGAGGACGTCCGATGCCTTGGGATCCTTGGTTCCCGTGCTGGCCCAGAGGAGCCGTTGGGGACGTGCGCCGGTGTTGAACACGCGCTGCCAGCTGGGGGAGGCAAGCAACGCGCGGTACGCCTTGTACGTACGCATCGCGATGGCGATGCCGAGCTGGTTGCGCAACAAGTCCGGCACCTTTCCCGTGACGGCGGCATCCCAGCGACTGATGAACAGCGAGGCGACCGATCCGACATTAGGGTTGAGTCCCGCATCGATGCGCCGCACGATGCCACGTAAAAACGCCTCAGCAGCCGCCACGTAGTGCTCGCGCGAGAACAGGAGGGTAACGTTGATCGGGATGCCGGCAAAGATCGCCTCCTCGATCGCGGGCAGGCCTTCCTTGGTTCCAGGGATTTTGATGAACAGGTTAGGCCGTCCCGCCCGCGCGTGCAAATCCTTGGCTGTAGCCAGGGTGCTGGCCGTGTCGTGCGCCAGCAAGGGCGACACTTCCAAGGAGACCCACCCATCCACACCGTCCGTCTTGTCGTAGACAGGTCGAAACAGGTCGGCGGCCCGGGTGATGTCCTCCAATGCTAGGTCGAAAAAGAGCGCCTCGCCCGATTTGCCCCTACTCAGCTTCTCGCGGATCGCGGCGTCATACGCAGGGCTGTGTTCGATGGCGTGGTCGAAGATCGTCGGATTTGAGGTCAGCCCCGTTACCGAAAATTCGGTGACGTAGCGCTTGAGTGTGCCGCTGTTCAGCAGGTCGCGTGTGATGTTATCCAGCCAGATGCTCTGACCGAGATTGTGAAGTAATTGTGTTGCGTTCATCCTGTCACCTCTGTTTCGTGGCCCGCGAGCCATGCGGGCACATCAGTGAATAAAGTCATCCCACGTGTCTTGACCGCACAGAATGTTCCAGGCCGTCGGTCAGTAGGACAATGGCGTTCGAGTTTGTGATATCGCCTCCAGCATCTTCCCTGTGTGCGGATTCCACATTCGTAGCGGCCTTCCGTAAAAGCAGTTCTTCCCAATTGTTAAGCAACCGAGCGATCGGTTCGGGATTGTTCCACTGTAAAGCGCAGCACGGTCTCCGACCGGATGATGCCGATGAGGCGGCGATCCTGTTTGCTCTCCACAACGGGCAACCAGAAGAGATCCTGCTTGTTCATCAACTCGCCAACCGTCAGGATTGTGTCACCCAGCGTGACCGCGCCGGCATCGGCACGCATGAAATCCCGGACTTTGGTCGCCGGAGTCTTTCCTTGCGCAAAGGCTTCAAATAACTCGTCTCTCCTCACGAGACCTTCCAAGCGTCTGTCCTTATCAAGCACACACAGGATCTCGATGGCCTGCTGATCAAATATGTGGACGGCATCTTCAAACGTGTCATCAGCGGTGAGCCAGTGCCTCGGGAACGCGTCTATGAACATGGACAGCGGCTGGTGTTCGAGAACAGCCCATACGTGGCCCAAGAGAGGATTCGACCTGGAGCGTCGCCATCTCAGGGCTTGAGCCAGAAGATTGCGGAAGGGAGTGAACGCCCCGGAAATCTGTGAGAAGATCTCTTTTCCCATGACCAGCACCTCCACCGCCGTGCGCGCGCGGACGCTCGCGGTGTGTACGCCGCCGCCGAGGAGTGCCATTTCGCCGAAAAACTCTCCCGGCCGTAACACCGCCACCATGTTGTCGGGCCCTCCTGTGGGGTGACGCCGCATGACTTCCACTTCGCCGCGTTCGATCACATAGAAACGCATGGCCGGCTCGCCTTCGACAAAGACGAAATCGCCGGGGCGATAATGCGCCCGTGTGATCCGTTCGGTTTGATTGATCCTGATATAGGCCAGATCACGCGGGAAAAACAGCTCCCAGGTCCAGTCGAACGCGACCTTGATCCGGCGCGACCAGGAAGGAGATTTCAGCAGATACACGGTCCGCCAGAGCGACCAGGCCAGAAAACCCGAGAGCCGGACGCCCAGGATTTCGGCGACCGCATTCTTCTCCCCGATGCCACACAGCTGGCCCAACGGCTTGAAAAAGAACGGTCTGGTGGATTGACCATTGAGTACCCGGATGATGTTCTCCGCCGCTCGTCGTCCTTGGCGCTCGGCAAACTGGCCGGTGGGGGGAGAGACCTGGCCGTCGTACACATTGACGATGCGCGCACAGTCGCCGATCGCCCAGAGGGTTGGTGCCCCGCGTACCCGCATGTCCGGATCGGTTAGCAAGCGGTCGCCTTCCTTGGGCACGTCAAGCCGCTGCAGCAAGAGCGGCATCGTGGTGCCAATCGTGCAGACGACGGTCGAGCCCCGAATCATCCGGCCGCCCTGCAGCTCGACTCCCTCCGCGGTGGCCAGTACCGCCCGCGTCTTCAATACCATTTGAATCCCGGCTTGTTCCATCTTCGTCCGGGCGAGCCCCCGCAGCGTGGGGCTGACTTCGGGTAGAATGTGATCGCGGCTATGCACCAGTGTCACGGTCACATCCGCGGCGCCGAAGTTGCCATAGAACCGCGTGCTGGATCGTACCAGGTCATTGATCGCACCCGCCGTCTCCACTCCGGTAAAGCCGCCGCCGATCACCACGAATGACAGATACCAGCGCCGCAGCTCAGGGTCCTCGCAGACCTCCGCCTTTTCCAGTTGCTCCGTGACGTGGAACCGCAAGGCAATCGCATCGCCGACCGATTTCAACGGAAACGCATGGTCGGCCATGCCGGGCACCAGGCTGAGATTGACCGCGGCTCCACACGCCACGACGGCATGGTCGAATGCCATACGATTCTGGCGGCCATCGTACCCTTCGTATTCCACCACGGAAGTCGTGGGGTTGATCTCTCGGACTTCTTCCGTTCGGCACCGCACGCCGGGTAGCATCTGGCGCAACGGCACCGTCACCGCCCCGGGGTTGATCGCCGCACCAGCGACCTCTGCCAGCAGCGGGTGAAAGAGCATGGTGTTCTCTCGGCTGAACAACACGATCTCACACAATTCCGGAGATAACGTACGGCGCAAAGTCCTTGCGCACTTCACCCCGGCAAATCCGCCTCCGATGATGATGATCCTCCTCTTACCTGCCATCGCCGGTCTCAATTCTTCCAGAGACGATATCCCCCGATGAACGCGTGAGCATTGTTTCCCAATTGGATACCCGCGGGAACTTTCTTGAGCTGTTTGACGTTGCCGCCACCGAGCACGACAGAATCGACCTGCAGTGCGTGGCGGAGCGTTTCGGCCGCCTTCACGACGTGGCGACGCCATTTCTTTTTTCCAAACCGCTTGAGCCCGCGCACACCGACGTACTCTTCGTAACTCCGACCATTCTTGTACGGCAGGTGCGCAAGCTCCATCGGTTCAAGGACGCCATCGATGATCAAAGCCGACCCAAGTCCTGTACCGAGACCTAGGAAAAGCATACGGCCCTCGCGGTAGCTGCCTAAGGCCTGCATCGCCGCGTCGTTGATCACTCGGACCGGACACCCGAACGCCCTTTCAAAATCGAACCCGACCCACCCCCTGCCCAGATTCTTCGGCTCAGCGACCGGCCGTCCATGCAAAACGGGCCCAGGGTAGCCTATAGAGACAGCCTCATAGGACCAATCGATGGTGAGACGCTTGACCGCGTCCACCATTTTTCGTGCGGTCATGGTCGGCCCCGAGTTCACTTTGCGCATCACACGCTTTCCGGTCATAAGGATTTTCACGTGGGTCCCTCCCACGTCGATGACCAGCACCTTCTTGGGGCGGTGGAGGACCCTTCCCTCGTCGTTCATTCGATGAGTCGCCATTCTCGGCCATCCCGGGCCAGCAGGTCGTGGGCTTCTTTCGGCCCCCAGGTCTCCGCGGGGTAATTGGGAAACGACCGCGGCGACAGGGCTCTCCAGACGTCCTGAATCGGAGAGACGACCTTCCATCCCGCCTCGACCATGTCCGTTCGCTGGAACAGGGTCGCATCCCCGCACATGCAATCATAGAGCAATCGTTCGTAGCCCGTGTTGGCTGCGCAGCCGAAGTAGTCGGCGTAGTCGAAGTCCATGTTCACCGCGCCCATCTGCATGATCGGACCTGGAATCTTGGCGCCGAATCGCAGTGAGATCCCCTCGTCAGGTTGGATATGGACCACGAGCCGGTTCGCGTTGAGCTGATCCACGGGTGTATTCCGGAACAGCACAAACGGGGCGCGTCTGAACTGAACGACGATTTCCGTCACACGCTTGGGGAGACGCTTGCCTGTGCGCAGATAGAAGGGCACATCGGCCCAGCGCCAGTTGTCGATGTTGAATTTCAGCGCAACGAACGTTTCCGTTTTCGAATCATGAGCCACACTGAACTCCTCGCGGTAGGCCGGCACATGCGTTTCGCCGCTCATACCTGGGCCGTACTGCCCACGGACCGTCTTGCTCAGCACCTCCTCCGACGTGAGCGGCTGAAAGGCATGCAGAACCTTGGCCTGTTCGTCTCGCACCTTGTCGGCATCAAACGAGACCGGTGGCTCCATGGCGGTCAGCGACAGCAGTTGGAATAGATGGTTCGGGACCATGTCGCGCAACGCGCCCGAGGCTTCGTAATACCCCCCTCGCTGCTCGACCCCGACGCTCTCGGCCGCCGTGATCTGGATGTGATCGATATAGCGCCGATTCCAAACGGGCTCGAAGATCCCGTTGCCGAATCGAAAGGCCAAGATGTTCTGCACGGTCTCCTTCCCAAGATAGTGATCGATGCGGTAAATCTGCCGCTCTTTCAGTGCTTCATTGATCTCGGCGTTCAGCGCGCGGGCTGATTCAAGATCGCGCCCGAAGGGCTTCTCGATGATCACACGCCGCCACCGCCCATCTTCTTCGTGCGCCAGGTCCGCTGCGCCGAGCTGTCGGACAATTTCTGCAAAGAGCGACGGCGCCGTGGCGAGGTAGTACAAGACGTTTCCGTGAGCGCTGTGAGAACGGATCTCCTGCGCCATCACCTCCTTGAGTTTCTGGTAGGCCTTAGGGTCCTTGAAGTCGCCGGGGACGTAATAGGTCCGCCCCAGAAGCCATTCCCAAATCTCTGCATCGACCGAGCCCGTGGCGAAGGTCTTGATGTCCTCGGTGAGTTGCTTGCGGAAGGCGTCGGTGTCGAGATCGTTGCGGGCGAATCCGATAATCGCGAACTCCGGGGAGAGCAGATGATCGTTGGCTAGGTTGTACAGCGCGGGAATCAATTTGCGTTTCGTCAAATCGCCGCTGGCGCCACAGATCACCAAGGCACACGGATCGGCCGGCCGCCCCGGGTGTTGATTCGGCTCACGCATGGGTCACCTCCTCAAATGCGCGTTATCCGCCAATCGGTCGTTCGACATGCCCACCAAACTCGAAACGCATGGCCGAGAGGACTTTGGTCGCGAAGTCATCTTCGCCACGCGACGTAAACCGCTGATAGAGCGCGGCACTGAGCACAGGCGTCGGCACCCCCTCGTCAATGCTGGCGGTGACAGTCCAGCGCCCTTCGCCGGAATCGGATACGCGACCAGGGACCTTTGCGAGATCCGGTTGTTTGAGCAGCGCCATCGCCGTCAAATCGAGCAACCAGGAGGCGACCACGCTGCCGCGCCGCCACACCTCGGCGATGTCCGGCAGATTGAAGTCGTACTGATAATGGTCGGGATTCCGGAGCGGCGTCGTCTCCGCGTCGATGATCTTGCCCTTTTTGCCGACGTTGGCGTGTTTCAAGATATTGATGCCCTCCGCGTACGCAGCCATGAGGCCGTACTCGATCCCGTTGTGCACCATCTTCACGAAATGTCCAGCGCCGCTGGGACCACAGTGCAGATACCCCTCCTCAGCCGTGCCATGCGCTTTCTCACGACCTGGCGTGCGAGGAATCGCCCCTCGCCCCGGAGCCAATGTCTTACAGACTGGGTCGAGCCGATTCACCGCCTGGTCAGGACCACCAATCATCAGGCAGTAGCCCCGTTCCAGTCCCCACACGCCGCCGCTGGTGCCGACATCGACATACCGAATGCCTCGTGCCGCGAGGTCCCGAGCGCGGCGGATGTCATCGATGTAATAAGAGTTGCCGCCGTCGATGATGAGGTCGTCTTGTTGGAGAAATGTCGCCAGTTCGTCGATCGTGCGATCGACCACTGCGGCGGGCACCATCAGCCAGGCCACGCGCGGCCGTTTAAGCTTCTGCACAAACTCGTCGAGCGACGATGACGCCACCGCCCCTTCCTTGGCTAGCACCAGTACAGCGTCGGGATGCCTGGCGTAGACGACGCATTCGTGCCCTCCGCGCAGCAACCGGCGTACCATGTTCCCACCCATTCGTCCCAACCCGATCATTCCGATTTGCATGTCCGTATCCTTTCGTCGCAAAGAGTTTGTGCTCAGCTCAAGCAAGCGGCTTCCGCAACACGTGCTCGAGTTTTGTTAATCCTCCCTGTACGTCCCCGCCCAGATGCAGGCGCAAGGCGCGGCGGCCGCGTTCGGCCTGGACCTGAAAGTCGCCGCGCGCTTGCGCGGCCTTGACTACGCCGAAGGTGTACCGCTGTCCGGGCACTAGCAGGTCCGCCGATTCGTCCCAGGTGATCTGCAAGAAGACGTCCGTATTCGGTCCTCCTATGTGTATATCGCCCTCAAGGGTTCTCCTGGCGAACGAGGTGCCAGTCCTGGTTCCACACGGAGATGGCCCGGTTCTCGCGCTCGTACCCGAGCACGCTCATTGAGGCCGTGCCGAGCTCAAACAACCGGCCAGCGTCAGGTGGGAGACCAAGCCAGCACGCAGTCAGCACTCTCAAGATATGGGCATGAGCGAACAGGGCCACAGCGCCGCCGACTGCCAACGCCTGCTTGATCACCCGCTCGGCCCGACGACCCACCTGCTCGATCGTCTCTCCGCGCGGCACGCTGCCGGTCCAGATCGACCAGCAGGGCACCTCGGTGCGGATCTCGCTCGTCGTGCGACCTTCGTAGGCCCCGTAGTCCCACTCCAGAAGATCGTCGGTAAACGTCACGACATCGCAGTACCCCGCCAGCCGGCAGGTCTCACGGGCGCGCTGCAGCGGACTGCAGAGTACAAGCGCAAACGGCCGTCCCGCCAGATGCCGGCCTAAGGCTGCGGCCTGGTGCTCGCCGGTCGGCGTCAGCGCGATGTCGGTGCGGCCCGTGTGACGCCTGGTGACGCTCCACTCCGTCTCACCGTGGCGGATCAACCACAGCTCAGCGCGCTCTGCAGACACATTCTGTGAAGCGCGATGGCCGCTCATACGTCCTCCTGCGGGCTGTGCCAGCCACCCGCGAGGAGCCGAGCCGCCCCCCGCAGACCCCAAGTGTTTGTTTCGTACTGGTACAGAAACGCTCGTTCTTCTTGTCCGGCGGGCGCGAATGTCATGCGCGCTTATCCTCCGTTCCCTTTCGGCCAATGCCGCCGGCCAGGTCCTGCGAGCGGGCGACCTGCGCCTTGGCGGCGGCCACGATCTGTTCAGGAGAAAATCCAAATTTGCGCTGTAACTCTTTGAGCGGCGCTGAGGCGCCGAAGGTCTTCATGCCTATGACAGTACCGTCACGCCCGGTGTATTGAGTCCATCCGAACGTGGACGCCTGTTCCACCGCGACACGGGCAGTGACGCCCGGCGGCATGACACGATCGCGGTATGCTTGGCTTTGCTGCTCGAACAGTTCCCAGGAGGGCATGCTCACCACGCGGGCGTTGGTGCCTTCAGCCTTCAACTGCTCGTAAGCTCCAACGCAGAGCGAGACTTCGCTCCCACTGGCCAGCAGCAACACATCGGGAGTTCCGCCGGTATCGGCGAGCACGTATGCACCCTTCGCTACGCCGGAGGCTGGTGCGTACTTCGCGCGATCCAGCGTTGGCAACGCCTGCCGCGACAAGACCAACAGCGCAGGCTCATGCCGCAATTGCATGATGATCCTCCAGGCTTCGACGACTTCGTTGGCATCCGCCGGTCGGAACACAATGAGATTCGGAACCGCCCGGAGCGACGCGAGCTGCTCAACAGGCTGATGGGTCGGGCCGTCTTCGCCCACACCGATCGAATCATGGGTGAAGATGTAGATGACCGGGATTTCCATGATCGCGGACAGACGGATCGCCGGCTTGGCGTAGTCGCTGAAGATCAGGAAACTGGATCCATATGACCGTATTTTGGAAAGCGACAGTCCGTTAAGCACAGCGCCCATCGCGTGCTCACGGATGCCGAAGTGGAAGTTCCGGCCGCCGTACCATCCGGCTGCGAAATCTCCCGCCCCATCGAACGTGACTCGCGTCTTGGTCGATGGCGCCAGGTCCGCCGAACCGCCGATCAACCACGGCACATGTTTCGCGATGGCATTCAACACCTTGCCTGAGGAGTCCCGAGAGGCGAGTCCATTGGCATCTGCGGGAAAAGTCGGCAGGTCCTGGTCCCAGCCTTCCGGCAGGCGGCGGTGTTGCATTCGATCGAGTTGGTCAGCGAGTTCTGGGTATTGACGCCCGTAGCCGGCAAACTTCGCCATCCAGGCCTCACGTCCTTGACGCCCGCGATTGCCCATCATCGCTTGGAAGTGTTCCCGAACCCCGTCCGGAACGAGAAACTTGGCGTCCTCCGGCCAGCCGTAGTTCCGCTTGGTCAGCCTGATCTCTTCCTCGCCCAGCGGCTCGCCGTGCGCGGCGTGCGTATCCTGCTTGTTGGGTGAACCGTAGGCGATATGGCTGTCAACGATGATCAAGGTCGGCCGGTCTACCGTGCTTGTGAAGGTGTGAAATGCCCGTTCGAGCATATCCAGATCATTGGCGTCGCCGACACGCACGACGTTCCAGCCGTAACCGATAAAGCGCGTTGCCACGTCCTCGCTGAACGCCAAGTCGGTTCGGCCTTCGATGGTGATTTTATTGTTGTCGTACATCCAGCAAAGATTGGACAGCTTCAGATGCCCGGCCAGCGACGCGGATTCACTCGATATCCCTTCCATCAGGCATCCGTCGCCGCACAAGGCATAGACACGGTAATCAAACATGTCGAAGCTGGGACGATTAAAATACTGGGCCATCCACTTCCCGGCTATCGCCATCCCCACACTCGTCGCGATTCCTTGCCCTAACGGGCCAGTCGTTGTCTCAATCCCTGAAGTCCACCGATACTCTGGGTGGCCCGGGCACTTGCTGTCGAGCTTCCGAAATCTTTTGATATCGTCAAGCGTTACGGATAGCTCGCCGAGCGTCTCGTACTGAGGGTTGACTGCCTTGACCCCGCAGAGATGCAGGAGTGAATAGAGCAGCATTGATGCGTGACCATTGGAGAGCACAAACCGGTCGCGGTTTGGCCAGATCGGATCTTCGGGATCGAACCGTAAAAAGCGTTGCCACAGACAATAGGCGACAGGCGCCAAGGCCATCGGCGTACCCGGATGGCCGGAGTTGGCTTCCTGGACCGCGTCCATTGAGAGGGCACGGATTGTATTGATGCAGATTGCGTCCAAGGTTTGCGCTCCAATGCTGATCGTCCTGTCTTTCAGCGCCACGGCTTCCATGACCGCTCCTTTCTGAGAATCCCGCATGGGATGTTCCGCTACTTGCCAGTACTACGACATCAACCCGCATCGAATTCTCTATTCCTGCATGCCCTCGTGAAGCTTGAACTAGCTCCGGTGACAATCAAAGCTGGCTCATGCCCCCGTCGGCCACCAGCTCGGTACCAACGATGAAGGCCGAATCGGACGATGCCAGATACAGCACCGCGCTCGCGATTTCCTCGGGCGTACCGAAGCGCTTGAGGGGGACCTGGGCTTGGATGCCCGCCGCGACTTCCGAGAGTTGCTCCGCAGGGAGACCCAGGCGGCTTAATAGAGATGTCGTGACAGGGCCAGGGCTGACCACATTGACACGGACGCCTCTACTCAACAGCTCGGAAGTCAGCGTCTTCGCCAGCGAGATCAACGCGGCTTTGCTGGCGGCATACACACTCGTATTCGGCATGCCGATGTGGGCGTTGATCGAGCCATTGAGCACGATGGCGGCTCCCGGGTTCAGAAGTGGAAGCAGCGCCTTGATCAAGAAATACGGACCTTTCAGGTTGGTGTTGAAGGTCACATCCCACATCTCTTCCCCGACCGCTTCGAACGGAGCGAGCTTGGCCACACCGGCATTGATAAACACGGCGTCGAGCATCACCTCCTGCTGTTGCAACAACGTGGCGAGCTTGATCCCATCGGCGACACTCCCGGCATCACTTCGCACTGCGATGACCTTCTCGCCGAGCTGTGCTGCCGCCTTGTCCAAGGTCGCCTGATCGCGTCCCGTGATGACGACACGCGCGCCTTCTCTCGCAAACGCGAGGGCCACTGCCAGCCCGATGCCGCTATTGCCGCCGGTGACGAGGGCGATTTTTCCTGCGAGTGTCTGTGACATGGCCTTCATTCCTTCCATCCGTCGCGGGCTATTCGGAGAATCTGCAATGCATCTCTCGACTAACAATTCGATGCCGATGACGTAGCTGCTACCATCCGACGCGAGAGATGAGACTGCCTTTGTGCCTTCGTCCGGCGTTCCCGCGCGCCCCAGGGAACGCTGTCAAAAAATTAAAGAGGTCTGACCCCTCAACCCCTGCCTGGCTGATTTACTTCCGAGGCATGGAGCTGAGCCAGCCTTCGAAACCCGTCGGACCGATTCGCGCGTTGCTGCCGGGGGTGAGCGATTGATCGTTCACCTCTATGCCGAAGTAGCGTGCGTGGGCATCCGTGACCACCTCGCGTGGATCATGGGTAGCGGTCAAGAATCGTCCGACGAGTTTGTCGAGAGGTACCCGATCAGGACCGGCTATCTCGATCGTGCCGTTCACCGGCGTCCCGACTGCGACATCGGCCATTGCGGCAGCCACGTCATCGGACCCGATGGGCTGCGCAAGGGCGGGTGGCAGATGAACCGTTTGCTCGACGGTGCTGAATTGGGCGATGGCGCCTATGAATTCGTAGAACTGCGTTGACTGGACGATCGTATAGGGAATCTTTGACGCCTTGATCAGAGTTTCCTGAGCCATCTTCGCACGGAAGTACCCACTCTCGAGAAGGCGGTCGGTGCCGACCACCGACAGCGCGACGTGATGCCTCACGCCAGCGGCTTTTTCTGCAGTAAGGAGGTTACGGCTTGACGTCTCGAAGAATTTCAACACGGCCTTGTCCTCCCACGAAGGCGCGTTCGCCACATCGACGACAACCTGAGCGCCGGCGAGCGCTTCAGCCAGCCCCTCACCAGTGACGGTGTTGACGCCCGATTTAGGTGACGCCGCCACCACGTCATGCCCTTGCTTGCGCAGCCTGTTCACAAGTTTTGTCCCGATAAGCCCACTGCCGCCAATCACAACGATCTTCATAAATTATCCTTTCGTTTGTCGCCCGTAACCGGGCGAGTACCGCCCGAGATCATCTTCGGAGCGGTAGTGGACTGCCGCTCTCGCTCAAGTTCGATTATCGGTCATTCCGCAGTCACTTCACTGGCACTACTACTGGAGCGCCCTTGTCTTTGACCAGAACCACAAGGAATTTTGCCGGCGCCGTGCTGCTTGCGTTCCGGCTCACGACATGAACATCGTTGGGGTTTTCATAGTAGGTCTGTCCTGGTGTAAGAGTGACTTCTTTTCCGCCCTTCACCTGCATCACGATGGAACCTTCCAGCACGTAGACAAATGCATGTGCATTGTGACGATGGATCGGGCTCGACCCGCCGGGCGCATACTCTACGGTGATCATCAGGCCTTCCTTGCCGGAAATGTCCGTCAGAATTTCCGACATGAGCGGCGTGACCTTACCCTCCTGAGCCATCACCGTGCCGGATAGGAGACAGAGACCGACAGTCAGGAGCAGGGATACTCCGAGATACTGAACTCTCATGGACCGACGATGAGCGGCGTGCTTCATCATAGCGATAGCGCCTCCTTCTCGGTACTGGTGAATATGTTGTGAACGGTGCCACTTTTCTAACCACAATTTCATGCCGAACCTCCTAGTTCGTAGCGGATCGTTCTTGTGGAATTGGGGTCAGAGAACAATTTACAAAGAAATTACTCCTCCAGAAAATGTACTCTGACCCGGTTTGCTCTAGAAGAATTTCTCACCCCACCTCCGACCCGCGTCACTGGGCCTGGGCACGACGGGACAAGGACACGATATACGCCGCCGACCGCGCGGCGATCATCGGATCGGCTGCCTCGATACCGGGAACCAGCGTTCCCGGCATGAAGAGTAATTTCTTTTCTGCGATTTGGCTGTCTGCCACAGCTTTGGTATGGACACCATGGGAGACCTCCTAGGTTTGATTGTTTTCTAGGCTCTGCGCACACGGGTCTAACTGTAAGCTGCCTAAAAACTAGACGGGCCGAAAGGAACATCTTTTTGCACAATGCGCCAACCCTCCTTACAACTTCATATCTTGATTGGTTTCCCAGATGAGCACTTCCGTTCCTGTGCTGGCGTCAGCCGTCAAGCGCTTCGCACCGGCTGCTGCGAGACGAACCGCATCGCCGGTATGGAGCACCCCGGCCCCTTCGAGTTCAGCACTCCCCTTGGTAATGAAGAGATGCACATACGGGGCATCGGGAACCTGTACAGACTCCGCCGGCTTGAGTCGCCCGCCCCAGAGCACGGCTCCCCGCTGCTTGATGGAAATCGCGGCCTCATGGCCACGCCCCGACGCAATGGGAATGAGCCCCCCGCGCTCCAGCTCTCGGTTGATATCCAATTGCTCATAGCTCGGATTGATGCGTTCCGTATCGGGCGGGACCCACATCTGGATGAAGTGCACGTCCTTGTCTTTCTGCGGGTTCATCTCCGAGTGCCAGATCCCTGTCCCGGCGCTCATGCGCTGGGCAAGCCCAGGGTAGAGGATGCCGGTATTGCCCTCCGAGTCCTTATGCTCCAGTTCACCGTCGAGCACCCAGGTCACAATCTCCATATCCTGATGGGGATGGGTGCGGAACCCCGTGTTGGGTTTCACCACGTCATCGTTGCTCACCAAAAGCAGTCCATGATGGGTGTTATCAGGAGCATAGTGGTCTGAAAAACTAAAGCTATGATGGGAATCGAGCCAACTAATCCGTGTGTGAAACCGCTGAAGGCTCCTGCGAATATCAAGATGAGTTTGAGATCCTCTGTTTGTGTTCATGTGAGGTGCTCCCATGGTCACGCTTCCTTAGGAACAGCTGCCAGTGGCCGATCTCTCTCGCAACAGTCCCTCGCTACCACACTGTTCAATGTTGAAGCTCGCGTTCAGCCTGCAACCAGTCCTCTTGTTCAGAGCCGTCTGCGCCTCCTCGCGCAAGATAGAGTTCATACGCACGTTGGGCAATCTTTTCTCGACTCGGCCCTTCGGTCGGAGTGTGCCGGTCGGGAGTAAAGATGTAGCGAACCATTTTAGTGTTGGATTTCTTGGATCCTTCCTTAGCCATGCTCGCCTCCTTAGTGATGGTCATTACTTACGTCCGACGACTCGCATAACAGTCATTCATTTTCAAACACTCCTCGCAGCCGGGGGCGCTCGGTTTGACCTCGCGTATCTGGTTGAGATGTGTGCAGGATGGTTGAGGCATAATGTTCGCCTTTCTCACCTCTCCTTGAGGTACTCATGCACGAACTGGACGGCCATCGCACCCTCACCGACGGCCGAGGCGACGCGCTTGACTGAGTTGGACCGTACGTCCCCGGCGGCGAACACCCCGGGGCGGCTGGTCTCCAGCAGGAACGGCTGCCGCGGCGCTGTCCAGTAGTGGGATTGTGCCAGCGCCGTACCGGTCATGACGAACCCCTTGGCGTCTCTCTCGATCTCCGGGGGCAGCCAGTCGGTCCTCGGCACCGCCCCGATGAAGCTGAACACGGCCGGAGTCTCCACCGTTCGCGCTTGCCCGGTCTTATTGTTGACGATCTCGACGGAGCCGAGGTGACCGTCGCCGTTCATACAGCGGACTGTCATGTTGCAGAGCAACTCGATGTTGGCCGTCTGTTCGATCCGCCGGACCAGATAGCTGGACATGGTTTTGTACAAATCATCGCCGCGGATCACGAGCAGCACGTGGCGGGCATGCTGGGCGAGAAAGACGGCGCCCTGGCCCGCAGAATTGCCACCGCCCATGACCACGACCTGGGACCCCCGGCACATCTGCGCCTCGGTGAGCGTCACGGCATAGTAGACCCCCGTCCCTTCGAACCGTTCGCACCCCTCCACGCCCAGCCGGCGGTAGTCGGCTCCGGTAGCGATCAGGAGGCACTTCGCTGTGACGGTCTCGCCGTCGTCCAGGTGCAGGATGGAATACGCCTTCTCGAACCCCAGCCGGGTCACCGGCGTGGGGACAGACAGACGGGCACCGAACTTGTTGGCCTGGAGGATCGCGCGGTTGGCCAGATCGCTCCCGGTCAGTCCGGTGGGAAAGCCGAGATAGTTCTCGATCCGCATACTGCTGCCCGCCTGTCCGCCGGGTCCGGCGCGTTCCAGCACCACCGTCCGTAGACCTTCGGAGGCCCCGTAGACCGCGGCCGCCAGCCCTGCCGGGCCGGCTCCCACCACGACCAAGTCGTACACCACCTGCTCCAGCGGCTGGCGGATACCGATCTCGTCCGCCAGTTGCCGGTTTGAGGGATTGCGCAAGAGCAGCCTCTGACTGCAGGCGACCACGGGCGTATCGGCCTCCGTCACACCGAACTGTTTGAGCAGCAGATCCACCTGGGGGTCCGTCTCCACGTCCACCCAGGTGAAGAGCACGCGGTTCTTGGCCAGGAAGTCGCGGACTCGAAAGGTATCGGTGGAGTAGCGAGACCCAATCACCCGCAGGCCGATGAAGTTTGGCGACTCATGCAGAAGCTGCCTCCGGGCGACGAACGCCTGGAGGATGATGTCGCTGACGGCCGGGCACTGGTTCAGGACCTGTCGCAGAGCCTCCCCCGAAACCTCGTACATTTCGCAATCGCCACGGGCGATGGCACTAACCACCCTCGGATTGCCGGTCAAGTGCGAGACGTCGCCGGTGAATTGGCCCTTCCGATGGACCGTGAGTGTCTTCGGTTCGTCGCCGGAGTGATCGACGATCTCGATCTCGCCCGACTTGACGATGAAGAAGTTCAAGTCGCGGTCGCCGACCGCAAAGAGCGTCTGCCCGTCCCGATACAACTTAAGCGTGGCGGTGGTGCAACCGGCCAGTCCGGCGATTTGGGTCTCATCGAGCGTCGGAAAGGCGATAGACTGAAGGTTATGTTCGGGCATAACTCTTCCTCCTCCCAGATATGACAAGCAATAATGTACTTGGCTCAGTGTGGAATGAGGAGTTCACCATCGAGATGATGATGGCATTTCCCACATGTTCCACTTCCCACACGATAGTTGATAGGCACCTCTCGCTTGATTAATCCTCGCAACATTAGATCCTCAATCGGACTTGAATTTGGAATCGCCGCTTTGTAAAGGCAAGGAAAACATATCGGCTGATTGTTCCTAGTCAGAAACAGGGTGCAGTCATCTTTATTCTTTTCGAGGTCTACCATATCCATCGATGTCTCCTTCTTTGGCTTGCCTTTAGGCAGGTCTTTCTCCTTCACAGATAGCAATTACCTCATTGCCTCCTTGAACCGGTCATCAGGTGATTCCTCCTCGATCGCCTGCTATTGCCCTGGTTCGGCTTAGAAACTAGCCTGAGTTAGCTTAGCCTGTCCCCATTCCTCCCCTCCACAGATTCATGGCGCTCATGATCGTGCGGCACGGACGTTCTTCCTGTGATCAGGATCCCCCTAGCGAACCGCATGGCTTACTTGGACCCGCCCTCCAGCATTGCCCGTAACATCCAGGCCATCTTTTCATGTCGCTCCATCAATCCGGTCAGGAAGTCATTGGTACCGATGTCGTGAAACTTATCGGCACAGCGTTCCAGATCCACACGCAAGGACTGAATAATCGCCTCATGGCTCATTAACAGGTTCTTCACCATCTCAAGGGTGCTCGCAGATTGCCCAGGGTGTTCCTTCAGCCTCGTCTGCTTCAGAAACTCGGTTAAGCTGCCCAACGCTGTCCCGCCCAAGGCGCGCACGCGCTCAGCGACCTCATCCACCACCTCATTCAATTCCTCATATTGGGATTCAAAAAACTTATGGAGATCATGGAACTGAGGACCGACCACGTTCCAGTGATAGTTTCGGGTATTCGTGTACAAGACATATTCATCGGCCAGCAACACGTTGAGGATGTCGATGACACCTTTGCTGTCCTGATCGGAAAGCCCGATATTGATTTTCATGACAATACCTCCTTGCTGACGAGGAATCTGTTTTCCCTTTTCCAGTGTCTTTCTCTGACTAATGAATCTGTCCAAATCTCAAGTGGGGCAGTACACCTATCGACGAGATCTCCTTTAGACCTTGAAAACCTCCGGCAGATCCGCGTTGACCTGGTCCTTGAGGGTCGAGCACATGCCGTGCAGCGTGCAGCGACCCGAAATCATGCCGGGATGTACGATAGCGAGGATTCGCGAAAGCAAAGTTGGGCTATCCCGATCCCGATCATCGTACTTCTGCTGATTCTTGGATTCACCATGCCAGCATTGCGTTGGACATTTTCCCGACATACTGAGTCGCACCGTCACACCCGGCGGGTAATGCCGAGTTTCTGCATGCGTGCTTGCAGGGTCGCACCTCCTCTCTCGTTTCTCAGCCAGCTTGGCTTGGACCATTGCTCCTCCTGAACCACTACAGTGCGCGGAGGAAGACGACGAGGTCTTTCCTCTCCGCCTCGGTCAGCTTGGTCTCCAGAATCAGGTTGAAGAACTCGACGGTGTCCTCGAGCGTCAGCAAACGGCCGTCGTGCAGGTAGGGCGGTGAGTCCTTAATCCCGCGCAAGGGAAACGTTTTGATTGGACCGTCGGCTGAAGCCATCATGCCATTGATCATGCGCGGCTTATAGAAGCGCTCCACCTTCAGATTGTGCATGAGATTGTCTGTATAGTAGGGCGCTTGATGACAGCTCGCGCACTTGGCCTTGCCGAAGAATAGCTCCTCCCCGCGCAGTTCAGCCTCTGTGGCCTTCTCTGGAATCAGCTTGCCGAACACGTCGAGCTTCGGGGCAGGCGGGAAGTCCAGGAGCTCCTGGAACTCGGCCATGAAGTGCACCTGGCTCCCTCGTTCGAGAATGTTGGCTCCTTTTTTGGTCGCGATCACATGATCACCGTCGAAGTAGGCCCCGCGCTGCTCAAACTCCGTGAAATCCTCCACGCTCTTCAGCGCCCTCTGCGACCCGAACAGCCGCTGGATGTGCAAGCCGCGCAACGTTGGGGTATCAATGCGATGACGGAACTCCTGAGGACGGATGTCGCCAACCAAATGGGTGCTGGCATTCGTATGTCCGTTCGCGTGACATTCGAAGCACACGACGCCACCGCTTGGGCGCACCGTGCGCCGGTCTTCGGTGGCGTTGAACTGCTGCTGAGGGAACGGCGTGACCAGCAGCCGCAAGCCTTCGAGCTGTTTCGGATTCACTATCCCGTTGAACAGATCGTAATAGTTGTCAAGGGTCACCAATTTACCCTGAGACACGTCACCGAGATCGGACCGTGTTGTGAGATACATGGGTGGCGGGAACTCCGGCAAAAAGTGGTCAGGCAGGTCAAAGTCCAAGTCGAAGCGCATGAGATCCCGTCCTTCCTGTTTATGAATCTCGTTGATATGGAACTTGGGAAATACCATGCCCCCTTCCGGGTGATTTGGGTGAGGAAGAGGAAGGAATCCCGCCGGGAACACATCCTTTCCACGGACCTCTTCAGGACTCATCGCCTGTAGCTTCTCCCACGTCATCCCTTGAGGAGGTTTGGCCCGCACGCCTTCCTGGACCGGCTTACCCCGGGACATCGTCACATCCTTGGCAGGACGGTTCGCCAAGTCGTACCGTGCATTGAGCACATCCATCTGCCGCTTCATGACCTCAGGCTTCGCGGCTTTCATGCGGGCCATGATGGCGGCGAAATCCTCCTTGATATCGACGGGGGAGTAGCTTGTTCCTTTCTGTATTGGTTCTTGAGCATAGGGTGCGCCTACGACGATCACGAATATGGCGAGCGTTCCAAACAATGCCCATATCCAGTTTGATAAACCTTTCATGGCCATGGTCTCCTTCCTCTAGTTGAGAGAAGCATGTTCGGCCTTACCTGCCTCCCCTTGAAAAGACGGACCAGGAAAAGGTCACTGTTCCTGGCCGGTTACATGGAGCATCCTCGCGTCACGAAAAATAACCTGTTATCATCGCACCTTCTTTTCCGCTGACGACATATTCCTTTACCAGTCCGCGAACCCCTCCCACGCCCCCAAACAAAGTAGCCTGTCCCCTTTTCCCCCTCAAATCCTCGCGTAATTGCCTGATATGAATCATCCAGCCACACTCTCGATCAGTGCCCCTACCCCTGAGATGTTTGTTAGCAGTTCGTCCCGAAGCCGATGTCGCTCCTTGAGATATTCCAGT
>DASYRC010000039.1:0-16516 GCA_036004925.1 Nitrospiraceae bacterium | reverse complement strand
CTAGCGGTTCGGGTGTTGGACCACCATTCGGACAGGTCACTTGACAGTTACTTGACATTTCAGCCCAAACAGACGCCCAAAGGGTGTTAGTCGGCGTGCAAAGTGATGGTGTAGAAACGCGCAAGCGCCTTGATGGGAGCGTGGAAAGTATGGTTGGTGCCGAAGGCGGGATTTGAACCCGCACACCCTTGCGGGCGCTAGACCCTGAATCTAGTGCGTCTGCCAGTTTCGCCACTTCGGCACATCAAGGCGGAAACGGATTATCCTGAATTATTGAGGCCTCCGTCAAGCAAGCGGCTTGCATTATCTGGCCCGGATTATTCATGAATGCCGTCGCGAGGCGTTCGAGATCAAAGGCCGATGTAGGCGTACTTGCAGTCCGTCGAGGTGGCCGAACGGAAAAATCCTCGCGGGGCAAGAGGATCGGACGACGTAGCAAGTATTCATGAATAGTCCTGGCTAGGATGCGCCTCGCGTGAGGTCCACAATCCGGCCGCCGCAATGTCGCTCCGGTTGCCGCTGATCACGATCCGCTCGCGGGCGAGCCCGGCGGCGCCCAGTAACGGGGCCGCTGCAATCCACGGAGCCTCATCTGCGATCAGGACATCAAACCGGACGCGACTGAAGAGGGGATCGCTCAGTACTCGCGATGCCGTGGTGACCACGAGCCGCCGATTCTGAATGAAGGCCTGGCGGTTTGTGTCTTCCTCCGCCGCAAGCAATTCCCGGATCTTTTTCGTCCCGCCGAGCCTGACGATCTCTTCTTTAAGTTCGTCAAACTCCGGCCGCATATCTTTCGGCACAGCGGCCTCCGGCACGAGTTCATCAATGCGGACCTTGGCGACATCGAGTTCCCCTCTCAGTTCGGCACACTGACTCTCATGCAGCTCGAGATATTGATGCAGAGATTCGACGTTTTTCCCGAAGGCTTGCAGACTGAGCCGTCGGACGAGCGGGAGGTTTTCATACTCAGCCAGAGTGGCATTCACGTCTTTGATCTTGGCCTGTAGGTCACTGACCTGCGTCAGCAATCGCCATTCCAGGAAACGCACTTCATCGAGATCCTTTTGCTTCTGCCCCTTGAACGCCAGTACGGGCGCCAGTTCGCGGAATCGATCGTACTTGCGCCGGAGCGTGGCCTTATCCGCGCGCGACTTGGCATAGAACTGATGCATCTGCGCTTCGAACCCCAGTTCCTGAATCCCGATACCCTCGACCTTCTGGGCCAATGCCATCTCATAGCGACTCACCCACGTCTTATACATGAGCCCCACGGCTTTCATGGCTCGCGCGACGGTTCCGACGAGTGCATCCGCCGCCTGGTGATCAGGACAGACCATCAGGATGCGCTTATTCGCGCGAATCAGTTCGATCGCCAGCACGGCTAATCGCTGCCTGCGCACCGAGAGCTCGTCCGCCCAGAAGGTTGTGAGGATCGACGATCCGGTGGCTGCCCCGGAAAGTTCCTCCGCGCCCGTCGTCGCCTCTAGGAGGAGAGCCAATCGGTCTACCGGACCGAGTCGATAGGCATCGGGCTGTGCGAGCATGTTACGCAATCGCTCGGCCGACGTGGCCAGAAGCCCGGCCCGATCGGGAACCACGGTCGCGTCGGCATAGGACTGTCCGATGGCATCAAATGTCTGCACGAGAACCACATTGCCTTGCCCGCCAAGCACGATGCCTTCGGTTGGATCCATGTCGTCCGGAAGGATAATCGAGAAGGGAGTGTCATGCTCGATGGACGAGCCGTGCGGGAGCGTCAGTTCATACAGATGAAGTGTGCCGATGGTGTGCGCAAGTCGTCCTGCCACCTGAGTAATTGGCTGGTCCAGCGCTGTACCGCTCACCCGTTTCTGTTCGGCTTCAAGGCGGAGTGCCCATGTTTCGAGTAGGTTTCGCGCGGTCATAAGATTATTGGGAGGTTGTCCCCGTGTAGCGGTCGCCATCATACGGTCGGCCTATTACACCTGTCCAGCCTGTCATAGGGGCCCTTCCGTTCACGATCGTCCCGCCGCCATGACCAATGACGCATCTTCTGTCCACTGTTCTGCACATTGCGAATTGACTTTTTGCTGGCCCCCCAGTATCCTCTTTTCCTTTCCAACAGAAGGAGTTAGGGGCATGAAGGTCATTCTACAAGAAACGATGGACGGGGTCGGACATCTCGGCGATCTGCTCGATGTGAAGGCTGGTTACGCACGGAACTTTCTGCTCCCACGCAAAAAAGCGGTGCTGGCCGATAGTCGCAGCATCAAGGCCTTTGAGCATATCAAGCGCGTCGCAGGTGAACGGGCGAAAAAAGAAAAGCTGGAGATCGAAACCCACGCCAAGAGCATCTCGGCCGTGTCCCTCACGGTGCAGGCCCAAGTCGGCAAGGACGACAAGATGTTCGGGTCTGTCACGGTCAAAGACATTGCAGAAAGATTGGCGGAGCAGGGATTTACGGTGGATCGGCGCAAGATCCAGCTGGACCATCCGATCAAGGAACTTGGCACCTTCACCGTGCCGATCAAGCTTCCACGCGACGTGACAGCAACTGTGATGATCCACGTCGTGAAGAAACAGGAAGCCGAAATAGCCCCCGCCGAGGCATAGGGTTTACGGGAAAAATATTGCGGTAAGCCTATGATAACAGCAGCGACGCCACTGGATAGCTGTACGAGACACGAGGGACTGGCGGGACGGACAAGTGTTCGAGGCCCGAAGTTCGAGGTCTTCGGAATTTCGAACCCTGAACCTCGGATTGAGCGTCTGAGAGACTGGCGGACTTTTTAAGCATCCTGCTAACGAAGGAACTAGCTGTCATGAACGATGCGATCGGTTCTTTAGACGCACTCAAAGCCACAGACCCGGATGTCTATGCCGCGATTGCGGCCGAGGAAGAGCGGCAGCGTGACAAGCTGCTTCTGATCGCCTCGGAGAACTTCGCCAGTCCCGCCGTCCTGGCTGCTCAGGGATCACTCATGACCAATAAGTACGCCGAAGGGTACCCGGGAAAACGGTACTACGGCGGGTGTCAACATGTTGACACCGTGGAGAATCTCGCCATCCAGCGGTGTATGCAGATTTTCGGCGCGGAGCACGTGAACGTGCAGCCGCACTCAGGATCGCAGGCCAATATGGCGGCATACCTGTCCGTTTTGAAACCTGGCGACACCATCCTGGGTATGGACCTCGCCCAAGGCGGTCATCTCACCCACGGCAGCAAGGTCAATTTTTCAGGGATCCTGTTCCGTGTGTTCTCCTATGGCGTGGACCGTGAGACCGAAACCATCAACTATGACGCGGTGCTGAAGCTGGCGGAGGAATGCCGGCCACGCATGCTCGTCGTAGGCGCCAGTGCCTATTCGCGCACCTTCGATTTTCCACGATTCCAACAGATCGCCAAGTCGGTCAGCGCCTATCTGCTGGTAGACATCGCCCACATCGCCGGGCTGATCGCCGCGGGACTCCATCCGAATCCTGTTCCCTATGCCGACTTTGTCACCACGACCACCCACAAAACCCTGCGCGGACCCCGGGGTGGCGTCGTGATGTGCAAGGCTGAGCATGCCAAAGCGGTCGACAAATTTATCTTCCCTGGAATACAAGGCGGACCCTTAATGCATGTGATCGCGGCGAAGGCCGTCGCCTTCAAGGAAGCTCTCTCACCGGCTTTTACGCGTTACCAACAGCAGGTCATCGCCAATGCGAAGGTGCTGGCCCAAGGACTCCTCGACCGTGGGTACAAGATTGTGTCGGGCGGTACGGATACGCACCTGATGCTGATGAACCTGACCAACAAAGGTATTACAGGCAAAGAAGCGGACGCGGCCTTGGGTGTTGCCGGCATAATCGTGAACAAGAATGCCGTTCCTTACGACGAGAAGCCGCCGGCCGTCGCCAGTGGCATTCGACTGGGATCTCCCATTGTCTCTACCCGTGGGATGAGGGAAGCCGAGATGAAAGAGATTGTGGGCTTGCTCGACCGGGTGCTGCAGCATCGGCAAGACCCCGCGATGCTCGAGGAAGTCCGCAATCAGGCCAAAGCGCTCTGCAGCCGTTTCCCGATCTTTCATACCTACTAAACCGCGTCAGACGGGGCAGGATCACCGCCTGTGAAATGTCCGTTCTGCGATGAACTCGAAGACAAAGTCGTAGACTCGCGCATGGCGAAGGAAGGCGAGGTTATTCGCCGCCGACGCGAATGTCTCGGCTGCAAGCGGCGTTACACCACCTACGAACGCGTCGATGAAATCCTTCCTGTGGTAGTGAAAAAGGACGGTCGCAGGGAATCGTTCGACCGTACTAAAATTCTCGCAGGTCTCAAGAAAGCCTGCGAAAAAAGGCCTATCAGTACCGCGACGATCGAAGCAGTGACGGATCGCATCGAGAAACGCATTCAGGAAATGGGTGAAACCGAAATCGAGAGCCGGATCGTGGGCGAAGAGTTGATGAAGGAGCTTCATCAACTGGATCAGGTCGCCTATGTTCGCTTCGCGTCTGTCTACCGCGAGTTCAAAGACATTGACCAGTTCATGGACGAGCTGAGAACGTTGGCCCAGCAACGTCGCGAGCGATGAGGGCCGCAGGATCCCTCCTCACTCCTCATCGTCCTCTCGATGTCTTTCCGCCGTTCGTCGGTCAACAACATGGGAAAATTTCTCAACGAGTAGGCGTCAAGATGCCGACAACTCCTTCCATCTCTCCCAGACGACCACGCAAGACAGGAGTGCCGAGCGGCACGCACGTGGCAATTATCGGCGCAGGCCGCGGCGGCACAGCGCTGATGGAGATATTTGCGACGGACCCGCTGGTGCAAATCGTGGGGGTGGCCGAAATACGGGCAAACGCCCCGGGCATTGCACTGGCGAAGCGACTTGGCATCCCCGTGACCCGCGATTACCGTCGACTCTTGGACCTCGAGCGCGTGGATCTCATCATCGACGTGTCGGGCAATGCCAAGGTCTGGGAGTTGCTCCAAGATTTCCACCGGATGGGCGTCACAGTCATCGGCGGGGCCAGCGCAAAATTCATGTGGGAGCTCATCGAGGCCCGCATCCGCGCCACGGCAGAGATCGAGAAAACCTTAAATAAATACCAATCGCTCTATCGACTGTATGTCAAGGAGACGGGTGTGGCAGTGACGGAGGAACGAACACGCATTGCATGCGAGATGCACGATGGTCTCGTGCAGAGTTTGGCCGGAGTGAATTTCAAACTGGATCTGAGCCAGCAACTGATTCGAAAAGATCCGAAAGCCAGCTTGGCCACCTTGCGCCAAAGCAAAGCCCAACTGAAGCTGGCCATCCAGGAGGCGCGGCAAGTCATTTTCAATCTCCGCCCGCTCCACTACGACAAGATGGAGTTGCTCCCGGCCCTTACCAACTATCTCACTTCATACGAGACCCAGTATCATATTAAGACGCAGTTCCGCGTATCCGGCGATGAACAGATCTTATTCCCGCGTACCAAGATCTTCCTGTTTCGCATTGTGCAAGAAGCCCTCAGCAACGTGGAGAGACATGCGAAAGCGACTCGGGTAACCGTGGGGCTGGACATCGACCCCGAACTCCTCCGTGTCACCATCGGGGACAACGGCGTGGGATTCGACATGGACACCGTGCTGCGTGATCCCGACAAATGGGATCACTTCGGGATTCGCGGAATTCTGGAGCGGGCTCGGCTCGTGGGTGGTGAAGGCAAGATCGAGTCTAAGAAAGGGCGTGGCACAACGATTGTCGTCGACATCCCCCTGGTCAAAAAGGAGACGATAGCCCATGGAGAAGATTAAGGTGCTCATCGCGGACGACCATCGAGTCGTACGCGAAGGACTGGCCGCAATCCTCAAGACGAAAGACGACATCCATATCGTAGGCGAGGCCCAGGATGGCATGGAAGCGGTTGAGAAGGTGAAGACGTTGGTCCCCGATGTCGTGCTGATGGACGTGAGCATGCCTCGGATGGGCGGGGTCGAAGCGACGAGACAAATCAAGCGCGAATTCCCTCACATCGGAGTCGTGGCCCTGACGATGTATGACGAACAACAATACATCTTCGATTTGGTGCGTGCTGGCGCCACCGGATATCTCTTAAAGGATTCCGAGTCCTCTCAGATCGTCGCCGCGATTCGTGCGATCTACAAGGGCGAGTCACTGATCCATCCATCCGTAGCGAGCAAGATCTTGGCGGAGTTCTCCTTGATGTCTCAGAAGAGAGGGAAAAAACCTGGGTGGGTCGAGCATGATTTGACGGAACGAGAGATCACAGTCTTACGCTTGGTCGCAGACGGCAAGACGAACAAGGAAATTGCCAATAACTTGGACCTGAGCGAAAAGACCGTTAAGAACCACGTACGGAATATCTTTCATAAACTCCAAGTTTATGATCGCACCCAGGCCGCAATCCTGGCCATTCGGAAAGGACTCATCGAGTTGGATCCCCGGCCATAGTTGTTGTGGCCACTACGGGCACATGTCCTCTCCCGACAAGCAGCTGGCAGTTTTTCCGAATTCGACAGATCAGCACGTATTCCTTGTCAGCCACCAACATTCCGTTAAGCCATGCTGGTAATGGCGGTGATCCCTTCCATATTCAGTTGCACTGATTCCTCACGATAGGAGAGGGGATTGCGATTCGATAATCCTTGAAAAGTCACAGGTGTCATGTTTTTGCAACATGACTTCTTGTCGCTACAACTAATAATTTATATTGTATTATCAACTATATATGATCATTTTACGAAAACATACTGGCTGGCACACGAGTTGCTGTTACCCCCTGTGTAATTATTGAGGTGACTGTGTGAGGGCTCAACAAACCTTAGCGAATGCAGTGTGTTGTGCGGGAGTTGGGCTCCACTCCGGACAACCTGTCACCCTCACACTCAGGCCTGCTGCACCAAATACAGGCGTCGTCTTTGTAAACCGGAACGGAAAAGACGGAGCCTCCCTCGCGGCTTCCATCGAGCATTTGGTTCCTACGGAGCTCTGCACCGCAATCAGCGGCAACGGGTTTCAGGTCAAGACGATCGAGCACGTCCTGGCCGCATTGGCCGGACTCGACATCGATAACGTATATGTGGAGCTTGATGCCGGTGAGGCTCCCGTCATGGACGGCAGCGCGGCACACTTCGTTCGCTTGATTCGGTCAGCCGGAATTGTTCCCCAGAGCCGACGGCAATCCTATCTGAAAATCACACGGCCTCTCGAGGTGGTGGATGGAACTCGTCGAGTTCGCATCGAACCATTCTCAACCGCCAAGATCACCTATTCCATCCACTACAATCATCCGTTGATCCAGACTCAGACCTACGTCTATGAGCACTCGGCCCATGCGTTTGAGAGTGAGATCGCAGATGCCAGGACATTCGGGTTCTTGCAGGAAGTGGAAGCCCTTTGGGCTCGCGGGCTTGGCCAGGGCGGCAACCTGGACAATACGATCGTTCTTTCTCAAGATGGCATTCTCAATGAATCAGGCCTGCGCTTTGTCAATGAATTCGTGCGACACAAGATCCTGGACCTTATCGGAGACTTCTCGTTGCTCGGCGTACCCTTTATCGGGCACTTGATCGCCGAGCGCTCGGGGCATTCGATACACACGCGCCTCGTTCAACAGATTCTCAACCACCCCGATAGCTGGGTGTTGCTCAACGCTGACGAAACAGTCGCGGCGTCTGAGCTTCGTTCTGCCAAGGCCGCACCGAGATCCGCATCGCTTGTGGCTCTTCAAGCCTCCTAACACTCATCCTCATGAATGGAAGTCTGCGCGTGGTCTTGCCAATACAGGCGAGGTGAGTTTTGACGTGCGGTATAAACTGAGATGTGATGTAACGTCGGGAGCAAGTGGCCTCGCTCCCGACGCTCGAATCGAGGCGGGGACTACTTCTTCTTCTTCTTTGCTGCTTTCTTCGTCGCCAAGACTCTCACCCCCCTTCGTGTATTTTGAGGTCTAACTAGCCCAGACACACTACACTGCGTGGATCAGGGATTCTTCCAATGCCTCGAACGTATTCGGACCCACTTTCTTAAACCGCTTGTCTCGCTTCAAGGACGTGGCCACGGATGTCAGCGGTGTTTTCCCTTTGATTTGGAGCCCTCCATCGACCAATCGCTGCACAAGCTCTTTTGCGTGCATCGAGCGATTCGCCTCGCGGAGCATTTCGTACGCAGCTTCCGACACGCTTTTTCCTGAATACTTGCTCCGCCCCATGAGGATTTCCCTCGACTGGTCGGTGACGTCCGTATTCGGTCGCTGGCGAGCACCTTTTTCGTCGGAATAGAATTGACTGGAGAGGCTGGCGAGCTTGGCCTTGTCTGCTTCAACGCGATAAAGCGTTTCTGCCAACTCCAAGTATTTCTTGATCGTGGCGATTTCGTCATCCAAGCGACGACGTTTCTTTTCGAGCTCTTGCAGTCGGTTCTTGTAGGCGCTGATTCGCTGTTCAAGACCAACCAATATATCGGTGAGTTCTTCCACGAACTTGCCTCCAGGTGAAGCATGCTTGCTTTATAGCATTGCTTGCGTAGCAAGTCAATAGATAAAGTTGCAATCGTGGCTTGCATGGTATGATAGCTTTAAAACGGGTCGTGCTTGCTCACACTGTCATCTGCTCGGTCAATAAGAGTGATAAGAAACCAGTCCGACTCTTGGCTTTAATGAATGGGATTGCTTCCCTTCGAGAGATTTCTTGCCTCACATAGAAAAATACAGCTTCGTGCTAAGATACCGCCTCATGTCCCTACCATATGGCCAAGATATCCCCCTTGACACACTCATCTCGGTCGCCACCGACGCGGCCCGCCAGGCCGGAGCCGTTCTGGCGGAATGCACGCGCAACGGTTTTCGCATTGAACATAAGCAGATCATCAACCTTGTCACCGATGCCGACCATCAGGCAGAGCAACGGATTATCGACGTCATCCACGACGCCTTCCCAACCCATCGTGTCCTTGCCGAGGAACGTGGTGGGCTGACCGAGCAACCTCCATCCCGCTACAAATGGGTGATCGATCCGCTTGATGGCACGACCAACTTCGCCCACGGGTTCCCCGCCTACTGCGTGTCCATCGGAGTGGAATGCGATGGATGTGGGATTATTGGTGTGGTCTACGATCCGACTCGAGATGAACTCTTCACCGCCCAAATCGGTCACGGGGCTTACCTCAATGATCTTCCCATTTCCGTTTCCAAAACGGACCATCTCGATCGTGCGCTCCTCGTGACCGGATTTGCGTATGACATTCGCGAGACCTCGAACAATAACTTGAACCACTTCGTGCGATTCGCATTGAAGGTACAGGGATTGCGCCGAACCGGAACGGCAGCTCTAGATCTTTGCTATGTCGCAGCTGGCCGGTTCGATGGATTTTGGGAAGTGACACTGAACCCATGGGACATGGCGGCAGGAGTCGTCATCCTCCGCGAGGCCGGTGGCAGAGTGACGGACCTCAAAGGAGCTCCTCACTCGATTTACGGGCAAGAATTGGTCGCAAGTAACGGGCCTATCCACCAAGCCATGCTCGACCTGCTCCAAGTAGACGCACCTCCCTCGTAAATCATCAGCCCGGCTGCGCTCGCATCAGATCAGTCAGAGGCCCGAACAGTCCAGACAGGCCACAGGGGCCTTCTATCAGATATACAGAAAGAATGACGATAAGGTAAGATCCCTTCCTATCAGAGGGAAGGAGATTGACTGTATGGCACGCTCAACGCCTCCATCGGGAGATTCAAACGGAAATCCATCCCAGGCTGCAGGGGCCGAATCACACACCAAGGATGTGGAATTGCTTCGGGTGCTCGTGAGCCGAAAGGGAACACAAGTCGATGCCCAATGGGCGATTCATCCTCAACTGAAGCAGGATCTTCTGCCGCAGGAATGGCAAGAGGTGACCGATCTCATGGCCAAGGTGACCGACATCGTCGGCACACGGTTTTCGCAAGTGCTGACGCAAGCTGATCCCGAACCGCCAAGCAACGCGTAATCGACTCGCACTGTTGATTACTGTTGATTGATGGGAGGGGAATAAAGAAACGGGCTCTGCTTCAGCATTCAACATTAAACACTCACCATATGGAGCCGTTTATGGATACCTATTACCATCCCCATGATCTGGGCAAGTTCGCCGAGATGGGTAAGGGCAACAGGGACCTTTGGGAGAAATTCATGGCCTACTACAGTGCCGTCTTCGCTGAAGGAGCTTTGACGGAACGAGAGAAGGCCCTCATCGCCCTAGCCGTCGCCCACGCAGTCCAATGTCCCTACTGCATCGATGCCTATACGCAGGCCTCCCTTGAAAAAGGGTCGAACATCGAAGAAATGACGGAAGCCGTACACGTCGCCTGTGCCATCCGAGGCGGTGCCTCGCTCGCGCATGGTGTCCAGATGCGCAACGTTGCCGACAAGCTGTCGATGTGATAAGATAAGTGACTCGTTCGGCTAGAGATAGGGGTTTTCGGGCACGGCGAGGGTGAAGTACTTGCCGCGCTCTTCGTACAGAATCCTTGCAGCCGTCAATACACCAAGTGCCTGACCAATCTCCCCGTCGATATTCGCGCTCCTGCCAGGTTGACTTGCCAACAGCGTGCGGATTTGGTCTGCACTCTTGGCCGCCTCATTGCAGACCTCGATGATTCCAGCCGCGGGCCAATCGTAGCGTCGCCGCATGGGTGCTTTCGGATTCCGACCATCGTATACGGTTACATAGTCCATCGCCTTCGAGTAATAGAGAAACGGCCGATCGCTCGAACCGACTCGTCGCTGCCATTCCAGCACCAGGTCGACCAGTTCTTGGTAGAGATGCGGGTCTACGTTCCAATTGTCCAGTTCATACTCGAAATCGTAGGCGATCTTCTTCAAGTCCACCTGCCGAGCATCGTAGACGTACTTGTACGCCGTCCCAGGACCGGTAATGCGGATACCATACTCCTGCGGCCTGGTGTAGTAAGGACTGAAGCGCTCCAGCCAGAACTTCCCGGTCGACTCCGGTGGATGCAAATGGAACAACGACGGAATCATGTCGATCTGTTGGCGGTAGTCCTCGTTCGTTTCTCCAGGAAACCCAAGCAAGATATTCCACAACACCGCGACATGATAGTAGTAGCTCCATTTGAGACAGATAATATTCTGCATCGGCGTCACGCCCTTATCCATCCCCTGCAGCTGATTAAGGCTCAGACTTTCTAATCCCGGCTGCATGCACTTCACACCCCCGGCGGCAAGCGTTCGAATCTGGTTTTTATGCAGGTTGCTCTTCGTTTCGATGAACACGTCGAGATCACAATGGTCAGCCGCAAACCGACCGAAGAGGTTCTCCACATATTTCATGTCGATGATGTTGTCCACCAAGCGAAACCGCGCCGTATCATATCGGCTGGAGAGATACGCCATCTCCCGGGCCACTTGCTCGGACGATTTGGCTCGAAACTTCATGCTTTGTGCGTTCAATCCACAAAACGTACAGTGATGTTTTTCCCCCCACCAACAGCCCCGCGAACCTTCGTAGAGCAGGATTCGATCAAGCCCCTGCGCCGCCTCCCCCAGCTCGGCCAGAAGATGATAGTAATCGTCATAATCGGGTGGACCGGTTTTCGCAAAGCCCGAGAAGAGTGAGTTGTTCGGAGTAAACGCGATCGTCGCTCCCTCTCGATAGGCCACCCCGCTGGGAACGATCCCCGTCTTTCCCTCGAGGAGATATCGAACCAATTCCGGGAACACCTCTTCCCCTTCCCCCACCACCACATGATCAATGAAGGGAAAGGCCCGGAAGTATTCCAGCCCCATCTCGCCGTCGTAGTTCGCACCACCGAAGACGATCGTCACGTTGGGATAGAGATCCTTGATGAGTTTCGCCATCGTCAGGCTGGCGACGTTTTGATCGAACGTGGAGGTAAAGCCGACAATCTCATACTGTCCCCAGTCGATGGCGGTCAGAGCCCAGGTCAAGAACTGTGGCGCCGTCCGCACCGCCATGTCTTTGAAGAACGAAGCCGAATGGCCGCTCTCCTTGGCGATTTGCTCAAAAACCGGTTTAAACAGGTGGGGATACTCAGCGCGTTCAGGATTATCGCGGAACAAGAGGTATGAAAAAATCCATTCGCCTAACAGCGCCCGTTTCTCGCAGATCATTTCATAGAGAGGCACGCTGATCTTGAGGGCGAAACGCACGTTCAGATGATGGCAGTCGACGGGGATCCCCTTCGATTTGAGCAGGGCAGAGAGTGTGCCCAGTTGGATCGAAGGGTACTTCGAGTAGCTGAACGGCATATTGACGAGCACCACCTTGGCCTTGTCGCTCATCTGATGCCTCGTGAGGTCATGCACAACCATCTGACTCTCGCTTAACTTGCAGCTCCGCGAAACGGTTCAAACTCGCGATCGGCTTTGGCTGCCATGTAAAAGTCGCTCTCCGTCAGGCCATTGATCTTGTGCGTCCAGATCTCGACCTTGCACTTGCCCCAGGCGAGATAGAGATCGGGGTGGTGGCCTTCCACTTCTGCCACGGCACCCACCTTGTTCACGTAACCCAAGGCCTGGGCGAAATCCTTGAACGTGTACAAGCGCTCAAGATGGCCGGACTGGTTCAGCGACCACCCGCGCCCTAGCTCTTTCAGCAGAGCCTGCGCACGTTCCGCCGGAACTGGAGGTACACCGCCGCGACAGGGGATACATTTGTTATCAGCAAGACCCATGGCACCACCTCCGGGTATGAAAAATCAAAGCCTCGTGCCGAGCCTGTCTAGGAGAGATATTCTAAATGGGCTTCGAGAGGAAGGGCAAGGTGGGGATGAGTTGATTGAGTGGTTACTCGGCCTCATCGACTACGCCGCCCGAGCGGGCCAGTTCTTCCATCTTGATCTTTTCGGGGTTGAATTTGGCCGTTGCGGTCGCCATCCGGGCGAAGGCCTCATCAAATGAGAGAGGAACGGCATCCTTTGGCCGGAACCGAATTGGATTTACCCGGGCAACCACAAAGCTCTTGAGGTAGGGACTCGTCAGGCCTTTCGCTTTAAGCGCCTCAACCTGCTTGACGATCTGATCGTCCAGCGCCAGCATGGTCTTTGCCCGTTCTCGCCTCAGTTCAATTGCCGCGCGCAATGGGTTTTTCAGAAATGCCTCCACCCGCTTCAACACCGGATTGTAAGCCCCGCCGCTGAATCTGGGTCGCTCTTCATAGCACAGGCCCAGCGTAATGAAGGCCGGCTCCTCGAATTCCAACACATAGCTCTCTTCCGTCGCATCATCGAGCCGCGCCAGCGCCTTGTACATACGGATGACTTCGAGGGATTTTTCGCGCAGATTGTGCGCCTTCTCAGTGTTCATCGCGAGAATCTGATATGCCGCAGCCGCTTCCGGTACCACAATCGCGACGATACTCTTCGCCCCCAGCGTCTTCATCGCCGAGAGCCGGTGGTTGCCATTGGGAGTCCAGTATTTCGCGACCTGCTGACTCCTTGGCGCACGCACCGCAATGATCGGATCGAGAAACCGCCCGATCTTCCCGATCACGAGTTCTAACTTGCGAACGTGCATGTCGGAGAGATTGCGCTGAAAAGGGGTCGGCTCAACGAGTTCGATCGGCAAGGCCGTCAGCATCACCCAGCGTCCGCCATAAGGCTCCCGATAGATCGAGAGAACCCTTCCGTCATCACCCTCGATCGCTCGGTGCAGATCGGCGACCTCCGCAGGAGGAGCCGCAGTTTGGAGTTCGGTCGAGGCCAAACCGGTCGACGCATGCGCAGGTTGGCGACGACGTCGCACAACCTCGGCGGCACGAGGAACTTTGGGTCGCTTCCCAGGCATCGCTCAGTATGGTAGGGAAGGAGAGGAAGAAAAGAAAGCCCCTGATTTCAAATCTACCGCAGACAGCAGGAGCCTTTTGCCGATCAGAGAGCTAGGACAGAAATCTTCCGCGCAGAAAATCGGGTGGTTCACGGCCTCCTGTGTGCTCGTGAGCAACATCATAGGAGGGGGTATCTTCACCACGACGGGATTCATGGCCCGAGACCTGGGCGATCCGAAGCTGATTCTCTTGTTGTGGTTCGTCGGAGCACTCTTTGCCCTCGGTGGCGCTATGATCTATGGAGAGCTGGGGGCCGCCCTGCCTCATGCAGGAGGGGATTACGTCTACCTGCGAGAGGCCTATGGACCGTTGGTAGCCTTTCTAAATGGATGGACCTCCTTCACGATCGGCTTCGGCGCAGCAGTTGCGGCTTCAGCCATCAGTTTTTCGTCCTATGCGCTCCAAATCGTCCCGATCGAGGACGAGCAGGGATGGCTGGCGAAGGGTCTCTCTCTCTCTCTCCTATGGGTCGCGACCCTCATGCATTGTCGCGGTGTGGGAACTGGCGGTCGCATGCAATTGCTATTGACGACCACAAAAGTCGTTGCCATCGGAGGTCTCATTCTCGGTGGTCTGTCGACGGTGGGGGGCCACGGGGAAGCACTCCTCGCCAGGCCCACCGTGCTACAGCCGACGCTTGGGGCGTCCGCCATCGCGCTCGTGATTGTGACCTACTGCTATCTCGGCTGGAACGTCGCGGGCTACATCGCTGGCGACATCGTTGACCCCCAGCGGGCTTTGCCTAGGATCATGATCGGGGGCACAGCCTTTGTCGCCGTGCTCTATCTGATGCTGAACATCGTCTATCTGTCAGCCCTGTCGATTGCGGAACTGGCCCGAGAACCGATCCTACCGGTCGCGGAGAAAGCAGCCGCGGCTTTGTGGGGGCCACAGAGCGGGCGAATTGTCGCTGCTGTACTCTGCCTCTCAATCGCAGGAGCAGTGAGCGCCATGACATGGGCAGGACCCCGCGTGTATTGGGCCATGGCGCGTGACGGCATGATCAGCTCCTGGCTAGCCCGGCTCCACCCCCGCACCGCGGTGCCGGCCCGCGCCATCGTCTTCCAAAGCCTCTGGGCATCGCTGCTCATTCTGAGCGGAACCTTCGAACAACTCCTTGTCTATAGCGGCCTCGTCCTCTCGCTGTTTATGGCCTTGACCCTCTCCACGATCTTTCGTCTTCGTCGTACAAGCGTCCTGGACATCCACCAATACCACGCTCCACTCTATCCATTTTTACCCGCAGCCCTCGTCATCGGAGCCTTCACATTGGTCATCTACAGTCTCGTCCAACGACCTGCAGAATCGTTGTACGGCGCAGCGACCGTCCTGAGTGGAATTCCGCTCTATTACTTCTGGCGCAGACGTCACAATCTTCCCCATCACAAATCCTGACGAACCTAGCAGGATGCTGAAAAATCATTGTGGCTCCGAAGAATCCAGGACTGGAGGAAGTCATGGAAGGTTCCAGCCGAATCCGCAGGTTATTCAAAAAGGTTGTTCAGCAAGGCCTCAGCGAGTGAAGAGCCGAGGGCGTACCCTCTGGGGTACTCTGGGGTACATGGATGGTCTGAACGATGCGAGAATGCTTCATGAGGAAAAGTGCGTCTAGGCGCGCCTGGGTTGGGCAGGTGAGAGGGGCGACTTTTTCAACAGCCTGCTAGAACGGTACGGGCGACCCTGCACTAAGGTCGGAGGTCGCCCGTGTGTGGCGCTTAGGACGCCAGATCGCCTGTTTAATTGTCTCGGCCCAGTACAAACTGAGACCCGCGCGAAAGCAAGGTATAGAACTACTGATCGGGGGAAAACGAAATCATCCCAGGCGCTTGTGTTCCTCGCACCAGCGTCAAGTTCTCCATTATGTGATCAGGCTAATATCCAGTTGGTCTATGGTGCCGTTACGGCACAGCCAGTGGAGAACCGGCTAGCACGACCGATCAGAAGCCCGCCCTCGCGTCGGCGGGCCTGCGTGGCCAGGCGGAGTCAGGTCATCCATCGCTACCCTCCTTTCCTGGAAAGCTGGCGGGGGAGCCTGTTGACAGCCCCATGCCCAGTCCCCCTGATCGAGTGAATAAATGGGCCGTAGTTTCCTCTTACGCCCATTAGAAAAACGTGTCAATGGCGAAAATCAATATTTCCTGCATTGACTCGGTCAGCATAAAACATACCCACTGGGAATGCCAAATATAAGCGAAGTGACTGCGGAAGAAAGAAACCGTAATGGCCTTCGCTTTCTCTTTGCCTTGATACGTTTTTTTGAAGTCTCCGGTGTCGTCAGCGTGCTTCTTGCTTTCACCCGATAGGCTATCCTCTTCGCCTCCTCTCCCATCTCTCATCGTGAGTTTGCCCCAACGAAAACACGCTGGTCCGAGAAAAGAATAAAGCGGCACTCATCGCCCATGAGCGTCTCGCTGCTTGCGCTTTTTCGTTCCCACGGGCATAGTGCGGGGCAGGACCACACTTTCCGGGGAGGTGACATGGCAAATCGACTGGCGGCAGAAGCGATCGGCACGTTTTGGTTGGTGTTCGCCGGCTGCGGGAGCGCGCTCCTGAGCGCCTCTATTCCGCAACTCGGCATTGGGGTCTTCGGGATCGCGTTCGCCTTCGGGCTGACCGTGGTGACGATGGCCTACGCCATTGGCCATATCTCAGGCTGTCATATCAACCCCGCCGTCACCGTGGGCCTCATGCTCAGC
>DASYRC010000038.1:0-4203 GCA_036004925.1 Nitrospiraceae bacterium | reverse complement strand
ACGTCTACGCCGAGGTCACAGTTTTTCGATGTCGCCGAACTGGCGCGCGAGCCGGTGGCGACACTTGGCCTCCTCACCCCGGCCGGTCTCCAGGGCTTCAACCCGCCTCTCTCTCACGCTCTCATGGCGGCGCTCTCGGAAGCGTCCCCGCCCATCCGGGGCATTGCAGCTCATGATACAGTGAACATGCTCAATGAACAGGGGCTCGCCGCGGAGTACGGTACGCTGATCGCGGGCTTCGGTCGCGGCGGCATTCTGGAGCGCAAGCCGCTACAGCGGATCGGATCGGCACTTTCCTCCCGCTATGTGCTGCTACCAGGGCTCGCGGAGTTCAATCAGGTCATAATCGACCGGCTTTCGATTTACGGCTGGAACTTTATCCAGAGTCGGGTCACTACCCTGAGGCTGTGGCTGCAGCTCTGGGACACGCAGACGGGAAAGATTCTTTGGGAGTCGGCTGGGGAAGTCACTGTGGCGACCAAGCTCCTGAGGTCGGAGCAGACCGTTCCCCTTGACGAGATCGCGCAGAAGCTGTGGCTGCGCATGATCCAGGAGAACTTGCTGGAAGGGAAAACCGCATCGCGATTTCTCTTCAGCAATTGAAAGAAAGGAGACTAGATGAATATGCACGCTATAGACTACCTGGTGCATTTCTCTAACATCCTGCTGCTTGTGTCGTATTCGGTGCGGGACATTTTGTGGCTACGCTGGTTTGCCGTTGCCGCTGCGGTCACCAACATCCCGTACTTTCTCCTTCAGGGTACCGTGCTCTGGCCACCGGTTCTCTGGGCGCTGGTATTCACTGCCATCAATCTCTATCAGATTGCGCGCCTCTATCTCGAGCGACGTCCGGTAGTGCTCTCCCAGGACGAACAGAAGCTCTATGACCTCGCTTTTCGTTCGCTTCGTCCCCGCGAGTTCGTTTCACTGTCGCTTGTCGGCGAGTGGAAGAGCGCTGAGGCCGGCGAGCGGGTCATGACCGAGGGGGAGCCGGTGTCGTGCCTCTGCATCCCGATCACCGGGGGCGCAGACGTGCGCAGGCGGGGCGAGCGCATCGGGGCGCTGAGGCCGGGGAACATCATCGGCACCGCGCTGGCACTCACGGGCGAACCATCACCGGTGGAAGTGACCTTCACCGAGCCCGCACGGTACATGCGCTGGTCGCTTCCGAGCCTGCGCAGGTTCATGGATAACCGGCCGGACCTGCGCGTCACGCTGCAAGGTCTGGTGAACCGCGACCTGGCCGGAAAACTGGAACGAATGTTGTCGTGAAGGGAGATAACGGTGGTCGAGGAAGCGTGTAGAGAAATCGAGGTGATTAGATTCGAAGAGGAAAAAAGGAGCTCGAAGATAGAAACACAGCGTTGCGTGTCTAAGACCATGAAGTAAAGCATTGACCCCATTTATCGGACTCTCGAACTATGGTCCTCACAGCTATGTTCGTCGCGCTCGTCTTCCTTTACAGTCTGGTTTCCCGCCGGCTGGAGCGGACCGTCATCACGGCGCCGATGGTTTTCACCGCCGCGGGCTTTCTTGTTTTCTGGATGCCGGCGCTGCTTAGCGCGTTGGAGCTCAACCGCAAGGCTTTTCTCCTCATCGCCGAGATCGGGTTGGTGATGACCCTCTTTACCGAAGCCGCGCACATCAATCTTCAGGTGCTCAAGGGGAACCGAAGTCTGCTCGTCCGCCTCCTGAGCGCCGGGATGCTGCTGACTATTCTGCTCGGTGCGATTGCCGCCCTGGTCGTTATTGGCGGGCTCTCCCTGTGGGAGGCGGGTATCCTAGCTGCCATCCTCGCGCCGACAGATGCCGGCCTCGGACAGGTGGTCGTGAGCAGCGCTCGGGTGCCGGTGCATATTCGTCAGGTCCTTAAGGCGGAGGCCGGCCTCAATGACGGGCTCTCGGTTCCGTTTCTAATGGTCTTCATCGCTCTGGCCCTTAAGACTACTGAGGGCACAGGCGCTGTTTTGACGAGATTCTTATGGGAGCAACTCGGCTACGGTACGCTCATCGGACTCGGGATCGGTCTGGTCGGGGGCTGGATGCTGGGGATGGCTCAGCGCAGAAACTGGATGGCGGAAGGCCTGCAGCAACTCGGCCTCGTGACCCTGCCGCTACTCTGCGTGATGGCGTCCGTGGCCACGGAGGCGAGCATGTTCATAGCCGCTTTCGTTGCCGGGCTGGTTGTCCAGATCGGCTTTACGGAGGCCAGCGGGCGTAGCGCCGAATTGGCCAAAAATTGGGGTCAGTTGTTCAACTTCTTCATCTTCTTCCTCTTCGGCCTGCTCGTCACGCGGGTCTGGATGAGTTTCAACCCCGCGCTGGCTCTCTATGCGATTCTCAGCCTGACGGTGGTGCGCATGGTCCCGGTGGCGCTGGCGCTGGCGGGCACGGGACTGAGCCGGTCGACTGTGCTGTTCGTGGGCTGGTTCGGTCCCAGGGGGCTGGCGTCCATCGTGCTCGGACTGGTCTATCTGGAGCGGCAAGCGCACCTGCCGGGTGAGGCGACAATCCGGCTCGCCGTAATGGCAACCGTGATGCTCAGCATCTTTGCACACGGGTTCAGCGCATTGCCGGGGATTGATCTCTACGCCAGAAGAATCGCGTCTCTGAGCTACGGCGCGCCCGAGCATCACGCGTCGTCCGCAGGAAACTTGCCGTGAAAATCTATTGGCTTCTCGTCTTTATCCCGATCACCGTCGCGCTTGAGCACTTGGTGCCGCAGGCTCACACGTGGATTTTTTTTAGCGCTTGCATAGCCATAATCCCCATCGCCAGCCTCATCGTGTTGTCTACGGAGCAAATCTCCACACGTACGGGTGAAGCTGTGGGTGGCCTGCTGAACGCAACCTTCGGGAACGCGCCGGAGCTGATTATCACGCTCGTGGCGTTGAAGGCGGGCTATGCGGATATGGTGCGGGGATCGCTCATCGGCGCGATTCTGGCCAACCTGCTGCTCGCCTTGGGCATCGGCTTTCTGCTTGGAGGCTTTCGTTACCGCGACCAGAAATTCAATTCGATCGCTGCACGCGCGTACAGCACGATGATGCTGCTGGCGGTGACTAGTCTGATCGTGCCGAGCTCCTTCAGCAGGTTCTTTGCGCCGGAAGGCACGATTCGACAGGAGCAATTGCTGAACATCGGTATCGCCCTCGTGCTGCTGCTGGCCTATAGCTTGTACCTGGTATTTTCGCTCAAGACGCATCCACACGCCTTCGCCAGCCTGGAGCAGGAGGTGACTCATCACGAAGGTCTACAGTGGGGCCTGTGGCAAGCCATTGGAGGCCTCCTGGGGGCGGCCATACTGGCGGCGTGGATGAGCGAAATTCTTGTCGGAGCAGCGGAGGGCACCGGCAAGGCCTTGGGCATGTCACAGACCTTCGTCGGCATTGTGTTTCTGGCCATCGTCGGCGGCGCGGCGGAGAGCAGCTCCGTGATTGTGGCGGCGCGCAAGAACAAGGTGGATTTGTCAGTAGGCATCGCGCTCGGCAGTTGCATCCAGATCGCACTCTTTGTCGCACCGGTCCTGGTATTGGCGAGTTACTTCATCGCGCCACAGCCGTTCGAACTGTCATTTAACCGCGCGGAAGTCGGCTCGCTGTTCCTCGGGGTTTTGATCGGCACGCTGGTTTGCGGCGACGGACAGTCCAACTGGTTCAAGGGCGTGCAGCTCACCACGGTGTACTTAATCATGGCGTTGTTATTTTACTTCATGCCGGAGGCAGCGTCACGATGAGCGAAGCCATCAGAAATCAACCCGGCCACCTGTGCGGTCTCGTACGCACTTACTCGCGTCGACGCTACACAATCCTGTTCTACACGCTCCTCCTTACGATGGTGGCGACTCCGGTTCTCGCCGCCTTCGAGTTGAGCGGAAGTCTGGTTGAGTTTTTGCTTGCCGCGAATCTGCTTGCGGCGGTGATGCCTGTCGATGCGGGGAGAAGCCGCCGCGTTCTACTCGCCGTCATAACCGTCGTGTGGGTGGCGCGTCCTGCGACAGCCTGGCTTGACCATGCAGCGCTTTCGGCGATGACACTCGGAATTTGGACGTTGATCGGGCTGTTCGCAGCGGCTGCTGCTTTGCGCTTTGCCATGCACGCCATGCAGGTGGATTCCGAACATCTGTATGCGGCGCTTAGCGCCTACCTGCTCGCGGGAATTTTCTTCGGTCTTTTTTATTGGATTCTCGAACAAATCCGACCA
>DASYRC010000037.1:0-28867 GCA_036004925.1 Nitrospiraceae bacterium | reverse complement strand
ATCTCTCGATCGCGCTGAAGCCTTGCCGACCCTCCCTGAGTTGGATTCCGGCAAGGTCAAAGGCTGGATCCAACTCGTACAGCGGCTTGAGGAAGGCTTCCGCCGGAGTGAAGAAAAGAAACTGGCGCTCGAAGCGAATGTAATCGCACAGGAAGCACAGTTGGGGCAACTCTTGTCGCACTTGCATGCGAATATCGCCTCACTCTACGACAACCTCGGACAATCGCAAAAAGCCGAAGAGGTTCGTCGCCGAGCTGAAGCACTCCAGGTAGGTTAAAACCAGGTTGCCTGAATCCCAGATTGTCCGCCGTGGTTCCTCTTGACCGCCCTGCGTAGCTATCTCATTGGCTTGCATTTGCTTACAAGGGGCGGTCATGGTTTTTAGAGGGTAACATGAGCCCTCTGCCGTTATGCTTGTCCGTGGCGTGGGACGACCTTCGAGTTTCACGCCTTTCCCTTACCGTATTGACGCATTTACTTTATCCTCCCTAGTCTCTTGGCTATAATCAATCTCACGTAGTAGCCGGCCTCGTCACAGACAACCGGCCAGATCTAGGAATTGTGAGCCGAACTCAGGGGTTCACGTGCTAGCGAGGGTGTCGGATGACCAAAGTGCTCCTCGTCGAAGACAATGACGTCGACGCTCAGCTCACCGAGGATCTCCTTTCTGAATGGTGTATGGAAGAGTTCCAGATTACCCGGGCGAAAACGCTGGGAGAGGGACTCACGCTTCTCAGCCGTGAGCGGTTCGATGCAGTGCTCTTGGACCTGTCTCTCCCAGATGCGTTCGGTCTCCCGACAGTCAGAGAAGTCCTTGCCACCAATCCGACGATCGCCGTTGTCGTCCTGAGCGGCGTGAGCGACCAAAGCCTGGCGCTTCAAGCCGTCCGACAGGGGGCGCAGGATTACCTCGTCAAAGGTCAGGGTCATCCCGAGCTATTAGCTCGTTCCGTTCGCTATGCGATTGAGCGGAAACGCTCTGAAGAGCACCTGACCTACCTCGCACAGTACGATCACTTGACCGGAATGGTGAATCGTACCCTCTTTCGTGATCGACTGGTTCAAGCCATGGCTCGCAGCAAGCGCATGCAACAACCGATTGGTCTCATGCTCCTCGATCTCGATCGATTCAAAGCGGTGAATGATACCTTCGGCCACGACATGGGTGACGAACTACTCAAGGCCGTGTCTGAACGACTCAAAACCTGTGTGCGGGAAGTCGATACCGTGGCCCGGATGGGCGGGGACGAATTTACGATTATTCTAGAAGGGGCCTCTTCCGAACAGAGTATCCTTGTGGTGGCAAAACGCATTACGGAATCCATTGCGACGCCGTTCGAGCTAAAGGGGCACCACATCTCCGTCGGCGTCAGCATCGGAATTACGATCTATCCTCACGACGATCATCCTGCCGACGAATTACTGAAGCATGCCGACACGGCTATGTATCGAGCGAAACAGCAAGGCGGCAGTGCGTTTCATCTTCATGAAGCCTCTGGGACTCACTCAGCCAATCTCCTTCCCTAGGAGCCTGTCCGACATTGACCTTTCTGCTGCGGCGAACGATCCCCGACCATCTGCGTCGTGCTCGGCCCGAAAAAATCCTCAACGTATTGTATTCCAGCGAATACGCCTCCGGCTTTTCCGGGCCTGCGGCCTCGCCTCTGGCCGCAACTTCTTCGCCTCGTCACGAAGGCAATGTCAGACAGGCTCCTAACGATCACGCACTATCGATGTTGCGGAATCAAGATCAGAGACGCTTGCTGCCGCCTCTCCGACCTCGCCTTCCGTCTTCTACACACTGATTCCCCAATGTCGGTGTCCGCAATATCCAGGCTCATCACCGGCCGATGTCACCTAACGGCTGGTCCGTCACGATCAAGGTCCCGCGCGGATTGGGTGCAAGAATGTTTGAGGTGCCGAGCGCCTCTCGACCGGGAGTAGGATGGCAGTCAGGAGTGATCACCATTCCCCAGTGCTGATTCTCGCTGCACGTATTGTCGACGAGAAGCGCCTCCGCGTGATGAAAGAGGAGAATTCCGCTCAGCATATTCTCCCGGCACCGGTTCCTGACGAGCTCCGGGTGGCTCCCTGGATCCCGCACCGCAATACCGAAATGATGGTTGCCCCGGCAGACATTATCGGCGATCCTCGGTTGTGCCCCGGCAAATACAAAAATCCCCGATTCGCGGTTGCTACAGATTTCGTTCTCGACAAATGTCGGCCGTGATTGCGGGCCATAAATCACCACGCCGGACAGAATACCCTCCAAGGCACGGCACTGTGTCACAGTACAAGAGGAATCGAGCAAGTTCATCGCTGAATTCTGATCGCTTCCGACGTATCGAAACGTGATACCGGAGATGCGACCACTTGGGACCTGCTGGAGATAGAGGGGCCCCCCACGACGGGAAAAAATCTGCACCTCGTCTCGACCCGCCCCCACCAAATGAATCGGTCGCCCCGTGATAAAGACTTTGTCCTCATAGATCCCGGGACGAACAAAGACCTGGTCATGCTCTTCCGCATCGAGTAGTGCCGCACTGGGTCGCGGGTACGAGTCGCCGTCATTCGCGTCGACAATCAAGGTCTTTCCGCCGAGTGGATTCGGCGGCGGATCAGTCATCATGTCCAACTGCCTTCACCGCGCCTTTCTCCCTCTCACCGGCGTCGTTCTGTTCCGCAGACTCTGATCTAAGCGATCGAGCGGCATTATTTCGGTCACAAGCAAGCAAGTCAAGTTCGCCACAAACCTTTTACTGGAGCCGCTTTGCTGAGTGGTCGGCTCCATTCTGTCTAGCGAGGAGACTCGCGCACAGATCGTACAAATCTGTCGCCCAAGCGGGGGCAGTCACTCGACCATCCCTGGCATCGAAGGGCGCCAAGCTCATGGATTCTTGTCGGTTTTAGCCACACCGGATCGTTGCATGGTGGCACGGCGATTGCGATATCACGAGAGGAAGGGTACTGAGACCTTGCCGAGCAGTACGGAGGCATTACGATGAAGTTGCTGATGATTCTTCTCCCAGGAATGATTGCAGTGCTGTTTTCTCTCAATCTCGCCGTCGCCGCCCCCTCCAACATGCAGGATTCGTCTCGACACCTCTATGATCGAGTAATGGAGGAGTTCAAGCACAGAGATTACGAGGCCGCGCTGGCTGGTTTTCGATTCTTTCTCGAACTCCACGGGCAGTCCTCGCTAGCAGCCAACGCGCAATACTGGGTGGGAGAATGTCAGTACCGACTAGGTCGCTACAAGGAGGCCTTGAAATCCTTCTCCCGCGTTATATCCTACTACCCACTCAGTCCGAAGCTTGCTGCCTCTACCTTGAAGATTGGACAAACCTATACCAGGATAAAGGATCACGAGAAAGCTCGTATGATGTACGAGCAAGTGATCGATGAATATCCTGAAAGCGCTGAAGCAGAGTTGGCACGGAAAGCCCTCGACGCGGCGCCGATGCGGGATGAGGAACCGACCCCTCAACTGACCGGAAACAGCCCTCCCGACTAGTTCTATCTCACGATAGGCAGGGGATGTGCCGGCAATATACAGCGGCAATCACTCGTCATCGTCGACGACGCCAAACAACTGAGCCAGTTGAGGCACCGTATAGGACGTGTGGGGCTTCAAGATGGTCAACGTGATGCCAGCTGCCTGTAGGACAGACTGGACCTCTCGTCTCCGAGTGAGCTCGTGTGGCTGAGGAGGAAAACCTTCCTCAAGCATCACTACCTGCTCCGCAGTCTTCGTTCCTGGGTGGACCAAGACAAAGTCGAGTTGCTTTAGTGCGATCTGTCTCAGCACCTGCGACCGAGCCTTTCCCTCCGCCTCGACGCTGACAACAGACCAGAGTGGAACCCTCGCAAAGACAAGATAATGGTCTTCTACGGCCAAACGTATCAGATTGTAGAGCAAGAGCTCAGTGTCAGTCAGCAAAGCCTGGGGACGCAATGTGACGCCAGGAGGAAGGACAAAGGTCTCTTTCCCGACTGACCCGGTGGTTGACGAGACTCTCATCTGCCAAACCAGGAGCGCCAGGAACACCAGGAACGCGATGGCAAGGCCGATGAATACATTCTCCATCGCGCAACTATCGCCCGGGAAGGGATTCACGCCAGCGAGGCCCGTTCGGGACAATCGTGCCAAGGAGTACAGGATGGTTCGCGCCGGTCACAGACGGGATGTTGCCCCACTGCCCAGTCACGGTTTGATAGGCCAATAGGGCAAAGGCCACCGCCTCAAACACCTTACTGTCCCACCCAAGAGCCTCAAATGTGATAACCGGAACCGGGGCGAAGACCGTTGCGAGATGGCTCATGATCGCACGGTTACGGACGCCACCGCCGCCCACCACCACCTCATCGATCTCATCGCCGATCCACCGTCGCGAAGTTCCCACCGCCTTGGCCGTCCACATACTGCAGGTCGCCAATAGATCCTCGATCGAGAGGCTACGTTGCTGCTGAATCGCGATCAATTCTTCGATGAGATCAGGACCGAATGCTTCCCGCCCGGTCGATTTGGGCGGCCGCTTGGACAGAAAGGGATGCGCGAGCAGCTTGCCCAACAGTCGTGAATCGACCTGCCCTTTCAGAGCCAGTTTTCCATCACGATCCATCAACAGTCGCCCGTCGGTCACACGCACCATAAGGCTATCCAGCACCATATTGGCTGGTCCCGTATCGAATGCCTGCACTCCGCTCAGGTGTCCCCCTTTCGGCACATACGTCACGTTGCTGATGCCTCCGAGATTCACCACCAACCGTGCACGCCGCGCATGCTTCAAGAGTAACGCATGTGCTGCTGGCGTCAGCGGAGCCCCTTGGCCTCCTGCGGCAATGTCACGGGAACGGAAATTGGCCACGGTGGTAATCCCCGTTCGTTCGGCAATTACGGTCGGCTCGGCGATCTGGAGTGTGGAACGAATGGCGCCGACTCCCGGCGCATGGATACCATGCGGAAGATGGTGCACGGTTTGGCCATGAGAGCCGATCAACGCCACATCGTTCGGCTGGAGTTTCGCCTGCCGAATCACCTGCAGCGCCGCGTTCGCAAACCATTCACCAAGTAACGCATTGAGGTGACACACCTCCGCGACCGTCCCCGAAACTGACGCGGAGAGAATGCGCTGCTGTAACGAGCGTGGATAGGTCAGCGTATGTGCCGCGACCGTCCGCGCCTTCAGGGAGTGACCTCGCCCGGTAATATCAACGAGTGCAGCATCGACACCATCACCGGATGTTCCAGACATGAGTCCCACGACGTGCATTCCTTAACCTCTCCGGTGATCGTCTATCAAGAGCTGTAGATTCGCTACGCTAATGCAACTATCCGGTGGGGTCAAGCAGGGAAGTCATCGTGACTGAACTCTAGAGATCGACCCAAGTCATTGCGTTGACAACGAAGGGACCCAGTGTTAGCGTCCTCGCCCATGCTGAATTTCCGATTAGTGCGCCTGCTCTGGGCAATCCTCATTAGCTACGGTTTGCTCGCCGCCCCTCTGACCCACGCCGCCCCTCCTCCGGAGCCCCTCAATATTGTGGTCACCATTCCTGTCTTGAGGGACCTGACCGAACAAGTCGGCGGATCCCACGTACGGGTGACCTCCCTGCTGAGCGGCTATGAAAATGAACATACCTATTCCCCCAAACCGAGTGATCTCGTCGCCGTTCGGAAAGCCCGGCTGCTGTTCGAAATCGGTATCGGCCTTGAAGTCTGGGTCTCCTCATTGGTGAAGAATGCCGGCAGTGCATCACTCCGGGTCGTTACCACCTCCAAAGGTATCGCGCTTCTTCGCGACAGGCCAAGCCATGACGACGAGCTTCATGCCGCCGAAGAGGAGGAACGAGGAAATCCTCACGTATGGATGGACCCTGAGAATGCAACGACGATGATGCGGCATATCACGGAAGCGCTCATTCAGGTAGACCCGGCCCATGCGACGGAGTACCGATCCAATCAGGCATCCTATCTTCGGAAGCTGGACCAACTTCGAGGGGAGTTGAGCGATCGGATCAGGCGCCTTGCCGATCGGCGATTCATCGCCCATCACCCGGCCTGGCCATACTTCGCAAGGCGCTTTGGGTTCCAGATCGTCGGAACGATCCAACCGCAATCCGGGAGCGAGCCATCGGCGCTCCACCTTCACGGCCTCATCACGACGATCAGGAAGGACCGGATCAAGGTCGTGGTCTCGGAAATTCAGCTGAGCCAAAAGATTCCCGAGCTGTTGGTCAAGGAGACCGGCGCGCGACTGGTGGTGCTCACCACTCTCCCGGGAGGCCTCCCGCACACAGAGACCTATCTCGACATGCTCCGTTATAATGTGCTCCAATTGGCCAACGCGCTGGATGCGGCCTAGCAGGATGCGGAAAAACTATGTGTGTACGCGAAAGCGTCACTGATCTGCACGTCTGAAACGACAGGAAAAAACCACGCAGGATGTTCAAAAAGGCCGTTCAGCAAGGCCGCAGCGAGTGATGATCGGAGTCGTACCCTCTAGGACGCACGGTGCGACGAATAAGGAGCACTAAGTCTGTGCGCGCCGCCGAGTGGTGAGGCGGCCGGGTCCCAGTTGAGGATCTGAGCGATGCGAGAACGACGCTTGCGGAATTGTTCAGCATCCTGCTAGAGGTTGATAGGCGTGAGCTTGGACTAAGAGGAGCCCTCACCGAAGTGGTAAGTCATTCGCCCCCTATCATTCACTTCGATCATGCCACCTTTGGATTCCCTGGGGTGGTTGCACTTGAGGATATCTCGCTCGAGATTCAATCCGGCGAATTCGTGGGGGTCATCGGACCCAACGGGTCCGGAAAGACGACTCTCTGCCGCGCGGTCCTCGGTCTGATGGCTCCACTGAAGGGGCACCTCAGAATTCTCGATTGTGCCTGTGATGAGCTACGTTGTCACCACCGGGCCAAGATCGGCTACCTGCCTCAGAAGGGAGTGGTCGATCGTAACTTTCCCGTCACAGTACTGGAAACCGTCATGATGGGACGGTACGGCGCATTAGGTCTGTTCGCGCGGCCATCAGGGAAGGATCGCAAGATCGCGCTGGATGCCCTGGCTCATGTGGGGATGGAGGGGCATCGAGACAGCGCGCTAGGCCTCCTCTCCGGAGGACAACAGCAGCGGGTCTTCATTGCTCGAGCGTTGGCCCAGCAACCACAAGTACTGTTGCTTGACGAGCCGACGACTGGGCTGGATATCACGACCCAGCACAATGTCGTCGAGTTGGTACAGCAGCTGCACGAAGAGTTAGGCTTGACAGTCCTCTTGATCACCCATGACATCAATATGATCCGTTCGCGGGTGGACCGGCTCGTGCTCCTCAAGACCCGTCTCTATGCCGCAGGGCCGCCTGCCGATGTCCTGAAGCCGGACATCCTCAGCCAAGTCTACGGGAAAGACCTTGTCATTACCGAGAAAGACCTCGTCATCGTCGAGGACTACCACCACCATCATTGACCATTCCCTACTATGCTTGAACTATTCACCTACGATTTCATGCAGCGCTCGCTTTTAGCTGCGGCGTTGGTTGGTGCCCTATGCTCGACGATCGGTGTCTTCGTCGTGCTGCGAGGGTTGGCGTTTATGGGAGCCGGCACGGCGCATGCGGCGTTTGCCGGAGTCGCGCTCGGCTTTTTAATGGGCTGGCCGCCGCTCCTCATGGCCATTCTCTTTGGCCTCGCCACAGTCTGGATCACGGGATGGGTGGAGGAAAAAGGCCGGATGAAGCTGGATGTCTCCATCGGCATTCTCTACACCGCCACCATGGCCTTGGCCATACTCTTCATCGGCCTGATGAAGACCTATAACGCCGAGGTCTATGGCTACCTCTTCGGAAATGTGCTGGCAGTGACTAGCGAGGAACTACGCACGATTGCCGGATTGAGCATCGTCGTCATCGGTGCAATCGTGCTCTTTTCGAAAGAACTCTACTTCATCGCATTCGACCAAGAAATGGCCGAAGCTTCCGGAGTGCCGGCCCGGCGCATATTTTTCCTCTTACTGTCCCTGGTGGCCCTCACGGTGGTGATATCACTCAAGACTGTCGGCGCGATCCTCGTCTTCGCGATGATCCTGATTCCTGCCTCCACCGCCTACCAACTGACGCATAGTCTCTCGACGTTGACCTGGTACTCGGTCCTCATCGGAATCACCTGCTCGGTCGGGGGAGTACTCATCTCCTCTTACTGGGATGTCCCCTCCGGTCCTGCCATTGTGTTGCTCGCCACAATGCTGTTCTTTGTTGCGGTCCTTTGTTCTCCCAAGAAACAGCGGCGCTCCCTCGCCCTCGGTTGATCTCAGCTCCATGTAACGTTGTGCCATCTGAGTCCTTATCCATTGTTATGTCGGCCCTCCCCTGTAGTGCTACAGATACAAAACTGTGTCGGCAATGAGTCATTATGCCCCAACCGGAACGACACCATGACTGACCCTGAATCGCCCGGTAATTTTGTTAGGCGTAAACTTTGTTTTCGATTGAGCAATTCCGTTTACCAGACTACACTCGATTCAATGGAAATCGGGGCATGACACTTGCGGTGCTAGTGCAGAAAGAACGGGTGTCTGTCGCCTATGTACATCAATACATCACGGAGGATTAATATGGGTGTCGTTATGGCTCGTTGGGGTTTAGTGGGTTTCATTGTGATAGGCGCCCTTGCCTTGGGCAGCCAAGCAAAGGCGGAAGAATTCAAGATGGAACAGGGCGGAATAGAGCCGGGCAAAGTCGTACTCGGCATGCGGGCAGGGTTTGCAACATTGACGCAATCAATCACTGACGAGTTTCGAAGTTCAACGGACGTCGGTCCCCTCGTGAACTTTCAAGCCATGTATAGCCTCAACAAGTGGCTCCTGGCCGGCATGATGCTGGAGTGGGAGCGCCATGGAGTGAGCACGGAGCGGCCGTCGATCGATCTTGGGCATCAAGACACAGTCTCTGTGCTCCCAACCGTTGAAGTCCGTCCCGTTCGGTTTGGCCCGATTATACCCTATGCAAATATGAGCTTCGGCGTAAACGTCAACAGCTTTGGTGAAAACATCGGAACTACCATTTCACCCAGCAACAACTTCGCCTGGCGACTCGGCTGGGGTGCCGACTACATGCTCACCAAACAATTCGCGCTGAACACGGAAATGGCCTACAAGCTCAACAATGGTCACGCCACGTTCGACAGTGTACGCGTGGACGACTGGAACGCCTCGTCTTTCGGCTTTCTTTTCGGTGCCAAACTCTTCTTTTAATGATTGAATATTCGAGGCAGATGTAGTGGTGTGGAACCCCGTCCTTCGGGAGTTCCACGCCAGACACGATAGCAATGGATCGCAGACTCGAAGAAAATAGGCTATTCCCGGCGGCCTTGTTTCGATCGGCTCCAGACCATCCCGGTCTGTTCCTTTGAACTAAAGCCGAGCTTTTCGTAAAAGCCCGGCATGCGGGTACAGAGCCAGAAGAGTTCGACGTTCTTGAGGCGGGGGTGGTTCAAGATGCGCTGGACGATATCGGCGCCGATGCCCTGGTCCTGGTAGGCCTTATCGACGATCACATCCCAGATGGTCGCTCGATAGATATAGTCCGTTAATACCCGTCCAAATCCGATCAGCAGGTCACCGTCCCAGGCCGTCACGGCCACATCGGTGTGACGCAACATCTCACGTGCGTCCTCAAGGGTCCGTCCTTTGGCCCAAGGCGCTTGCTGGTAGAGGCGAACGAGCTTGACTGGATCGAGGTCCTTCTTCTCGGCGAAGGTGATGGCGGGCTTGAGGCTTGGGGGCATCTTGTACTAGATTATCTCCCAGTTACAGTAATCAAAATCACGCGGAGTGTACGAGGAACAGCATGGCAACGCAAGTCCGAACCTGCCCTAAGTGCGCGCAGTTGATGTGGCTGAAAGAAGACCAGTACGAACGGCTGGATGAGGATACCATCCGCGGAAAATGTCCTCAATGCGGATCAATGGTTCGCTTCAAGCTTGTATCACAAGGTGAAAACGCCGCCGGCCCAAAGATGGGACATTAGCCGCTTCGCGGAATGTTCAATGCTGAATGTGTAATGTTGAATCCGTAATTCATCATTTAACACTGAACATTCAACATTTCCTGATCACATCCCTCGTCCTGCGCCGTCCAGCTCCGGCTTGTTGCCGGGAAGAATCTTGTTCAGGGCAGATCGATACTCACCTGTGCGTTTCTCATCGCTCCGTCCGAAGTCGATTTCTTTATCTCGCTGCATCACTTCCAGATGGTCGAGCGCCGAAAGAAGCGGCTGGACGGAACCGAGCAATCGACCAACCTCGAAGGCTTCCAGCGATTCCACAAATAATTCGTTCAGGCCTTTATAGGGAGTCCCGGCGCTCTGGCTCCGGAACCGGGAGACGATCTCCTCATATTCCTCGACCGCCTCACACTTGGGCTTCACACCGGTCGGCACCGCCGACAGATGCACGATCGGCGGCAATTTAGCCGCATACATTTTCAGCTGAGCAACCAATCCACCCATCGCGTCCAGCACATCGGCAGTCTGCATGAACTCATCCTTCAAGGCGGCATGGCTTACGCCAAGTTGAGGAGCCTGTCAAGATTTGCGGGCACCGTGAGGAGGCGTAAGACCATCGAGGGCCTGAACCACCTGCTCCATATCGGATGGAAAGGGCTTGATATACTCCCGAAACTCACCAGTCGAGGGGTGATGGAACCCCAGGGTCCTCGCATGCAACATCACGCGGGGGATCTCAACGCCTTCAACCGTGCAGACCTTCTTTCCGCCATAGGTCTGATCTCCCAGAATCGGGTGGCCCAAGGATGCCAGATGGACGCGGAGCTGGTGAGTCCGGCCTGTGCGAGGGTACAACAGCACATGGGCGGCCAGTTTGCCGAAGCGATGGTCGACCTTGTATTCCGTCACGGATTCCTTGGGTCGCGCCGTGTGGGCAGAGAACTTTTTGCGTTCCTTCCTGTCACGGCCGATCGCCAGCTCGATCAACCCATGTCCTTTTTTCGGCACGCCCGAGATAAGAGCCTCGTACACCCGCGTGATCGTGTGCTGTTTGAATTGAGCCGACAGAGCACGATGGGCCTCGTCCGTCTTGGCGATCACCATCACGCCGGAGGTATCCTTGTCCAGCCGATGAACCAGCCCTGGCCGTTCTTTCCCACCAATCGTCGACACCGTACTGCCGCAGGTCTGAAAATGATGGAGGAGGGCATTGACCAGCGTCCCAGCCCAATGGCCCGGCGCTGGGTGGACGACCAGGCCAGCCGGCTTGTTTAAGAGCAGCAACACGTCGTCCTCAAAGAGAATCTCGAGGGGAATCGACTCACCTTTGAGTTCCAGCGGTTCCGCTTTCGGAATATCAAAGGCGATCGTGTCGCCAGGTCTAATCTTTTGACTGGGCTTGACGGCTTGACCATTGATTCGGACGCGCCCTTGTCCAATCAACCGTTGCAAGGCTGACCGCGATAACTTGGGCTCACGATTGACCAGAAAAATATCCAGCCGTTTTGGCAGCTCGCCGGCCGTCACAACAAACTCGGTCACCATAGACGATTCGCCCTCACTAGCCCGGACCATTCTGCATACCTGCTACGTCGTCCATCCTCTAGCCCGGCGGGGTTTTTCTCGTCCGGACTCCTCGACGGACTGAGCGTTCGTCCGCGTCGGCCTTACTTGCGAGAAGCTCCGGCGGGCTTCGGTCTCAAACGCCTCGTGACGGCATTCACAAATAATCAGGGCTAATACGTTCAGGCCACGCTACTGCAGCGCGAGGCTCAATTGCAATCAGAGGCCTGCCGATCCGATTGCCTCTTCATTTGATTCGGACTAAGCTGACAGTCGCGAGACTGGTCCGACGTCGAACAAGGAGATACAATCATGCGATGGACAGTCAGCCTGATGGTGGTGCCGGTACTGGTACTTTCCACGTTCACGGTGGTGGGGCGCGCAGCAGACCTGCCAGGTATTCCCCCGGAAACGGTCACCGATTACATCCATGCCGTCCTTGAAGCCGACCGCACCTTCTACACCATTCATGTCGTCGAGCGCATGCAGAAGCAGGGCGGATCCCCGGCAGCGGAGAATTGGCGCACGGAGAAGAAGACCATGCCGTTACCAGCTCAGTTCCTCGCAGAAGCGAGCGACCTGGCCACGAATACTGGAACGAAAGTCCGCTACCGGTTGATTAGTCTGTGGCCGATCAATCCGCACAATGGCCCGGACGGTGAGCCTGAAAAGCAGGGGCTAGAAGCTGTGCGTGAACATCCAGAACGATCCGCCACCAGTACAGTCAAGATCGGCGATCAGACCTATTTCAAGGCCATCTATGCTGACCGCGCCGTCAGCCAATCCTGTGTAGGCTGTCACAATACCCATCCGCGCAGCCCTAAGAAAGACTTTAAGATTGATGACGTCATGGGCGGTCTGGTGATCGAGATTCCGCTGGGGAAATAGCAGGGACATCTCATGGTGCGGGGAATGTGCGGAGAGCCTCCACAACTCCTGGAGCGTGAAGCGCGGGACAGGCGAGAAAGGCGCGATCAGAAGTTCGACGTTCGGGGATGAAGGTCCGTAAACCTTGAGCTTCGGACCTCGAAGCCTCACCCGGCTCGCCCATCCCGCCAGTCCCGCTCATCGCTACCTCTGCCCCACAGACTGAATAGACCAGATCAACCAGCCTCGCGTCGCGCCCGTCCCGTTCACGTCTTGCCTCCGGTCACTCGAGAACCCGGCTTGCATGCAAGCCCGCCTGCTGAAAATGATTCGGAAGCAGCATGATGCAGTTGGGGTTGAATCCTTGCGCCTTCAACGTCTCAATACTCCCGAGGACTTTGCCCTTCGTCAAGTCGATCACCGTGATGGACCCGTCGCTCATGCCTTCCAAATTGAGCAGGCTATTTTGGACGAACAGATACCGTTCATCGGGCGACAGGACACTATGATGGGCGCCGGGAGCGGCGGGAATGGCTTGAAGAAACTTCGGCTGTCGCGGATCGGTATTGTCATACAGATTGACAAACCCCGGCTTGGCCGTGGTCACGTACAAGCGGTCCCCCTTCGCATTATAGAGCATTTCCAACGGCATCCCTTGTTCCCTTGCGCCGAAGTCGTCCACCTGATTGAAGGAAAACGACTGGGTCTTCGGATCCCAGAGCCCGGCCCACAGCGTCGCTTCGAACATATTGGTAATGTGCACCACCGGCGGATTCGACTTCGGAGCAAACATGACTTCGACGGGGGCGGCTTTGGCGGGAGACGGTTTCGATGATACTTTGTGCGTCGACAGCACCTTCCCGGTACTGGCCTCCAACACCGTGACCGTTTCACCCGCCTCCGCCATATTATCCGGCTTGACGGTGCTGGTGATGAGGACCCGATCAATGCCATTGTGAATCGCAATCCCGTGCGGATTCAGGATAAAGGCCGCTTCCGGTTCAGCCGCCCGGACGGTTTTAATCGGCACATCCTTCACGGCATCACCCATAATCACCGTACTCGAGCCCATACAGGTGAGGTACCAGGTCCGGTTATCTTCCGAGACCACCAGATCTTCCAAGACCTGGCAGTCCGGTACAGGAATGGCGCGCAGCCGATAGGGGAAACGTGTGAGGTCGACGACGTGCAAGAGGCTTTTCCCTAAGGCCGTGATGTAGGCTTTTGTCCGATCGCGGTTGAAGAAGATGTGGTGAGCGACGAGGTCGGGCGGAAGCGGAATCTCCATCAGGATTTTCCCGAAGTCCGCAGACTCGGGATCAATTTCCATGATCGCGATCCCTTCTCGTCTCACCGGCTGGTTGGGCTTACTCTCATAGTTGAGGAGCGCAAGAAGTTCCGCCGACGCCAAAGAAGTGCACGAGAGCAGCAGCCCCAAGGTCAAGGAGAGGAGCCGGAATGGTTTCATGGTAGCCTCCTTTGCTGATGGCGAATCGAGAGAGGAAACGTACTCCTCTCCATGCATAGAATCAACGCCAGGTGTGATGGCACTGGTCGACATGATGTCCTCCTTTTGGGTGGTCATGGTTGCGTGTTTGACGTAGCAACAACATGCCCCACTATAGAGCGATTTCTTTGCTGGTGTCTTATCCGGGAGTCTGATTCTTTTGACCGGAGCGTGCTAAACTGCTCCTTCCTCCAACCGCGCGTTTCTCGACTTTCTCGCTCCTTACAACTCAGAACCCATAACTCAAAACTCAGAACAACTTCCTCCGTCTCGCCAGTCGCGCTCTTCCCGCCCTTTTCCCCCCCGCTATCCGTTCGTTGCTTCCACCGCAAGACAGCAGTCTTTGTATGGCTTGCCGCTGCCGCAGGGACAGGGTGCATTGCGACCGATACTCTGGCCGCGCCGGGGTACCGAGGAGAGCAGCGACTCCGTGTCCTGGTGAAAGAGCTTCCGCAGCATCGCATACAAGGCTGGGTCCCGACGTTTCAAGAGTTCGGGCGACGTAAAAAAATACTCGGCCAGCACCGCGAAGAATTCATGTTCGTTCGTGTAGGCATAGGGGTTGATGTGAGTGCCCTCTTGAGAGGGACGAGCCAGTTCCCGGGCCACATACCCCACCCATTGTCGGACCACCCTCCAGGGCACCTCGGGCGGGAGCCCATACTCGCTCGCTTCCTTCTCGAACAGGTGCGCAAACTCATGTACCCCCACATTGTGATGGCCCGATTCATCGGCGAATCCAGTCAAGAGCGCCGGCTTGGAGAGAATCATCACCCCGCTCAAATGATGCAGCCCGACCATCCCAAGAATAGTCTCGTCGGACCCTCCATGGCTCTGATAGGCGTCGTCGAACGAGTCCGGATAAATCAGCACCTCGCGCAGCCGACGGTATTCCCAATCATGGAACCCGAAGATGGGGATCGCCGCACTTGCCGCCACCAGAACCCGAATCGTCGCGTCCACCTCCGTGCGAATGCCCGTGATCCTCACCTCGTCGAGAAAGATCTGCACGAGTTGCCGGAACCGCACCTTTCCTACCTCGTCCAGCGCCCCGAAGAACGCGACATGCTCGCGAAGAATCTGCTCCCAACGGTCTGGAAACGGTTGCCGCATCACTGCCACACGCCGGAGATACCGTCGCCGCACCCACCAGTAACTAAATGGACTCAGTCCCAACAGGAACCACAGAGGAGGGAAGATCCAGCCCAGCAATCCCGTCGCCCAGGCGACCAGGACCGCGACAATGATCGCCTGACGCCGGTTCCGACGATTTGCCTCTGGAGTCACGAGCATCGTTTCGTCCCCAGTATGAGAGTACTGCCAGAGCCACAATTGTACTGTGAACAAGCCTGTGCTTGTCTCTCTTGTTGATTTGGTTCTTCTGGTTCATTTGGTTTTTTGGTCTATCTGGTTTCCTTGGGCGATAAACCAAACAGACCAGATGAACAAGACAAACCAGACAAACTCTCCCGTCGCCCTCTGCCTCTCAGAGCACCCTCAAGACTCCTCAATTCACCATTCATCATTGAACATTCGACATTTCTTTCCCCCTCCCTCGAATGCTTCCATTTCAGACGTAACCGCGTTGATTTTCCGTGATGGAAACGGTATCTCTGTTCTCCTCAAACCCTGTTCCTCATTGTGGGAAAGAACATAAGCGTCCTGGTTCCTCGCGAACGAATTGAACGGACAATCCTGATCATCCGTTGTCATAACGTGATGCTGGATAGCGACTTGGCTCAGTTATACGGTGTCACAGCGGGAAGGTTAAACGAAGCCGTCAAACGAAATGAGGATCGCTTTCCCAGCGATTTCATGTTCCAGCTGACGAAACCGGAGTTTGAACACTTGAAATCGCAAATTGCGATATCAAGTTTGAGGTGGGGTGGCAGAAGGCATGCGGCCTACGCCTTTACCGAACAAGGTGCCACGATGCTATCAAGTGTCTTTCGGAATGAACGTGCCAGAGCCCCGATTGGGCATGGCACAATGCCTCATTGGTGCAGAAGCACCCGAACTGACATTCATTGCTCTGAAAGGCTGGCCTATGGCGGGTAAAGAAGTCATGCCAATTGATAGCGTGATTGTGTCGATCCGCGGCCATCGGGTTATTCCGGCCTCCGATCTTGCCAGGATCTACGGGGTGGAAACTCGCACACTCAACCAGGCGGTGAAACGAAACCAGGAGAAATTTCCCAGCGATTTCATGTTCCAAATGACTCGGACCGAGGTCGAGACGTTGATCCGTTCAAGATCACAAACTGTGATCTTGAAGCGGGGCCAGAATGTCAAGTACCTGTCCTACGTCTTTACGAGCATGGGGCCATCATGGCCGCCAACGTGTTGAACAGCCCGCACGCAATCAACATGAGCGTCTTCGTGGTCCGTGCCTTTGTGCGGTTGAGGCACACAATCAGCACGCATAAAGAGTTGGCAGCCAAGCTGAGCGAGCTGGAGCGGAAAGTGGTAAGCCACGACGGACATATTAAGTCCCTCTTCGACGCCATCCGCCAACTGATGGAGCCACCTGCGACCAAATCCCGGCGCATTGGATGCAAGACCTGAATGGAGCCCCTCAGGTCTCGCCTCTCTTGTCTATTTGGTTCTTCTAGTTCATATGGCTCATTTGGTTTCTTTGGTTTTCCGTTCTGCCCAACCATACAAACAAGACAAACCAAATAGACCAGACAGACGAGACATACCAGCCCCGAGTCGCGCGTTTCCCGCCAGTCCCGCTCGTCACTCTTGTTCCTCTGGTTCATCTGGTTTCTTTGGTCTATCTGGTTTCTCTGGTTTCGTTGGTTCGATGAACGAAATTAACGAGATAGACCAAATAGACCGAACCAACCGACTTCGCCCTTCTCCTACATCTCGGTACTGGGCCAGACAACTCAGAACCCAGAACTCATAACTCAGAACTTCCCCAAAACGGGCGGGGTGATTTCTCTAAGGGAAAGGGGTGGAAGTGGGATGCCTTTAGGCTTCACTCACGGACCTCCCGGAGCAGGGGACAGGTGACCGAGTGCGTCTCGCTCCGTCGCCTCTCGTGGCACCCCTTCTACGGCGGTCCGAGCGGAAGCCTTCCGGAATTCCTTTAGCAGGATGCTGAAAAAGTCCACCAGCGGCGTTCTCACATCGCTCAGGGGCTCAACGTACCGAAGCGTACGCCTCCCCTCTTCGCTCGCTGCGGCCTTGCTGGACGGCCTTTTTGAGCATCCTGAGGCTATTGAGTCCGTAGCTCCATCTGAAATAGTTCAACGGTGTTTTATGTATAAACCAAGTTTTTCCGCAGCCTCTCAATCACGGTTGTGCCACCCGTGATTCTTCAGTCAGTTCCAGCGTTCCTTCTCAGGACGCCGGGTGGGGACCCCGCCACTACGGCGAATGTCGCGGAGCGCACTCGCTTACCTGAAAGGGGAAAAGGAGTTCAGCCAGGGCGGATACCTCGCTCCTCCGGTCATGTGCGCGAAACCCAAAGGCATCCCTATGGAGGGGCGTGATTTATCGTAGGGGAAAGCGTATTCTTCGGCACTAGAATTACTCAGAATTTCTGAGTGGGCAGTGGTGCAAGGATAGCGCAGCAGCAGAAGGAGCAATGCCACCAATGGCAAACAAGGGGAAAGTAAACTCTAAACCTGAGACAGGAGCGAATCTCGGCTTTGAGGCCAAGCTCTGGCAGATGGCTGACGGCCTCCGCAACAACATGGATGCGGCGGAGTACAAGCACGTTGTCCTCGGCCTAATCTTTCTGAAGTACATCTCCGACGCCTTCGAGGCGAGACACGCCGAGCTCGAAACGCAGCGGAAGAAGGGCGCTGATCCTGAAGATCCCGACGAATACAAAGCCGCCAGCATCTTCTGGGTGCCGAAGGAGGCGCGCTGGTCATATCTCAAGGCGAGCGCTCCGCAGCCGACCATCGGCACGCTGGTCGACGATGCGATGGCCGCGATCGAGCGCGACAATCCTTCCCTCAAGACCGTGCTGCCGAAAGACTTCGGGCGAGTAGGCCTCGACAAGATACGACTAGGGCAGATCATCAACCTAGTGAGCGACATTGCCCTGGGCAGCACTGCCGACCGTGCCAAGGACACCTTGGGCCGCGTCTATGAATATTTTCTCTCACGCTTCGCCAGCGCCGAAGGCAAGAGCGGCGGCCAATTTTACACGCCATCCAGCGTTGTGCGGGTGCTGGTCGAGATGCTCGCGCCCTACAAAGGCCGCGTCTACGACCCCTGCTGCGGCTCGGGCGGCATGTTCGTCAGTAGCGAAAAGTTCATCGAGGCCCACAGCGGCAAGCTCGGCGACATCTCGATCTACGGCCAGGAGTCGAACTACACCACCTGGCGTTTGGCCAAGATGAACCTCGCCATCCGCGGGATCGACGCGCAGATCGGCCACGGTGATACCTTCCACAATGACGCGCATCCTGATTTGAAGGCCGACTATGTACTGGCCAACCCGCCCTTCAACGACAGCGACTGGCGCGGCGAGCTGTTGAAGGACGACAAGCGCTGGGTCTACGGTACACCGCCAGCAGGCAATGCCAACTACGCCTGGGTGCAACACTTCATTCATCATCTCGCGCCTACCGGACTCGCGGGCTTCGTGCTCGCCAACGGTTCGATGTCGTCAAATCAATCTAATGAGGGCGAGATCCGCAAGGCCATCATCGAGGCCGACCTGGTGGACTGCATGGTGGCACTGCCCGGTCAATTGTTCTACTCAACGCAGATCCCGGTCTGCTTGTGGTTCCTCTCCCGCAACAAGAAGAGCGGAAGGTTCAGAGACCGTCGTGGCGAGACGCTCTTTATCGATGTACGAAAGATGGGAATCTTGGTGGACCGTACGCATCGCGAGCTGACCGATGACGACCTCGCCAAGATCGCCGGCACCTATCACGCTTGGCGCGGCGACAAAGGAGCGGGTCGGTACGCCGACGTGCCTGGCTTCTGTATGGCGGCGAAGCTAGGTGACATCCGTAAGCATGGCCATGTGCTCACGCCCGGACGCTACGTGGGTGCGGAGGCAGCCGAGGATGACGGCGAGCCGTTCGAAGAAAAGATGAATCGGCTTGCCAAGACACTGCGGGAACAGCAGAAGGAAGCCGCGAAGCTGGATGCCGCTATCGCAGCCAACCTGAAGGAGCTGGGCTATGGCTAAGGGGAAAACAGCCCGAGTACCGCCGTCGAATAATAATATTCGTCGCATCATGCTCCAATACTTCTACGACCGTAACACCAATGCTACGAGCAGCCGAGGCAAGAAAGGTTCGGCCGTCAAAATCAGCGACCTCAAGAAAGAACTCAAGGTTGCGCACGGCCTGACCCAACCTGAGGTGCAGAGCAACCTCACCTACCTCATAAGCCAAGGGTGGGTTGAGGAGGACACCATCGAGAAATCATTTACAGCACCTGGCGGCACCGTCATCCCTTCCTCCACAAGTTTCTTCAGGATCACAGCCGCTGGTATCGACAAGATCGAAGGACCAGGAGAATTTACGATGCCAAAGTTTCACGGGATCAAGATTGAGGCCACGGGGCAGAACATTATCACCCTGGGCGACGGAAATCAGATCAACGCCAAGTTCACCGAACTCGGACAGTCCTTAGTGGCACTCCGAGATGCAATCACCGCTTCTGAAGCCCCAGAGTCCGAGAAGATGACCTTGGTTGCAGACATCGAGACCATTCAGTCGCAACTTGCGAAGCCCGAACCTAATCGAGGCATCATTCGGTCAGCATGGGAGACAATAAAAGCCGCCGCCTTAATCAACGGCTGTGCATCCCTTGTCCAAAAGGTCGTCGGACTAATTGAAGGATTTCTGTGATGCAGTGGCTGACCGTGACACTGTGTGAACAGCGGGCCGAGGTCGCGAAGCTGGAAGCCACCATCGCCGCCAACCTGAAGGAGCTTGGGTATGGCGAGTGATTGGCGCACCTGTACCGTCGATCAAATCAAGGCGGACGACGGTCGCGCCATTGCCATCGGCCCATTCGGTTCTCGCATGAAGGCCGATAGGTATGTCGCGGATGGTGTTCCGGTGATTCGGGGTAACAATATTTCAGACACACGCACACTCGTCGGTGACCTCGTGTTTGTGTCAGATGAGACCGCCGACGAATTGCGTTCATGCAACGTGTTCCCCGGTGACTTGGTTTTTCCGCATCGGGGCGCAATCGGACAAGTCGGAATCGTTCCTAGCGATCAGATGAGTCGGTACATCCTTTCATCGAGCTTGATGAAGCTCACTTGTAACCAAGATTTGGTCGATCCGCTCTTCATCTTCTACTTCTTTCGATCGCAGGATGGTCGTCACGCACTACTCCAGAACGCATCAACTGTCGGAACACCTGGCATAGGACAGCCGCTAGCTTCGCTTCGCTCGATTTCCGTGCCTGTCCCGCCGCTCCCGGAGCAACGCGCCATCGCCCACATCCTCGGCACGCTGGACGACAAGATCGAACTGAACCAGCGGATGAACGAGACGCTGGAGGCGAAGGCGCGGGCGCTCTTTAAGTCGTGGTTCGTGGACTTCGATCCCGTTCGTGCCAAAGCAGAAGGCCGCGACCCAGGCCTGCCAAAGCCCTTCGCCGATCTGTTTCCGGATTCCTTCGTGGATTCGGAGTTGGAGGAGATTCCGAAGGGGTGGGAAACACGTTCTTTGTATGAGTCAGCAGAGTTCATCAATGGAGCAGCTTTCAAGAGCGAGGACTTTTGCGATCCAATCCAAGGGTTGCCTATCGTGAAGATAGCCGAACTTAAAGACGGCATCAGCGCGCAAACGAAATTCTCTGATCGTGTTATGGATCCGAAGCAGCTGATCGATACGGGAGAACTACTCTATTCGTGGTCAGGAAGTCCCGACACTTCGCTCGATGCATTTCTGTGGACGAAGGGGCGTGGCTTGCTCAACCAGCACATCTTCAAAGTGGTAACGCCTACGATTGCTGAGAAGCGATTTGTCTATTACCTGCTGAAGTTTCTCAGACCAACGCTCGTTGAAATTGCACGCAATAAGCAAACCACAGGACTTGGGCATGTAACAGTTGCAGATATGAAGAGGCTATATGTGTGCTCACCACCTCTAAAGGTGCTGCTAGCATTCGACAACCGAGTTGCGCCGCTTTTCGACAGAGCTTTCAAGAACACGATTCAGAATCAAACCCTCGCCGCTCTGCGCGACACGCTGCTGCTCAAGCTCATCTCCGGCGAGCTGCGGGTGAAGGACGCGGAGGGCGTCTGCGAGAGGGTCTGCGCATGATCAACCGCCTACAACTCCTGCGGAACGTTGGCCAATTCGATTCCGTAAGCAGCGCGGCGAACATCCCCCTCACGCGGCTCACCCTCATCTACTCGGAGAACGGCAGGGGCAAAACGACCCTCACGGCTGTGCTGCGGTCGCTGGCCACGGGAAATGCCTTGCCGATCGCCGAACGACGACGTCTTGCTGCTCAGCATCCGCCCCATGTCATTCTCGACTGCTGCGGCGGCCCGCCGCCAGCGATCTTCGACAACAACGCATGGAACCGTACACTCGCAGACCTCGTGGTGTTCGACGACGTCTTCATCGACCAGAACGTGCACTCTGGTTTGGCCGTTCAGACGCACCATCGGCAGAATCTGCATGAGCTGATTCTTGGCGCCCAAGCGGTCGCGCTGAGCACGCAGCTCCAGCAACTCGTTGCGAGAATCGAAGAACACAATCGCGAGCTGAGGGCCAGGGAGAGTGCGATTCCAGCCGCGGACCGTGGGCCGTACTCCGTGGATGCTTTCTGTGCGTTGCCTGCACGTGCCGACGTTGAGGAGGCGATCGAGGAGGCGGCGCGGGCTCTCGCCGCAGCACGGGATCAAGATGCGATCCGCACGACGCAAAGCTTCGATGCGCTGAATCTGCCCGAGTTCGATCTCGCCGCGACCGAGCGAGTCCTGCACCATGATTTGCCTGCCGTGGACGCGGCAACTCTGGCGCGTGTCCAAGAGCATCTGGCTGGCCTGGGGCTTGGCGGTGAGGCATGGGTAGCTGACGGGATGCGTCGGATGCCGCAAGGGCAAAGCAGTAACGCGTCCAGTAATTGCCCGTTCTGCGGACAGGATCTCGGAAAGTCGCCGATCCTCCAGCATTACCGCGCGTACTTCAGCGAGGAATACGCGTCTCTGAAGCGTGCGGTAGCAGACGCCATCAGGACAGTAGAGCAGGCTCACGGCGGCGATGTGCCTGCAGGACTGGAACGCGCGGTGCGGGTCGCTATCGAGCGCCGGCAGTTCTGGTCGCGCTTCTGCGATGTGGCTGAAGTCACCATCGACACAGCCACTATCGTCCGGGATTGGCGAACGGCGCGGGAAGCCGTCGTTGCGCAGCTCGCTGCAAAACAGGCCGCTCCGCTGGAGCGCATGGAGGTCTTCGACCAGACTCGGGCGCTTGTCGTGGCCTACGAAGCCCATCGGCAGACGATTGCCACGATCAACCAACGGCTTCAAAACGCCAACCACGCGATCGAGGTCGCGAGGGAGCGCGCGGCAACGGCCAACTCAACTCTGCTGGCTCAAGATCTCGCTTGGCTCAAGGCGACAAAGGCTCGACACGAGCCGGCGACGACAGCGCGCTGCGAGGAGTACCTACAGGAACGGACGGCCAAGGAAGCTACTGAACGGCAGCGCGATCAAGCCAAAGCCGCGCTGGAGCAGCATCGAACACAGGTATTCCCCGGGTATCAGACCGCCATCAACCTCTACCTCGCACGGTTCAACGCGGGTTTCCGTCTCGACAGCGTGACCTATGCGAACACACGGGGAGGACCGACCTGCACGTACAACGTGCTCATCAATAACACCCCCGTGCCGGTCGGCGGTGCGGAGCCCGCACTTGGCGCGCCGTCTTTCCGGAACACCCTCAGCGCTGGTGATCGCAATACCTTGGCCCTGGCCTTCTTCTTCGCCTCGCTCGACCAAGACACGCGTTTGACGAACAAGGTCGTCGTCATCGACGACCCGATTTCGAGCCTAGACGAGCATCGAGCCCTGACGACGGTGCAGGAAATTCGTCGTCTCGCGGAGCGGGCCGCCCAGATCATTGTCCTCTCCCACAACAAGCCGTTCATGTGCCGGCTCTGGGAGGGCGCCAACGCGACCGTGCGATCGGCTATCGAGGTGGTGCGCGACGGGGCAGGCTCCACCCTCCGTGTATGGGACGTCGCCCATGATGCGGTTACGGAGCATGATCGCCGCGATGCCAAGCTGCGCGCCTTTCTCGATACCGGCGCAGGAGACATGCGAGAAATCGCTCGGTCGATCCGTCCGCATCTCGAAGCGTTTCTTCGCGTTGTGTGCCCAGGGAAGTTTCCCCCTGGAACGCTGCTCGGCCCGTTCCGGAATCTCTGCCGACAGAACCTCGGTACTCTCAATCAACTTCTGGATCAGAACGCGATACGAGAACTCGATGAGATCGTCGAATACGCGAACAGGTTTCACCACGACACCAATCCGTCCTGGGAGGCCGAGACGGTCAACGACCACGAACTACGTGGCTTCGTAAATCGGGCGCTGCGGTTCGCCGGGCCATGAGCCTATGAGCCAATCCTTTAGCGAATCCGTTGTCGAAGACGCTGCCCTCGCCTGGCTTGAAGGCCTGGGCTACGCAGTCCTCCACGGACCTGAGATCGCAGCCGGTGAACCGGCAGCCGAGCGGAGCGACCCCAACTATCGCGATGTGATGCTGGAAGGCCGACTGCGGCAGGCACTTGGAACCCTGAATCGCGACCTGCCCGTCGATGCCCTGGAAGAGGCCTATCGCAAGCTGACGCGAAGCGATGCACCGTCGTTGGTCGAACGCAATCGCGCTGTGCATCACATGCTCGTGAACGGAGTCCCTGTCGAGTACCGTCGGCCGGATGGATCGATTGCAGGCGCACAAGCGCGGGTGCTCGATTTCGATCAACCCGACAGCAACGACTGGCTGGCCGTGAACCAGTTTACCGTTGCCGAGGGTCAACACATGCGTCGCCCGGACGTTGTGTTGTTCGTGAACGGGGTGCCGCTCGCGGTAATCGAGTTGAAGAATCCTGCCGATGAGAATGCCACCATCTGGAGTGCCTATCAGCAACTCCAAACCTATCAGGCACAGATTCCCTCCCTCTTCACGACTAATGCGGCGCTGATTGTCTCTGACGGTGTGCAGGCGCGGATTGGTTCACTGGGAGCAGGGCGTGAATGGTTCAAGCCTTGGCGCACGATCATGGGGCGGGAAGATGCCGCGGCGAACCTGGCTGAGTTGCAGGTTGTGCTTGAAGGCGTGTTCGAGAAACGACGGTTCCTTGACCTGGTGAGGCACTTCATCGTGTTCGAGGACGAGGGTGGCGGCAAACTCACCAAGAAGATGGCAGGCTACCACCAGTTCCACGCGGTGAATGTGGCTGTAGAAGAAACCTTGCGGGCAGCCCGCCGTGCGATGGAGCATCGGGCCGCAGATACCTTGGGCCACTATATGTCGGGGCATCAGCCGGGTGGCGAGCTGGGGGATCGGCGGGTTGGTGTGGTGTGGCACACGCAAGGTTCTGGCAAGAGCCTGACGATGGCATTCTACGCAGGCCGCGTGATTCTGCATCCGACCATGGCCAACCCGACGATCGTGGTGCTCACCGACCGCAACGACCTCGACGATCAACTCTTTGGCACCTTCGCCCGTTGCCATGATCTGCTTCGCCAGCCGCCGGTGCAGGCAGCGGATCGTGCTGATCTGCGCGAGAAGCTGAAGGTCGCGTCCGGGGGCGTGGTCTTTACCACCATTCAAAAGTTCTTCCCCGAAGAGAAAGGCGACCGCCATCCCATTCTCTCGGACCGGCGCAATGTCGTGGTGATCGCGGACGAGGCGCACCGTAGCCAGTATGATTTTATCGACGGCTTCGCCCGGCACATGCGCGACGCGCTGCCGAATGCATCGTTCATCGGATTTACCGGGACACCCATTGAGAAGACCGACGCTAATACACGCGCCGTCTTCGGCGACTACATCAGTGTCTACGATATCCAACGGGCGGTCGTCGATGGCGCCACGGTCCCCATCTACTACGAAAGTCGGCTTGCCAAGCTGGAGATGAAGGCGTCGGAACGGCCCAAGATCGATCCAGAGTTCGAGGAAGCCACCGAGGGCGAGGAGATCGAGCGCAAGGAAAAGCTCAAGAGCCGATGGGCGCAGCTCGAAGCCGTGGTGGGATCGAACAACCGGATCAAGTTGATCGCGCGGGACCTGGTTGATCACTTTGAGAACCGACTTTCGACAATGGACGGGAAGGCGATGGTGGTCTGTATGAGCCGCCGAATCTGCGTCGAGCTGTACCGCGAGATTGCTGCGTTGCGTCTCCACTGGCATGGCGATACGGACGAACTCGGCTTGATGAAGGTGATTATGACTGGGTCGGCATCCGATCCGATGGAATGGCAGGGCCACATCCGCAACAAGAAACGGCGCGAAGACATGGCGCTACGGTTTCGCGACCCGAAGGACCCTTTTCAAATTGTGATTGTGCGGGATATGTGGCTGACGGGCTTCGACGCTCCAAGTCTCCACACCATGTATGTGGACAAGCCGATGTGCGGGCACGGGCTGATGCAGGCCATCGCGCGGGTTAACCGCGTCTTCAAGGACAAGCCTGGCGGGCTCGTGGTGGATTACCTTGGCCTTGCCGACGAACTTAAAAAGGCGCTGGCGACGTATACCGAAAGCGGCGGCACCGGAAAGACGGCTATCGATCAAGCCGAGGCCGTGGCTGTGATGCTGGAGAAGTTCGAGATCTGCCAAGGACTCTTTCACGGCTTTGACTGGTCGCGCTGGATTACGGGGAAACCGCAAGAGCGTCTCTCGGTGTTGCCCGCCGCGCAGGAGCATATCCTTGCCCAGCAAGACGGCAAACCTCGTCTGCTGCGCGCAGTCACCGACCTCTCGCAAGCCTTCGCGCTCGCCGTGCCACACGAGGAGACCTTCCGCGTCCGCGACGACGTGGGTTTTTTCCAGGCCGTCCGCTCGGTGCTGGCTAAGAATACACCAGGTGAGCAGAAAACTGACGAAGAACTCGACCACGCCATCCGGCAGATCATCTCGAAGGCTGTAATGTCCAACGAGATGGTGGATATCTTCGCTGCGGCCGGACTTAAGAAACCAGACCTCTCGATCCTCTCCGACGAGTTCCTGGCGGAAGTATGCGGAATGCCGCAGCGCAATCTCGCGGTTGAGTTGCTCCGCAAGCTTCTGGCTGGTGAGATCAAGATCCGATCGAAGCGGAACATCGTTCAGGCACGTTCCTTCGCGGAACTCCTCGAACAGTCGATACGGAAGTACCAGAACCGAGCCATCGAAACCGCCCAGATCATCGAAGAGTTGATTGGCCTTGCGAAGGATATGCGGTCAGCCCATACGCGGGGTGAGACACTTGGCCTAACTGAGGACGAGTTAGCCTTCTACGACGCACTAGGGACCAACGACAGCGCCGTGAAGGTGTTGGGCGAGCCGACGCTGACCAAGATCGCGCGCGAACTAGCGGAGATGGTGAAGAAGAACGTGACCATCGATTGGACAGTGAGAGAAAACGTACGAGCGCAACTCCGTGTTCTGGTAAAGCGCATACTTCGCAAGTACGGCTATCCTCCGGACAAGCAGGAAAAGGCTACACAGACCGTGTTGGAACAGGCCGAGGTGCTGTGCGCGGAGGTTGCTGCATGATCATAGACGCGTTCGCCAAACTTCCCGCCCCCGACGTCATCGCCCAAGAGATCGTCGACGACCTCGAAGCAGCACTCGAACAATTCAGGCTGATTGCGAATGACCTAGGCAAGGAAAAGTAAGAGTCGTTAGCTCGCGACTATGAAGTTTTATGTTGGTGTGACCAACAATAAGTGGTTTAAGTTCCTTGCTGACCGCAAGCCAGATGAGGTTAACTTCTGGCGACCCGGAGGGCCTAGTTCTTTCCAATCTATCCCAGTTGGAGCTCCATTTCTTTTCAAGCTACACAGTCCGGATGATTTCGTGGCAGGAGGTGGGTTTTTTGTAAGCCACTCCAATCTTCCTTTGTCCCTCGCATGGGAGGCGTTCAGCGAAAAGAATGGCACCGATACGATCGAGTCCTTACGAATCATGATTCAGAGAAGCAGGACCGGTAAACCTCCCGAGCACGATCCAGTTATCGGATGTACGATCTTGGCGAACCCCTTTTTCTTTGATAGAAGCGCGTGGATTCCAGCTCCATCGGACTGGGCGGCCCCTATTGTAAAAGGGAAGGGCTACGATACCGACCAACCTATTGGCTCCAGGCTATGGTCTGAAGTTCAACATCGGCTCCATACGGCAGCCGTCGCAAGATCCACTCTACTCGAAGGTGGCGCCTCTCCATCGGCCGAAGAGGTTGCAAGGTACGGGGCTGAATTCCTAACCAGGGCCAGACTCGGTCAAGGAGCCTTTCGAGTTCTAGTTACAGACGCGTACACGCGTCGTTGTGCCATCACTGGTGAACGCACTCTCCCTGCACTTGAGGCCGCTCACATCCAATCGTTTGCGAAGTCAGGCCCAAATGTTACGGCGAACGGCCTGCTGCTGCGATCAGACCTTCACAAATTGTTTGATTCTGGCTATTTGTCAGTCACGCCGGATCTTTCTGTCGAGATAAGCAGAAAGATCAAAGAAGAATATGAGAATGGCCGGGATTACTATGCGCTGCACGGCCGAAAGCTTGCTGTTGTGCCTGCAACAGCGAAGGATAGGCCTTCGTCAAAGTTTTTGGAATGGCATAACAGCAATACCTATCTTGGGTGAGTGAGGAGAAGGCGGCAATGGTAAACGATAACGTCATGACAGCTCTGCTGGAGTTTCGACGCAAACGAAACTGGGAGCAATTTCATAAGCCAAAAGAGCTTGCCGGTGCACTTACCATCGAAGCCAGTGAATTACAGGAATTGTTTCAGTGGAAAACAGATGAAGAGGTTGCGCGTCTACTGAGCAGCTCTTCCCGAGAAAAGGTTATGGATGAAATCTCCGATATTGCAATCGTCCTATCATACTTGTGCCACGACCTTGGCATTGATCTAAATGCAGCAGTCCTCTCGAAGCTGAAAAAGAACGAGGCCAAGTATCCTGTCGAAAAATCTTACGGCAATGCAATGAAGTATGACGAAGGCTAGGTCGTTGTTTGAAATGCCAATGGGGGGACGGTATCCGGGCTTGCTGTTGAGAAACAACCCCTATACTGGAACAAAGGGCAAAGCGACACGTCTACCGAGCTAACCAGACTATACGCTGATTAACATTCAGCGGGCTCAGGTGAGCATGGCATAAAACGTCACCAACACGAGCCCGAAGAGGGCGGTTAACACAACCCACTTGAACGATTTCTTGACTTCGGCCTCCATGTCCCGTCTAGACTTATCAAATAGATCCATAAGGCACCTCCTAATCTATGGTGCGGAAGCGGGCTCCCCACAATTCATTAAACCACGAGTTCCGAAAGAAATAAAGGTGTCATGGGCCATTTCCCCCTAGATAGCGCCCGACGTCTGCGAGCTATATGTCGCTCGATCCATCCACCACATCGGAGAACGGGATGATTATTAAAGATACCGGGGATCAAGAAGCGGGGTCAGGCATGAGTATTGACTTATGCATGGATCTAAAACCGGCACACTCTCAATTTCTTGAGGTGGCTGCCAGTGGGCCTCCATTATTATTGTAGATTATCCTAACGATACATATACGCCGAGCATGTCGAATCGGATATGCTGAATACCATTACGTTCTATGAGCCTGATCCTGAAGCCAGTCGCTGATCTGTTCGCGCTGACTAAATACGCGCTGTATTCTTCCTCAGTCAGGCATGGGAAAAAGAAAAGGTACCGGGAGTCTTTTCTGTCCGCGGCGACGCGCACCACATGGCGACGTGTTCAGCA
>DASYRC010000036.1:0-15315 GCA_036004925.1 Nitrospiraceae bacterium | reverse complement strand
GGAGATGAACTTCGCCAGGCCCTTATCGGCCGACACCTTGGTCAACGCCGCGGTCAACGTCGTCTTGCCATGGTCCACGTGCCCGATCGTCCCGATATTCACGTGCGGCTTCCGCCGCTCATATTTCGCCTTCGCCATACCCGCTCCCTTCCCTCCTCACTCAAGAATCAATTCGACTACTCACCCCGGTACTTGGCAATGATGGCCTCTGAAATTTGCCGAGGCACCGGCTCATATCGGTCAAATTCCATACTATAGGTGGCACGGCCCTGCGTTCGAGACCGAAGATCGGTAGCATAACCGAACATTTCACTGAGTGGCACCGACGCATCAATGATCTGCGCAGCAGCCCGCGCCTTCATTCCCTGGATCTTGCCACGACGACCGTTCAAGTTGCCGATCACATCGCCCATAAAATCTTGAGGAACCACAACTTCCACCTTCATGATCGGCTCAAGCAACACCGGATCGGCTCTCTTACAGGCATCGAGAAATGCCATCGAACCAGCGATTTTAAAGGCCATTTCATTGGAGTCGACGTCATGAAACGACCCATCGATCACCGTGACCCGAACATCGCGAAGCGGATACCCCGCGATCACGCCAGAATCAAGCCGTTCCTTCACACCCTTTTCGATCGCCGGAATGAACTCTCTTGGAATAGACCCGCCGACGGTCTTATTGATAAACTCCAATCCTTTGCCTGATTCAGCAGGTTCTACCGTCAACACAACATGTCCATACTGACCACGACCACCGGTCTGCTTAATGTACTTCGCCTCAGCTTCAGCCTTCTTGCGAATCGTTTCCCGAAAGGCCACTTCCGGCTTTCCAACATTGGCCTCCACCTTGAATTCACGCAACATACGATCGACGATAATTTCCAGATGCAGCTCTCCCATCCCGGCAATAATGGTCTGCGCAGTCTCTTCATCCGTCTTCACCCGGAACGATGGATCTTCCTGCGCCAACTTCTGGAGCGCGAACCCCATCTTCTCTTGATCTTGCTTAGTTTTTGGCTCAATTGCCATTGCGATAACCGGCTCAGGAAACTTCATAACCTCGAGCAGGACCTGCTGCTTTTCATCCGCCAGCGTGTCTCCGGTCGTCGCCCCTTTTAGTCCAACGGCCGCAACAATATCACCCGCATAGGCCACATCAATGTCTTCCCGCTTGTTCGCATGCATCTTCAGGAGACGTCCGACTCGATCCCTCGTCCCCTTCGTCACATTCGCAACAGACGTTCCCGTCTTCAGTGTGCCCGAATACACCCGCAGAAAGGTGAGCTGACCCGCAAACGGATCTGTCATAATCTTGAAGGCTAAGGCCGCAAACGGCTCACTATCTGATGGACGTCGCTTCACTTCCTGTTCGGTATTCGGATCAATCCCGGTCACCGATTCGACATCAAGGGGGGACGGAAGGAAATCCACAACTCCATCCAACAGCTGCTGGACACCCTTGTTCTTGAAAGCCGATCCGCAAAGAATAGGAGTCATCTTCATCGAAATCACGCCAGCCCGAATGGCTCGGCGGATCTCCTCGTCCGTCAAGGGCTGGCCATTGAGATACTTCTCCATTGCCTGTTCGTCGAATTCAGCAACCGCATCCAGCATTTTATCGCGGTATTCCCTGGCTCGGCCGAGTAGATCGGCAGGAATTTCGTCAACTTTATACTTGGCGCCAAGCGTCTCGTCGTCATACACATAGGCCTTCATGGTCACGAGATCGATCGACCCCCTGAATTCAGACTCTCGGCCGATAGGGATTTGAATCGGAACAGGGTTTGCCCCCAACCGATCGATCATGGTCTGGACGCTGGCATAAAAATCTGCGCCGATTCGGTCCATCTTGTTCATGAAAGCGATCCTCGGCACACTATACTTATCCGCCTGCCGCCAAACCGTCTCAGATTGCGGCTCAACTCCCTGGACAGAATCAAACACCGCCACAGCCCCGTCGAGCACCCGAAGAGATCGCTCGACCTCAATCGTAAAATCTACGTGCCCTGGAGTATCGATAATGTTGATGCGATGGTCTCGCCAGAAACAGGTCGTCGCAGCAGCCGTAATCGTAATGCCGCGTTCCCTCTCCTGCTCCATCCAATCCATCGTCGCCGCGCCTTCGTGAACCTCACCCATCTTGTGTGAGATCCCGGTGTAGTAGAGAATACGCTCGGTCGTCGTCGTCTTACCGGCATCAATGTGAGCCATGATGCCGATGTTCCGAGTTTGCTCTAATGGTGATTGACGCGCCACGTACTTCCCCTAAAAATATTTATGCCGCAACCCGAGCCAGTGAAACGCTGCGACTTACGAGCACCCGCGTACGCGGATCGCAGCACGGCTCAGCTGCAGCACAGAACGACGCTACCAGCGATAGTGCGCGAATGCCTTATTGGCTTCCGCCATCCGATGCACGTCTTCCCGCTTCTTAACCGCCGCCCCCGTATTGTTCGATGCGTCCAGCAACTCAGCCGCGAGCTTCTCTCGCATGCTCTTACCGCCGCGAGAACGCGAATACTCCGCCAACCATCGGAGAGCCAGCGACATCCGGCGAGCCGGACGAATTTCTACCGGCACCTGATAAGAGGCACCGCCCACCCGACGGGACTTCACCTCAACGACCGGCTTCACATTATCAATCGCCGTACGGAACACCTTGAGTGGATCGGTGCCAGTCTTCTCCTGAATGACATCGAAGGCACCATAGCAAATACGCTCGGCTGTACTCTTCTTTCCACCCGACATCAGGATATTCAAAAACTTCCCGACGAGCTTATCCCGATATCGCACATCAGGGAGGGGGTCGCGGTGGTCTAAAAATCTAGTCCTTGGCATGCGTCATTCACTCTCTCGGTACCAACTGTAATAATCGTCCTACTTGGGACGTTTCGCTCCATACTTCGAACGGCTCTGCTTTCGATCCACTACACCTACGGCATCAAGGGCACCTCTGACAATGTGATAGCGCACACCCGGCAAGTCCTTCACACGGCCACCACGCACGAGTACAATGGAGTGCTCCTGGAGATTGTGACCGACACCAGGGATGTATGTCGTGACTTCCATCCCATTCGTTAACCGAACTCGGGCAACTTTACGCAACGCCGAGTTCGGCTTCTTTGGCGTTGAGGTATAGACACGAAGACATACGCCACGCTTCTGCGGACAGGATTTGAGTGCGGGACTCTTGGTCTTCGCGTGCGCCAGCTTGCGACCTTTTCTGACTAACTGATTAATTGTTGGCATTAGTACTTCACTCTCGTCTTCGGCACAGTTTGACCGCTTTAATCAACCCTTCACGGGCAAAGCCGGTCGATTGTAGTGAGCATTGATAGCGGTGTCAAGCCTTCTCCAGCACCGCATGCCTTACGAGCGAGCAGGTTCTCCCGATCCCGTCGTTACGCCCTCGTGCGTAAGGGCCGCAGCATCTCCCTGACCAACAAGCACAGGCTCAGGCTTGGGACTAATGACAAAGGTATCCCGATACTCTTCGAACCCGGTTCCCGCTGGAATCAAGCGACCGACGATGACATTTTCTTTCAGGCCCAAGAGATTATCAACGCGCCCGTTGATCGCAGCTTCCGTCAAGACACGTGTGGTCTCCTGGAACGAGGCTGCCGAGATAAAGCTATCGGTAGTCAATGCTGCCTTGGTAATACCCAGCAGCACCGGCTTCCCAAGACCCGGCTGCCCACCCTTCGCCGACACTCGTTCATTCTCTTCATCAAATAACATCTTGCTGACTTGACTGCCAGGCAAGAATTCCGTATCGCCAGGATCTTCGATTCTGACCTTGCGCAGCATTTGCCGCACAATGATCTCGATGTGCTTGTCGTTGATCGTCACACCTTGCAACCGATAGACATCCTGCACTTCATCGACGAGATACTTTTGCAACTCGTTCGGGCCCAGCACATCGAGGATGTCGTGTGGATTGGCCGATCCGTCCATCAACGGCTCACCGGCCCTGACCCAATCGCCCTCATGGACGTTGACATGCTTGCCCTTGGGTATGAAGTATTCTTTCACATCACCCATCTTATTATTGACCAGCACTTTGCGCATGCCCTTCACGAAACCATCGTACGAAACTTCGCCATCGATCTCGCTAATGACGGCCGTCTCCTTCGGCTTTCTGGCCTCGAACAACTCAGCGACGCGAGGCAGCCCACCAGTAATATCTTTTGTCTTGGTCGTCTCCCGCGGAATCTTGGCCAGCACATCGCCGGGAGTAACCACTGCACCTTTTTCGACGAATATATGCGCCCCGACCGGAAGCAGATAGCGAGCCACGTTCGCCGCCGCTGCAACCTTGGCAGTCTTTCCACCCTCATCCTTGATCGACACGCGTGGACGCAATGTCGCGCCACTATGCTCGACGATGACCTTGCGAGAGAGGCCGGTAACTTCATCGAACTCTTCCTTCATGGAGACGCCTTCAATGATGTCTCCATACGCCACCTTACCGCCGACCTCAGTAAGAATGGTCAGTGAGTACGGATCCCATTCGACCAATTTCTGACCCACCTCGACCCGACCACCATTTTTCACCTTGATCTTGGCACCGTAGACGACCCCGTACTTCTCCCGCTCACGCCCCGTCTCATCGACAATGGCAATCTTGGCGTTCCGATTCATGACGACCCATTCACCCTCTTTATTCTGGACCGCAATCCCAGCGTTAGGGAAGTCGGCATTCTTCTTCGCATCGAAGCTCATGAACTTGATGGTGCCGGCGTGCTTGGCTTCGGTCACCGTTTGCTCAACCACTTTGCTCGCCGTTCCACCGATGTGGAACGTCCGCATGGTCAGCTGTGTTCCCGGCTCACCGATCGACTGTGCCGCTATGACACCAACAGGCTCGCCTTTTTCAACCAGCCGGCCGCGGGCCAGATCGCGCCCATAACACGATCGACAGACTCCACGGCGTGACTGACAGGTCAGCACCGAACGAATCCTGACGTGGTCGACCGCAGCTTCCACGATCGCCTTTGTCCGCTCCTCGTCAATCTCCTCATTGAACGACACAATGATCTCACCTGTCACTGGATCACGAATATCTTCTGCGGCCAACCGTCCCAACACGCGCTCTTCGATCGGCTGAATGATTTCGCCCCCCTCAACCAATGCGCTCACAATGATGCCATCGGTGGTGCCGCAATCGATTTCGTTGATAATCACATCCTGTGCGATATCCACCAAACGACGCGTGAGATAACCGGAGTTGGCAGTCTTCAACGCCGTGTCGGCCAACCCCTTACGGGCACCGTGCGTCGAAATGAAGTACTGCAATACCGTCAATCCTTCTCGGAAGTTGGCGGTGATTGGAGTCTCGATGATTTCACCGGACGGCTTTGCCATCAATCCGCGCATACCACCCAACTGGCGAATCTGCTGCGAGCTTCCTCGAGCACCGGAATCCGCCATCATGAAGATTGGATTGAAAGACTCGGCCTTGCTTGGATCGCCACCCGCGCCCAATTCCTTCATCATTTCATTGGCAATCTGTTCAGTCACATGGGCCCAGATGTCGATCACCTTGTTATAGCGTTCACCATTTGTAATCAATCCCTCGGCATACTGCCGCTCGATCTCCGTGACCTCATGTTGAGCCTTCCCCAGCAATTCCTGCTTCTTGGTCGGAATATGCATATTATCGATGCAGATCGAGATGCCTGCACGCGTGGCATACTCGAACCCCGTGTCCTTAACCTTATCGAGGAACGTGACGGTCTCACGGTGACCGCACTGGCGATAGACGGTATCGATGAGCTTGGTCATTTCCTTCTTGGTCATGAGCTTATTCGCGTTAGCGAAAGGCAACCCTGGAGGGAGCACGTCCGACAAGATGACTCGCCCGACGGTGGTCTGAACGAGGTTCCCCTCGATCCGCACCTTAATCCGCGCATGCTCTTCCAATTCTCGCGAATCAAACGCAATGCGCACTTCCTCCGGTGAGCCAAACACTTTTCCCTCTCCCTTGCATCCTGCACGCTCTTTGGTCAGCCAATAACAACCGAGCACCATGTCCTGCGACGGCACCGCAATCGGTTTGCCGTTGGCGGGCGAGAGAATGTTATTGATCGACATCAGCAGCACGCGTGCCTCAACCTGCGCTTCGACTGACAGCGGAACGTGAACCGCCATCTGGTCACCGTCGAAGTCAGCGTTAAATGCGGCGCAGACTAGCGGATGCAGCCGGATCGCCTTGCCTTCAACCAGCACGGGATCAAACGCCTGGATACCGAGACGGTGCAATGTCGGCGCACGGTTCAGCAGCACAGGATGTTCGCGAATCACCTCGTCAAGCACGTCCCACACCTCCGGCCGTTCTTTTTCGACCAAGCGTTTGGCACTCTTGATCGTAGTCGCCGCGCCTCGCTCCTCCAGCTTGTGGAAGATAAAGGGCTTGAAGAGCTCGAGCGCCATCTTCTTGGGCAACCCGCATTGATGCAGCCGAAGTTCTGGTCCCACGACGATGACGGTTCGGCCCGAATAATCGACCCGTTTACCGAGCAGGTTCTGGCGAAAGCGCCCCTGCTTCCCCTTCAGCATATCGCTCAACGACTTGAGCGGCCGCTTGTTGGGTCCACGAATCGCGCGGCCGCGACGACCATTGTCAAAGAGCGCATCAACCGCTTCCTGCAACATCCGCATTTCGTTTCGAATAATCACGCCCGGCGCCTTCAGCTCGATAAGCCGCTTCAAGCGATTATTCCGATTGATCACGCGGCGGTACAGATCGTTTAGATCCGATGTTGCAAAACGTCCACCGTCCAGCGGCACGAGTGGGCGCAATTCCGGTGGTAGCACCGGAATCACATCCATAATCATCCACTCAGGCATATTTCCAGACTTGCGGAAGGCCTCGATGACTTTCAGTTGTTTCGCGTATTTCTTCTTCAGCGCTGCGGAGGCCGAGGTCCTCGCCTTAGCCTTGATCTCATCCCATTTAGCATTGATGTCGATCTTGCGGAGCAACTCCCGAATGGCATCGGCACCGATACCGACTTTATAGGAACCGGGGCTGTATCCAGATTGGAGCGAGCGAAGCTTTTCCTCCGAGACCAGCTCTTTCTCCGTTAAATCTGTCGATCCTGGGTCGACACAGACATAGCTCTCGAAATAGAGAATCCGCTCCAGCCCTTTGAGGCTCATGTCGAGCAAGGTTCCGATCCGGCTCGGCACGCCCTTGAGGAACCAAATATGTGCTACCGGCGCCGCGAGTTCGATATGACCCATGCGCTCCCGGCGAACTTTAGACTGAATGACTTCGACACCACACTTGTCGCAGACAATTCCGCGGTGCTTCATACGCTTGTACTTACCGCAGTTGCACTCCCAGTCCTTGATCGGGCCGAAAATCTTCGCGCAAAACAATCCGTCCTTTTCCGGCTTAAACGAACGGTAATTGATGGTCTCCGGTTTCTTCACCTCGCCGTAGGACCACGACCGAATTTTTTCAGGTGATGCAATCCGGATCCGCATAGAATCGAATGACACCGCATCGCGCGGCTTCTCAAACAATGTATAGACGCCTTCCAATGTAGTGACCTCCTCTGATGCCGACCGCTAAAGTCGGCACACAAATGGGTTAGTCTTGCGACTTGACCAGTTCGACGTCGAGTCCCAAACTCTGCAGTTCTTTGACCAAGACGTTAAACGACTCGGGCAATCCAGGCTCCAGAAACGGCTCACCCTTGACGATTGCTTCGTACATACGAGATCGGCCCGGCACGTCGTCCGATTTCACCGTTAAGAACTCTTGCAGCGTGGAAGCAGCGCCATAAGCCTGCAACGCCCACACTTCCATTTCTCCCAACCGCTGGCCGCCGAATTGGGCCTTGCCACCAAGCGGCTGCTGCGTGACGAGGGAATAGGGGCCGATCGAACGTGCGTGAATCTTGTCGTCGACCAAGTGGTGCAACTTTAAGACATACATGTAGCCGACCGTGACGGGGCTGCCGAACATTTCCCCGGTTCGGCCGTCCATCAGCATGGTCTGCCCGCTGGTCGGCAAGTTCGCCTTCTTGAGCAGCTCCTTAATCTCTGTTTCTGACGCTCCATCGAACACCGGGCTCGCCACCTTGATCCCCAATGCTTTGGCCGCCCAACCCAGATGAGTTTCTAGAATTTGACCGACGTTCATACGTGACGGCACACCGAGCGGATTCAGCACAATTTCTACCGGCGTCCCATCCGGCAAGCACGGCATGTCTTCCTCGGGCAAGACCCGAGAGACCACGCCTTTGTTCCCATGCCGCCCGGCCATCTTGTCGCCGACCTGAATCTTGCGCTTCATCGACACATAGACCTTGACGAGCTTGATCACGCCAGGCGGAAGCTCATCGCCTCGCTTCAGACGCCCAACCTTTTCATCGTACAGCGTTTGGAGGATTTCGATCTGCTCCTTCGCCCGCCGCTCGACATCCTCCAGCTCTTTCTGCTCGTCAGGATCGCTCAGAATGATGTAGCGGACAGTCTCATCCGGCAGCCGCTTGAGAATCTCTGCGGTCAGCTTGCCCTTCTTCTTCAGAATGACATCGCCGCTCTCAGGATCCATCAAGTCACGGCCAACCACCTTCCCCAGCAGCAGTTTTCTGATCTTCTTCGTTTTTTCTTCGTCGATGATACGAAGCTCCTCGTGGTGATCACGCTGGAGCTTCATCGCATCTTCGCTTTCGATGCTCTTGGATCGTTCGTCCTTATCGAGCCCCTTGCGCGAGAAGATTTTCACGTCAACGACGATGCCCTCGACGCCCGGCGGCACCGTTAACGATGTATCCTTCACATCGCCCGCTTTCTCACCGAAGATGGCCCGCAGCAGTTTTTCTTCCGGCGTGAGCTGTGTTTCGCCTTTCGGCGTCACCTTACCGACCAGAATATTTCCAGGCTTCACCTCGGCCCCGATTCGGATGATCCCGCTCTCGTCGAGATCGCGAAGCGCTTCTTCTCCAACGTTCGGGATGTCGCGAGTAATGTCCTCTTTCCCCAACTTGGTATCGCGGGCCTCCACCTCGAACTCCTCTATGTGAATCGAAGTGAACGCATCCTCCCTCACTAGCTTTTCGCTCAACAGAATGGCGTCTTCGAAGTTGTATCCTCCCCAGGGCATGAAGGCGACGAGAATATTCTTACCTAATGCCAGTTCGCCGTGATCAATCGCAGGACCATCGGCCAAGACCTGTCCCACTTTCACTGGCTGCCCAAGCCGCACGACTGGCGTCTGCGTGATGGTCGTGCTCTGATTCGATCGCTGGAACTTGATCAGATCGTATACGTCCAAGCCTGCATCATTCCTTCTCCGACCTTCTTTCGAATCTGCACGCACGACGATCCTCGTAGCATCCACGCTTTCCACGACACCGGCACGCCGAGCCTGCACGACATAGCCGGAATCACGCGCGACTACGGTTTCCATTCCCGTGCCGACCAACGGAGCCTCCGACTTGAGCAGCGGCACCGCTTGACGTTGCATGTTTGATCCCATCAAGGCACGGTTGGCGTCGTCGTGTTCCAAGAACGGCACCAAGGCCGTGGCCACGCTCACCACCTGTTTCGGCGACACGTCCATATATTCGATTTTATCTGAGGTGGCTGTCACAAAATCTCCCGCAGCCCGTGCCGAGATGGTTTCTGAAACCAGACGACCAGAAGCATCCACTTTCGAGTTCGCCTGCGCGATGATGTACTTGTCCCCTTCGATCGCAGAAAGAAACTCGATCTCGTCAGTGACCCGCCCCTTCATCACCTTACGGTAGGGTGCTTCGATAAACCCGAACTTATTGATGCGGGCATAGGTCGCCAGCGACGTGATCAAGCCGATGTTCGGGCCTTCCGGCGTTTCGATCGGACAAATACGGCTATAGTGTGAAGGATGAACGTCGCGAACTTCGAACCCCGCCCGCTCCCTGGTCAACCCGCCGGGACCGAGCGCGGAAAGCCGCCGCTTGTGTGTAATTTCTGCGAGTGGATTCGTTTGATCCATGAACTGAGACAACTGGCTGCTGCTGAAGAACTCCTTCACGGCAGCGACAACGGGCTTCGCATTGATCAAATCGTGAGGCAGCACTGTTTCCATATCCAACAGGTTCATCCGCTCCTTGATACTGCGCTCCATGCGGACCAGCCCGAGTCGGAATTGGTTCTCCAACAATTCGCCGACCGAACGGACACGACGGTTGCCCAGATGATCTATGTCGTCGATTTCGCCTTTGCCCAGCTTCAAGTTCACGAGATAGCGGATAACCTCGACCATGTCCTGCGCCGTCAGCGTCCGCTGCTCCAACGGCAGATCGAGGGCCAGCTTCTTGTTCAACTTCAGGCGGCCGACCGGCGAAAGATCGTACCGCTTGGAATTCATGAACAGATTTTCGAAGAGTGCTCGCGCCGTGTCGACTGAGGGTGTTTCTCCCGGTCGTAAGCGGCGATAGATCTCGACCATTGCCTCCTCTTTCGAGGCGGTCTTATCCATCTCCAGCGTATCCAGGATCACCGGCGTCGACGTGACCGTATCGAAATAAATCGCCTTGAATTCTTCGATGTCGCTCTCGAGCAGCGCCTCAACAGTTTCAGCGGTGAGCCGCTGATTTCTTTCGGCTATCTTGTTCTTCTTTGAATCCACCAGTTCGGTCAGCACCGCGCGGCCGACCAATTCGGTCGGCGCAAGCGGAATCTCCTTCACGCCGGCCGCCTTGAGCTTCGCGATGAGCCCCTTCGTGAGCTTGGCACCTTCCCGTACCAATGGTTCCTTACCACCCTTTTCCAACACTTCAGCCGAGCACCGCAGACCATGATGAATCTCGGGGTCGAGCTTTCGCAGCATCTTGCCCTTAACGATCCGAATCTCCTCGACCGGGTAATACATCTTGAGCAAATCGTCGCTCGAATACCCGAAGGCCTTCAAGAGAATAGTCGTCGGCATTTTCCGCCGACGGTCGATGCGCACATAGAGAATGTCGCGAGCATCGAATTCGAAATCCAGCCACGATCCGCGATAGGGAATGATCCTGGCGGAATACAGCACCTTACCGCTGGAGTGCGTCCGGCCCTTATCGTGCGTAAAAGATGCACCGGGAGACCGATGCAACTGGCTTACCACCACACGTTCTGTGCCATTGACAATGAAGGTTCCCCGCTCCGTCATGAGCGGCAGCTCTCCGACGTAGACTTCCTGTTCTCGGACGTCAAGCACCTTTTTCTTGGGGCCCTTGTCTTCCTTGTCGAACACGACCAAGCGTACCCGGAGCTTCAGCGGAACGGCAAAGGTCATCCCCTGCTCAAGGCATTCCCGCTCATCGTACTTAGGGGTGCCGAGCGTATAGCTCGTAAACTCCAATACAGCGGTATTGTTGTAATCCGGAATTGGAAAGACACTCGCCAGGGCTGCCTGGAGCCCATGATCCTTGCGACGTTCGGGCTCGACCTCCCGCTGAAGAAACTCTTCATAGGAGCGCTTCTGAATCTCAATAAGATCAGGAATTTCGATACTACTATGAATCCGAGAGTAGTCTTTCCGCTCGATAAACTCTTGCAGAGTCGTTTCGGACATTCGCCGGTCCTCCACTACAATGGTCAGACTTGGGTGCCCGCACATGGCAGGCACCCACAGATACTAAAGACTGGTCAAATCGTGGCTTACTTGATTTCGACCTTGGCACCGCTGTCTTCGAGCTTCTTCTTCATAGTGTCGCATTCTTCCTTCGTGACACCAGTCTTCACGGACTTTGGCGCGCCTTCGACCAGATCCTTTGCTTCCTTCAAACCGAGGCTGGTGAGTTCGCGGACAACCTTAATGACTTGGATTTTCTTGTCCGCCGGAGCAGACACGAGCACGACGTCGAACGCCGTCTTCTCCTCGGCTGCCGCTGCCGCACCCCCACCTGCAGCAGGAACGGCGGCGGCAACCGGTGCGGCAGCAGTAACGCCGAATCGGGTCTCTAACCCCTTCACGAGTTCCGCCAAATCGAGCACGCTCATCGTCTCGATGACCTTGATCAACTCTTCCTGTGACAATTTTGCCGTTGTCGTTGACATGTCCCCTTCTCCTTTTCGTTTATCCTGAATGGCTGCAATGACTCTCACAAATTTCGACAAGACCGCATTGAGCGTGTACACCAGGCCACGCGCCGGTCCCTGCATGGCCGACAACAACATCGCGATGAGGACTTCCTTCTTCGGTAGCTTCGCAACAGCCGCCAATTCAGCCGGCTGCACCACCTTGCCCTCCAACACACCGATGGTGATCTTAATCTTCTGTTCACGCTTCTCCGCCAGAATAAAATCCCGAAGGATCTTCGCCGGGAGCACCGGATCGTCATAGCCAATCACCAGCCCTGTTGGTCCCTTTAGGTACGCTTTCACCCCAGAAAGGATCGTACCCTGCGCAGCACGGGCAGCCAACGTATTCTTGACGACCTTGTATTCAGCTTTGGCACCTCGCAATTGCTTGCGAAGTTCCGTGACCTGGTTTACGGAAAGCCCGGCACTTTCGGTGACAATGGCAAGCCGTGCGCGACTAAATGTCTCCATCAACTCCGCAACCGCTGTCGCTTTCTCGTCCTTATTCATAATCAAACCATTCCCCTTCCGCGCGGGAACACCCCGACTAGCTCCATTCCTTGGCTAACGCAATGGCATCGAGCTTCACACCAGGCCCCATCGTGCTCGAGAGAGTCGCGCTCATCAGATAGCGCCCTTTGCACGAAGCAGGCTTTGCCTTGATCACCGCCTCAAGAACCGCCGCGGCATTGTCATAGAGCTGTTCAGGCTGAAACGAAACTTTCCCGACGGGCACTTGAACGATCCCGGCTTTTTCAACTTTGTACTCCACACGGCCTTTTCGAATTTCTGACACGGCCTTGCCGACATCAAAGGTGACGGTCCCGGTCTTCGGATTAGGCATGAGACCGCGGGGCCCCAGCGCCTTACCGAGCTTCCCGACTGCCGCCATGAGATCCGGCGTCGAGATGGCGCAATCGAAGTCTATCCATCCGCCCTTGATTTTCTCCATCAGATCATCGGACCCGACATAATCAGCGCCGGCTTGCCGCGCCTCCTGCTCCTTCTCTCCCTTGGCAAAGACCAATACGCGAATCTTCTTCCCCGTACCATGCGGAAGCGAGGTCGTGCCACGCACCATTTGGTCCGCCCGCTTCGGATCGACGCCTAGTCGAAGCGCCAAATCGACGGACTCATCGAACTTAGTGTAGGCTGACCGCTTCACCACATCGACCGCCTCGCGCAAGGCATAGGCTCGAGGCTCAAGCTTTTCTACTGCCGCTCTCATCTTCTTTCCCATTGCGCTCCCTCTCTTATCTCAAAACTCGGCACAGTAGGCGGGCTTCACTCATGCGCATCCTTTTCACCCACCCCGAGAGCGCCAGGACGCGCTCTTGACCCGGGCGAGCACCGTTTCATCGTGCGCGTTCTCCGAGCACAAACGCCCAGCCAGTCCGTCTCGATTACCCTTGAACCACCACTCCCATGCTGCGCGCTGTCCCTTCAATAATCTTGATCGCCCCTTCGAGATTGACGGCATTGAGATCCGTCATTTTCTTTTGCGCGATCTCACGCAACTGCGCCTTTGTGATTTTCCCGACTTTGTCTTTCTGGGGAACGCCTGATCCCTTAATGACTCCCGCCGCCTTCTTCAAGAGGTCGGACGCCGGTGGAGTCTTCATTACAAAGGTAAACGATCGGTCCTTATAGACCGTAATGACCACCGGGATGATGCTATCGCCCTCTTTTTGTGTTTTCGCGTTGAACTGTTTGCAAAATTCCATGATGTTGACGCCGTGCTGACCCAGTGACGGCCCAACCGGGGGAGCAGGGTTTGCTTTCCCAGCTGGAATCTGCAACTTAATCTGTGCCGATACTTCCTTGGCCATGTCCTACACTCCTACGCGCGTTCGATAATTTCGGAGGCTAAATCCGCTCCACTTGTAAAAACCCAAGTTCCACTGGAGTGGAGCGCCCAAAAATACTGACCAAGACTTTAAGCCGGCCATGGTCCTGAGCCACCTCGTCCACCACACCATTAAATCCGAGAAACGGACCATCAATAATCCGCACATTATCCGTCTTGATGAATTTGACCTGTTCGCGTGGCCCGGACGCTCCCACATCAACCTGCTTCAATAGCGACTCTACCTCGTCCATCGACAAGGGTGTAGGCTGCGCACCAGCACCGACAAATCCCGTGACCTTCGGCGTCTCTTTGATCATCTGCAAGGTTTCATCGATGAGCGGGGACTCCAACTCCACAATCACATATCCAGGGAAAAACTTCCGTCGAGACGTTCGGCGCTTGCCGTCCTTGATCTCAATCACATCCTCCGTCGGCACGAGTACCTGTCCCAGCTTCTCGACCAATCCCATTTGATTGGCCCGTTCGAGCAAGCTGGTCTTCACACGCCCCTCAAAGCCTGCGTAGGTATGAATGACGTACCAATTCTTTGCCATGCCCTACCCTCGGATCATTGGTTGACTAGCTGCCATGCGGCGACTCTCGCTTCCAGACACCTGACTCACAAAATCTTGCTCACTACCCATACGAGAATCGAGTCGACGAACGACAGATACAAGGACATGATGATGCAAAAGACAATCACCACTGTCGTGGATCCGACCGTTTCAGCTCGAGTCGGAAACGACACTTTTCTCAACTCCCCACGTACATCATTGAAGAACTCACGAATAGAATCCGTAAACTTCCTGAACATGCACACCTCACCTTCGCTCTTATTAGATAGGGAGAACGCGCCCTACTCACTTCCCTCGCCCAACGTCCCCACTCTGCAACCGACCTACTTTCAATCCAGCCGCCAGTATTGAGCCTGACCCATCCATTATCTATCCAGCGATTGGCAGGGGCACTAGGATTTGAACCCAGACTCTCGGTTTTGGAGACCGATGTGCTACCATTGACACCATGCCCCTACGACGGCTGGCAACCCAGCCATTGAACCGGCAATCTAGCTTACTTCACTTCCTTATGGGCAATGTGTTTCCGGCAGAACTTGCAGAACTTATTCCGCTCCAAGCGATCGGGGTCGTTCTTCTTATTCTTCACAGTGGAATAATTCCGTTGCTTGCAGATCGTGCATGCCAAATCAATAATTTCTCGCATCTCAATACTCCCATGCTGTCATGCGACAGCAGTCAGACTTACGCCAGAATTTCGGTGACGACGCCGGAGCCGACGGTCTTCCCGCCCTCGCGCACCGCGAACCGCAACCCTTGATCCATCGCGATCGGGCTAATCAGCTCCCCCGTGACGCTCACATTATCCCCCGGCATGACCATCTCC
>DASYRC010000035.1:0-83938 GCA_036004925.1 Nitrospiraceae bacterium | reverse complement strand
TCACCCACACGATATGGTACTGCGTCTTGTAGACCGTGTGAGCCGCTTTGTGCAGTTTCACGCATGCCAGTCTACCGGAAGACGCGGGACCTTGCTCACACCCCCGCCTTTACAGGCGGGGACCTCTCGCTGGATTAGATGGAGGGAAAGGCCGCAGGCGAGCGATCACTTACTACTTTACTAAGGGGTGGCTGGGATGATCCCAACTGCGCGCGATATTCCACCCACCCAACCCTCAGCGCATCAAGACGCGCTTTATCCCAAGCGAGGGCTTTCTAATTCTCTCTACCTCTCTTTAGGGGAGCGGTCAAGGCTGCCCTCAACTGCGCGCATCGGACGAGCACAGTTTCATCGTGCGCGTTCTGCGAGCAAGGAGGGCGCCTGGCCGCTCCCCCCACCTCCTTTTTCAGCATCCTGCTAGATGGATGGTTCGAAGAGACCCAGCTGCCATTCCTCAGCGCGCGTCAGGGGAATGGGGTAGCGTTCGGTAAAGCAGGCGTTGCAGTACTGGCCAGGTGTGCCGGGGGAAGCCTTCAGCATGCCATCGAGACTCAAATAGGCAAGGCTGTCGGCAGTGATGTACTTCCGAATCTCTTCGGTCGTGTGGCTCGAGGCAATCAATTCCTTCCTGGTGGGCGTATCGATGCCGTAGAAACAGGGAGAGATGATCGGGGGCGAGCTGATACGCACATGCACCTCTTTTGCCCCGGCATTGCGAAGCATCTTCACAATTTTACGGCTTGTCGTGCCCCGCACCAGCGAATCATCGACCACGACGACCCGTTTTCCCTCCAGCACCTCCGGCACGGCATTGAGCTTTACCTTTACGCCGAAGTGGCGGATCGATTGCTCCGGTTCAATGAAGGTGCGACCAACATAGTGATTCCGAATCAGCCCGAGTTCGAACTGGATCCCCGCCCCTTCGGCATAGCCGAGCGCAGCAGGCACTCCGGAGTCCGGTACAGGAATGACGATATCCGCCGGCACCGACGTTTCCCGCGCCAGCTGTCTACCCAAGGCCTTGCGCGTAACATAGACCGCGTTCGCGCCGAAGATCTTGCTGTCCGGCCTGGCAAAATACACATATTCAAAGACGCACATGGCAGGACTGACCGGCGCAAACGGCTTGTAACTTGTCACGCCCTTGTCGTTCAGCACGACCAACTCGCCGGGCTCGATCTCGCGGACAATTTCAGCTCCGAGCAGATCGAACGCGCAGGTTTCCGAGGCCACAAGGTAAGTATCACCCAGCCGACCGAGACAGAGCGGCCTGAACCCATGCGGGTCGCGTACTGCAATGATCCCGTCGTCCGTCTGCAAGACGATCGAAAACGCTCCGCGTACTTGGCTCAACGCATCGATGATGCGGGCGAGTAACGTATCGGCCCGCGAATGGGCAATCAGATGGATGATAACTTCGCTGTCTGAGGTGGACTGAAAAATGGCGCCGTACGCTTCGAGCTCGTGACGCAGCACTTGGGCATTGATGAGGTTGCCGTTATGGGAGAGTGCCAGATTCCCAAACGCAAAGTTGACCGAGAGAGGCTGGACGTTCTTGAGATCGTTCCCCCCGGCAGTGGAGTAGCGATTGTGACCGATCGCCATCGAACCGGTTAATTGCTCGAGCGCGTGGGTATTATAGATATCCGCGACAAGTCCCTTCCCCTTATGGACATGAAAATGCGCGCCATCGCCCGAGACGATGCCGGAGGCTTCCTGTCCGCGATGCTGGAGGGCATATAATCCAAGATAGGTGAGGTTGGCCGCTTCCTTATGGCCGTAAATGCCGAAAACTGCACATTCGTCGTGGAACTTGTCTGGGGTAACCATGGGTAAGGGGTGAGGCGTGAGGCGTGAGGCGAATGGAGAAAATTTTTGGTTCTGACTCATGACACCTTACCCCTTACGACTAACCCCTCAGGCTTCATTGAGCGATCGTTCAATCGAAAAGGCCCACCGGTCGTGAAGTTGATCGACCGGGAGGTCGATGCGGCAACCCTCGCTCCATTGCCCCTTATCCACATCGATGACGAAACGATCGCCCCCCACCGTCCCGATCTTCAAAGCTGGAATACCGGAATCCCAGGCGCGATTCAATACTCGGTCGGCCATCTCAGGCTTCACCGAAAGGAGCACCCGTGATTGGCTCTCACCGAACAAGAGGGCATCCCGCCGCAATGCATCGAGAGACAATCTTACCACAGCTCCTCGCCTGGCGTCCGGGGCAGAGACACAAGATTCAGCCAATGCGACGGACAACCCGCCATCTGAGCAATCATGGGCGGATTGCACGACTCCCTCACGGATCTCGTTCAGGATGAAATCATGGAGCGCCTTCTCTGTCTCAAGACTGAGGAACGGCGGCGATCCCTGCTCCCTGTGATGGAGCACTTTCAGATATTCACTGCCGCCCAGGTCCTCCTTCGTCTTGCCCAGAAGGAGAATCGCATCGCCGTCCTGCTTGAACCACTGTGTCATCGTCTTATCAGCTGCATCGATCAAACCCACCATCCCCAACATCGGGGTTGGATAAATCGAGAGACCGTTGGTCTCATTGTAGAAGCTCACATTGCCGCTGACGATGGGAACTTTGAAATGTTCGCAGGCATCCTTCATCCCTTCGATCGCTAACACAAACTGCCACATAACCTCGGGGCGCTCTGGGTTACCGAAATTCAAACAGTCCGTAAGCCCGATCGGCTCCGCGCCGGAACAGACCAGATTTCTCGCCGCCTCGGCCACCGCAATGCGAGCTCCTTCGTACGGATGCAGCAAGCAATAGCGGCTATTACAGTCCACCGTCATCGCAATGGCTTTATTCGTCCCCTTGATCCGAACCACCGCGGCATCAGAGCCAGGCCGAACCATCGTGTTGGTCCGCACCATGTGGTCGTACTGTTCATAGACCCAGCGTTTGCTCGCAATCGTCGGTGATTCCAGCAGCGAGAGCAGCGCCGCATTCGCATCCTTCACATCGGGGAGCGCATCGTAATTCAGGTTGGTCAGCATGTCCTGGTAGCCCGGCGGCGAATAGGGGCGCTCGTAACGTGGCCCATCATCAGCCAGCGACTTGGCAGGAATCTCTGCCACCACCTTGCCCTGATCCTTCACGCGGAGAATCCCGTCACCCGTAACCCGTCCAACCACCGCCACATCGAGATCCCACTTCTTGCAGATCCTGATGCATTCGTCTTCCTTGCCCGCCTGGGCCACCATCAGCATGCGTTCTTGCGATTCCGACAGCATCAATTCATAAGGCGTCATGCCTGCTTCACGCCGCGGCACATCCGTCAGGTCCAGGTCGATTCCATTGCCGGCACGCGACGCCATTTCACAGGAAGAACTGGTCAACCCTGCCGCCCCCATGTCTTGAATGCCGACGAGCAAATCGCCCGCCATCAGTTCGAGACAGGCTTCCAGCAACAGCTTCTCAGTAAAGGGATCGCCCACCTGCACCGTGGGACGCCTCTGTTCCGACTTATCGTCGAAGGAGTCGGAGGCCATCGTCGCCCCGTGAATCCCGTCGCGCCCCGTCTTCGAGCCGAAATAGATCACTGGATTGCCGACCCCTGCCGCTGTTCCAAGAAAAATCTTCTCCTTGTGCGCAATACCGAGACAAAACACGTTCACGAGCGGATTCTGCGAATAAATATCGTTGAAGACGATCTCACCTCCGACTGTCGCCACACCCATACAATTCCCGTATGCACTTATTCCAGCCACCACACCCTTGAGCAGGTGTCGATTTTTGGCCTGTTCTAGTTCACCGAACCGCAGCGCATCGAGCAGGGCAATTGGGCGCGCACCCATCGTAAAGATGTCGCGCAGAATCCCACCCACCCCGGTTGCCGCACCTTGATAGGGCTCGATAAACGAAGGATGGTTGTGCGACTCCATCTTGAAGACCACGCAGAGCCCGTCGCCGATATCCACCGCACCGGCATTTTCCCCCGGCCCCTGGACCACCCGCGGCCCCGTCGTCGGCAGCTTCTTCAAATGCACGCGCGAACTCTTATAGGAGCAATGTTCCGACCACATCACCGAGAACATGCCCAACTCAGTGATATTCGGTTCCCGCCCGAGTATCTCGACGATCTTCTTATACTCATCGTCCGTCAGATTATGCTGTGCGATGAGGTCTTTGGTGATTACTACTGCTTGCATGAATCAATTACTCCCGCTCGCGTGCGACTCTCGATGCCCCCAACAAGTTCGCCCAACATGGTCTTGCGGATGCGACCTCCAAAATTCTCACGGATTGCTCACTGCGGGAGATGAAGAGCGTAGATTCCACACTTCCAGGACAAATGCAGTCAACGTATGAGCCGCATGAATTGCCAGGCGGGCGTGAGCCGATGTCGTTGCAACCGCCCCTCGTCCTCTACCATGCGCCGAACCAACATGAGTACGAAAAGCTCCAACTGCATCTACAATTCCCGAAAGACTTCCAAGCAACCTTGCCATATCCTTATCCGCAACAGAGCTGGGATCTAACCCGAGATGACCTTGAACAGCTTTCCATAAAGGCTTTACTGACTGATCACTTGGCATCTGCATTCCATTATCTTGGATATACACCTTGCACAATGACTCGATTACTGCAGATGCAGCAGTCACGGCTGCTGGCGGATCCCTTTCCACTAAACTCAGAGTCCGATTGAATTCCGCTTCAAGCCCTCCAAAGTCCCTGCTCCTCATTATAGTCTTCAAGGTACGCGTCGGAGTTGCTGTATTGCCACCAAGGATTCGACCCCCTTGTTGATAGGTCAGTCCAAAACGGGCAAGCGCCTGCTTCACACGTTCCTGTCGCTGCTCCAGCTCCTGGCCTAGATAATGGGAAGATGAATCCTTTTCCAGAAACTCTTCGAGTACACCTCCCAGAACCGCAAGCGCACTAACGGTCTCATCGCTATTTGTTCGACGGAGCCATTCAGAACACTTGTCTATCTTGTTTCCTTGCGGTGGATCATCGGGAGCACCACTCCGTTGGAATACAACTCCAAGTTGAGAATGCGTGTGAAACCAAGCAAGTGCATCACTCACTTCCGCTATAAGTGGATTTGGAATCTGATCCTCTGGCATTACATTCCTTGCTTTCTACGCAAGGTGAGGGCATGACCAGAGCGATCTTGCCGAAAGCGGTCGGGACCTATCGAGAGTGCGCCATGAAGGAAAGCTGGAACTGACTAACACTTCACGGCCTGCCAAGGCCGTGGCGGAAGGAATTCCAGAAGGCTTCCGCCTGGCGAACTCCGAAAGGGTGACCGCGAAGGCACAGGAGCGATTGGTCATGCCCTTACCCAGCCCCCACCATCTTCAGTTGCTTCTTGTTTCCTTTCAGCGACTCCAGCATCGACAGGAAAAACAGCTTCCCGTCGTCATTGCCCAATACCGCTTCAGCACAGCGTTCCGGATGCGGCATCATACCCAGCACATTCCCTTCGGCATTGATGATCCCGGCAATGTTATCTAGTGAGCCGTTCGGATTCGCTTCCGGCGTCACCTTGCCCTCCGGCGTGCAATAGCGGAGCACAATCTGCGCATTCGCCTGCATCGCCGCGAGCGTGACCGGATCGGTGTAGTAGTTCCCGTCTGCATGGGCGATCGGAATCTTGAGCACCTGACCTGACTGAAAGGCGCCGGTAAAGGCCGTGGCCGCATTTTCAACCTTCACTGACACATCCTTGCAGATGAAATGCAGCGACTTGTTCTGGAGCATGGCCCCGGGCAACAGCCCTGCTTCGAGCAGAATCTGTAACCCGTTGCAGATGCCGAGCACCATCCCACCCTTCTTCGCAAACTCCTTCACCGCTCCCATCACCGGCGAAAACCGCGCAATGGCGCCGGTCCGCAAATAGTCACCGTAGGAAAACCCGCCGGGCAGGACAATCGCATCTAGCCCTGCGAGTAAGGTTTCCTTGTGCCAGATCATCTCTACATACTGGCCCAGCACATCCTTGAAGACATGCTGACAGTCGTGATCGCAATTACTCCCAGGAAAAACTACCACTCCGATCTTCATTGGTAATTTTGAATGTTTAATTGTGAATGTTGAATCATCTCGGAAAATTCAAAACTCATCGTTCAACATTGAAAATTCGAGCTGAGCACGCATGCCTATGCGCTCAGCTCGTAGCGATATTCTTCAATGATCGTGTTTGCCAACAACTTTTCACACATGGATTTCACTGCGGCATCGGCTTTCGCCTTATCCGTTTCATTCACATCCACTTCCATGTACTTCCCGACTCGCACATTGCCTGCATTCTTGAACCCAAGAGAATCGAGCGCATGCTCAATCGCTTTCCCCTGCGGATCAAGAATCCCTTGTTTGAGCGTGACATGAATCTTAGCTTTCACTGTCCCCCCTCCTTGGCAGGATGGTGAAAAAGTCCGCCAGCGGCGTTCTCGCATCGTTCCGACCCTCAACGTACCCCAGAGGGTACGCCTCGGCCCTTCACTCGCTGCGCCCTTGCTAGACGGCCTTTTTGAACATCCTGCGGGAATGTTCTCCTGTTGTGCTACGACTACCGGCTATCGAATTTCTCACGTGCGCACATCGAACGAGCACCGTTTTTTATAGTGCGTGTTCTGCGAGCACAGAGAGCGTTCATGTCGTCCTTTTCCCTTCACCGTTGACTGCGCTGCTCAGATGCTTTGGTCTGTCTGTCCACGTATTTCCTGATCCAGAAAATCGCCGCGATCGTCCCAATCCCAGCCAAGACAAGCGCCACAAGCGGCCAGCGCCAGGGTGACCCTTCCAGGCGATAGGCCAGCACGCCCACCCCCGCCGTCCCCACAAAAACGCACGCCATCAACCCATAATTCATGAACCACCGCTGAAACCCCATCACGTCCTCTCCTTTTCTCCCCCTATTCTCCCACTAAAGGATTTGTGCAGCCTTACAAGGGATGCTGTGGCTGGCTTCTACTGCGCGCATCGAACGAGCACTGTCTCACCGTGCGCGTTCTGCGAGCAAGAAGGATCGTCTGGCCGGCTCCCTACTCACCCTTCTGCGACCGCGCGTTGCGCCAGCAAGGAGGACGGCCCCACCATCCCCGTTATCGGCACACTCTTTTCAGAACTTCTTGATACGCCTCTTCAATCTTGCCCAAATCCTTCCGAAACCGATCCTTATCCATCGACTCCTTTGTCGTCTGATCCCAGAAGCGGCAGGTGTCCGGCGAAATCTCATCGGCCAGGATCAGCTTGCCGTTGTACAGCCCAAACTCCAATTTGAAATCGACGAGGATCATCTGTCGTTCATGGAAGAACGGACGGAGAACCGTATTCACTTGTAACGCAAGTCGCTTTATCTCCACCAGTTGTTCCGGCGTCGCCAGTTTGAGCAACCGAATGTGCTCGTCGGCAATGAGGGGATCGCCCAACGCATCGTTTTTGTAGTACCACTCCACGATGGCCGGCTCGATAGGATCACCCTCCTTTAACCCAAGCCGCTTAGCCAAACTGCCTGCCACAACGTTGCGGACCACTACTTCGACCGGCACGATCGTCACCTTCTTGGTGAGCAGTTCCCGATCGCTCAGCCGTTCGACAAAATGCGTCGGCACACCGGCCTGTTCCAGCAACCGAAAGAGCCGCTCAGACACTTTGTTATTGACGATGCCTTTCTCGACGATGGTCCCGCGCTTCTGCGCATTGAACGCCGTCGCATCGTCCTTGAAGTACTGGACAACCTGTTCCGGCTTGTCGGTCGCAAAGACTTTCTTGGCCTTACCTTCGTAGAGTAGTGCGCCTGTTGTCATATTTGTGCCTCACCTGCAATCACATTCACTGAGCCAACACCTCGATAATCTCGTCCAAGGATCTCACAGTCCCCAGCAAGGTCGGATGACCGAACCGCCGGTTATGTCGGAACTCCTTCACCTTCTCCAATGCCAGAATCAAACTCTGAAAGTCTTCCAGCCGTGACGTTTCAAAATAGGTGATGAAATCCAGGTCGCCGAGGCCAGTCGCATGGTAAAGCTTCCGCTTAACTGTCTTGCTGTAGGGCAACGAGGCTTCGGTATGCTCCTGCATCATCGCCGCGCGCTCCTCTTGCGGAAGTGACCACCAGTCCGCATCCTTCCGGATGGGAACCACAATCACATAGGGATTGGGACCTGGCTCGCTGGGAATCTTAAGTTCTGCCTTGAGGTTGTCCGGCATGCCAGGCACATAGTTGGCCTTCTTCGTCAGGCCCGAAAAGACCGTGCTGCCGGTCAGGTGCTTGCCAAAGGGACTGCCTTGAAGATCCAGGAGAAACTGTTGGGTCTCGCGCAGCTCGGTCGCGTGAATACGAAAGAGCACGTCCGCCTGATCGGATAGTCCGCGAAGAAGATAGGTATCAATCGCCAACTTCTCTCGATGCTGCTCGACCACTCCCTTCAGGGAGGTCAATTGCGCGATGCGCGCCGCCTGATCCTGTTTCCCCCAGTCCGCATCGAGACTAAAGGCGGCAAACGTGCCATAGACACCCGGCTCGCTCAGAAGCTTGTCGCGATCGGCTGCCTCAACAGCCGATACCATCACCTGACCGACAAGTACCAGCACAGCAAGACGCATGGAAATAGCAATAGCAGGATGCGGAAAAACGATGTGAGCACGCCAACGCTTCGATGGTCTGCACATCTGGGCCAATGGGAGAATACCCCACAGGATGCTCAAAAGGGACGTCCAGCAAGGCCGCAGCGAGTGAAGGGCTGAGTCGTACCCTCTGGGGTACGTTGAAGGTCTGAACGATGCGACAACGAAGCTGGCGGACTTTTTCAGCATCCTGATAGAGGATCTCATCGCTTCTTTCCCTTCACTCGGTTACGCGCCCCCGATCCGAAGACTCGCCGGTAAATCTTGTCGAGATGGCGCAGATAATACTTCGGGTCGAAACACGATTTAATCTCCGCTGCCGTGAGATGTTTCGTCACGAAGGGGTCCCTGCCGACTAATTCTTGTAATTCCCCCGCCCCTTTCCATGAGGCCATGGCATTGCGCTGGACTGCCTCATATGACTCCTTCCGCTGTGCCCCCTTCTCGATGAGTCGCAGCAGCACCCGTTGCGAATAGACCAGTCCTCCCGTGTGATTGAGGTTGCGCTTCATATTTGCAGGGTAGACCACCAGATGCTTGATGACATCAGTAATTCGCGCCAGCATATAGTCGATCAGAATCGTGCTATCCGGCATGATCACGCGCTCGACGGACGAATGGCTGATGTCGCGCTCATGCCACAGCGCGACGTTCTCCATCGCCGCGAGACTATTGCTCCGCACCACACGCGCCAGTCCGCAGAGATTCTCCGAGGCGATCGGGTTCCGTTTGTGCGGCATCGCCGAGGACCCTTTCTGCCCTTCCGAAAAATACTCTTCCGCTTCGAGCACCTCGGTCCGTTGCAGATGGCGAATCTCGGTCGCGAACTTTTCGATGCTGGCAGCCACCAGCGCCAACGCCGAGACATAGGCCGCATGGCGATCGCGCTGCACGATTTGACTGGAGACAGGGTCCGGCGTAAGCCCCAGCTTGGCGCAGACGTACTCTTCCACCTCAGGCCCTTGATGCGCGAATGTGCCCATCGCGCCGGAGAGCGTGCCGACCGCGATCTCCTGCCGAACGTGCTTCAGCCGCTCTCGATGCCGGCGGGCATCTTCATACCATATGGCCAGCTTGAAGCCGAACGAGATCGGTTCGCCATGAATTCCGTGCGAACGGCCGACCATCACCGTGTTCTTGTACCGCAACGCCTGTCGCTTCAAGACAGCGATTAGCTCTTCAAGATCGTCGAGGATAAGGTCGAGCGCCTCGGTCATCTGCACGGCCAACGCGGTATCCACAATATCCGACGAGGTCAGCCCCATGTGGAGGAACCGATGCTCCGGGCCGACTGATTCCATAAGCGATTCGAGAAAGGCGATCACATCGTGCTTCGTCACCTTCTCAATTCTGGCGATGCGCTTGACATCGATCCTGGCTTTCTTTCCGATACGAGCAGCTGTGCCGCGCGGAACCTGTCCGGCTCGCTCGAACGCCGCGCAGGCGGCCAGCTCGACTGCGAGCCAGATCTCGTACTTACGTTTCAATTCCCAGATGGCTTTCATCTCGGGACGGGTAAATCTATCGATCATCGTTCCCCAACACCCCTCACGCCTCACCCCTCACCCCTTACTGGTTGGGCGTGACGCCTCACCTCTTTTGGCGGCCAGCGTCAATTCCTTGTTCAAGACATGATCCAGAATGCCGTTCACGAACTTCGACGCGTCGTCGTCGCCGAAACTTTTCGCCAATTCGATGGCTTCGTTCACCGTCACCTTGGCCGGCACGTCATCCATCCACAGCAATTCATAGACGCCGGCGCGAAGGATATTACGGTCCACAATCGGCATGCGACTGATTTTCCAATTGGTGGCGTATTTCCCGATGAGGACATCCAGCTCTTTTTTCTTCTCCAACACCCCGGCCACGAGTCGCTCGGCAAAGGCCTTCACCTCTTCCGTGGCCTCGTTCTTCTCCCAGAACACATCCAGCCATAGGCCAGGCCTGCCGTGAATGTCGTACTGAAACAGAATCTGGAGCGCACGCTCCCTGGCTTGATGGCGAGATCCCATGGCTAGCCCGCATTATTCATAACGGTTCGTCGCGAAATCGCTGAGCCGCGTCGCGAGACCGGCGCGCGGAGCCCGGGGGACTGGCTCCGCCGTCTTTGGCGGTACCTGTCCGGCTGGCCCTCAGACGGGGACAGGCGCCAAATAGAAGGGCACCAGTCCCCAACAGTACGTGGAGGGTCCGAAGGGCGAGCCCGCCGGCCGAAGGCTCGTCGTAGCAGCGGATCGGCGAGTGTAGCAGAAGTGTTCATGAATAATGCGGGCTAAGCCTTGCGCTTTCGCGGCGGCCGCTTCTTGGCTCTCCGGACTCGCGGGACTTCAGCGTTCGGCAGAGCCTCCTCACCCATGCGTAACAGACGCATGACCGTCGCCATTTCGATCGCGGACCTGGCCGCGTGTCCACCACGGTTGAACTTGGCCGACTCAGCCCGCTCGATCGCCTGGGCGATTGTATGCGTCGTCAGCACGCCGAAAATGATCGGCACGTCGGCATCCAGCGCCGCCTGCCCAATCCCGCGACTGGCCTCCGCACTGATGTAATCGAAATGCGGCGTATCGCCACGAATGACCGCCCCGAGACAAATCACCGCATTGAACCGACCCGACTTTGCCATCGTCCGCGCCACCAAGGGAATCTCGAACGCCCCCGGCACCCGCACCACTGCGATGTCATCGGCCTTGACCCCGTGTTTGGTCAGCCCCTCAACGCAGGAACTCAGCAACTTACTCGTGACGAACTTGTTGAACTTCGCAACGACAATCCCAAACCGCAATCCCGTCGCATCGTGAGAGCCTTTTCTGAGTTTCATCCCTTCGTTTCTTCTCTTCCGGCACGTTCGCCATTAGCTAGGGAGCGGCTAGCTTGCCCTTCAACTGCGCGCGTCGAGCGACCACAGTTTTATCGTGGGGGCTCCGCGAGCAAAGAAGGGCGGGCTAGCTGCTCCCATCCCTCACACCTTCTTGAGAATGTGCCCCATCTTATTCTTTTTGGTGCGCAGATACCTCACGTTCGTCGCTCGCGGCTGAATTTCGATCGGCACTCGCTGGACGACTTGCAGCCCATAGCCTTCGATCCCGACAATCTTGCGCGGATTGTTCGTGATGAGCTTGATCTGGTGCAGCCCAAGATTGACGAGAATCTGCGCCCCCACGCCATAATCGCGCAGGTCTGCCTTAAATCCCAACTTCAAATTCGCCTCGACCGTATCGCTGCCCTCATCTTGGAGCCCATAGGCCCTGATCTTGTTAAGCAGGCCGATACCACGCCCTTCTTGATTGAGATAGAGCAGGACCCCGCGCCCCTCCTTTTGAATCACTTCCATCGCCTTATGGAGTTGGTCTCGACAGTCGCACCGCAACGATCCCAGTGCGTCGGCAGTCAAACAGCCCGAGTGCACACGCACCAGAGTGGGATCGCCTCCCTCCACGCGCCCTTTCACCAACGCAATGTGCGTGATACCGTCTAATTCGTTTTCGAACGCCACCGCCTCGAAATCACCGAACATCGTCGGCAGCCGCGCACTGGCCATCCGCCGCACAAAGGTCTCACGCTGCATGCGGAATTCGATGAGCGCCTTGATTGTGATCATCTTCAGCTTGCGCACTTTGGCAAATTTCGTCAGCTCCGGCACGCGCGCCATCGTGCCGTCCTCGTTCATGATTTCGCAGATCACGCCGGCGGGAGTGAGGCCGGCCAACCGAGCCAGGTCGACGGAACCTTCGGTCTGCCCCGCGCGCTTCAACACGCCGCCTTGCTGCGCCTTCAAGGGGAAGATATGGCCGGGGCGCGCCAGGTCGCCGGGCTTGGACTTCGGATCGATCGCCACATGAATCGTCGTGGCCCGATCCGCCGCAGAGATTCCCGTCGTAATGTCTTTCCGCGCATCGATAGACACGGTGAAGGCTGTGCCGAAGGTGGCGGTGTTCTCAACCGCCTGCTGAGGAAGGTGGAGTTCTTCGACTCGCTGGGGAGTCAGGGCGAGACAGATCAACCCACGGCCATGTTTGGCCATGAAGTTGACGGCCTGGGGCGTCACGTGTTGGGCGGCAATGACGAGATCGCCTTCATTCTCGCGGTCTTCGTCATCGACGAGGATGATGAACTTCCCAGTCTTGATGTCCCGAATTGCGTCTTCGATGCTGTGAAAGGGAGAAGCCATAACTTTATTGTTCAATGGTTAATCTTCACTGGATGGTCAATTTATCATTTAACATTGCACATTTAACATTGTTTTTTTGGCCCCTCACTGTCAATGAGAAAAACGGCTTGGCGCTTCCATGGGGTTGATTATACGGCGTGCTCGTCGTTCCGCCCGCAGTACCGCACCCCAGGCAATGCCCGTAGCCATAGCAAACACCCACAACCCGGTTCGATAAGAACCGGTCACCTCTTTGAGCGTCCCCAACCAGAGGGGCAAGAGAAAGCCGCCGATCCCGCCTGCTGCCCCCACAATACCCGATGCGAGACCAATCTGTTTGGGAAACCACTCCGAGGCCAACTGTAAAATTACCCCGTTGCCGACCCCCATGGCTCCCACGGCTGCCACGGTCAGCACAACGGCGACGCTGACATCGGTGAATTCGCCGAGAACCGCGACAATCCCAACAATAATGGGCAACGAAAGCATGAGCGTGCGCAGACCGCCCATCCGGTCGGCCGCGTAACCTCCAAGCGGACGGATGAAACTACCCACCAGTCCACACAAAGCGGCAATCGAGCCGGCGGCGATGCCGTCCACGTGGTACTGCTCGTGAAAGAAGAGCGGAAGGATGCTGCAGAATCCGACGAACCCGCCGAACGTCACTGCATAGAGCCCGCAGAGCCAATAGGCTTTCGGCTGCCGAATCATCATCGCCACGTTGTGCCACCAGTGCGTATCGCGCTCGGCTCGCCGGCTCTGTCGATCGTCACGCACGACGAGCACAAAGACCGCCATGGCAAGAACAATTGGCAGAACCATCCACCCAAACACGTCGTGCCATCCGCCTGTGGCGGCAATGCGTGGCGCAAAAAAGAGAATCAGCACGGTGCCGACATTGCCCGACGCGACGATTCCCAACACCCATCCCTGATGAGCGGCTGGATATGTACGGCCCGCCAGCGGCAAGGTCACCGCGAAGCTCGCACCGCCGAGACCGAGCAAAGCAGCAACGAGCAGCAACTCGACATAACTATGGACGCCCAACCACCCCCATAAGACGGCCGCCAACTCCCCCACCAGAATAAGCACTCCAGTGGGTTTCGCCCCATACCAATCGCTGCTCCACCCCGCCACGACACGAAGCAACGCACCGCTCAGCAGCGGGAGCGACACCACGAGAGCCGTGTCGGTCTGGCTGAGATGGAGGTCCTGCACGAGGGTCAGACTCAGCGCACCTATCAGCAGCCACACCATAAAACTGACGGTGAGATGGAGCCACGCGCCGATCACGCTCGGCCAATGCCCACGTGTTAACGCAAAAAACATATCTGTCATCACATTCCCCCATCCGCAGGATGCTGAAAAACTTATCGCACGCGAGACTGGCGGGAAATGCGGGACGGGCGAGACGGGGGAGAATCCATTCTCTCCTCGTCGCGCCTTTCTCGCGTATCCCGCGCGTCACACTCCACGGTTTGTGGCCCTGGCGGATTTTTTGAGAATCCTGCTGAAGAACTCTTTACTATAGGGGACAGCGTTTCATTCTCGCAAGGGAACACTCCCCCCAGGATAGCGAGCAAGGCTGGCGGGACATGCAAGGGTTCCAAGCCCGAAGTTCGAGATTTCCGGAACGTCGAACTTCGAATGTCACATGTTGGCTCATGCCTGACACGATACTCCCGCCCATCTCGCCTTTCCCGCTCGTCTCGCATCGCTCGCGTCACGCGCCACTGTCTGTGTCCCTGGTGCACTTTTTCAGCACCCAGGCTAGAGGTTCTTATGATAATCTCGACCGTTATGAGTCTGCACAAGAAGGATCTCGACAGAAAACCGATCGAACCGGAGGTCTTGGACCCGTCCGAGGAGGAGACCGCCGAGATCAGTCGGCCTCCCGATGTGTATCACCGTGCAATCCCGGAAGATCCTCACGCCACCGATATCACGGCCGTAGTACCGGTTACGGCGCTCCAGCAATATTTGGCCGAGGTCCGTCTACACCCCTATCTCTCCAAAGAAGAAGAGCTGCGCCTGTTCCATGAATATCGAACACAAGGGAACCGCGACGCCGCCGTGAAGCTCATCATGGCCAACCTCCGCGTGTCCATCTCGATTGCCGCTGAGTATCTCCACACCGGCGCCGACCACATGGACCTGATTCAAGAAGGTAACGTCGGGCTGATGCATGCCATCAAGAAGTTCGACCCGTCGAAGAATGTGCGCTTTTACGCCTATGCCGCCTGGTGGTCGCGGGCCTATATCCTTCGCTATTTGCTGAACAACTATCGCCTGGTCAAAATCGGGACAACCCAAGATCAACGGAAGCTGTTCTACAACCTCAAAAGAGAGAAGGCCAAGCTTGAACGGGAGGGGTTCGCTCCAGACACAAAGTTGCTCGCCGACCGCTTGAACGTGCGTGAGCGAGACGTCATCGAGATGGGGCAGCGGCTGGGCAACTGGGAACTCTCACTGGACCAGCCGATCGGCGAGGACCAGGAAAGCAGCCTGCTGGATGTGCTCCCCTCCCAGCAGGTTCCAGCCGACGAGCAACTAGCACAAACCCAATTACAGACACTCTTCCGTGCTAAGCTCGCGGAATTCGTCAAGATACTAGACGAGCGAGACGAAGACATCCTCCGGAACCGGATCCTTTCAGAATCTCCTTTGACCCTGGACGACCTCGGCACTAAATATTCCATCACCAAGGAGCGAACCAGGCAGCTGGAAGCCCGCATTATCAAACGCTTGCGTGATTATATGAGGAAAGACATCAAAGATTTCGATCACTTGCATACCTGACGTCGCCTATCTCCACTAAGGAAAAGTCCAAAGTATCCAATTCTCAATAGGTTATGCCCCCGTGTCCAAGTTCCGAGGGCGTGGAAGAATTTTGTTGTTGCCCCCTTGACTTGAATGAACCAGAGGCTATCTACTCTCCCGTGTCTAGCAGATCAGGACTTCTGCTCGTTCTGGAGTACTACCATTACGCCATCGAGTTCGAACCTGTTCTACATCGTCGATATTCATTCGGTTAACTTCACGAGGAGGGTGTCGTTATGAGCACTGCAGCCAAGGAGAAGACGGAGAAGAAGAACTTAGCCAAGGGGTTCCAGCCTCTGGGTGACCGGGTATTCGTCACCTACACCGAGGAATTGGACCGGACCTCCGGCGGGATCTACGTGCCGGACAGCGCCAAAGAGAAGCCACAACGAGGGATCGTCCAAGCCATCGGCAAGAAGGTTGAGCATGTGAAGGTCGGCGACCAGGTCCTGTTCGACAAGTATTCCGGCAGCAAGCTCCGGATCGAAGACGAAGAATGCTTGATCCTCAAGGAAGAAGACATTCTCGGGGTCTTCACCAGCTAATTCAATGCACCTACACACACTACGACGACGATAAAGGGGGAACGACTATGGCAAAGCAACTTATGTACGGTGACGCAGCGCGCGCGTCCATCCTCAGAGGGGTGAACCAACTCGCCGACGCCGTGAAGGCAACACTCGGTCCGAAGGGCCGCAACGCGATTCTCGACAAGAAGTTCGGCGCCCCGACAATTACGAAGGACGGCGTGACCGTGGCCAAAGAAGTAGAACTCAAGAACCCGTACGAGAACATGGGCGCTCAGCTCGTGCGCGAAGTCGCCAGCAAGACCAGCGACACGGCAGGCGACGGAACCACGACCGCGACGGTGCTCGCGCAAGCCATCTATCGCGAAGGCGTAAAGAACATCACCGCCGGCGCGAACCCGATGGAAATCCAGCGCGGGATCAACCAGGCGGTTGAAGTGGTGATCACTGAACTGAAGAAGCTCAGCAAGCCCTGCCAGAACAAGACCGAGATCTCACAGGTCGGAACGATTTCGGCCAACAACGACAAGACCATCGGTGACCTCATCGCGGAAGCGATGGAAAAAGTCGGCAAAGACGGCGTGATCACGGTCGAGGAAGCCAAGTCCATGACCACCTCGTTGGACGTGGTTGAAGGTATGCAGTTCGACCGCGGCTACATCTCCCCCTACTTCGTCACCAACGCCGAGCGGATGGAAGCAGTCATGGAAGACCCGCTCATTCTCATTTCCGAGAAGAAGGTCAGCAGCATGAAGGACTTGCTGCCGATCCTCGAGCAGGTCGCCAAAATGGGCAAGCCGCTCGTGATCCTTGCTGAAGACGTGGAAGGCGAAGCCTTGGCAACTCTGGTGGTGAACAAGCTCCGTGGCACACTCAACGTGACGGCCATCAAGGCCCCTGGATTTGGCGATCGCCGCAAGGCCATGCTGGAGGATATCTCGATCCTCACCGGCGGCCAAGTAATCTCGGAAGACATCGGCATCAAACTGGAAAATGTGAAGCTCACGGACCTCGGTCGCGCCAAGCGCATCACGGTCGACAAGGACAACACCACGATCGTGGAAGGCTTTGGCGATCCAAAGAAGATCGAAGGCCGCGTCAAGCAGATCAAGGCACAGATCGACGAGACGACCTCCGACTATGACCGAGAGAAGCTCCAAGAGCGGCTCGCAAAGCTCGTGGGCGGTGTAGCCGTCATCAACGTCGGTGCCGCGACCGAAACTGAAATGAAGGAAAAGAAGGCGCGCGTCGAAGACGCGTTGCACGCCACCAAGGCAGCCGTGGAGGAAGGGATCGTTCCTGGCGGCGGAACAGCCTATCTCCGTTGCATCGGCGCGTTGGATTCGCTCAAGCTGGCGGCGGAACAGCAGGTGGGTGTCAATATCATCCGCCGCGCGCTCGAAGAGCCGATTCGTCAAATCGCGGCAAATGCCGGAATGGAAGGTTCCATCATCGTTGAGAAAGTGCGCAACGACAAGAACCTCAACGGCGGCTACAACGCCGCGACCGAGGAATATGTGGACATGATCAAGGCCGGTATCATCGACCCTACCAAGGTGTCGCGTTGCGCCTTACAGAACGCGGCGAGCGTGGCTGGATTGATGCTCACGACCGAGGTGATGATCACCGAACTGCCGGAAGAGAAGAAAGAGCTGGCCGGTGGCGGAGGTGGACACAACCACGGCATGGAAGGCATGTACTAAGAAGAGACGCTGAGAAGCAATCAGCTTTCAGCAATGAAGGGCTCAGCGGGTAACCCGCTGAGCCCTTCGTGTTTTCATAGGCCCGAATTGCGCTAAAATTGGACCCAACCGGACTTAGCCAAGGGAACGTCCCATGATCGTGGAAGTCGAGAGTAACCACAATTGCGAAACCAGTTTCTTCGGGCGGTTCAAGGAGGTCGGTCACGCGCGGCCTGTCCTCCAGGTTCGACTCTACGACCGAAACCCCGCAGGGGAGTGGTACTGGATCACTGGCTGGAGCGACGATGAACAGATGCCTGCCTGCCCCGCCTATGCCCGGCTGGTTGAGGACTCAGGAGCGGGAATTACGCTTCTAGTCTATGGGGGACTCTATGGCTTACGGTTCAAACCGATCAATGCCGAGGAAGCTTGGAATCTCGAAAGTCCGGTTCAGTGGGGAGAAGCCTACCTCTCACTCGCCAGTGACCGTGATCTGCGCTATGCAGACTAGTTTTCTCTGTCCTTGAAGAACCAAAGACACATTCAAAGGACAGCCACCACTCCAGACATTCCATTTATCTATGGAATCGTTCTCTCCTCCATCGACTCACTCTTGCCTGCAATCACGATCCAACAGTCCGGCTCGCCAACGCAAAGTGCCCCCACAGTACCCCACATTATTCATGAACACTTGTGCGCCAATCGCCGATTCTCTGCTACGACGGGCCTTCGCCCAGCGGACTCGCGACGAATCGTCATGAGCAATGAGGACCCAGGCGGTCTTGAAGAATGACGTGACGTGACGTACGACCAGAACAGATATTGTGAGGATGCATGGTGAGGAGCCCAGAGATGCACGAACGACTCCGCTGGCAGCAGAAACCTGCACAGAGAACAAATGCGTTCACCGTCTCCCAGCGGACGTTTTGGCTCGGAGCCTGTCCGACATTGCCTTCGTGACGAGGCGAAGGAGGTGCGGCCAGATGTGAGGTCGCAGGCCCGGAAAAACCGGAGGTGTATTCGCTGGAACACATTGAGGATTTTTTCGGGCCGAGAACGACGCAGATGGTTGTGGATCGTTCGCCGCGGTAGAACGGTCAATGTCGGACAGGCTCCTACTGCTCGCTTATAGCTCGCAAAGTAGCTTTGAACAATTTGGAGGTCTTCGGCGTTTCGAAGAACGAGCGGAAGTTGTCGTGCACGAGGGTGGTATGGGCGGCAAGGTCGCCTTGAAATTGTTTGAGCGCGATCGGTCGATCAGCCCTGTCATAGCCCATGCGGATTGCGCAACGTTCTAATTCCTTCTGCTGATCCGGAAGAGCATGCGTCTGCAGATCATGCACCATCTGAAGTTTGTGCTCTACGTCTCGGAGAAACTGATAGGCACTGGCCAGATCGGCCTGTTGCTTTCCTGACAGAATGCCGGCCTTCTGAAGCCGGACCAACGAACCGAGGGTCCCGCGGCCAAGAATCCCCGGCACTTGACGGCCAGCCAGCACCTGGATCGTTTGGACGAGAAACTCGATTTCCCTGATCCCGCCGACACCGAGTTTTACGTTGCGCTGCTCTTGCCCTCGCTCCGCCATCTTCGCGTCAATCCGCTCCTTGACCGATCGGACTTCCTCCACAATCGCGAGCCCCTGTTCGACATCCGGCCGTTTCGATGAGGGTGCCAACACAAAGGGCCGCACCATCTTGATGAACGATCTCCCGACCTCCTGCGACCCGGCGATGGGCCATGCTTTCAGCAGGGCCAGCCGTTCCCACACTTGTCCCCTCGTCCGATAGTACTTGGCATAGTCGTCGAGCGAGCGAGTGAGCTGACCCACCGAACCTTCTGCTCGCAAGCGGAGGTCCACGCGGTAGACATACCCTTCATGGGTCTGTGCGGTCAGCGCTCTCGTGAGCTCCTGCGCGAGAATTTCAAAGTATTCTTCATTGGAGAGCCCGCGCTGCGCAGGGCCTTTCGCCTTCGCGCCTCCGGACGCAGTCGGCCTGGTTTCCCCTTCATGGGATTCACAGACATAGAGTACGTCTACGTCGGAGCTGTAATTGAGCTCATGTCCGCCCAGCTTCCCCATCGCGATGACGGCGAAGCCGGTCTCCACCCACCGCCCCTGCCGATTTTGGTGCATGGGAATGCCGTGCCGAGCCCGTAGATCGGAATCCACAATGCGATAGGCGGAATCAATGAGGACCGAGGCCAGATCCGAGAGGGAGGCGGTGGTTTCCACCACATTTGCTAACCGTACGAGATCGCGCACGCCGATGCGGAGCATTTCTCGACGACGGAATCGTCTGAGCACGTCCAACCTGGGTTCAGTGGCAGTGACACCCTCCAGACTTTGCCGGATCGTACGTTCCATGCCCACCCTGGTCGGCGCGGTGGACAACACATTCTGTTGGGCCAGCCAGTACAGCAGCAGAGGATCGCGGACGAGGGTAAAGGCGAGCGAGTCACTGTTCCCGAAAATCGCGCACACCAGGTCCAACATGCGAGGAGCGCTGCGCAGGTATTCCAACACGGCCGACCGGCTGACTCCGCTAGCGAGCCAACGTTCCCAGTGGTTCAAGGCCTGATCTGGATCAGCGGTCCGCCCAATGGCCTCAAGCAATGCGGGCAGGATGTCCGCCAACTGACGCCGCTGGTGTGGATCGCCCGCCATCGACTGAAGATTCGCAACGGCATCTTGAATACGCTGGAGTCCGTAGGGTTGAAGAATCGCTTCAAGCTGGGGCGGTTCCAGTCCAGGCGTTAATAGGACAGGAGTCGGATCAGGCCGAGCAGCCCACTCGAGCTTAGGAACGGCACAATAGCGCGGCACTTCCTTATCAGGACGAGCTGTCATAGGCCGGCATTATACCGGTACATTGGCGCTCGCACAATGAACCAGCTTCGGCTATACTCCAGCCCATGACGGATGAGCCTGGATCACGCGAGTCGATCATCAAGACTCTGGCTTCCCTCTGTCCGGATGTCGATGATGAAGTACTCCAGGACTTCGTCTTACGTATGGACCCCGAGTACTTCGAACGGTTCCAACCGGACGCCGTCGCGCACCATATTCAACTTGCCAGCCGACTCACACCGGACCACCCCTGCGAACTATCGGTGCTCGACAAACGAGCGGGGCGATCAGAAATCAGCATCGTCGCCTACGATTATTTCTCAGAATTCGCCGCCATCTGCGGTGTGCTCTCGGCCTTTGGACTCAATATCGAAGAAGGACAGATTTATACCTTTGTGGAGGCTACGCCCTCTCCCGCGCCGCGCCGCGAGGCCTTCTCTACGGCTGGCCGGCCTAAAGGCCGGCCCGGCCTGAGCCGCAAGAAAATTGTCGATATCTTCCTGGTGCATCCCATAGACCGAGCTGGCTTTCTCTCACCACAGCACAATGCCCTCCGACAGACGATCACCGAGATCATTCAACTGCTGGATGTCGGTCGGTTCGAAGAGGCACGCCAATACGTCAACCGCCGGCTCGTCGAACGATTGGACAAGCAACGGAGTGCCTTCACCGGTCTACTCCGTACGGTACGGATTACCTTCGACAATAGCCAATCACCGACAGATACGATCATGGACATCCGATCGGATGATACTCCGGCCTTCCTCTATGCTCTAGCGAATGCCCTGGCCATGCGCAACATCTACATTACCAAGGCCATGATCGAAAGCAATGGCGCCACCAAACTGCGTGATCGTTTCCATGTCAGGAATCGCGATGGGCAGAAGCTGCTCGACTCAGCCGATCAGCAGCAACTGCGGTTGACCGCCGTGCTCATCAAACAATTTACGCATGCTTTGACCTGGGCTTCCGATCCGGCCAAGGCGCTTGCATCGTTCGACCACTTCCTGGATCTCATCGTGAAAGACCAGGGCAAGAAGGGCAAGAACCGGGCGCTCAACTTCGTCAGCGATAAGAAAACCTTTCCCCTGCTCGCACGACTGCTCGGCGCCAGCGACTTTTTGTGGGAGGATTTTCTCCGGCGCCAGCACGACAACCTCCTTCCACTGCTCACGGATTACCGGGATGCACCCCTGATCAAGCCGCAGGCGGCCCTCCGGAAAGAGCTCGACCATCTGGTCGCTCGCGCCAAAACAGACGAGGCGCGAAAAAAAACATTGAACCAGTTTAAAGATCGTGAGCTGTTCCGGATCGACATAAAACACATCGTCGAGCCCTCGACCAATTTCCCTGACTTTTCGCTCGCGCTCACGGAGCTGGCGGAGGTCATCATGGAACGGAGCATCACGGATTGCAGCGCCAAGCTGGAGAAATTGTATGGACACCCACGGCTCGCCAACGAGAAACCCTGCCCCTTCGCCGTCCTGGGCCTGGGAAAATTCGGAGGGCGAGAACTCGGCTACGCCTCGGACATCGAGGTATTGTTCGTCTACGATGGATCGGGCAAAACAAGCGGTAAGAATGGAATTGAAAACAGCGAATACTTCGAACGGCTGGCGCAGGAACTCCTGGGGTGGATCGAAGCCAAGCAAGAGGGCATCTTTCGCCTTGATGTTCGGCTTCGACCGCACGGAGGCAAGGGTGCGCTGGCCAATGCGTTTGAGGAGGTCTGTCGCTACTACAGTCCGACCGGACTTGCCGCGTCGTTCGAGCGGCAAGCCCTGATCAAGTTACGACATATCGCCGGCGACTCCGCACTAGGCCATCAACTGGAAGAACACCGAGACTCCTTCGTCTACGGAGAAGCTCCCTGGGACATTCCCGCGGCACTGGAACTCCGGAGGCAACAGCTCAGACAACTGGTCAAGCCCGGGAAGTTCAACGTGAAGTATAGCGCGGGAGGACTCATCGACATCGAATATGCCGCGCAATACCTGCAACTGATGCATGGGCACGACCACCCGAGCTTGCGTACGCCGAATACCCTGCAGGCACTCGCCGCGCTGGTGAATGCGGGGTTGGTCGCGCGCACCGATGGAGCAGGCCTCCGGAAAGCCTACGTCTTCACCAGGACATTGGTCGACGGATTACGCATGGTCCGGGGAAACACCAAGGATCTAGTGCTCCCTCCGCCCGATTCGGAGGAGTTTGTCTGTCTTGCCCGCCGCGTCGGCTACACGAGAGACGACTGGAAAGCAGGCGCGCGCGAATTGCAGTCAGACATCCAGCAGCATATGACCCTCACCAAGCAGTTCTTCGAACGGACGTTCGGAGCGTTGTGAGGGGGAGCCTGATCTTCCTCCTGCTCGCTGAACGCGCACGATAAGAATGTGCTCGCCCGGGACAAGAGCGCGTCTCGGCGCGCTCTGGGTTGGGTGGGTGAGAATGTTGCGCGCAGTGGGAGATCAAGCAGGACACCCTCCCCTGAAGAGAATACGAAACAAAAGAATGAGGTCGGGGGTCTTTTCTGATTATTCGGCTTGATGCAATCCCGGCCGTCCCCGTTTCGCGGCGCGCCGGGGCAATATCCTTCACGCCACTCATCCTAAATTCCACGACCAACTCAGGATCACGGTCAACCGAGCCTATCATTCCTTACCCAAGAATAACTTCGCGGCCAGGTGGTGCGGCGACTTAAATTAGCCCGCATTATTCATGACGATTCGACGCAAAATCGCGCAGTCGGCATACAAGACAAGCGCGAAACAAATCGGCGTCCGCCCCCCAGTCGTGGGAGACGGACGCCGTTGTCTCATTTGCCTTCTTTCGAGAACCCTACCGAGGAGCCGTTTTCTCGACTACACTTATAAAGGAAACGTCTCTCTGGCCTCCTCGCACAGCAACAACTCACACGTCATATGGGCCACGGACCGCTCAGGAGCCTGTCCGGCATTGCCTTCGTGACGAGGCGAAGAAGATGCGGCCAGATGCGAGGCCGCAGGACCGGAAAAACCGGAGGCGTATTCGCCGGAATACGTTGAGGATTTTTCCGGGCCGAGAACGACACAGATGGTTGCAGATCATTCGCCGCAGTAGAACGGTCAGTGTCGGACAGGCTCCTAGACATCGAAATACAGAACATACTCGTACGGGTGCGGCCGCAACCGCATGGGATCGACTTCCTTGCGGCGTTTGTAGCTGATCCAGGCCTCGATCAGGTCCTTGCTGAAGACGCCACCCTTGAGCAGAAATTGATGGTCCTGTTCGAGGTTGCGCAACGCTTCGTCCAGACTACCAGGCAGCGTACGGATTTTCGCCGCTTCCTCCGGCTCGAGATCGTATAGATCCTTCTCAGCCGGTTCACCCGGATTGATCTTATTCTCGATTCCGTCCAGCCCTGCCATGAGCATGGCAGAAAAAGCGAGGTAGGGATTCGCGGTCGGGTCAGGAAAGCGCACCTCAATCCGCTTGGCTTTTGGGCTTGGTGAGTACATGGGAATCCGGATGCCCGCCGATCGATTCCGGCTGGAATAGGCCAGGAGGACCGGCGCCTCGAACCCGGGGGTCAGCCGCTTGTACGAGTTTGTTGTCGGATTCGTGAATGCCGCCAGGGCCGGCGCATGCTTCAGGATGCCGCCGATATAGTAGAGACAGATTTGCGAGATGCCGGCATATTCCTTCCCCGCAAACAGGGGCTTCCCCTCTTTCCAGATGCTCTGGTGCGTATGCATGCCGGTACCGTTGTCTCCAAAGATCGGCTTGGGCATGAAGGTGGCGGTTTTGCCATGTCGGCGGGCCACATTCTTGACGATGTACTTGTACATCATCAATTTGTCTGCCGTCTTGACCAGCGAGTCGAAGCGGATATCAATTTCCGCCTGGCCAGCCGTCGCCGTCTCGTGGTGGTGTTTCTCAATGGAAATCCCGACCTTTTGCATCTCCAGAATCATCTCGCTACGGATATCCTGTTGCGTATCAGCCGGCGGGACAGGAAAGTAGCCTTCCTTGTGACGGATTTTTCCGCCCAAGTTGTGGCCTTCCTGCCCGATGTTCCAGGCGCCTTCTTCGGAATCGATGAAGTAGTAGCCGCTGTTGCCAGTCTGATCATACCGGACATGATCGAAGATAAAGAACTCCGCCTCCGGCCCCCAGTAGGAGATATCGCCGATCTTTGTGCTCTGGAGATATTTTTCCGCCTTCTGTGCCACAAACCGCGGATCACGATCATAGGGTTCGCGCGTAATCGGATCGACGACGTTGCCGATAAGGCTCAACGTCGGGACCGCACAGAACGGATCGAGACAGGCCACAGAAGGATCGGGGATCATCAGCAAATCGCTGTCGTTGATCGCCTTCCAGCCCCGGATCGACGAACCGTCCAACCCGGATCCGTCCTTGAATAACCCTTCAGTCAGCTCCTCCACAGGAATCGAGAAGTGCTGCCAGGTGCCGATCAGATCCACAAATTTCAGGTCGACGATCTGCACCTTGTTCTTCTTGGCAAATTCCAGTACCTCGCGGGGATTCATTCCGAGCTCCTTTCAGGTCCGGCTATGCTGCTGATCCTGTCGATACGCCCTCGGACCCAGCCACCTGCCGGTCCCTGAACAGATCGATATCCTTCTTGATGGTCGTGCGGATGGCCTCTAGGCGGGTGTGGTCCTTGATCTTGGCTCCGTGCTGGTCCGTCACGTAAAACACGTCAGCCACCTGATCGAGCTCCTGTCTAAGCGAAATCCGGGCCGCATGGACCGACAGGCCAAGTTGAAAGATGCTGCGGGAAATGGCATACAACAATCCCTGCGTATCTTCGGCATACACATCGATGATCGTGAACCGGTCGGATAACTCGTTAAGAACCTGGACCTCGGTCGCCTGGCGGACGGTGGGCAGCCGCCGAACCGCGAACAGGCGGGTGTTTTGACTCATCAACCGATCGACCTCCCCCTCCTCGCCCTTCAGCACCCGGACGATAGTCTCGGCTATGGAGGCCCGGCGCTCGACCGGGATCACGCCGACATAATCCGGATCGGACACCTGGAAGGTGTCAACCACGACCCCGTCATGCCGGGTGATGATCAGGGCGTCAAGAATCTGAACCCCCTGGGCCGCCATGACCCCGGCTATCTTGTAGAAGATGCCTGGTGTCAGATTATCGTGGGTAATCACCGTGTATTCGCACGTAACAAGTTCCTCGTTGAAGCTCTCCTCGACCAGCACCTCACCTGCCTGCAGCCTTCCGACTGCCTGCAGATGGGCTGCGATCCGCTTCGGAGGCGTCCCATGTAGATAGCGCAAGGGAAACTGGTCTAACTGCGACTCAATCCAGTCGAGCCCCCCGGCCGCTACGTCCGTGCACTCGCGCGCCACCTCGCTCGCCAGTTGCTTGAGACGATCCGGACCAGCCGTCTCATCCCACTCACGTGACACCTCCGGCAACGTACGCAGATAGAGTTGAACGAGCAAGGACTCCTTCCACTTGGTCAGAACGCCGGGCCCCACCGCCGCAATATCGGCTACGGTCAGAATCAGCAGCTTGCGGAGGACCTCCGGCGTCGCCACCGCCCTGGCGAAGGGTAAGAGGACCTTCTCGTCGTAAGGATCTCGCTGGAAAGCCGTGTCGGCCATCAGCAGATGCCGGTGCACGAGAAAGAGCAGCATTCTCGTCTCTTGCTCGTCACACCCCAGCCTCGCTGCCGTCTCCTCGGCGAGCACCTTGCCTACTTCACTGTGATCTTCTTTCCGCCCCTTTCCCAGATCATGCAACAGTATCGCTAGGTGCAAGAGGTCCTTCCGCTTGATCTCCTGACAGACTTTCCCGATGACACCAGGATCCTCGGCAAGCGCTTCGGCCTTGGCCACAGCCAGCAGGGTATGTTCATCCACCGTGTACTTGTGATACTGGTTGAACTGCATCAAGCCACGGACCGTAGCAAAGTCAGGGATGAGCTTCTCCAGCAGATGGGCTCGATGCATCGCTCCAAGCGTGCCTGCTACCGCTCCAGGTCCGGCGAGGATCTTCAAAAAGATTCGGCTGACCTCCGGGGTCCGGAAACCCTCGTTCGGCATGCTATCCATATGGCTGTGGATCTCGTCCAGCAGGTCTATGTCGATCTTGAGGCGCCGGGACCTTGCCAACTCGAACAGTTGGAGGAGCAAATCCGGACTATCCAGGACCCGAGCACGCAGCTCAGAAGGAACGGTCAGATATCGACCGGACACCACGAAATAACCGTCCACCTTGACGACCGGCAGAATACGAGTCGATCGACGCCTCACAGGCACAGCGCGGCAACGGTCCACAAACCTGACCAAGGTCTCGTGAAGCCCCATCGTATGCCGGTAATACTGCTGCATGAACTGCTCCACCCCCAGGAGGTGGGGATGATCCTGGAATCCGTACAGAGCAGCCAGCCGGACTTGTTCGTCGAACGTCAGAATCTCCTGCGCCATCCCGGCTTCGAAGTGCAGAAACGCCCGAACGCGCCAGATAAAGTCCCGGGCCTCTGTCAGCGAGAGAAAATCCTGTCTGGAGAGGAGGCCGCCATCCGCCAAGTCCTGCAGCGTAGTGGCCTGGAACCGGGCCATGCCGGCCCACCGGAGCAGATGGAAGTCCCGCAGCCCTCCTTTGCTCTTCTTGACGTTGGGCTCCAGCAGATAGACGGTCTCTCCGAACTTCTCATATTCACGCCGCCGCTCTTCCACCTTCTGTTCGATAAACCGCCCCGTCCCACGGCCGACCACCTCCCGGGAATACCGGCGATGGAACTTCTGAAACAGGTACGGGCTCCCGGCCAAAAACCTGGCCGACATCAGGGAGGTGCGGATCGTAAGGTCCTTCGCGGCCAGCTCGATGCAATCTTGAATCGTCCTCATGCTGTGGCCGACCTGGAAGCCTAGATCCCACAGATGGTGCAGCACCTCACGGAACAGAGCCGGCGGCATTTCCTCCGCTTCCTCGCAATAGAGGAACATGACGTCGATGTCTGAATAGGGAGCCAACTCCCGGTGGCCGTAGCCTCCCAACGCCACCAGGCAACAGTACTGGGCCCCCGCGACCCGGGCCTCCTCCCCGGCCTGCCGCATGGCATTCTTGTACCGGCCGATGATCAACCCGTCCACGAACTCTGTCAGGGCCGCCATAACTTCGGCCCCTGAGATCCCTCCCAACAACCGCTGCCCGAGCGCCTGCCGGTACCCAGCCAGGGCGGAGGCCGGCTCGAACTCCGCCTTGCGCAAGAGCCCGGACAGAGACCCGCTGTCCGGCGTCATCGTCACAGTGCGGCTTCCCCCGTTTCGCCGGTCCTGATCCGCACCACGGAACCGAGATCCGACACGAAGATCTTCCCGTCCCCGACGGTGCCGGTCTTCGCGCTGCGCGTAATGGTTTCGATCACGCGCTGCACCTGATTTTCCGGGACGTACACTTCGATCTTCACCTTGGGCACAAAGTCGGTCGTATACTCGGCGCCCCGGTAGGTTTCCTTACTCCCCTTCTGGCGTCCGAATCCTTTGACTTCCGTGACCGTCATCCCATGCACACCCATTTCCACCAACGCATCCTTGACCTCATCCAACTTGAACGGCTTGATGATGGCTTCAATCATCTTCATGTCGATGCCTCCTTGCCAGGCTCACCCGAGGACGCTGATCGTACATCGTCACGGGAGTCGCCGACACGATCGTTTGGTCAATCGTGTCATGGTCCGTTTATGAACCCGAATTGTACGTGAAGAACAACTGAGAATGCCGTATAGGCCTTGTGCCGATGGGTTTGTCTGGCCATCCGGCTGTGGCACCGAACCCTACCTTCTAAGTAGGGTTCGGTCACCGCTGCCTTATTACGAATAGGCCTTTTCATCATGTTGACTGAGATCCAAGCCTAATCGCTCTTCTTCTTCAGTCACACGCAGACCAGTTATTCCAGCGACGATCGCCAGAATGATTAAGGTCCCTACAAAACAGAAGACCCAGGAAATCAGTACGGCCATCGCTTGGATGCCCAACTGTGCCGGATTACCAAAGAACAGCCCGTCGGCCCCTGCCGAATTAATCGCCTTCGAGGCGAAGAGACCAGTCGCGAGCGCGCCCCACGTGCCTCCGATTCCGTGAACGCCGAATGCATCGAGGGCGTCATCATAGCCAAACAAGGGCTTCAACATCACTGCAATATAACATAATACACCAGCTCCAACCCCAATCCAAATCGACGAGATCGGGCCGACGAACCCCGACGCAGGCGTGATGGCCACCAATCCTGCCACCGCACCGCTTGCCGCGCCCAGGGCCGATGGTTTGCCTCGATAGATCCACTCCGCGACCATCCAACCCAGCGCCGATGCAGCCGTCGCCGTATTGGTGGCGGTAAAGGCGCTCGTCGCCAGTGCCCCGGAGGCCAAGGCGCTGCCAGCGTTGAACCCAAACCATCCAAACCAGAGCAAGGACGCGCCCAAAATGGTCATGGGCAAGTTGTGCGGGTGCATTCCCTCCTTGCCATGTCCCAATCGCTTCTTTATCACGAGGGCGCAAGCCAACCCAGATACGCCGGAACTGATATGGACGACCGTCCCGCCGGCAAAATCCAACGCCCCGAGGTTTCTGACCCATCCCCCGACCCCCCACACCCAATGCGCGAGTGGATCGTAGATGAAAGTTGCCCACAGCAGCGTGAACAAGATAAACGCGCTGAACTTCATCCGGTCGGCATATGCACCGGTAATCAGCGCCGGAGTGATCACTGCGAACATCATCTGGAAGAGCATGAATGCCTGGTGCGGTATGGTGGCAGCATAATCGGGATTGGGGTCATATCCAACCCCGTTGAGCCCGAACCATGCAAGCGAACCGACGATATGGCCGACATCTGGTCCGAAGGCGAGTGAGTAACCCCACAGCACCCACTGGACACTGATCAGACAGAGGATAATGAAGCTCTGCAAGACGACGGACAATGCATTCTTGCCACGCACCATCCCTCCATAGAACAGCGCAACGCCCGGCGCGGTCATGGCCAACACCAAAGCCGTCGAAACCAACACCCAGGCCGTATCGCCTGTATCGATCTTCGGCGGTGCTGGAGCGGCTGCCGCCTCTGGAGCAGGCGCAGCCGGCGCCTCTGGAGCCGGCGCCGGCGGCGCCTGCGCAACTGCATCTTGCGCGTACAAGGCCGCCCCCCCTGCCAACATGACAAGGCAGACAAGGACCGGCAGAATCTTCCTCATACTCCACATATGCGATAACATAATTGCATCCTTTCATCCCCTGGTTCAGGACGAGGTTGTCAATACGTTCGTCGAAATATTCTGAGTGGCTCCCATGGTTGTCTCACGCCGTCTTCTTTGTCGGATTTGGCTGCGCCATCCCTGCACAGCCGTTCAGCCACACAATCCCCAGCCACCGAGGGAGCAGCGCGCTCCCCGGTGGCCTGTACTATTCCGCCTGCCTGCTATCGATTCACCATTCAACTCAACGCACTTCAGTATCACTCAGATCAGAACAGGTAGACGACTGAGAATCCCAGGGTTGATTGATTGTTAGCCGCCTCAGTGCCATTCAGGAAGACATTCTTATTGGAATGGTCATGCCGGAACTCCGCTCTCGTCATGAGTGACGGGGCCGGCTTCCATTGAAGTGTAACGGTGCCCTCCCAAAGGGTCTGAGGTTGTCCTAAACCCGTTTGACCATTAAATAAAAGACCAAAAGGTGCAAAACCACCTAGGGAAGGACCACCACCCGCATCGCGAGCACAAACATTTGCGCCACCGTTGAAATTTTGGCCTCCGACGCAGCTACGGGCACCACCGGCATCCTCGAAGATCTCTCCACGAATCCGGAGGCTGAATGCATTGGGCTGCGTTTGATCGTTGAAGTCGTGCGTGTAATAGGCGAGGAGCGCATTCCAGCGAGCGTTATGGGCACTACTAAATCCGCTGGCATTGGCCTCGTTCCCGTAATAGGGCTCGATGATGAGGGTATCGCTACTGGTCGGCTTGAACGTGATGAGCGAGCCCACCACCGTTCGCTTGGCCGTAGGATCGCACCCGATGCCACCCAACGGAACACCAACCGATGCACAGCCACCGACGGCTGCATTACCAAATATCGCATTTCCATTTGATTGTTCGGATCCGTAGGACCCGTAAAAGACTATCCCGAACTTCTCGTGTGGCGTCAGATTGAGGTTCCACGTAACTGTTTTGCCCCTATTGTTGTCCTCAATGTTGTCCCAACCATTGACGAGTCCGACTGCCGCGGTCGCCCATGAAGCAAACGGATAGGTGAACCGGATGCCGGTCTCCGTGAAGGCTTGTGCCAAACCGAAGGTCCAGCTACGGGAGAAGTTCGGATTCTCCCAACTGTTGATCACTTCTAACCCGATCAACGTATTGATCTTCCCGAATTGAATCTTCAGGCCGTTGCCGATCGGGGCGATGTACTCTCCATAGAGTTCATGGACATCCAGCTCTGTGTTGTCCGTGCCTGGTTGGTAATTCGTGCGGGCCCGCGAAAACCTGGATTGAGCTCCATAATTGACCCGCGCGCGAAAGCCTACACGATCCAAGGCACTGGCATCCGTTGCAGGACGTTCCACCATGAACTGTGCCACTTGCGGCACGAACGAGTTGGCCTGCGTATCGAAAATACGCAGTGAATTGAGGTTGGTGCTGGGATTATTGAAATTCTGTGTATAGGATGCTTCTGCAGCCCCGGAGAACTGAAAGCCCAAGGTCTTCCAGATCGATGGGGCATCAGCAGCGGGCGCATCAGCAGCAAATACTACGTTGCTGCCGAGCAGCGAGACCATCGCACACATTCCTATTCCTATTCCAATACGACTCCGTACTGACATAATACGTCCTCCTCGTCCGATTGGTGATTCGGTTGCTCCCTTGCCTCTCTCACCTCGACGCCGTTGTCGCCACGCACGCCATTGTGCGCAATCACACACCCCTCCCCGTTCACTCGCTTCTCACTTCCCCATCGATTCCCACCAGCCCACCGCGATTCAGTCTGCTCGCATACAGTCAATAAAAAACGCCCTCTAGCCCGCTAGGACCGGAGGACGCCATTGTCCATGCCGTAGTACGTACTATGTCTGAGGCCGGTGGGAAACGCCGTTGTTTCCCTGTCGGATGAGCCGCCTTTGGGGCCCTTAACTGGGCGCCCTTATACAGGTCCTAGGGAAATCTGTCAATACCTCTCCCTAGTTAGGATGCTTTGCACACTCATAGGATGATGGCGCATCTCCCCCAGAGGCAAGCCTCATACGCGAAGGTGCCGCGTACTCTGATCTGGTAATGACCGATAGTCTGTGTTAGATTCGCTTTCACCTATGGCTCCATCACAACATTCGGTACGAAAACTGTCTCACAAGTCTTCGTTTTCACTGGCCCTGCTCTGTTTAGTCGGCACTGCCTGTAGCACGACCGACCAGAACACGAAGATTCTCTTTGAGGATCCGCGCGGGACTGTGTCTCTTCAGACGATGTCCGATCGGTCGATTCAGGCCACTCATCCGGTCAACCTGGAACCAGCCCTTCTCGCCAAGATATTGAGGGGCATAGAGATTCAGGATCAAGAGCATGGCATTCAGAAATTTCTCGCAGGACGATCCGCTCCCGTCCCCGTCTTCTCGGATGATCAGATCCGCTTCCTTGCTCCACTGCTTGCAGAGGGCTTACGGACGGCAGCACCAGATCAAGGCATCGAGTATCGTGTCCAGACTACGCACAAAGGCTCCATGTTAGAATCTTCGACCACGGAAACTACCGCCGGTTCCCTCTACGCCTATGGCCGATTGCTGTACGTAATTCTCTCTCAGTATCGATATTCACCGACGCGGACGAACATGATGAACTTGAACGACATGGCCTATCGATCCCGTCCACCAGATTCTTCAGGCCTCCTGAACCGTATCGTGCTCTTCACTCCAAGCGATGCCCAACGGTCTGATGCCTTCGATCCGCCGGAAGGAGGGAAGCCGACCGACAGGTTCCTCGCCATTGATTATCAGATGCTGCAACATGCGCCGGCAGCAGCAACCACTGAGAAGGCTACGCCTCAGATGGACCGCGTGACCTCGCCGATGCCCGAGTCTCCGGCAGGAACCGGCGCCTCCGAAGCCCCGGCTCACACCACGGAGGCTCTGGCTCAGGAAGTGGAAACCCTCAGGAAGGAACTGCAGTCCGTTCAAAAACAGCTCGACAGCCAGACCACCAATCAAAACAGCAAAAAGCGGAAAACCGCACCGCCGTCGATACCGCAGCAGACAGCCCCCTAAAAATCACATCTGCCAGGTAAGGGTCCGCACATCTACGGCCTAAAAGGCTTTCCCAGCAGGATGCTCAAAAGGCCCGTTCAGCAAGGCCGCAGCGAGCGAAGGACCGAGGCGTACCCTCTGGGGTACGTTGAGGGTCTGAGGGATGCGAGAACGAAGCTGGCGGGCTTATTCCGCATCCTGTTAGAAGTTGCGATAGCCGTTCGTGATCGGCATCCGCCGATCCTTTCCCAAGGCCCGATGCGTGATCTTGATGCCGATCGGCGCCTGCCGGCGCTTGTACTCGCTGCCGTCCACCATCACGATCACGCGCGCTACCGTGGCGCGGTCGTACCCGGCTTCGACGATCTCTTCGAGAGACCGGTCTTCTTCCACGTAGGCTTGGAGAATGGGATCAAGTATCTCGTAGGGAGGCAGCGAATCTTCATCCTTCTGGTTAGGCCTCAGCTCGGCGGTCGGCGGTCGATCTAACGTTCGTTTGGGAATCACCGGGGTTGTGCCGCGGAGGTTGCGGAGCCGCGCCAGGCCATACACCATCGTCTTGGGCACGTCTTTGATCACGGCAAAGCCGCCGGCCATGTCGCCATACAACGTGGCATACCCCACGCTCATCTCGCTCTTGTTACCAGTGGTCAGCACCAGATGGCCGAACTTATTGGAGATGGCCATGAGGAGATTGCCCCGGATGCGGGCTTGGAGGTTCTCTTCCGTCGTATCAGGCGCATGCCCCTCGAACGTCAGTGCGAGCGCATGCCGATAACTGTCAAACATCGTTGTGATGGGAATCGTACGGACGGAGATCGCGAGTCGGTTCCCCAATTCGGCGACATCGTCGTGACTGTCTTGCGACGTGTAGGGTGACGGCATGAACAGACCCCACACGTTCTCGGCGCCGAGCGCATCGACGGCGAGCACGGCGGTCAGCGCCGAGTCCACTCCGCCGCTCAAGCCGATCACGACATGCGTAAATCCGTTTTTCTTCACGTAGTCGCGCACCCCCAACGCGAGAGCCCGGTACACCTCTTCCAGCGGGTCCAGGACCGCCGCCATAGCGGGGACCGTGCGCAGCCGAGTTTTCTGAACAGATGGAAGCGGCGCAGCACAGAGCTCCACCGCGGAGGCAACCCGTCGCGGCAAGAGCCTTTTCCGACCGGTTCGTCTCGCCCGCGCGACTGCCTCCATATTGAGATCGGCGACGATCAGGTCTTCTTCAAAGGCTTTCCCACGCGCGATGACCTCACCCTTGTGATCCAGAATCACACTATTCCCGTCGAAGACCAGTTCATCCTGACCGCCGACCGCGTTGGTGTAGGTAAGCACCACTCCGTTTTCCCTCGCGCGGGTTGCCAGCATCTGCTCGCGTACCCGGCTCTTGCCCAGATGAAACGGCGAGGCATTGATATTCACGATGACTTCGGCGCCTGCTGCTGCCTGGAAACCGGTCGGACCTTCCGGCAACCAGACATCCTCACAAATGTTGACCGCGACTACCGTGCCGCGCAGGCGGATGAGCGGCAGCCGCCGGCCTGGATGAAAATAGCGGCTCTCGTCAAATACGCCGTAGTTCGGCAAGTACCACTTGCAATAGGTCGTGATGAGTTTCTGATCTGCGATGATCGCCGCCGCATTGTAGAGTTCGTGCGCACCGGCCGGCACCACCGACGAGCGAGCCGGTTTCGGATCTATGCCATCGCTCTGGCTGACGTAGCCCACGACCGCGGCAAGGCCCCGGCAGTGGCGAACTATTTCCTGGAGGGCGCGGCGATTGTCCGCGACAAAGCGTGGCTTTAATAAGAGGTCTTCGGGAGGATAGCCGGTGATCGCCAGCTCGGGGAATGCGACCAAGTCGGCCTTTGCCTTCTTCGCCTCGCGCAGCCAGGCCGTGATCCGGCGGACGTTCCCATCCAGATCCCCGACCGTCGGGTTCATCTGCACCATGGCGATACGAAAGGTACGCATAGTTATCACCAGGTTGGTGAAAATGACCTCCAACTTCGTTCTCGGCTCGCAAGCTTCCTCAACGTACCCCGGAAGGTACGCCTGCGGTCCTTGCGTCGCCTGCGGCCTCGTTGGATTGTCATTTTGACCAACTGGATACCACACAATACGCAACATGCGAGAACGAAGCTGACGGACCCTTTCAGCATCCTGCTAGAACCGAGTGGCGAAGACAATAAAATCTCCTTCACTGGCGCAAGGATAGCATCCAGTTGAAGGGGTATCAAATAGCTTCTAGCCAGGGATCGCGCCGATTCAATAACGCCGCAGATTCGGGACCGCAAGATTCCAAAGATCTTTCCGAACCGCAGCCCAGATCAACGCCAAGGTCTCAGTAAGGTCTGGAGCCGACCGTGCGACGAATTTGACCGCCAGACCTGGAGCTGCCGGGGTTGAAACCGCTCCCAGTACCAGGCCTGGACGTTGCTCCAGAATAGCAGCAAGCACCACGTCGAGACGTTTCCAGACGTCGGCGTCGACCGCATCGCCGATGACAAAGAGCGACGCCACATAGTCCCAGCTCCCGACAAGGCCTACCGATTCAGGCAGGCGGCCAGGAACCAGGCGGTACCGTTCGACGACCGACCCACCTCGCCCGCATGATTCATGAGCGCTTCTGCTGCAATCGCGGATTCGCTGCTGCGACGAGCCATTGGCGGGCAGGCTCGCCGCTCGCCCCCTCGACGTACTGTTCAAGTACGCCTCGGGGCCTCGCGGCTCCGCGTGCCCGTCTCGCAACGCGACTGCACGATTTCGCGACGAACCGTCATGAATCATGAGGGCTAGAGGCGTTCTGATGCAGATCTCATTTTCGATCGCAGCGAATGCCCAGCGCTCCCGCATGGCAACCCGACCGGAGGCTATGGCGTCCCACAGTACCACGGTCGCGCCTGGTGCAAGATCCACATGGATCGATTGGCGAAGGCGAGACCCTGCAAAAGGAATCGTGACCTCGGGCAACCATTCCAGTCGAGCTTCAGGACCAACCGAAAGCTGAACCTCCTGCACAGCCGGCTCAGACAGACTTCGATAGACACGATTGGCGGACGGACTCGTCATCAGCACATGCGTGCCGGCATGGAGCTGCGCCTCCACCGACACATGATCGCCACCGACCAAACCACCGGATGGGTTCACGAGCCAGGTGTAGGCACACCCACTGTCGTCGAGATACGAAGGAGGAAAGTGATGCCAGGGACTCGTGGAGGATGAGCGCGCCAGTATCGTGCGTGGGCCCGCTCGTTCGAACCCATAGGACAGCGCCCCACGCCGGCCAACTGTTTTAAGAACAGAGGAACCGTCCGCCGAATGGTTCACGGAAGGCCTTTCTGCTAGAAGGCTGCGGGAAAACTCGCTTTATGCGCAATACTTCGTTGGAACCGTATAGTGCTGGAACCAGAATAGCCGGAGGATGCTCAAAAAGGCCAGACTTCTTACCCACCCAACCCTGACAACTACTTCACCCTCCCGCCCTGAGCCTGCCGAGACAGGCTCTTCGCCCAGGGACGCGCCTCGTCCCAAGCAAGGCCGCAGCGAACTATCACTTAATTAAGGGGTGGCTGGGATGATCCCAACTGCGCGCGTCCAACGAGGGTCTTCTGAGGCCGCGCGTTGCGCGAGCACGGGGATCGTCCCAGCCACCCCGCCCCCTTTTTCAGCATCCTCCTAATGGCGATGCACGTGCTGCGGTAAAAGCTGCTCAACCCAAGTGCTCACCTGGTCGAGCCCCTGCCCTGTCTTGAGATTCGTAAAGAGATAGGGCAAGTCGCCCCGCATTCGCTTGCTGTCCCGATCCATCACGGACAAATCGGCTCCGACATGCGGCGCGAGATCGACCTTGTTGATCACCAGGAGATCGGACCTGGTGATTCCAGGACCACCTTTACGAGGAATCTTATCACCGGCTGCGACATCGATCACATAGATGACTTTGTCCGCGAGTTCAGGACTGAATGTCGCAGCCAGATTGTCGCCGCCGCTCTCGACAAACATCAGCTCGACATCTGGATGACGCTTGAGCAAATCGTCCAAGGCCTCTTGATTGTGCGAGGCATCTTCACGGATCGCCGTATGAGGACAACCTCCGGTTTCGACTCCCAGAATGCGGTCTTGAGGCAGAGTTCCCCGGCGAGTGAGAAACTCGGCGTCCTCCTTGGTAAAGATGTCATTGGTCACCACCGCCAAACTCACGTGTTCACGCAGACGACGGCAGAGTGCTTCGACGAGCGCGGTCTTTCCAGACCCCACCGGCCCCCCAACCCCAATCACAGGAATATGACGCGCCCGCGCCGCCGTTACACGCCCACTACCTGAGAAATGTTCATCGGCTCGATGCATGAATGAATACTCAAGAGCCTATGTGGCTAATAGCTGCCGGCTGATATCCGGAAGGCCCTCGTCCTCCCGATTCTTGAACATATGCTACAGGCCATCAGCCATCTGCTCTCATGATCGAAACAGCCGGGACTCCAGCCGACTGTGTCGCATTGCGTAAATGTCCTGGACCGGTGACCAAGACTGAAGCACTTGTTGATGCGCCGCTTTGTAACTGACTCGCTCGATCACCTCGAGCCAGCTCTCCAATAACCGCTGTCCCTCACGTTGACCGATCGGCATCAACTTCATCGCCGCCGCGACAAAACCTGTCGCGGTTTGGTACAGGAACGCGGCAATGCTGTCTTCTTTTGACCAACCGGCTGCTGCCAACGTGAGCCCCAGGCTGACGGCCAGATGTCCTGACGTCCGCTCAGCCTCAACCGCTGCAAGATAGTCTTCGATCAGTGGGTATCTAGCCTGTTGATTCGCGGCCAGCCGTATTACTTGTCGTCCCATCTGCCGGCTGGCGGTCCGTAATTCACGGCCCAGCTTCATCGCCTCTAGTTCTCGATCCGCCTTGAAGGCAATTTCCAAGGTGCCGGAAACGCACGCATCATGCGCCAATCCTACAGCAACTGCTTCGCACTCACCTATCCCAGTCGTGAACGACTCAACCACGAAACGCGACAACTCTTCCCCATTCCGAACCGCACCATTCTGCACCGCCGCCTCAAGTCCTGAGGAGAACGCATAGCCGCCTGAGGGAAAGAAACTATCGACGAATCGAAGACCAGTGAGGAGTGAGATAGTATTCATGTGTGGAACTCACCAACCTCTTCAGCCTGCTTCCAACAGGCTGCTCAAAACGTTGTCCAGCAAGACCGCAGCCGACGAACGCACCGGAGGCGTACCCTCTGGGGTACGTTGAGGATGCGTTCAAGGCGAGAACGCCGCTGGACGGCGTTTTCAGCAGCCGTCAGAAAAGAAAGTATCGTTGGGCCATCGGCAGCACCGCCATCGGATCACATGTCAAGATCTGTCCGTCGGCTTTCACCACATAGGTTTCCGGGTCCACGTCAATGCGGGGCAACGCATCGTTCAGCTTCATATCGCGCTTGCCGATGCTGCGGCACTTCTTCACCGCCGCCACACGTTTTTGCAGGCCGAGTGACCTATGCACTTCGTGATCCACTGCGGCCTTTGAAAGAAACGTGAGGCTGGTGGAAAACGGGGCGCGACCAAAGCTCCCGAACATGGGCCTGGTGAAGACCGGCTGCGGCGTGGGGATCGACGCATTGGGATCTCCCATGGCAGCGGACATGGGAAAGCCACCCTTCAGGACAATTTCCGGCTTCACGCCGAAGAAGGCCGGCTTCCACAGCACGAGGTCCGCCAACTTGCCGACTTCGACTGAACCCACTTCGTGCCCGATGCCGTGCGCAATCGCCGGATTGATCGTGTACTTCGATATATAGCGCCGCACACGAAAATTATCGTTGGAGCCGGCCAGCTTGTCGGCCGCAGTTTGGGAGAGATGTCCCCGCTGCACTTTCATCTTGTGCGCCGTCTGCCAGGTGCGAATGATGACTTCACCCACGCGCCCCATCGCCTGTGAGTCAGACGACATGATGCTGATCGCCCCTATGTCGTGCAAAATATCCTCCGCTGCAATGGTCTCGCGGCGAATGCGCGATTCGGCAAAGGCGATGTCTTCCGGCACGCGAGGGTTTAAATGGTGACAGACCATGAGCATGTCGAGATGCTCATCCATCGTATTCACCGTGAACGGCATCGTGGGGTTCGTGGACGAGGGCAACACATTGGCCTCACCACAAACCTTAATGATGTCAGGAGCGTGCCCACCACCGGCGCCTTCTGTATGAAACGAGTGAATCGTCCGTCCCTTGAAGGATCTGATCGTATCTTCGACAAACCCGGCTTCGTTCAACGTATCGGTATGGATGGCGACTTGGACATCGAATTCCTCCGCTACATCGAGGCAGGTCGAAATCGCCGCCGGCGTCGTGCCCCAGTCTTCGTGCAATTTAAGCCCGATCGCTCCGGCTTCCACCTGCTCGCGGAGTCCATCCGGCAATGAAGAATTGCCCTTCCCGAGAAAACCGAGATTAATCGGGAATCCTTCCGCTGCTTCCAGCATGCGATGAATGTTCCATGCGCCAGGCGTGCAGGTCGTGGCATTGGTCCCGGTTGCCGGACCAGTCCCGCCGCCAATCAACGTCGTAAGCCCGTTTGCCAAGGCCTCATTGATGATCTGCGGACAGATGAAGTGGATGTGCGTATCGATTCCACCCGCCGTAATGATCTTGCCTTCCGCCGAGAGCACTTCGGTGCAGGCCCCGACCTCCATCCCTTTGGTCACGCCTTCCATCATGTCGGGATTGCCGGCCTTGCCGATGCCGACAATGCGACCATCCCGGATGCCGATATCCGCCTTCACGATCCCCCACCAATCGACGATGATCGCATTCGTGATCACGAGGTCGAGCGCGCCCTTCGCGCGGGTGGCTGATGGTGACTGGCCCATACCGTCGCGAATGACCTTGCCACCGCCGAACTTGGCCTCTTCACCAGGCACCGTCAGATCGCGCGTGATCTCGATCAGCAAATCTGTATCGGCAAGGCGAATGCGATCTCCGGCTGTCGGTCCATACAGATCGTTATATTGTCGGCGAGGAATCTTCATCGGGCCTTCTCCTTCGCGATAAAGCCAGCGTCTCGGGCAGCAGTCATGGCCTTGGCTTTCACGTTTGGATCGTCCAGCCGACCATTTACAAGACCATTGATTCCATAGGCCACGCGATTGCCGCCTATCGAGACCAGGGTCACCCGTTTGTCTTCGCCCGGCTCAAACCGCACCGCGGTTCCAGCCGGAACTTGCAACCGAAATCCATAGACTCTCTCACGATCAAACCGCAGCGCGCGATTCGCCTCAAAGAAATGACAATGCGACCCGACCTGGATCGGCCGATCACCGGTGTTCGCGACAATCAGATCAACCGTCTGACGGCCGGTGAAGGCAACGATGGCGCCTTCACCGAGGATGATTCCACCAGGAATAACAGGGGCAGACTGAATCGAAGCCTTCTTGGCCTCCCGACTCACGCTCCTTCGCTTCGTGACTTTCTGCCTGGCTTTGGTTTTCTTCTTCATCGATTCACCTATCGAATCGGTTCATGAACTGTGACGAGTTTCGTCCCATCAGGGAACGTCCCCTCAACTTGCAGCTCCGGGATCATCTCCGCCACGCCGGGCATGACATCCTTCTTCTTGAGGAGCGTGGCGCCACGGCTCATGAGATCCGACACTGAGCGCCCATCGCGGATGCCTTCCAGAATTGCTGCTGTGATAAACGCGACCGCCTCAGGATGATTCAACTTCAACCCGCGCGCCTTGCGTTCCTTGGCCAATTGAGCGGCCACAGAAATAAGAAGCTTCTCCTGCTCCCGTGGAGTTAAATGCACGCGAGGACTTCCACCTTTCAGATTGCCGAATTAGTTTAGGGGACAAAACCTGCTCTGGAACTACACCGCAAGGTGTTTTCTAATGAGGTCATCTGAGAGGTTAGGGATCTCCCCCTCTGCAGCGATTGCCCCCTTTTCCATTATGTAAAAATAATCGCCTGCGCCACGGACAAACGACACGAATTGTTCCACAACGAGAATGGAAAGACCTCCTTGCTCCTTAAGCTTTTTGATCGCATGAACAATTTCCTTGATAATGGAGGGTTGGATCCCCTCTGTTGGCTCATCCAACAGCAACAATTTCGGCTCAGAAGCTAAGGCACGAGCAATTGAAAGTTGCTGTTGCTGTCCCCCGCTAAGGTCCCCTCCTCGCCGCTGCAACATGGTCTTCAAGACCGGGAACAGCTCGAAAATCCGAGGAGGAATAGCCCTGGAGGCGTTGTGCTTCGCCTCCAAGCCAATTAGAAGATTTTCTTCGACCGTGAGGCTGGGAATAATTTCCCTCCCCTGCGGCGCATATCCAATCCCTAAACGCGCCCGCGAATAGGGGCGAAGATTGGTGATATCTTCTCCGCCAAAGGAGATACTTCCGCCTCTTGCGGGAAGGAGGCCCATCAATGTTTTCATGACGGTGGTCTTCCCAACTCCGTTCCGCCCCATGAGGCATACGATTTTCCCTTCGGGAATCAACAATGACACATCGCGCACCACATGACTATCCCCATAAAAAATGTTTAGGTTAGCAGTTTGCAGCACGCTCTTCCTCCTCACGGCCCAGGTACACTTCAAGCACTCGAGGATCATTTTGTACTTCTTGCATCTTTCCTTCACACAACAGGGAGCCCTCATGAAGAACGGTTACGGTGTTCGAGAAGTGACGGACAAACTCCATGTCGTGTTCAATGACAAGCACGGTCGCGTGCTCGCGAGCAATGGCTTCCAAGAGAAGCCCCGTCTTGTCGCGCTCCCGACCTGTCATGCCGGCCACAGGCTCGTCAACCAGCAGGAGCTCAGGCTCTTGCGCGAGCAACATCGCAATTTCCAACCACTGCCTTTGGCCGTGCGACAAGACGCCGGCAAAAGTTTGCGTGTGGTGCCCCAGCCCCACAAATTCGAGTATCTCCAGGAGGCGATCCCGGCTTTGCTGGCTTTGCCGCACTTGAAGCGCGGCCAACGTCGCTCCCACCGTTTTCCGTGTCTTCCATGAGAGCTGCAGGTTATCCAAAACCGTGTGGTAGGGGAACACGGTAGGGGTTTGAAACTTGCGTCCAACGCCAATGTTCGCCACCTCATGTTCCTGCAAGGCAAGCAAATTGGTCGACTGCCCAAAGATCACTTTTCCTTGAATAGGCTTAACCTTGCCGCATATGACGTCCAGCATGGTCGTCTTTCCGGCTCCATTGGGCCCAATGACAAAACGGAGTTCCCCGTCCATCAAAGAGAAATTCAAGTTGCGAAGCGCCAGGAAACCTTCAAAACTTACGGTCACGTTTTCCACCCGTAGAAGCGGTTCTTCCCTCTTATCCGCTTGCTTAGTAGTCTCCCCATCTTTCGCTTTGTTCGCACCGTTGTCTTCTACCCGCGACCCAAAGAGGTGCTGAGCGACAGCACCAGCACCCGCGCTTAAGCTGCCCTCTGATGCTTTCACTTCCTCTTCATCCAGAGACAATTTGTCTGGGTTCTCAGACGACCCGGATGCCGTCGCTGCCGAGAGTGGTGAACGGCGACCGCCCGACCTCCATCTCGAACTTGATCGATGCATGAAACGCTCAAACTGTTTGGGAAGCCCTACTACCCCTGACGGAAACAGAAGAACGACTCCTACAAACAACGCCCCTAATACAAAAGGCCAGAGTTGCGGAGCTACCGTCGTCAGATAGCTTCGCAAACCATTGATCAGCACTGCCCCTAGCGGTCCGCCAATCAGGGCTTCTCGCCCTCCGACCGCTACCCACACCACGACCTCCAAGGAGGGCATGACGCCCATCTGGGATGGCGTGATAATGCCTACTTGCGGAACATATAGCGCGCCCGCCAACCCAGCCAAGCCCGCAGCGAGCGCAAACACAAACATCTTGAAGCCCGTCGGTGAATAGCCCAAAAATCTCAGGCGATTCTCACCATCCCGAATCGCACGAAAAATATGGCCCAGCTTGCCGCGCGTCAGCCAAAGGCAGAGACCATATGTCACGAGTAAACACACCGCCGTGATGATGTAGAGACCCCTCTGCGTGGTAGGAGAGAGAAGCGAGAACCCCAGAAGAGTCTTATAATCCGTGAGCCCGTTCGTTCCCCCGAGTCTCATCTCATTCCGGTTGAACAGCAACCATGCGGCAAAAGCCAGGGCTTGAGTCAGAATCGCCACATACACACCCTGAATCCGGCTACGAAACGTCAAATACCCAAACAGCAGGGCAAAGAGCACGGGGAGAAACACGGCAGAGGCGAGCGCAAAAGCGAAACTATGATACGGCACCCAGAAGAAGGGCAGTTCTTTGACCTGGTTCCAGACCATAAAATCCGGTACCGCCTCGCCGTATTTACTCTGTTGACCGCTTATCTGTAGCATTAGATGCATCCCCATCGAGTACCCGCCAAGTCCAAAAAAGACCGCCTGTCCCAGGCTGAGAATGCCCGCATACCCCCAGAGCACGCCGAGCCCCATGCCCATGATAGCCAGCGAGAGGTATTTGCCGAGCAGGTTGAGGTAGAAATCGGGCAGCCAGAACGTCGAGTCGTTCGGCAGAGCGTTTAACAACGGTAAGACCACCAGCAGCATAATGCTGACGGTTCCAAAAATGATCCAGCCCTTCCATGGGGTCATGATCCCACCTGAGCAGCTCGCCCTTTCGGAGGGAATAAGCCTGTCGGCTTTACCTGGAGAAAAAGAATAATCAGGACCAAAATGAACAGCTTGCCGTAAATGGCCCCGCCTGTTCCTCCAATGAGAGGCTCGAGAATTTTGTTGAACATCCCAATCACCATTGCGGAGACCACCGTGCCGGCCAGTTTTCCAACCCCCCCGACCACCACGACCATGAATGACTCGACAATATAGCTCTTGCCCACTTCGGGATCCACGTTGCTGATGAGGCTGATCGCACATCCCGCAATACCGGCGAGGGCCGAACCAAACGCAAAGGTCCAGGAATCGACTTTGCGCGTAGAGATGCCTACGCAAGCGCTCATGTTGCGGTTTTGCGTCACCGCACGGACGAGAAGGCCCACGCGTGTTCGGGAAAAGAGTAAGTATACACCCAGCAGCGCCACCGCAGCCAACCCGATGATGAAAATCCGGGTATATGGCAAGACAAGTCCCACCATCGGCTCTATTCCCCTTCGCATCCATGTAGGTGGATTCACACTCGTCAAATCACCGAAGTACCAGCGTGCCGCCTGTTGGAGAAACATGCTGACTCCCCACGTGGCGAGCAGCGTTTCCAATTGCCTCCCATACAGGAAACGGATCACGGTCCGTTCCAACAAGAGGCCGACCGCCCCAGTCACCACGAATGCCGCCGGCAATGCAATAAAAATGTAGGAATCATGCAGGGACGGTGGCAGGTACTTAAAGAAGGCTTCCTGAAAGACAAAGGCCGTATAGGCGCCGATCATCATCATTTCCCCATGAGCCATGTTAATCACGCCCATGAGGCCGTAGGTAATGGCCAGCCCAAGCCCCATAATGAAAAGAATCGAACCTAAGCTAATGCCGCTGAAGGTGATGCCCACAACACTCTGGAAGCTTTGATACGATTCGATGCTATCAATCGCTCCTTGGATCGCGACCCGCACAGTGTCGGATGGTTCAAGCGGTTCCTCAGTAAGAAGGGCTTTCAGGTGCGATAGTGCTCGCATGCCCTTGATCTCTCCTAAGCGGATGGCAGCCGCTCGTCGCACCTCCGGATCAGGGTCAGTAAGGCGCAACTGATTGATAGCTTCCTCGATCGCATGCCGTACCCACTTGTCTGACTCACGCGAGAGAGCCTGATCGAGCGCGGGCAACACCGAAAGGTCTTTGGCGTTTCCGAGCTTCGTCGCTGTCGTCCGCCTGACTTCCACAGTGGGATCAAACAGCCTCAGCAGATCCAATCCGGCTTTCAACACCCGTCGGCCCTCGACCGACCTGATGGCCACCATTTCCAATTCTTCTCCCTCTGGCAAGGCCTCGGCGGCATTCCGCTTCCCCAACTCCTCACCTGTTAAGGGATTCAAGAAGGACATCGTCTCACGACCGTCGGGCTCGATATTTCTTAGTAAAATGATGACCTTCTCACTACCAGGGGCATCTTTCCACACATGAAGCGTTCCTTCGTACAGCGCCGTCAGCGCAGGCAGGAAAGCAATGTCTTTGATGTCTCCTAAGGTCTTCAATGTTGTTAATTGGATAGCCGGATCAAGGCTTACCAGCCCTTGAAGGTAAGAAGATGCGTTAGGTCGACCGCTCTCGCCCGTCACTGGCCCCTCCGCATAGACCAGTTCGACACCCTTGCCGAGTAGAAGCGCACTCGTCAGAAGGCAGACGACCATGGTCCAACTCAGACGCCCAAGCTGGATTTGCACGTTCTGTTTGGTCAACATAGGCAAGATATCTCCCTTACCTCTTATCTAATTAGCCCTCTGTTCATGTATCAAAAAATGGTCTGACCCACTCTTTCCCAAGATAAGTTTTGGAAAAGTGGATTTTGAATGGCATCGTGGCGGTCGGGCTATCTATAGACCGGGGCTTTCGGCCACAAGAAAGACTGTGGGAGCCTGGGTTCAAGGGTCATGCGAGCGTCTGAATGACTAGCCGCGAGCCTCGAATATCTTGGACAGCATATTTCGAGGCAGGGAACCTCATGTACTTGATGCGATCTCGTCTCAAATAAGTCAACAGGTTAGAGACGAATGAGCCGAGTTGTCAGCGTGTCTTGGAAGCAGCGGGCTGCACAGGAAACAAACCTCCCGTGCAGCCCCCTTGTAGCAACCGCAAGTAACCTCCTTGCACCCTATGCCTTTTCAATCGCAACAGCGCTCGGTTCTAGCCAGATCCTATCTTTTCCTCCCATCGTATCATAGGTACCTTTCCCGCCGTTGCTCCAGTCGCAACCGCGATCAGGATACGTATACTCGCTCCAGGGCAGAGGATCGACCAAGCCCGGGGATTGCCAGATAATTTCGAACTGTCCATTGGCGAGAATTCGGCCAATGTACACCGGCTTTGCAGTATGGTGATTGGTGCGGTCGACGAGGATCGGGCCTCCCGGCGTAGGAACCTTAAGTCCAGGCAACGCTCTCAGCACATCGTCCACATTCAACGATTTGGCTTTCTCAACCGCCATCTTCCAGGTGTACACCCCAATGTACCCCCAGAACATCGGGTCGTCCACGACCCGGCTCGCACCACCAGGCAGGTTGTTCTTTTTGCAAAAATCCTTGAACCGTTGCACGAACGCTTTGTTCTCAGGCATGTTCACCGACTGGAAGTAGTTCCACGCCGCCAGGTGCCCGACTAGATTTTTCGTGTCGAGCCCGCGGAGCTCGTCCTCGGCCACGCTGAACGAATTCACCGGGCACTCCTCCGAAGTGATGCCCGCGTTGGCCAGTTCCTTAAAGAAGGGCACATTGCTGTCGCCGTTGATCGTATTGATCACTGCCGTGTCGCCGCCAGCGCAGAACCGCTTAATTTTGGCAATGATCGTCTGGTAATCCTGGTGATGGAACGGCGTGTATTCCTCCATGATATTCTTCGGCGAAATGCCTTTCGCGAGGAGCATCGCCCGGACAATCTTGTTGGTCGTCCGGGGATACACGTAGTCGGTTCCCACCAGATAAAACTTCTTCTTGCTGCCTCCGTCCTTGCTGAGGTGGTAGTCCACCGCCGGCGTCGCCTGCTGATTGACCGCCGCGCCGGTATAAATCACGTTCCTCGAACATTCCTCACCTTCATACTGCACGGGATAGAACAACAGGCCATTGTTCTTCTCGAACACCGGCAGGACGGACTTCCGACTGACCGAGGTCCAGCAACCGAACACCGTCACCACCTTGTCCTGCAGCAAGAGTTTTTTCGCTTTTTCCGCGAAGAGGTCCCAGTTGGAGGCCGGATCTTCAATCACGAGCTGGATCGGGCGCCCCATGACCCCGCCTTTGGCGTTGATCTCCTCCGCCGCCATTTCCACGATGTCTTTAATGGACACTTCGCTGATGGCCATCGTGCCACTGAGGGAGTGCAGCACACCGACCTTGATCGGCTCGCCGCCCGCCGCATAGGACAAGGCCCAGTTGCCTAAGTTGCCAAGCAAGGCGGCAACCCCTATGCCGGCCGCTACTTTGCTTCCTTGAACCAGAAGCTCACGCCGCGAAGGACCAGCCTCGCTCGCAGCAACACTGCCTGGGTCGACCGAGTTTGCCTCATTGGGTTTGTTCGTTTCCATATCGGACTCCTTTCACTAACATTAACATTTAGAAGTTGTACCAGCTCTAGAATAGGACCCCCTTGTCCTTCTCTTGAATTCTGGTCGAAATCGATGGACGTCGTTGTCCACCCTTTAAGGCGTTTGGTCGGCACACTCTATAGCAGATGATCAGCCCCCCTGTCACGAGGGATCATCGTCCCTAAAACAGAGATAGAAATTGTGCGGGAGGCAGAAAAAAACCACTCAGCTTTTCCAGAAGGGTAGAAGTTATAGTGAAAACTCTCCTTGATGAGGGCCCTCCCGTCTGCGACCGCCCCCACGACCTGATGTCCGTCCGATAAGAGACAGGCGAGCCACTGAAGTACCAAGCGGATGGTCATCTGCGAGAAGGAGCCGTCTCTTCATCATCAGCCACCCCTGTCGGCTGAGAGTGTCGGTGACTGGACTCTGACCAGATCCATACCTGGCGTGGCATCTATATACTGAGAGGAACGATAAACACACTAGGCATCTCCCTAGGAACGTGAGGCAATCTCCCTAGGCGAGCCAGCGCCGATGATTCATGGGGCGTTTCTGTCGCAATCGCGGACCCGTAGCTGTGACAAGGCTGTCGGCAGGCAGGCTCGCAACTCGGCTGCGCGATTTCGTAACGAACCGTCATGAATAATTTGGGCTGGTCGGGAGGTTGTGCAAGGGCAAGAAGCGCGGACTGTTAGTCCGATGCGAGGAGGCCGTGGACGAGGGCGTACTTTGTCAGCTCCGCCGTCGTGTGAAGATCGAGTTGCGTCATGATCTGCGATTTATGAAACTCGACAGTCTTCGGTGAGAGATCGAGGGTCGACGCAATCTCCTTGACCGTCATCCCTTCTGCAACGAGTTGCAACACTTCTCGTTGGCGCGCAGTCAAGGACTTGTCTTCCAGAACCGCAGGTTTCCCCCCGGTGATGACCGACTGCACCAGACCTTTTGCGACCAAGGGGGTGACATAACACTGTCCGTCCATGACTGATTGGATGGCTTGGAGCAATTCCGAACCGGCGGATCGTTTGAGCAGATAGCCGGAGGCGCCGGCCTTGAAGGCTTCATTAACATAGGCCGGGTCAGCGTGCATCGTCACGAAGATCAGCTTGGTGCGAGGCAGAATCTTCTTCAGCTTCCGAGCGGCATCGACCCCATTGAGCTGCGGCATTGAGATATCGAGCGTGACGATATCAGGCTGAAGTTCCTGGGCCATTCGAAGCAGCGTACGTCCATCCTCCGCAACACCAACGATCTCACACCGATCCTCCAACAGTTTCCGAAATCCGTCCAACACCAGGGTATGGTCATCAACCAAGAGAACCCGGGGCCTGCTCATGCCACCCCTTCCGGAACGAGCACCACAACCTGCACCCTCGTTCCCTTACCCACGGCAGAAACAACCTTTAAGTCCCCATGAACCAAAGCGACTCGCTCTTTCATGCCGAGCAACCCAAGTCCGTGTGGTCCGTACCGGGGTTGTTCAGAGTCAAATCCCACTCCATTATCCGTAATCGTGACTGTCAGCCCAACTCGAGACCGGGTCAGCTCCACATCGACTCGAGACGCCGCTGCATGGCGAGCCACGTTGTTGAGGCTTTCTTGGGCTACGCGATAGAGACAGGTCGCGATCTCCTGAGGGACGACTGCGGGGATATTCCTGTGTCCAAAGCTCCCTTGGATATGGCTTCGAGCTGTGAAGTCGTCCACCAACCGCTGCAGGGCGATCGGAAGGCCGAGGTCATCGAGAATGGAAGGATGAAGCTGATAGGCCAAATGACGGACAACATCAGACAATTCCACAACCCGGTCTTGTATCGCACGGACGGCGCGGCCCACGTGAGCTGGTGAGAGGCTGAGCTGCCGTTCTACCGCTTCGATATCCATGGCAAGAAGTGCAAGGCGTTGATTGATGTCATCGTGCAAATCACGCGAGATACGACGCCGCTCTTCCTCCTGCACTCGCAACAGCTGGAACGCCAACTTCTGCAGCGATTGCCGGCTGCATTCGAGCGACGCCTCGGTCTGCATCCGTTCAGCCACTTCAGCTACCAATGATTCGTTGACGGAGGCAAGCTCTTGTGTTCGGACCTGCACACGCCTATCCAAGGCCTCGTTGAGTAGTTGCAGTTCCTCTTGGTGCATGCGGCCCTGCTGCTCCGTCCGCTTCCGCGCCGAGATATCCCGCACGAATGCACTGAACGTGTAGCCCCCCCCCTGCCCCAAGGCCGGCGAGATCGCCAGTTCTATCGGAATCTCGTGCCCGTCCCTGTGGCAGCCTGTGATTTCGATCCGTGTGTTCAGCATCGGTCCTACCCCTGTTGCGAGGAAGTGGCGCAATCCCTGCTCATGGGCTTCCCGGTGTTGTGCAGGGATAATGGTGGCAGAGAGGAGTCGCCCAATGGCCTCTTGCCGGGGCCAGCCGAATATCTGTTGGGCTTGAACATTCCATTCGGTGATGACTCCAGCGGAATCCATCCCGATGAAGCCATCGAGTGCCATCTCGATAATGCGCCGCGTGTGTGTCTCGCTCTTGCGCAGCGACGCTTCGGCGTCCCTGGCGAGCGCACGCTCCTGTTGCGCGTGCCGATATTCCTTCCGCACGCGTTTCACGGTCCACAGCAAGAGTCCAAAAATTGGAACCACCACGGCGCAGCCCGCCAGGCCAAGATTCCAGAGGACTTCGCGAATCGGCGCCAGCACGTCGCGCCGATCCATGCGCATCAGCACCGTCCAATGCATACCCTCAAACCCGCCACGGGCTAGAGTCCTGGCATAGCCAGTGATGACCGGCACGTGGCGACGCATGTGCTCCTCCTCGACGTAACTGGACAGGGACCCTTCGCTTAACAGTGCCGAAGGTAAGCGGAGTTTTTTGAGATTGACGTGGCCCTTATGCTGGAGATCCGAATCGATGAAGGCAACCCCTTCCTCAGTCAGGAACTGGTATTCCAGCGCCCCCCAAAATCCCTCCCGCTCCCGGAAAGCCAGAAGGGTCCCCGTCATGACGTTTTCCAGCCCAGGAATCCCCACCCGCGTCGTCACGACCCCCAGGAATTCCCCGCGCGGTCCGGTGATGGGAGCCGTCATTGCTATTGCGTCAGGACCTCCCATCACTGCGAATGGCTCCACGTCCCCCATATGAACCCCTTGCCCGTTACGCACGGCCTGAAACCAGGATTCAGCGCTGTAGTCCCGCCCGACCGTGGCCGGGTCGGTGGCGACCACGACCTGTCCGCGCGCGTTCGTGGCGCCGATCCACAAGTAATCCGGGTACGAGATCTTGGCCGAGGCGAGATACGCCGACTGAAACTCCCGATTGTCTGGCTGCACGCTGAACGTCCTTGCCATCATCTGCACATCGCCATGCCGTTCAAACAGAAATCGGTCCAGTTTGTCCGAGACTTCGGCAGCTGTAAGGGCCAGGGTTTCGCCTGCTGTGGCAACCATGCGAGTTTCGGTGTAGTGGAACGCGATTCCGCCGATGGCCAGCATGACGACCGTCATCACGCTGATGAGGACCGGCAGCCAGGAATACAGGCGGGGAGCCGTTGCTTCAGACAGGCCATTCATCCTTTTCGCCTCGTTGCTGTGCCGCATGAATCATGATCAGGACGTTCACTAGTCCGCATTATTTATGACGGTGACCAATGCTCGTTTCCATGCTCTCGGAACGACCGCTTGGGGATACCGCCCGTGCCGGATGGTATTCGATTGGGACACAGGAAGGTTGAGAACCACGGTCACGGTGCGACCATCCTGGACCGACACCGGCATACGGCTGATTCTAGCACACCCCTCCGCACTCCTTCTGTGGTGACTCAGGCTGTGGCACCTCCTCGTGCAGCGTTAACCAGGGCCAGCCGACGCCAGTTGGCATCCAAGGACGCATTCGTGGGTAGGTGCACCCCCGGGCATCGCACGGATCGCTCGACCCACACGGCCAACTTGAGCAGCGGAAGGTTTCAAAATATCATATGATGTCGCGTGAGAGTCAGCTAGCGATGCGACTGTTCGCAGTGCTAACTGATCTTTCTCCTTCTTTCAACCAATTCAACGTGACGCGTTCGCTCCTCTTCCAATTTCGTGTGTTTCCTGACCAACGAATTGGATGTGTGTGTTGCGCTGCCCGATACACCCTCGCACTGTTTTGTCAGATCGCGGTGTTTGTGCCGGTATGTCGAGATGCCGGTGTCGTGAGGCGGATTCCACTGTGTACATGGTCGTGGTGGTACCAATGAATACATGTCGTGACCCACGCGCGTGCCGCGTCCAGGCTTGCAATGGTTTGGTCGAAGACTAGGGGACCGTATGTCAACGTCCTAAACAGCAACTCAGAACCATATGCGGCTTGATGGCCTGCCGGATGCTGCGGTCTGCATTGGCGCGGATCTCCCCCAGCCGCGGAACCAGGCTGGCATCGCCCTGTTCGATCAAGACACGAATTGCGGCTTCGCGGACGGATTCGTCTTCGCTGGTCACCTGAGTGAATGCTTGCTCTATAGAAGAAGTCGGAGGAGCGGTAGCAGGCCCATCCGCTGCGATCGTCCAAGTTTGCCCAGAGAACAGGAACAGTCCCACGATACCGAGTGCTGCAACGGTGCGACCCAGCGAACTTGTCACGATCGTGAGCTGCCACTCCACAAGACACACACATAACGTAGACTTCTCGTCTCGTCAACCGTACTTCTTCGCACTCATGTAGCGGGGGCTACTGAGTAGCCCCTTCTTCTCATAGTGACTTACGCTTTTTTATACGTCCCTTGATGACCGACCCAGTCGCAGCCCTTGTCCGGATTCGTATATTCGCTCCAGGGTTCAGGCTTCACCAGCCCCTTCGAACGGGAGACCACCTTGAACTGCCCGTCCGCCAAGATCTCACCGATGAGCACCGGTCTATAGGTGTGGTGATTGGCGGCATCCATCATGATCTCGCCGCCCGGCGCCAGAAACTTGCTGCCATAGACCGCCTTTCGTACCTTGTCGACTTCACTCGAACCGGCCTTCTCGACGGCTTGCTTCCAGATATACACGCCGAAATAGGCGGCTTCGATCGGATCGTCCGTCACCCGCTTGTCGCCATCCGGCAGGTTGTTCTTCTTGCAGTAGGCCTTGAAATTTGCCACGAACTGCTTGTTCTGTGGCGTATCGACGCTTTGATAATAATTCCACGCCGCCAGGTGACCGACCAGCGCGGATGTGGCCATGCCGCGCAACTCGTCCTCCGCAACACTGAAGGCCATGATCGGGGCATCTTCGGCCCGCAAGCCTTGGTTCGCAAACTCCTTGTAGAAAGGCACATTGCTGTCGCCGTTGATCGTGCTGATCACGGCAGCCCCTCCGCCGGCGGCGAATTTCTTCAGTTTACCGCAGATGGTTTGGTAGTTCTGATGGTGGAACGGAGTGTATTCTTCCATGATACGGTCCACCGGTACTTTCTTCGCCAGCAGCATCGCCCTCAGGATTTGGTTGGTGGTGCGGGGATACACGTAATCGGTGCCGAGCAGATAGAACTTCGTGAATCCACCCCCTTCTTTGCTCATCAGATAATCCACTGCCGGCACGGCCTGCTGATTCGGGGCCGCTCCGGTGTAGAAGACATTGCGTGAACACTCTTCTCCTTCGTACTGCACGGGATAGAACAGTAAGCCATTATTCTTCTCGAAGACCGGCAACACCGACTTGCGGCTGGCCGAGGTCCAGCAGCCGAAGACGACCGCCACCTTATCTTGGAGTAAGAGCTGCTTGGCTTTTTCGGCAAAGAGGTCCCAATTCGAGGCAGGATCGACGACCACCGGCTCGATCATGCGCCCCATCACCCCGCCGTTGGCGTTGATTTCATCCACGGCCATCAGCACGATGTCCCGCAACGACACTTCGCTGATGGCCATGGTGCCGCTGAGGGAGTGCAAGATGCCGATCTTGATTGATTCTTTGCCCGCTGAGTATGACAGGGCCCAGTTGCCCAAGTTGCCAAGCAGGGCAGCCACCCCGATACCAGCCGCGACCTTGCTTCCTTGAACCAGAAGCTCACGCCGCGAAGGACCAGCCTCGCTCGCAGCAACGCTGCCTGGGTCGGCCGGGCTTGCCTCATTGGGTTTGTTCGTTTCCACGGTCAGACCTCTTTCACTAACATTTAGAAGTTGTACCAGCTCGACAGCATGAAGACGTCGCCATGGAATTTCTCTGACCCACCTCACTGAGTCCCAGCATTCGGCCCTATCGACAGAAGATGGCCCCACTCAAACGCCGTGTGGAAACCACCCCAATTGTGGTTTCCCTCCTGAATGACCGATGTGATCAATCCTGTTTTACCGGAGGGCTTTACGGCAGGGGACAAAAAGCCTCCCGATCCGTTGTGTTGGACCAGAGGGACGCCATTGTCCTTCACTTGCATTCTAGTTGAATCGATGGACATCGTTGTCCATCACTCAACCCGTACGATGGGAGGGGATATATACGAAGTCTATTGCCCTCCTGTCAAGTAGGACTCCCGCTCATAATCTGAAGGATGTTGCCGGTGTCCTCGCCCTTTCAGTTATGCTAGACTGTCGACTTGTACAAACTGCACGAATTGCTCATGTCACATTATCCGCGACTTGCTCTTGTCCTTCTCACTGGAATCACCCTGGTCTTGTCTGCCTGCGCAACAGGGCCTGATCTGGACTTAACGATCCATGAATCCGAACGCGGTGGGGTGTATGTCGAACGGTTTCCCGATCGGTCCTTTCAAGCTTCCCACCCCATGTCGTTATCGGCCGATACGATGGCCAGGGTACTTCGTGGCGTGGTCGTCAAGGATAGCCGAGGCTTGTTGGGAAACTTGATCGCCGGAAAGCCGGAAGCTGTTCGAGCGTTTAGGGACGAGGACGTTGAGTACCTGGCGCCGCTCCTGGTCGAGGGGCTCACCAGAGCTGCGTCGGACCAGCAGGTTGGGTTTCACGTCATCCAAATCGGTACGCTGAACTCTCCGCAATCCGTCGGGCCGGTTTTCTGCTTGTCTTCTGTCCGTTTTCCCGGTACCTGTTCCTCAGAACAGCCACTGGGGCCGGGAGCCGCGGAATCGACGAAGGGTTCACTCTACGCCTACGGGCGGTCACTGTATCTGACCTTGACCGAGTATCGCCACCGGTTGGAGAAGGCCGAAGCAAATAACATGGCGAATCGGCGCATTTCCAATGCGACCGGATTGGCGAACCGCACGGTGCACTTCGTTCCGGAATCCGCCAAGCGCCCGGATAGCTATCGAACCGCGCGCTCAACCGACGCGACTCTGGTGATCGACTACGACCTGCTTGCCGCCATGCCTGCCGCACCGGACATGCGATCGACTGCCGCTCAACCACCGACGCCTGTGCCTGTGAAGGGGGAGCCAACTCAGCGAGATACCGATCTGGACGCGCTACGGAAAGAGTTGAAGGACATCAAGAAGAAACTGGCGGAACAAGAAGCTGAGCGAACACGTTCTACCCCCTCATCCTCTCTGAAACCGACACCTCAACCCATTCCTTAGCCCCCTAGTGCCAGAGGACTTCTTGGTAAGCCGAACCTATCCCCGCTGTTTCTCAGCCCGCTGGTCGAGTTCTCCAGCTAAGAGCACGGCCTCGGCTATCTCGCGCATCGACTTCCGGAAATCCATACTCTGCCGTTGAATGAGTTTGAAGGCCTCTTCTTCAGTCAGTTTCTTCGAGCGCATCAGGTAGCCCTTGGCCCGCTCCATGAGTTTCCGTACCGCCAGCGCTTCCTGCATTTCATAGGACTTCTCGACCAGGGTCGTATGCTCGATGGCAATGGCGGCCTGATTGGCGATGGCCTGGAGCAACTTGACCTCTTCACTGGTAAACACGTGCGGAACGGACGTATAGCTATTGATCACACCCAACGCCTTCTCCCGCACCATCATCGGTACCGAAACCAATGAGCACAGCCCTTCCTTCTTGGCCATATCCGGATACATATAGTCTCTATCGGTGGAGACGTCGACCACGATAATCGGTCGACGCTCTTTCACAGCACGGCCACTGATACTCTGCCCGACTTTCAAGTTTGGCTTGCGACGATACTGTTCGCTGAGGCTTTGTGTCGCCGCGATCCGTAGTTCCCCGCTGGCTTCGTCCAATAACATAATTGAACAGATCTTGGAGTTCATCATTTGCGCGGTCATCGTCACCAGGAGTTGAAGCACGTCTTTGATCAGCCGACTGGATGCCACTGTTTCTGAGACCTGCGACAGCGTTTCCACTTGTAGGGCTTTGCGTTGCATTTGATCGTAGAGCCGCGCGTTCTCGATCGCTCCACCGACTTGATTGGCAATAGTCGAGAGTAACGCCAACTCATCCGGCCGATAGCGCTTAGGGCGTTTATGTTGGACATTGATCACGCCGACCACTTCTTTTTTGGCCATGATCGGTACGGAGACAAAGGCTTGATGGCGGTCTTCTGGAAGGTTATGAAAAAACTTGAATCGTGGATCGTCGTTCGCATTACTCGGAATCACGACGCGCGTTCGTTCCTGGGCGACCCACCCAGTGATGCCCTCTCCTAAACCAATCGTGATACGGCCAATCAATTTCGGATGGGGGTTCTTCGAAGCTCGAAGAATGAGTTCGTCTTGGCTATCCGACAATAGGTATAGGAGGCAGGCATCCGCCTTGGTGACTTCAACGACAACTTCGACGATATGTTTGAGAATTGCTTCGAGATCCAGTTGGTTGCTGATCGACTCAGAGATCAGATGGAGCACATCGAGTTCGCGTGTTTTTTCCCGCAAGGCCTGTTGGAGGTGAGCCACGGATGGCGTGTGTTTGGTCGTCATAGAGATTTACTTTGGCGCACGAGCCTTGCGATGGACAGGATGCTTGCCTAGCTGACGGCCACTCGAAGGTCGGTTCCCACGGCCGTGCCTGCTCTGAAACCACGCTGCACAGACCTGCTGTTCGATTGGCCGAATGACCACTTCCCCAATCCTCACTGGCCATACCCCGATGACCCGCCCCCCGACCACCTTCTTGTCATGTTGCATGGCGCCCCAGAGGGACGTAAAGGATCTCGGTGAGACCTGTTCAGACAACCCGGCACGCTGCACCAGACTTCTGATTCGTTCGACAACTGCTCGTTCGCACAGGCCCATGTGACAAGCCAAATCCGCTTCTTGCACCAATCCAATCCCAACCGCTTCACCATGGATCAGCCCACGATAGCCTGCGAGTGACTCTAGAGCATGTCCTATCGTGTGGCCGTAATTGAGAATGCGGCGGCGATCCGCCTCCCGTTCGTCCGCACCAACCACCTGCACTTTGATCTCGCAGGATCGCTTGATCGCGCGGATAACGGGCTCTTCGTCGAGTTTCAACAGCGCAGGAATCTCCTGCTCCAAAAAGGTGAAGAACTCCTCGTCGGCGATAATGCCGTATTTGATCACTTCAGCTAAACCAGCAATCCATTCGCGGCGTGGCAGGGTGCGCAGCATAAGGGGATCGATCAATACCGCGCGCGGCTGGTAAAACGCCCCGATGAGATTCTTTCCCAGCCGATGGTCCACGCCGGTCTTGCCCCCGACACTGGAGTCTACTTGAGCAATAAGCGTGGTGGGCACTTGTACGTATGGGATTCCTCGTTGGTAGATCGCAGCAGCAAAGCCGGTAACATCACCGATGACTCCCCCACCAAGGGCCAGCAATAGGGACTGACGTTCGAATTTGTGCCTGGCTAACTCATCGAGAATCTTGGCGATTGTACCGAGCATCTTTGTACGCTCTCCCGGCGGCAAGATAATAGGAGTCGGGTCGTACCCCGCCTTGCCAAGCGAGCGGAGAGTCGCTTGCAGATAACGGCTTGCCACATGCCTATCTGTTACCACCCCGATCTTCGGAGAAGTCGTAAGGGCTCTGAGCCTGTCACCCACTGTCTCAAGTAACCCAGGATGAAGGATGATGTCGTAGCTCCGTTCCCCCAAGGTCACCGGTACAATCTGTTCTGCCACGCCGCCCATGCTCAACGACAGTCTCTCCTGACCCAAAAATAGTAGTCGCCATTCCGATTCTTCTTGGATAAGAAGGCCTGGATTCACGACCCACTTCGCCTGCGGTGATGATGAATTAAGATGGCTGACATAGGGGGGGATGGTACCACAACGGTTCGAAAACTAGAAGGTTTTCAGATTAGCCTCCAAGCCAAATGATCGGGTTTCACGGCCTCAGGGGTACCCTCTTTAGACTTAATGAGCATCACTTTGGTCATTTCAAATGGTCCTCACCGCTTCTCAGGCCGTGATGTCAATTCGATTGCCGACCGCCTTGTACGCGCATACGACCACCGCCCGGCGCATTTTCATGCGCCGAACAGTGTCAAAATTGATCATGTCAGAGATACGCAGCGGACTGGAGAGTACACACTGGAGGATCGAGATGACGCATCAACCGCGAAGGCTCACCACCCTTGAGCTCCTCATCCATGAAGAGCTAGAAGGTTCGCTTCTAGCTCTTCACGATACTGGGAGTCAAGAAGATGAGTAGCTCTTGTTTCGCTACAGACTCGGTCTTCTGCTTGAAAAGCCAACCCAAAACAGGCACTCGAGAAAGATAGGGGATACCAGCCACGCTGTTGCCCTGCGTATCAATAAAGACCCCGCCGATCACCATGGTCTCGCCATCACGGATAATGACCTGGGTAGTGGCCTCGCGGCGGTCAATACTTGGACCGGCCGGATTGCTGCGTGCACCGACTGCGTTTCTGGTTGCGCGAACCTTCATCATAATCTGCTTACCGGTTTCCTTCGGATCTCGCGAAGTAATCTGAGGCGTCACATTCAGTTCCAAGTTCGCATCCACAAAGGTTGTCTGAGTCCCCTGGAGGGAGGTCGTCTGGAACGGGATCGATTCCCCCTGCGAGATCTTGGCCTCACGCTTATCCAAGGTTGTGACCTTTGGCGCGGCAATGACTTTACTCAGACCGAGCAACTCACCTGCCGACAAGCGCATATCCAACAGCGTTCCATCTGTTTTCCCAATCGTGAACCCGACACCAGGAGTTGATGTCAAGCCACCGACTGTCGCGGGAAGATTTACCAGAAAATCATTTGCTTTATTTGCAAATCCTCCACCAACACCCGTACTGAAGTTCGCCACCCCACTACCCTGGAAACTGTTCAAATTCTGGATGCCCCACTGAACGCCCAGAGAACGGGAATAGGTCGTATCAGCCTGCACGATCCTAGCTTCGATCTGGACTTGAGGCACTTCGAGATCAAGCCCATCAACCAGCTGTTTCATCACCCCAATTTTGGTTTCCGTATCCCGGACGATTAAAGCATTGGATCCCTGACTCATTTGCATCAACCCCCTCGGGCTCAAATACTGCCGAAGAGACGTCATAAGTTCTTGCACTTGCAGATTTCTAATATAGAACACCCGATCGACCAGTTCTTCTGCTTTCACCTTGGCATCCTTCGCCGACGCTTCTTCATTCTGCTGTTTGGCAATGTTCGCCAGCGAATCGATCCAAAGGATATTGCTCTGCCTGATTTTGCCTAGCCCGTTCATCTTCAAAATCATATCGAGCGCCTGATCCCAGGGCACACTCACGAGCTTCATCGTGACCTTGCTCTTGACCCCTTCACCGACGACCATGTTGAACCCGCTCACTTCGGCAATGAGGCGCAGCACATTACTGATGTCGGCCTGCTGGAAATCCAGCGAAATGCGCCGGCCGATATACCGCGTTTCTCCAACAACCAAATCTTCCTTTGGCGTGCTTTTCTCACTGCCATCTGCCTCGGAGGTCATTTGGACGGGTCGCACATGAAATTTCGTTGAAGCCCGCCGAACCTTGGCCATTGTCCACTGAGCCACCCGAGAGGTGGGATCCGCATGGACCGGTGACATTACAGGATTCTCCGACTCGATGGCTCCGACCGCCTCGTCACGGATAGGGTGTGTATCTGCGCCTAAATCAGTAGCGGCACCTTCCCGAAGAGTCACAATAAGATTCGCGCCTTGCGATTCAACCGAGTAGGCAGCCTTTTCGCCAAGATCCAATACCACCCGTACTCTATCGGCATGATAACCTAGACGCACTTGCTTCAAAATTTGGTGATTCACAGATATGACTGGCTTGCGTATAGCGGAAGCCACGCCTGGAATGTCTATCATGAGACGCCGCTCATCAAGACGTGTCACCTCGTGGGCCAACCTGCCATCCCCCGAGATGACGACACGGATGTCATCTGTGCCGCGCTGAACATCTATGCGAGTCAGGGTCTGCGCCAGCCCTCCCTCGATGCTCGACGGCATGCCTGCATCGACAGCAGGTACGTCGGTTGACGCCCCCATTGATGACACAGCCATCGGAACACTGAGCGCTCCCACCACCGAGAGCACGCGAACAAATGCTGTAGTTGTCCTGGTCAGCTTAGGTGTCATTCTGCGCCCTCTTTCGGGTGAAGGAGCTTGACATACTCCCGCTCCTGTTTGCTCCCATACACATCTGTAAACCTTTCTTGCACCACAATACCTTTCTCCGTCACGGCACTCACCACGCCATTATTGGGACCGATTCGTGTTCCTCGACGCACCGTATATCCATTCCCATCTGGCGTCTGAACCATAGCCGTATTGCCGTAAGCCCCCCATACCACAGCGATCAGGTTCATCTCGGTGAGCCCAACGCGCTGGAGCGGAGGTAACGTGGGGTCAATCGGCCCGAGTCCCAACTGTTGCAACACTGGTACGAACGGATCGCGCCGCCCAGAAGGGTCATAGGAATGTGCGCTCACCGGCTCCAACAATGAATTGGGTGCAACCAGCTGAGCATTCTCATCGCCAGCTGCAACGGCTACGGTTGAAGACGGTGCGGGTTTCGGCGCATCCTTGAGAGAAGGAACTTTTAAGGAATCCTGCCGCATTGGGCTAATTTGTCCGACATGAGAACCCATGCCTGTTTCGGCAAAGCCCATGCCACCTGCGATGAGCAGGCCGGCGCATCCTATCAGAGTCATGCTTGATGTCTTCATGGTCAACCGCTAGTTTTCACAGATAGCATTTATTACTCGTGGCCTCAAACATATCCAAGACTCTATGCCCTATTTCTTCTGAGGAGTCAGCGGAACCACCGCAGCCAGTTTGGTTTCCTCTGGTGCCGCATAGGCGATAAGGTCAAACACGGTCTGTGTGACAACTCGTCCCTTCTCAAACTTTGGAGATCCCATCTTGAGGCCAGACACGGTCACAATCCGAGGCAATGCATTGATTCGATCGAAAAACAACGCTGCGGTATGGTAGCCGCCAGAGACCTCTACGTTTACCGGCATCCGCACAAAGAGTTTCGATGGATCCTCGCTCTTGGCACTCGGCTTCCACAGTTTAATGTCGAGTCCAAGGCGAATCCCCAAGTCTGACACCTGTTTGAGCAACATCACCGCCTCTTCTTCAGGCGGTAATCGTTCTTTCTTTTTCGCGAGCTCAATTTCTAGTTGCTTACTGGCAGCAATGAGTTCATCAAGATGCTTGACTTTAATGGTCAACGTTTGAATCTCGCTGTCGAGCGTGCCAATCGCTACCTGGAGCCCCGCAATCTCCGAAGATTTTGGCTCGGCTACATAGTAGTAGAAGCCCACGACAATCCCCGCGAGAATCAAAACAAGAAGCCCCACCTTCTGAACCAATGGGATTGACCTCAAGAGGTCAAGGTTAATAGGAGGGAGCTTCATGATGCTTACCCCTTAAGACGGAAACCAAGTTTAAACTGATAGATATTGAGTTGGCTCTCAACTGCAGCTCTACTTTCTTGAAGATTGATATTCATGAAATAGTCGGTACGGCGCAGGTTATTGACGAATTCCACCACATCATCGTTGGTCGCCGCACGACCCTCAAGATCGATCTCTTTTCCGGTGACCGCGACTCTCACTAGCCACACCTTCAGCGGTTCCAGACTTTGACTGACATGGTCGAGCACCTTGACAGGGCCAACACGTGACTTTTCCAATTCGTCAATAATACGGTTTTTGTCTTCCAGCACTTTCTTTCGGCTTTCAAAATCAGAAACCTGCTTCACTTGCTCCTTCAGCTGCGCGACCTGCTTTTCCTTGTCGAGTTTTTCAGTCTGCCGCACATTTATCTCTTCATCGAGTGACGCTGAGTACCACCAACATCCCGCCAAGGTGATGAACAACATCCCTACACCCAACAGCGCCTGTGCTCTGACATCATACTGAGGCTTCGCCTTATGATGCCCCTTGGGCCCTGGCAATAAATTAATGCGAATCATCGATCCCCTACCGATCTAAGGGCCAATCCGACCCCCACGGCAGCCAGAGGAGCCAATTCGGCTAAGGTATTCTGATCAAAATCGCTCCCTGAGGTATCGATTTCACCGAACGGATTAGCCACCTCGACAACAGCATGCATTCGGTCGCTCAGTTGCGGAACCAGGCCTTTGACCTGAGCGCCCCCTCCGCATAAGAGAACCTGCTGAACGTCCGCATCCGACATCGTTGACTTGAAATAATCGATGGTTCGCGCAATTTCCGACGCAACCTCAGCATTGACACTGTCGATAACCGTGGTCACCGCGACCTGATTGCTCCCTGCCGAACGCCCGCCTTTTTTCGTTTCCTCTGCCTCTTCATAGGACATGCCCACTTCTCGCTGAATGGCTTCCGTATAGCGATTCCCTCCGATGGGAATATCACGTGTGAACAGCGAAGTGCCGCCTCGAACAATATTGATATTCATGACACTGGCGCCAATATTGACGAGCGCGGTCGTATCCTCTTGCGAGACAGGATAGTTGATCGCATGCATGTTTTCGATCGCGAAGGCATCCACATCCATGACGATTGGAAACAGCCCTGCCCCCTTGACGAGTTCTGTCAGCTCATTAATCTTGTCTTTCTTGGCCGCCACCAGAATGATCGACATCTCTCCCTGGTTATCGCCCGCGGCCTCGGAAGAGGGCAACACACTGAAGTCGATGTTCACCTCATTAATATCGAAGGGAATGTACTGTTCCGCGGCAAGCCTCACCTGCCCCTCCAATTCCTCATCAGGCATCGGCGGCAGGCTGATCTTTTTAATGATGACCGCATGGCCAGAAATCGACACGGCGACTTGCCTGACCCTGATTTTCGTTTCCTCAAACAGTTCCTTAATCGCCGATACCACTCGCCCCTCATCCATCACCGTACCATCGACGATGACTTCCGGCTCAAGTGGTTTGAAGCCAAACTTCTGGAGAATGTACCGCCCTCGGCTTTCCTTCAACTGGACGAGCTTGATCCCACTCGACCCGATATCCAGCCCCACGAGCTGTCGCTTCGGGGTGAACATCGAGAACAGATCGGCTTCGGCGAGACTCTTGAATGAACTCAGCATACGTGCCTCTGACTGTACATGACTATCCGCGCAGAACAAATCTTTATGTAAATTTCGCGCAGACTGTTACTCATGATCACACCCCGGCAAACTTCTACGTCCAAAAGTAAGAATGCGTATCTAGTTCATTCTGGCTATTCACCTGGGTCTTACCCTCCACTCCGCATTCCCCTATTTTATGGGGAGCCATTTGGCCCTGAATCACGTCCGACACATGTCTGAACCATGCGTCTACACTGTGGATTGGCTTCATGTACATGTTAAGTATAGTTCATATGCTCTACCTGTCAAGCAAATCGATTTCCGTGCACATGCATAGAATAGAGCGAGGACTATGCTGGTGGGAGGACGTGCCTAACGGCCCGTAGGTTATTGCCTATTGAGATCGCGATGAGCGACGGTCACGTGATATCCAAGTGCTGAAAAACTCTCCTGGAGTCGACCGGCAATCGCTACAGACCGATGACGTCCGCCGGTGCAGCCAATCCCAACATTCACATAGCTGCGGCGTTCTCGTTCGAAGAGAGGGATGAGGAATTTAAAGAGACCTTCCAGCTGCCCAATGAACGCGAGGGCGTCCGGATCGGTCAGCACATAGGTACGCACCCGCGGGTCCTCCCCGGTCAATGGTTTGAGGGCAGGAACGAAAAACGGGTTCCGCAAGAACCGGACGTCGAACAGGAGGTCAACGTCGTACGGCACGCCGAACTTGTAGCCGAATGTTACCATCGAGATGGTCAACCGTTGAGGCACGCCTTCCTGCCTGAACTGCCTGATCAACAACTCTCGCAACTCATGCACCGTCAAATCTGACGTATCAATAATACGGTCGGCGTGGCGCCGCAGATCGGCAAGACGCTCCTTTTCAAACCGCACTCCTTCCAATACCGGGAGATGCGGCAGGAGCGGATGGGGCCTCCGAGACTCCGAGAATCGACGAACCAACACCTCCTCACGAGCTTCAAAGAATAGTAACTCAACCGAATGACCAAGTACCTTAACCCGCTCAAGAATCCCCACGAGATCGGAAAAGAACACGCGTTCCCTGACATCGATGCCGAGCGCAACATTTTTAATCTCGCCTCCCTGCTGATGACACAGCTCGACAAAAGTCGGCAGAAGGGCCGGCGGCAAATTGTCGATACAGAAATACCCCGCGTCTTCGAAACACTTGAGGGCTTGCGACTTCCCTGAGCCGGAAAGACCGCTGATCACAACCAACTTGAGTCCTGCCATTCCTGCCTGCCGCTTACGGATCAATAAGGACCAATCGATCACGATCGATACGCTGTAGAATCTGTAACTTTCCCGAAGACAGCGCAGTGAACACCACCAGCGAACCAGGAAGAGGATCTAGCCGGCGTTTCGCGTCCTCCAGAGTCAAAACAGCCCGGACTGGACGAATGACCTCAAGTTCTTCCCCTCCCTTACGAAGAACCGGGCGTGGAATCTTACGCACCGACCTCTTCGTCGATGTTTTATGATCGGCCTGGCGTTCTTTGTGCTTTCGTATCTGGGCACCCATGCGGTCCACGAGCTGGTCAATCGTCGCGTACATTTCTCGCGTCGAAGCTTTTGCCTGAATCCGTCGCCCTTGCACGGTACAGACGACCTCCGCAGAATGTTGAAGTTTGCTTACACCCAGGATCACTTCCAGATGGCACAGCTTTACTTCATACCGCTCGAGCCGCTCAAAGCGATTTTCAATATGTTGTCTGAGCGCCGGGGTCACGACGAGATGCCGTCCTGTAATTTTCATAGACATTCACCCTTTCAAGCTGAATAACCTCGGCCCCTCTGTCACTCAACTATGCTTGTTGGTTCTGAGCATCCATAACACAAGAGGAGATACCAGATAAGAGGCGCATACACACGCAGCTGAACAGGGAAGGTCTAAAAGAACCGCTTACGTTGGGTGGCGGAGGGAATATGTTCTTCCGCCCGATACTTGGCTACCGTCCGTCGCGCAATCACAACCTGCTGCGTAAGCAGCCGCGCCGCGATTTCTTCATCTTTGAGGGGGTGGCTCGCATCTTCCTCAGCCACCATTTTCCGAATCATCTCTCTTACCGTCACGGACGACATCATGTCGGAGGGCTGATCCGCTCGCTGCAGACCGGCATTGAAGAAGAATTTCAGCTCCAGCATCCCTTGCGGGCAATACATATACTTGTTCGCCGTCACACGACTGATTGTCGACTCGTGCATCCCAATATCCTCAGCCACCTGCTTGAGCACCAACGGTTTTAGATGCTGCACGCCCTTTTCAAAGAACTGCTCCTGAAACTTCACGATACTCGACACGACCTTTACGATCGTCTTATTCCGCTGCTCGATACTGCGAATGACCCATTGCGCCGCCCGCAGCTTTTCATCCAGATAGGCCTTCGTCTCCGCCGACCCGCTCTCTCCTGCCCCCATTAATTGCTTGTAGTACGGGCTGATCCTCATCCGGGGCAGTCCATCGTCATTCAGCAGTACCACCCATTCCCCTTCATTCTTGACGACAAACACGTCAGGGACAATTACATAATTCTGGGTGTTCGTAAAAGGTCTCCCCGGCTTCGGCTCAAGCACTTCGATGACCTTTGTCGCCTGAAAGACCTCTTCTACCGTGACGTCCAAGGCTTTCGCGATCCTCGCATACTGTTTTTTCTCCAAGTCTTTGAGATGGTGCTGAACAATGGATTCAACAATCGATCCCTTCAAGGCGCCGGGCCGAGCCCCTAATGATCCCATCGGACTCTTCCCCAAATGTCCGATTTGTAATAGCAGGCATTCCGCAAGGTCTCGGGCCGCCACTCCCGTCGGATCAAAGCTCTGAATATCCTTCAAGACTGACTCCGCTTCAATTTCGGTGAAGTCGGTCCCGCTGACCATTTCTGAGAGAGACATGCGCAGGTACCCATCATCATCAAGGTTACCGATGATCAACCGCCCGATTTCCTTTTCACGATCCGATAATCCGGAAAACGACAGCTGCCAGAGGAGATGGTCTTCCAAGGATATGGCTTTCGCCATGGTTTGTTCATAGGATGGAAACTCGTCTTGCGACGACGACTGAGACTCGGATCCGCCTATCCGACGATCGCTCCCAAAATACTCTTCCCAACCAGCCGCTGAGGCCTCATCCGGCGTATCGCGTTCTTCAGGGGTCGACTCCTCCGCATTCGATGGCTCACTGTTCGCTGATGCCGCCGCATCTTCTGCCTTTTCCTCTGCGCTTCCGGCCTCGCTGTCCTCCGCCTCGGTTGGGAGCTCGTCCAAGAGCGGGTTTTCCATCAAATGTTGAGTTAAGCTTTGCTGGAGCTCGAGTCGCGACAATTGCAGCAGCTTAATCGCCTGCTGCAATTGTGGAGTCATGATCAGCTTTTGACTCAGTCGAAGGTCGAGCCTGAGCTTCATACGCACACACTCTTACGCGTCATAGCTTGAACCGCTCCCCTAGGTAGACAGCCCGGGCCGTCTCGCTCTTGACGATGAATTCTGGAGAGCCAGCCTCAAGAATCAACCCTTCGTTGATGATGTAGGCCCGATCCGTAATAGACAGCGTCTCCTGGACATTGTGATCGGTGATCAAAATGCCGATTCCCTTTTCTTTCAATCGGGTAATAATTTGTTGGATGTCAGCGACGGCTATCGGGTCAATCCCTGCAAAGGGTTCGTCGAGCAACATGAATGACGGGCTCGTCGCGAGTGCCCTGGTAATTTCCAGACGCCGACGTTCCCCGCCCGACAACGCATACGCCATGCTCGTTCGAATATGGCAGAGGTCCAGTTCCATGAGAAGGGCATCGACCCGGTCGCGACGCTCTGTTCGAGAGTAGTCCAGCATCTCAAGAATTGCCAGAATATTGTCTTCAACCGACAAGCGTCGAAACACAGACGATTCCTGAGGAAGATATCCAATTCCTTTCCGCGCGCGTCTGTACATTGGCAGATCCGTGATCGCCTCTTCACCGAGCGAGATCGTCCCTTCATCAGGCTGGGAAAGACCAACGATCATGTCAAAAATGGTGGTCTTTCCTGCCCCGTTGGGCCCTAGTAAACCTACGATCTCTCCGGCACGGACTTCGATCGAGACGCCTTTCACGACCTTGCGCGCGCGAAAACATTTCACCAACCCCGTCGCTCGTAAACCGACCTCTTCGGCACTGTTCACCGGAGAACCAGTCGACGACGCATTCCCTTGAACCGTCTCGATCACTTGGTCGCCCCCCCATCCGGCTCGATCCGTACATGCGAGCCTCCTTCCACCACACTCCGATCCTCTGCCAAAAACATCGTGATTTGTTTACCGCTGACCCTTGTTCCTTTATCCCAGGCAACCGGGTCGCCAGTAAGAACGATCTTATCCGCATCATTGTAGTAGATAGCTTTCTCACAGGTCGCACTCCCTGAATCCTTCTCGATTTTCACTCGTCCGGTAGCCTCAATTCTGCTGACCGAACGATTCGACACAGCCGGCACGGCATCAGGCACTTTCGAAGGCGCGGCCCCCTTGACGGCCTCAGGCTCTTTTTTGTTTTCGCTCGCGGGTGGGTCTTGCGTGCGAAACATCACCACCATTCGATCTGAATAGACAACCAATGACCCACGAGTCAGCACCACCGCCCCCTCAAACACCGCTTGGCTATCTTGATTTTTTACGGTCATCTTCTTGGCCGTAATAGTCGTGCTTACCGCTTGATCCACACCACCTTTGGGAAGGGCTGCGTCAGCCGATTCGCTCAAGGAAGCCATCCCAAACGGGAACAAATTAAGAAGCAGGAGCCAAATCCACATGTACATCCTCAAGTACTTCAAATTCTTCGCGGTCCAGATGTCCCAACAACCCACGCCCCGTCACCTCTAACCCATGCCCAACGATACGGACGCGATCTTCAGTGCGCATCTCCCTCGTCTGATCAGTCCAAGCCAGATGGTTGGTATAGATCACGTATCCACTTTCGGTGTGAATGACGAGTGGCTCTGATCGGTTTGCAAGCACAAAGTTCTTCGTCTCTGTGTTCAACGTTCCTTCATCTCCGGTCACTGTCAATTCCTTTCCCTGCTGGCCGAATAGTGTGACTGCGACGACTTGGAGCATCGCTCGGCTGTCCCGTTCAAAGAGCCTAGCCTCTTGCGCCTGCACCTGCCATTGAACCGTATCGCCTTTCGTTTGGGTGAACGTAAACTGGGAGATCGTCGCATCAGCTGTGTCCATGGAGCCGGGCGCCGCCGCCGTCGGGGGGGGAACCATTGTCGAATTGGTTACGAGCAGGTATGCGAGGAAACAGGCCAACACCACACAGAGCGCTAACAACCCCCCCCGTACCCAGCGTTGCCACACTTTGTCCCTTCTTCCTTTCAAGCAGCATAAAGGAGACTGGCACGATAGTAGCATGCGCTCAAAACCAAGTAAACTTATGCCAGAACCTCGGTATAGTCTACTCGCTAGGAGATGGAGTGAAAGAGATGGGAAAATCGTCGAAGCGATAGCACGGCGGCGCGCCCGCGACTAGAAGATCCCGTCGATACGAGACCTAGTTAGCAGCGGGGCTCGCGGGAACTGATGCAGCAGGTGTGTGTTTCTTTGCGGGCGCAGTATCCGCCCGCGTAACGAGTTCGATCGCGACAAGCTTTGCGGCATCACCGATCCGCCGTCTCGTCTTCACCATCCTCGTATAACCACCGGGACGGTCTTTAAATCGAACTGCCACGTCGCTGAATAATTTTGAGACGATGTCCTTGCTTCGGATAAACGCGAGGGCTTGTCGCCGAGCCGGCAATGTCCCCTCCTTGCCGAGCGTAATCATCCGATCCGTAAACCCTCGAATTTCTTTCGCCTTGGTCTCAGTCGTTTCGATGCGCTCATGTTCAAGCAGCGAGGTCACGAGACTTCGGAAGAGGGCCCACCGATGTTTGGTCTGTCGTCCGAGCTGTCTGCCTTTTTTTCTATGACGCACGGGTTCCCTCTTATTTCGTTACTCGCTCTTCGGACTACCGCTGTTCTGTTGCACTGCATCCAGCTTCACTCCGAGCCCCAGGCCCATTTCCGTCAAGATCTCTTTAATTTCATTGAGCGATTTCTTACCGAAATTCTTCGTCCTCAGCATCTCCCCTTCGGTCTTCTGAACTAAGTCAGCGATGGTCTTGATGTTCGCATTCTTCAAGCAGTTCGCGGCACGGACCGACAACTCCAATTCGTTCACGCTACGAAACAGATGTTTATTAACCTCACGTTGCGCCTCATCACTCCCAAGATCAGCACGCCCTTCGATTCGCTCATCAGGATTGATAAAGATATCAATGTGATCACGCATAATGCCGGCCGCCGTTGACAAGGCATCACGAGGCGAGATGGTCCCATCCGTCCAGATTTCCAAGGTCAACTTATCATAATCGGTCATACGACCGACGCGGGCATTCTCCACATGAAAGTTCACGCGTTTGATCGGTGAAAACACCGAGTCGATCGCAATCACACCAATCGGCAGCCCCTCTTCCTTATTCCGCTCGGCGGGCACATAGCCTCGCCCATGCTTCACCGTCATTTCCATATCGAACGAGGCATCCTTGTCCAGCGTCGCAATATGGAGATTCGGGGTGAGGATGGTCACGTCAGCATCATGAATAATGTCAGACCCTTTCGCTTCACCAGGCCCCTTCTTCTTGAGACGGAGCGTCTTCGGTTTGTCGGTATGTACGGCAAGCCGGAGTCCTTTGACGTTCAAAATAATGGAGGTTACATCCTCCGTGATACCAGGAATCGTGGAGAACTCGTGCAGGACCCCTTCAATCTTCACTGTGGTGACTGCCGCACCTGTAAGCGACGACAACAGCACACGTCGTAACGCGTTGCCGACCGTGGTCCCAAACCCACGTTCATAGGCCTCTGTCGTAAATCTGCCGAACGTTTGGGAATGCGTATCTTTGTCGACTTCCACCCGCATTGGGATCTGAAAGTCTTTCATCGCTTTAATCATGACTCCCCCTTCATCTCATCGAGTAGCCAGCCACTGAACGGTACCGGTTCGCCGCAGAGACCGACCCCCTCCCAATTCCGCATCTACCTGGAATACAACTCCACCACCATCTGCTCATTGACCGGCAGCGAAATCTGGTCTTTCGAAGGCAACGCTCGTACCATGCCCTTAAAGGCCGTCTTTTCCAGCTCCAACCATTCTGGAATGCCTCGCCCATCAACAGCCTCTAAGGCGGCCTGAATCGAGATCAATGTGCGACTTCTCTCCCGAACGCTGATAATATCGCCTGCCTTGACCTGCACACCAGGCACATTGATTTTCCGACCATTCATGGTGAGATGCCCATGGCTCACCAGTTGCCTGGCTTCTTTTCGCGAGGCGCCAAACCCTAATCGGTAGGCCACATTGTCCAACCGGCATTCCAGCATCCGCAAGAGCACCTCGCCGGTAATACCAGCCTGGCGCTCCGCCCGCTCAAACACGCCACGGAATTGACACTCCATCAAACCGTAAATTCTGCGCAGCTTCTGCTTCTCTCTGAGCTGCGTGCTGTACTCTGAATTCCTCGGACGCTTTTGCCCATGCTGTCCCGGAGGATAGCTCCGTCGCTCGATAGCGCACTTCTCCGTCATACAACGCGAGCCTTTCAGAAACAACTTCTCACCCTCTCGCCGACACAACCGACAGACGGGACCTCGATACTTTGCCACTGCTCTACCTCCGGTTACCGGACATCACCACGTGGGTGCGCCCAACAATTCTCGTGCATTCGACTCTTTCGACATACGACACTACACGCGACGCCGCTTAGGTGGACGGCATCCGTTGTGCGGAATCGGGGTAACATCACGGATCATATGGATCCGCAATCCAGCGGCCTGAAGAGATCGAATCGCCGATTCACGACCGGACCCAGGCCCATTCACATAGACATCGACTTGGCGCATTCCGCTCTCCATCGCCTTGCGTGCAGCAGCCTCGCCAGCCCGCTGAGCCGCAAAGGGCGTGCTCTTTCGAGATCCCTTGAAGCCTTGGTTTCCTGAGCTTGCCCACACAATCGTGTTGCCGCTCATGTCGGTGATGGTGACGATCGTATTATTGAAGGAGGCCTGGACATGGGCCACCCCGCTCTGCACGATCCGGCGCTCTTTCTTCTTCCCTTTTTTGATGCTCATACGGGCTCCCTACTCAAGTAATGGTCACGCACTACGCCGGACGCGCAGGCGGTTTCGGTTTGCTTCCCACACCGGAGCGACGACCTTTTCTCGTCCGCGCATTCGTTTTGGTCCGCTGACCGCGTACCGGCAACCCTTTCCGATGGCGCAGGCCACGGTACGTGCCACTGTCTATCAATCGCTTGATGTTCATCGAGAAGGTCTTTCTCAGATCGCCTTCGACCTGATAGTCTTCCTGAATAATTTCTCGAATCTTGACGATATGCTCTTCAGTCAAGTCCTTGACACGAATTGCTCCGTCGATCCCGGCCTTGCCCAGGATAGAGAGTGCGGACGCCCGCCCAATCCCATAGACATAGGTCAGCCCGATGTCCGCCCGCTTCTCCCTCGGCAAATCCACTCCAGAAATACGAGCCATAGTTCCTCCTACCCTCTTCCTGCTAATGCTCTCACCGGCCTTAGCGGGGTGGGCCTCAACTGCACGCATGGAACGTGCGCCGTTTCATCGCGCGCGTTCTGCGAGCACGGAGGCCACCCACTCCACGGCCACACTTCTATCCTTGGCGCTGCTTGTGGCGCGGATTCTCGCAGAGGATTCGCACCACGCCCTTACGCCGGACCACCTTGCATTTGGCACAGATGGGCTTGACGGATGATCTCACTTTCATATCTGTTTCGCGCTCCTACTTAAACCGATAGGTGATCCGACCGCGTGTCAGGTCGTACGGCGACAGTTCCACGGTCACCTTATCGCCGGGAAGGATACGGATAAAATGCATGCGCATTTTCCCGGAAATGTGTGCAAGAATCTTATGGCCATTATCCAGCGACACACGAAACATTGCATTCGGTAACGTCTCGTTCACCGTGCCTTGAATTTCGATCACATCTTCTTTCGGCACGTATCTCTATCCCTTTTCCCAGAACTGCATGGCCACGCCCCCAGCTCCTCAGAGCTGACTCAGAATACGAGGCGGTCCACTCGGCTCAATCACAATCGTATGTTCAAAATGCGCAGAGAGACTCCCATCCACCGTCACCGCCGTCCATCGATCCTCAAGAACCTTGACGGCAGCGCCACCCATGTTAACCATCGGTTCGATCGCGAGGACCATCCCTGCCTGCAACCGGGGTCCCTGCCCAGGCTTCCCATAATTAGGCACCTGCGGCTCTTCGTGCAACTGCCGGCCAATCCCGTGGCCTACAAACTCCGTCACGACCGAGTAACCGGCAGACTCCACATGCCGCTGAACCGCATGCGAAATGTCTGACAGCCGGTGACCCACCACCGCTTGCTTGATTCCGAGGTACATCGCCTCTTCGGTTACTTGAACCAAGCGGGCATTCCGTTCGGTCGTCTGCCCCACCGCGACCGTGACCGCCGAATCTCCGTAAAACCCGTCGACGACTGCCCCTAGGTCGAGCCCAATGATATCCCCCTCCTTCAGCACTCGCTTGGAGGGTATTCCGTGAACGACCTCGTCATTCACCGAGGCACAAAGCGTCTTTGGATAACTCCGGTACCCCTTAAACGCAGGCCGCGCACCACGGGCCCGAATCTCTTCGTCGGCTAAACAGTCCAGTTCATCAGTCGTGATGCCGGGCCTGACGGCCTTCTGCAATATCTGTAGTGTCTCTGCCACCACTCTTGACGCCTGAGCCATCACCGCAATCTCGTCCGACGTTTTGAGAATGATCATGTCACCCGGTGCGGTGCCAGCTCCTGCGAGAGATGCTGAAAGACGACATCCACTGCGCCAGAACCATCCAGCTGGAGTAAAAGCCCTCGCTCTTGGTAATACCGTACAAGGGGCGCCGTTTGCTCGTCATATACTTTCAGCCGCATCTCAATCGCATCGCGATGGTCATCACTGCGCTGTATAAGCGGCTCTCCGCATCGATCGCAAATCCCATCCACCTTGGGCGGCGCAAAGTCTATATGGAACGTCGTTTGGCATTTCGGGCAACTTCGGCGCCCGCTCAATCGCCTCACGATATCCTCACGAGAAACCTGGAAATTTACGATCCGGTCGAGCGCGATCCCTTTGGATGTCAAAACCGTTCCCAATGCTTCCGCCTGTGGAATTGTCCTGGGGAATCCATCCAGAACGAATCCTTTAGCGCAGCTGGGATCAGCTAACTTCTCCTTCACCAGCCCAATCACCACAGCATCAGGAACCAGGCTCCCCTGATCCATGTAACGCTTCGCTTCAAGACCCAGCGTAGTCTGATCGCGAACCGCCTCGCGGAGAAGATCACCGGTTGAAATCTTCGCCACCAGACACTGCGCCGCAATACGGTCAGCCTGAGTTCCTTTTCCTACTCCTGGTGCGCCAAGAAACACCACCCGCATGGATTTCCCTCACCCACTCCGTCCACGGAGGGGAGCCATACCTTTGCCGAGAAACCCTTCGTAATTCCGCATTAGCATGTGGGACTCAATCTGCTGGGCCGTATCGAGACCAACACCGATCACGATCAACAACGAGGTACCACCGAAATAGAAAGGCACATTCAGTTTATAGATCAACAACTCAGGAATCACACAGACGATTGCAAGGTAAATCGATCCGGCAAACGTAATTCTTGTGAGTACCTTATAGATGTAGTCGGAAGTCCGAGTTCCAGGACGAATCCCGGGGATGAATCCACCGTACTTCTTCATGTTGTCTGCCATGTCCACCGGGTTCAAGACCACGGCGGTATAAAAGAAACAGAAAAACAGAATAAGGCCAACGTACATCAGGGTATATAACAGCGACCCTGGCGCGAGCTGAGCGCCGAAGGCCTTCACCCATGGCGTCTGGAAAAACCCGGCAATCGTCGCTGGAAATGCGATAATCGACGATGCGAAAATAGGCGGAATCACCCCCGCCGTATTGATCTTCAGTGGAATATGCGTGCTCTGCCCGCCAAATACTCGTCGTCCGATGACCCGCTTTGCGTACTGAACCGGCACTTTCCGTCGTCCACTTTCCAAGAAGACAATGGCTGCCACCACCACGACCATGAGCAAGGCGAGGGCGGCCAGCAAGATAATGCTGAGCTGCCCGACCTTGTATAAATCAAAAGTCTGGGCCAAGGCGGCAGGCAAGCGCGCAACGATCCCTGCAAAAATAATCAAGGAGATACCGTTCCCGATGCCTCGCTCGGTAATCTGTTCACCGAGCCACATCAGGAAGCCCGTACCGGCTGTCAAGGTGATGACCGTCATAAGACGGAATCCCCACCCAGCGCTCATCACGAATGCGCCGTTATTCATTTGCTCGAGACCTACGGCAATCCCGAAGCCTTGAATCACGGCAATGCCGATCGTCCCGAACCGAGTGTACTGAATAATCTTTTTTCGACCGCGCTCGCCCTCTTTGGCCAACTTTGTTAGGTGCGGGACAACCACGGTCAACAGCTGAAGAATAATCGAAGCGCTGATGTAGGGCATAATGCCCAGCGCTAAGATCGTCAACCGCGAGAGCGACCCGCCTGAAAAAATATCCAAAAACCCGAGCAGTGCGCCGCCTTGCTTTTGCAGAAATTCGGAGAGGGCGTCGCCGTTGATCCCAGGCGTGGGAATATGTGCCCCGATCCGATACACCACCAACATCCCCATGGTAAAGAGGATACGGGTACGCAGCTCGGGGATTTTAAAAATATTCTGAAAACTGGTCAGGAGTCTCTCAAACACCGGGGATGACCTCGACTCTCCCTCCAGCTGCTCGAATCTTTGCCTCTGCGGCCTTGCTGAACTTGTGCGCCTGCACAATGATCGCCTTCGTGAGGTCTCCGTTTCCAAGAATCTTGATCGGCAACGACTTACGCTTGACCAAGCCGACATCGACCAGGGCCTGTGGCGTGATGGTACCGGACACTATCATGTCACCCAAGCTTTTCAGGTTGACAATCGAGTACTCCTTACGAAATACGTTTGTAAAGCCATGCTTCGGTACTCGGCGGATGAGGGACATCTGGCCGCCTTCAAACCCGCCAGCCTGACGACTCCGACCGCCGGATCTGGCCAATAGACCTTTATGGCCCTTCCCCGATGTTTTCCCATGACCGGAACCTGGTCCGCGGCCGATACGCTTACGTCGTTTCCTGGATCCTTTTGCGGGACCGAGCTCATGTAAGTTCATTGTGGCTGCACTTCCAAAAGATATCCAACTTTGCCGATCATCCCTCTGACTTGTGGAGTATTGGGACGAGTCACTGTCTGTCTGATCTTCCTCAAACCGAGGCCGCTCAAAACACGTCGATGCTTTTGCGGTGTGCCAATAGGACTTCGTTGTAGGGTTATAATGAACCCCTTGGAGGCAGCCTTGGCGGTCTTCACTGTAGACATTAGGCACTCACCCTATCCTGTGCGTCGCCCACCACACTACGGCGCATTTTGAGAACGTCTTCAGCATTGCGGAGCTGACAAAGCCCGTTGAGCGTGGCACGAACCGTATTAAATGGATTTCCACGGCCCAACGTCTTAGCAATGACATTATGGACGCCGGCAACCTCGACCACTGCCCGGACGGCACCCCCAGCAATAATTCCTGCCCCTTTCTTTGCGGGCTTGAGGAGAACATGCTCGGCCCCGAACAGTCCATGTACCTCATGTGCAATCGTCCCAGAGGTGAGGGCGACATGCACGAGGTTTTTCTTAGCCTGTTCAACTGCTTTCGAGATCGCTACGGGCACTTCGGCGGCCTTTCCTTTCCCGATGCCTACCCATCCCTGTCCATCTCCAACGACAACCAGCGCACAAAAGTTGAACCGCTTTCCACCCTTCACGACTTTCGCCACGCGGTTGATAAAGACAACCTTGTCTTTTAGGCTTAGTTCATCTGGATTAACACGCACCTGGCATTTCTCCTCTTTGTTCTCCTCACTCCCGTACCGTGACGGAAGCGCGGCTGGATCTAGAACTGCAGACCGCCTTCACGCGATGCCTCAGCCAACGCTTTGACGCGTCCGTGGTACATCCGACCACCACGATCGAACACTACAGCCTGCACCTTGGCGGCCTTAGCCCGTTCGGCTAACAACTTTCCAACAGCCTTTGCGCCATCGATACTGCCGGTGGATTTCACCGATGTGCGCAGAGACTTATCCAGTGAGGACGCGGCAGCCAACGTTGCCCCTTTGAGATCGTCAACGATCTGGGCATAGATATGAGAGCGGCTGCGAAACACGTTGAGACGTGGACGCTCGGCCGTTCCAAAAACTCGCTTTCGCACCCGCTGACTCCGCCTGGTTAATTGCTTCGCTTTATCTGCAGTATTCATGAATCACCCTACTTCCCTGTCTTTCCGGCTTTCTTACGTAACACTTCCCCGACATAGCGAACGCCCTTTTGCTTATAGACGTCGGGAGGCTTGATGGCTCGCAAATTCGCCGCAACCTGACCTACTAGTCGCTTGTCAGCCCCCTTCACATTGATCAGCGTTTGCTTGTCCACCTTCACGTCGATTCCAATTGGAATCGGAAAGGTGACTGGGTTGATATAGCCCAAATTGAAGCTCATCGTCCGACCCTGTACAGCGACCTTATATCCAACCCCGGTGATTTCTAAGTTACGTTCGTAGCCCTTCGTCACACCCTGAACAAGGTTACTCAGCTCTGCACGAGTCAACCCGTGCATTGCGCGGATTTGACGGTCCTCATTTGAGCGGCTCACCACGAGCTGCCCATCCGCAATCGAGACCCCAAGGTCTGTGGACAACGACCAATCGAGCTTCCCTAGCGGGCCCTTGACTGACACGATATGTCCGGCGACTTTGACATCCACTCCTGCTGGAATCTGAATGGGTTTCTTTCCTATGCGTGACATCGATGCCTCGTTCCTCTAACACGCCGCTGCTAATGACAATCTGGTTCGCTCTATCCATTAGACGGAATTTCAGTCATCCCAACACCGACTACCACACCGAGCACAGAACTTCTCCGCCCAGTCCAGCGCGGCGTGAATCCTGATCCGTCATCAACCCCTTCGAGGTGGACAAGATCGCTACGCCAATGCCGTTTTTGACTCGCGGGATGTCCTTGATCCCTACATACACGCGGCGGCCTGGCTTGCTCACCCGCTGCATACCAGTAACCATGGGTTGCCCTTCTGCCACATACCGTAACTGGACTTTCAGCACAGCATGTCCATCCGCGACGTCCGCCTGGACGCCCTGAATATACCCTTCGTTCTGGAGAATCCGAAGGACCTCGCGCTTGAGACGGGAGGCTGGAACACTTACGACATCGTGACGTCGCCGAAATCCGTTTTGCAATCGTATTAATAGGTCACTAATGGGATCTGTAACCATACCAACCCTTTCACCAACGTCATTTGTGTGACCATATGATGCGGATCGCCAGGCCCGTGACGTGGAAAGCGGATAATCTACCAGCTCGACTTTCGAACCCCCGGGATCTCACCCTTCAGACTCAGTAACCGAAAGCAGATTCTGCACATGCGAAACCGGCGCAAGAACCCTCGCACACGTCCGCAAATCTCACACCGGTGATAGTCTCTGACCGGAAACTTCGCCTTGACGGCCGATTTATTTCTGAGCGCTAATCTCGACACCTGCAGCTCCTTCGCTTGACATTACGTCCGGAATGGCATTCCCAAATGCTTCAACAGCGCCCGGCCCTCATCGTTGGTCCTGGCGGTCGTGACAATCGTGATATCCATACCATGGATGGATGCAACCTCGTCGTACTTAACCTCGGGGAAGATGAGCTGTTCTTTGAGTCCAAGCGTGTAATTGCCGCGGCCATCGAAGGACTTTGGCGAGACACCTCGGAAGTCTCGAATCCGTGGCAACGACAATGTCACAAGCCGATCGAAGAACTCCCACATCCTGCGACTGCGCAATGTTACCTTTGTGCCGATCGGCATCCCTTGGCGCAACTTGAAAGAGGCGATGGCCTTTTTCGCCTTTGTAATCAGAGGCTTCTGCCCCGTAATCGCGCCCAATTCTCCAGCGGCGCTCTCCAGCAGCTTCACGTTCTGAATGGCTTCCCCCATCCCCACGTTCAGCACAATCCGCTCAAGCTTTGGGACTTGCATGACATTCTTGTAGCCGAATTCTTTCATGAGTGCTGGCACAACCTTCTGCAAGTAGGCCTCACGCATCCGTGGATTGAACTTGGACTCTTCACTGCCCTGGTCCATCGCTTGCGGTGCCGACGACCCTTCTTTTTTCTTGCGTGGCCGCCGCTCCGATGTCTTACTGCTTTTTCCTGATTCAACCTTTGCCATCTGGCGTCCCCACTCCTACTCGACTGAGTCGTTCGATTTTTTGCTGAACCGGACCCGCCGGCCATCATCGAGCGTACGTACCCCCAGCCGGGTCGGCTTCTGCGTCACAGGACACAGATACATCACATTTGAGACCGCAAACGGCGCTTCCCGTTCGAGAATCCCACCTTGCTTGACTTTCTGATTCGGCTTGGTGTGGCGCTTGATCATATTCAACTTTTCGACTACAACCTTTCCCACTCCGGGATCAATCGAAAGTACTTTCCCAGACTTGCCGCGATCACGCCCAGCGATCACGATCACTACATCACCCTTACGAATCCGATTCTTCTTTAACGCCTGCTTATTCATCCCGCCGTCTCCACCCTCGCTAAAGCACTTCCGGAGCTAGGGAAATAATCTTCATGAACTTCTTCCACCGCAGCTCACGCGCGATCGGCCCAAAGATACGAGTCCCTACGGGATCACCATCCTTATTGATCAGTACGCAGGCATTCCGATCAAACTTGATGTAGGAACCATCCTCGCGACGCACTTCTTTGGTCGTCCTCACGACCACAGCACGGCTCACATCGCCCTTCTTGACCGTTGCGGCAGGAATGGCCTCTTTGACAGCTACGACGACAATGTCCCCGAGAGAGGCATACCGACGCCTGGTTCCACCAAGAACATGAAAACACATGGCCTGTTTGGCACCAGAGTTATCGGCCACGTCCATGTATGTATAGCTTTGAATCATCGTCTCGGTGTTTCCTCTACCCTTCGCACGATCTCGACCTATTCATCCCGTCCTTTTTCCACGACCTCGACCACCCGCATATGCTTATCTTTACTGATAGGTCTCGTCTCGACCATGCGCACCCGGTCACCGATATTGCAGGCGTTGTCCTCATCATGAGCCTTGAATTTCGTCACTCGCCGAAGTACCTTCCGATAGAGCGGGTGAATAACCGAGCGCTGAATCTCGACGACCACTGTCTTGTTCATCTTATTACTCACGACACGCCCGACCCATTCACGGCGCTTGTTTGCTGACTCTCCCATCCTCAGGCCCCTTTCCCCGTGGTAGAAATTGCATCGGCCTGCGCGAGCTCGCGCTGAATCGTCTTCACCCTGGCAATGGATCGCTTCGTCTTTCGAAGCTGCATAGGGTTTTCCAATCGTCCGGTCCCCATCTGAAAACGAAGATTAAAAAGCTCCTGTGTAAGCTCCCTCGTCTTCTCCTCCAGCTCAGGTGCCGTTAGTTGCCGTAATTCCTTTAGATCCATGGATGCGCTCCCTACCCTTGCGTCGGTTCGATCGATCCTAAAACTCGCCGCGAATGACACACCTCGTGGCGATGGGCAACTTATGCGAAGCTAAGCGAAACGCTTCTTTGGCGACATCCGGTGTCACGCCATCCATCTCATAGAGAATGCGGCCAGGCTTGACGACGGCGACCCAGTACTCCGGGTTGCCCTTCCCTTTACCCATTCGAGTCTCAGCCGGCTTCTTGGTAATCGGTTTATCGGGGAAAATTCTCGTCCAAACCTGGCCACCGCGCTTCACACACCGAGTAATCGCGATGCGCGCCGCCTCAATCTGTCGGCTGGTGATCCAGCCAGGCTCAAGCGCCTTTAGCCCAAACTCTCCGAGGGTAATCTGACTGCCACGATAGGCCTTACCGGTCATACGCCCCTTCATCATTTTACGGAACTTAACTTTCTTTGGTGCTAACACGATATCCTCTTCAATTATCCAAGTCTGCGATCAAATGTTGATTCTTTGTTGAGGGGCTGCAACGGAAGGACTTCTCCTTTATAGATCCAGGTTTTGATCCCGATCTGCCCCATCGTCGTGTGGGCTTCTGCAAACCCGTAGTCGATGTCCGCGCGAAGCGTATGGAGAGGCACACGGCCTTCGCGGTACCACTCTGAGCGCGCGATCTCCGCCCCGCCAAGACGGCCCCCGACCATAATCTTGATACCCTGGGCTCCAAGACGAAGCGCAGACTGCACACTTCGTTTCATGGCCCGACGGAACGCCACTCGTTTTTCCAGCTGGGTGGCGACGTTTTCACACACCAACTGAGCATCCAGTTCCGGCTTCTTGATTTCCTTCACCGTAATGTACACCTGACCGGAGTAGCTCTTCTCCAACTCTGCCTTGAGCTTATCGACCTCAGCCCCCTTACGACCGATGATGATACCCGGGCGCGCGGTGTGAATAATCACACGCGTCTGGTCTCCAGATCGCTCGATTTCAACCTTGGCTACACCCGCATGAAAGAGACGTTGCTTGACCATCTTGCGGATCTTGATATCCTGATGGAGCAGCTTCGTATACTCCTTGCTGGCATACCACCGAGAACTCCAGGTAACGTTGTATCCTAGCCGGTACCCTATCGGATGCGTCTTGTGCCCCATAACTTCTTGTGCCTCACTCAGACAGGAAATGAATCCGTTTCGTAAGCCGCCTCTATCTACTTCTTTTCCTTCACGCTTACAGCCGACACGACGACAGTAATGTGACTCATACGCTTTTGAATCGCATTCGCACGCCCCTGCGATCGAGGCCGAAAGCGCTTCAACGTTGGGCCGCAATCAACGAACGCTTTCGACACCACCATCGATTCACTGTCGCCCATCTCCTTTTGCTCCGCATTGGCCACGGCAGACCTCAAAATCTTTTCGACCACTCTCGACGCCTGACGCGGCAAGTTTCTGAGCAATGCAAGAGCCATTGGAACTTGCTTCCCACGGATCAAATCGATCACCGGGCGGGCTTTCCTCGGGGAGACACGTACGAACCGTAGAACTGCTTGCGCTTCAGCCATAACCGTCCTATCCAATCGAGTTTGCCGTGACTGGAGCCTGTCGCCTACTTGAGGGCGACCGATTTCTCTGTCCTGGCGTGCCCATGCCCCTTGAAAAACCTGGTTGGTGCAAACTCTCCCAGCTTGTGCCCGACCATATTTTCTGTCACGAAGACAGGAATAAACTTCTTCCCGTTATGAACCGCGAACGTGTGTCCAATCATATCCGGAATGACCGTGGATCGACGCGACCAGGTCTTAATGATCTTGCGATCTTTATTCTGATTCATCCGCTCCACTTTCTGAAGCAGATGGTCGTCAACGAATGCACCCTTACTGACTGACCTAGGCATCGCGTGCTCCTACTTGCGGCGGGAAATAATGAACTTGTCCGTCGCCTTGTTGTTCCGGGTCTTGTAGCCCTTGGTCGGAAGACCCCATGGGGAGACCGGATGGGGGTTACCCTGTCCAGATTTCCCTTCACCGCCACCATGCGGGTGGTCGACCGGATTCATCACTACACCGCGCACATTCGGGCGTCGGCCCAACCATCGCGTCCGACCTGCCTTCCCAACATTAATATTTTCGTGATCCGTATTCCCAACCTGTCCGACGGTCCCCATGCAGGTTGAAAGAATCTTCCGCATTTCACCGGACCTGAGTCGCACCTGCACATATTCGCCATCACGCCCCATCACCTGAGCAGAGCCTCCCGCACTACGAATCAGCTGTCCGCCTTTTCCAGGCTTCAACTCTACATTATGAATGGTGGTTCCCAACGGCATACTAGACAAGGGCAATGCATTCCCTGTTCGAACCTCTGAACCAACACCGGACTGCACTACGTCCCCGACTTTTAAGCCAACAGGGGCCAGGATATAACGCTTCTCGCCATCCTTATAGTGCACCAAAGCAATCCGCGCCGACCGATTAGGATCGTATTCAAACGCGGCAATGGTCCCGGGGATTCCGGTCTTGTCGCGTCGGAAATCAATTTTTCGATAGAGCCGTTTATGCCCACCCCCACGGAACCGTACAGTCGTCCGCCCATCGTTATTCCTGGCGCCGGTACTGCGACGGAATGACGTGAGCGATTTTTCAGGCCTCTTCTTCGACAGTTCTTCGGTCGTCACCGCGGTCATGCCGCGACGTCCCGGTGTCCTTGGCTTGTATATTCTGATTCCCATGGAACAGTCGTCCTCCCAGCACATCGAGATCAGCCCGATACACTGTCCCGCTATGCGCTCTCGTAGAGCTCCAACTTCTCGCCTTCCTTGAGCTTGACGAAGGCCTTTTTCCAATCTGACCGCTTACCAGAGAAACGCCCCAACCGCTTCACCTTCCCGAGAACATTCAAAACGTTCACTCGCTCGACCTTCACCTTTAACAACGCTTCGACCGCTTGCTTAATCTGGACACGATTCGCATCCGGGTGAACGAGAAAACCCACAGTGTTGCTGCTTTCCCGCATCGCCGTGATCTTTTCCGTCAGCAACGGCTGCAGCAGAATGTTATGGGGGCCCGTCTTCATGCCCAGACTTCCTTCACTCGCGGTAACTCTCGCTCAAGAATCAGAATCAATTCAGCTCGAACAATATCGTAGACGTTCAATCCTTCAGGCCCCACCACACACACATTAGGAAGGTTGCCCGCGGCTTGAGCCAATCCAGCATGCCCTACACCTGCCACGATCAAGGCATAGGCCCCGGCACCCAAATTGGCCAGCGCTTGAGCCAAGAGTTTCGTCTTTGGCTGCTCCAACGACAGATTCGACACAATCACCACTTGTCCGTCGGCTACCTTGGCCGAAAGCGCACATTGAAGCGCTGCACGATACTTTTTTTTCGGCATGCTGTAGGAATAATCACGCGGCTTCGGCCCAAACACCGACCCGCCATGCCGCCATATGGGAGAGCGGATCGACCCTGCCCGTGCCCGCCCAGTATGCTTTTGCTTCCATGGTTTTTTCCCGGACCCAGCCACTTCTCCGCGCCGCAATGTCGATGCAGTACCCTGACGCTCACAGGCACGCTGCATCACCACCGCTTCATGAACTAAGGCCGTGTGCAGTTTACAGCCGAAGACTTCCTCCGGGAGATCGACGGACCCGACTTTCTGTCTCTTCAAATCAACGACATCAACCGTGGGCATGCCTACCCCTTCTTCGACTTTCTCACCATGATTAGTCCATCTGCCGCGCCAGGGACTGCTCCTCGAACGAACAGCAAATTCTCATCAGGCCTGGATTCAATAACTTTCAATCGCTGGGCCGTAATCCGCTTAGCCCCCATGTGCCCAGGCAAAGTTTTCCCTTTCCAGACACGAGAAGGATATGAACTGGCGCCCATCGAACCGGGATGCCGATGGAACATGGACCCGTGAGATTCAGGACCGCCGGCATAATGATGCCGCTTCACCACCCCTTGAAATCCCTTTCCCTTCGAAATACCGATGACATCCACCCAGTCGCCTTTTTTGAAGATATCGACTTTAATGGATTGCCCTACCATCACCTCGCCAACCTTTTGAAACTCTCTGAGCACACGGGTGGCTGGAGCTTCAGTCTTCTTCAGATGCCCCAGCTCGGCCTTGGACAACTTGCGTTCTTTCACTTCGCCAAAAGACAACTGGACGGATTCATACCCATCTCGCTCTTTTGTTTTGATCGTGATCACGCGGCAAGGACCTGCCTCAATGACGGTCACAGGCGTAAACCGCGTCTCGTCAAATATCTGGGTCATCCCTAGTTTTTTACCCAACAACCCGTTCGTCATGCGTAACGTCCCTTGCCAGTCGCTTACCCTAGAGCTTAATCTCGACATCCACGCCGGCAGCTAGGTTCAACTTCATCAGGGCATCCATGGTTTCAGGAGTCGCGTCCATGATGTCCATCAAACGCTTGTGCGTTCTGATTTCGAACTGCTCGCGAGCCTTCTTATCTGCATGCGTCGCACTCTGCACCGTAAACTTCTCGATGCGCGTAGGAAGCGGAATCGGCCCCACAATTTTCGCCCCACTCCGGCGGACGGTCTCAACGATTTCCGCCACTGACTGGTCTAGCACGCGGTAATCAAACCCACGTAACCGAATCCTAATTCTTTGTTCAACCTTAACCATTCATTCCTCTATTCATCCGGCCACTCACTACGCCAGAATTTCGGTGACGACGCCGGAGCCGACGGTCTTCCCGCCCTCGCGCACCGCGAACCGCAACCCTTGATCCATCGCGATCGGGCTAATCAGCTCCCCCGTGACGCTCACATTATCCCCCGGCATGACCATCTCC
>DASYRC010000034.1:0-8443 GCA_036004925.1 Nitrospiraceae bacterium | reverse complement strand
GGTCGGCCCGGACAAGGCCGTTGTGCTCATGAGGAGAACGCGCGCGGATGTCATCAAGGCCCGGACACGTGTGTTGTCCACCGAGAGGCCGGATATAGAGACGCAGCCCTGCATTGGTAGGGTGCATCGCGTGACACGCCGCCGTTGCACCGAAGGCTGGGTCCCTATATAAATTTGTGCTAAAACCTTCCCTAAAGGCCAAGATTTATCGGAATCAATGGAGACAGTGGAATCCACCTAAGAGCCCGATACAAAGAGAAAAATACGGAAACCATTTGAAACACCGAGCCTTTTCAAAAACATCTTGTTCACATTCGTAAACCGCAGGTCGTCCGTTCAATCCGGATCGCCGGCTCCATAAAAAATCCCGCGCACTTGGACCTTAGACATTAGACATTGCTCTCCTGTCCAAGAGAAACCGCCATTCCGGTTTCTGTCACGTTTCCATTGGAAACCGGCCAGGACTCCCCCGTTGGAACCTGATTCTCTCGAACCTATGTCGGAGCCTACTCGAACCCCGCGACCCCCTCAACCACTTCCTTCAGGTGCGATAGGCTGAGGTGTGCGTACCGTTTGACCAGGGCTGTGGTCGAATGGCGCAACAGCGCGGCAAAGGTGCCATCGTTCTGGCCGTTCATTGCCAATCGACTCGCAAAGGTATGGCGGAGGTCATGCCAGGTAGCCCATTCAATCCCCACCTCGCTCACCGCAGGCCCCCAGACACGGTCATAGAAGTTCCTGGCATTTAAAGGGGTCGCCGGATTCTCCGAAGGGAAGACCCACCTGGACCGTTGCCAGGAATCGAAGCCTCGCAGAATGGTCGTGGCCTCCTCGTTGAAGTGGACATACCGCAGCGGAACGACGGGGGCGGTGGGTCCCACACATTGAAACGACAGGGGCGCCCTCTCCGTGATTGAAACAGATGCGGTATCGCTTCGCTCTATCTCACTTTTCAATGTCGCATCTGTAGGCAAACGACTACATCGTCTATCCTCTGAAGAAACCTACGTTTGACTCAGCGATCTGCCACATTCTGCTACAGTCTCCCTGCATGACACTATCAATCTTCCTCTCTCCACGGCTCATATTCATGGTTTTTGTTCTGACCTCCTCCTCCTGCAACGGCATGCACTTTGCGTAGCTACCCCAGTGAAGGGGTGAATGCTTCCTCTCCTCGAGCTCTCCTCGGATGACGAGCCAGCTGCGCAATCTGGGCACAGGTGATGGCGTTGTGACGATGAGTGTGGTCACTGGCACCATGCGCGAGCATGGCGTGCGGTTGATACAATTTACGCTCGATGGTGGCTCGACTCGATGGGTACGCTCTTCAGTTCAATAAGGGGAGCACGGTGGATCAGAGTGAGTAAGTCGACTGTCAGGGTGCTGGACTTGTTTAGTGGCGGTTTCATTGGATGAAACATTACATCGCGTTCGTATCGGTCTTTTTGATTATTGTTCTTGCTGTCTCCGGTCAGAGCGTTGCAGCACGGGATAATGATATGGCCGATTCTGCCGCCCGTGGGGAGACAAATAGCCAACTCTCTTCGACTACGCTGATGAAACATATCCCAATTCCATCTCCAATCGCGGTGCCTTCGGAGCCTGCTTTGTCCTCATACTTTCGGGATATTCCCTTGGTCAGCGCTGGTTACGCGATAGGGGGGAGAGCTCTGTTGCTGTATCTCGAGGCAGGATTTTCTGGAGGCTACGGGTTAGAGTTAAATCGATCGTTCGATGGGGCACCTCCCATGCGGAGCGATTTCGGACTTCGGAGTCAGTTTGGGCAAAGCGTCTCTCCGAATGAGTTCCAAATGGGCATTCGCATTCCGTTTTAGTGCATCAGAGCCCGCATTTCCTTGAACTCATCTCTGAACCCCCCGCGCGAGCTCATTCTTTTGGTGGGTTTGCGAGCTAAAAGAGGAGCTTGATTCTCAGGCAATACGGGAAGTTTCGAACTGCTCCTTCACCCTCTTCTAGTGCGAACCCTGAGAGCGATAGTAAGTCAGTTCACATTTCGTAATGAGGCACATAGTCGTTCTTTCCATACCCGAAACATATTCCATCGCTTTCTATTGTTGGTCCACTCGAGCGAGATCAATCGCAATTGGCTTGCCAGTGTTTGGGTTAGTCGCGCCTACTTCGCACAGCTGTCGTGACGTTAGAGTGATTTTCAGAAGCGGGACAAATGTTGTTTTTTTGCCCTGTCAGGCAGGATATGTCGTCCGGCGACGGACATTCTAGCCTCGCATTGTGCTGGTGGTATCGGAAGTATCCGCCGCGGGGATACGGTAGCATCAATTTCCATCATCTGCCGAAAACTATCTAGCTCAGGGGCAGTCTATTTCACGATCCGTTACTCATCCGTAATGTACCCGTAACATCGATGAGATATCCTGCGCTGCAAATGGAGCTTCGTTTGATCGTATTAAGCATCGAACTTACCCTTACACCCAAGAAGATATTGATGGTCGTTGGAGGATTCCGAATAGGGGGAGGCGGGCACCTTCCGGGGCTCAGCTACCCGGTGTTGGAATCCCTTCTTTCACGAATCGAAGACATCGACAAACTGATTGTCCTCTACAGGCACACGCTGCTTTCCGAGTTCCCTCACTACTTGAATCTCGACAGGACGGCCAGGCGTCAGCTGCTTGCGGATTTTCAGTTCGAGGCGCTCTGCGAGGTAGTTCTCCCGATTCGTCAACAGGTCCGGAGCGCTTCTGCGCAGGCGGTTCCCGATTCAGCCACAGGTGATTACCTGAAAGGATCTCCGCTACTCACAACCGTGTAACAAGGAGAGATTATGCAGTGCCCTCGCTGTGCCGGCTTGAGAGTGCCCGAGATCATCTATGAGGGAGGAAGCAGAGTCCTTGCCCTGCGATGCGTCCACTGCGGGGACGTCATCGACCGCGTGATCGTCCTCAACCGCCAACGCCGCCGTATCCAAAACCACGACGAGGCCGAACGCCCGTCAAATATACAGGCCCGGCAAGTATGTGGCTTCAATAGCCGTCGCAGGTTTTGAGGGGGCCATCCAGCAGGGCCAATCGCTTGCTCAGGAGAATAATTGTTTTTCATTCGTGTTTACGGTCGATGACGCGAAGACCGTGTATAAAACCGGAGTCCGCAGGACGAGAAAAAATGGAGAACAGTTTTTTCAGATTGAGAGCGGGGCAGTCGGCCGTGCAACACCCTCAAGACGGTTGAAACAGAACAGGCGGTGGAATAGGAGGAGGTGAGTAAGGATGCTTGTCGAAATGCGGGGCGCGTTCTTTCTCTTCGTGTCCCTTGTATTTTTCCTGATTATTATCGGTCTGCTTGCATTGGGAACCGTAATGAGTCCCGTCCGGTGGAATGAACGGTCGAGGCCAGCGAGTTGAGCGTGCGCTCACGGCCCGTGCCCGCAATTCTCTTTGTTTTGTTGACCGTGGGAATGGCGGAAGAGGAGCCGTTAAAAACACCGTTCTGATTGTCCGAACTGCAGCCAGGTCGCGCCACAAAATCGGGTGGAGTTTGCGAGCGAGGCGAATGCAGAGGGAACTGGGTATCGTAAGGTGAAGAATCGCCCGATAAACTAGTACGTAAGTAATATACCTTCTAATAAAGGTACGCACGGCAGGTGGTGGAAAACTATCTCCTAGGCTCACGGCTGTATAGTTTCTTTCCCCTCCGTATGGGTTTTGATACATTATTACGGCTCGCACAGGCCTGCCCCCTCAGAATACACAAACTTGCGAATGTTGACGTTGGGCATGAGGATTGCTGAACTCATGGTCATAGGCATCTGTAAATGAAAACTTCGCCATGGAGGTGACATTGCCCGATCTTCCTGCACAGTATTGTCAAGTTCGCGAGATGGACCAGCGGATGGACGCTCGGATGGTGGTCAGTTTCAACACAATTGTCGCAGACAAAGTAGGACTTACACGAGGGCAGGTGACAAATATTTCCCGCAGTGGGTGCGGGCTTTGTCTCACACGACTTCTCAGGCGCGATCAGTACCTTACGCTCAAGGTGTACCAGAATGATGGGCCGGCCATTCAAATTGATTTGGGGAAAGTGAAGTGGGTCGAAGGCGAATCGGCCGGGGTTGAATTCCTTTGTGTGTCTCCTCAGAACCATGGGCTTCAGCGACTCTGTGGAGATCAGCTCAAATTCCACTTGGAGACTTAAATGCCTGCCTGCCATGCGTCATACGTGTCCGTCGAAGAGATCGATTCAGGAGAGCGCTGCACTCAAGCCGTGACTTCGGATCCCCTGAAGGCAATGCTCGAAAGCTGGTGCGACCATGAACTCCAATGGGTCTTGTATGAAAGCAACGCTTCTGCTTTGTGGACTCAACTCGGCCGACATGTGCGCGGCTACCTTGCGACCTTATGGCTGACAGGAGCTCTACGGGGGAAAACCCCCAGAGAGGCCTTTTTCGTGACGTGTGACCAGTCCACTATGACCCCAGAGGATATCGCGGCCGGTCATCTGATTTGTGTGGTCGGGCTGGCTTCCGTCAAGCCCGCGGAGTTTGGCCTCTACCGAATCAACATCCATCTGAAGACCCCATCGACATCTCATCGCAAAGGCATGGTAAGCCTGCTAGCATGAGGAACCATGTTTGTGGTCTGGCCGTTCCGGTGTGGTTGTCTGATCTCTGAAATAGGAGTTACCCCGTTAACGTATCAACGAGCGCTTGCACCGTCAGCGGCGCATTCCCCTCAGAGCGATTGTTGACCAGGACATAGGCTCGTCGATACTCCGCCACAGCCTTTCTGACCAGTTCCACCGTATCCCGTCGCATTTCCGGTAACTCCTCGACAATCTTTGTATATAGCTCAGCCCGCTTCATGGCGGCTTCATAAGATATCTTCAATGGAGTGAGGAGGCGTAGCACGGTGAACGCCGCAGTGAAGCCGCCTATGCGTGTGTGCTGCTCGGCGAGTGGCGGCATGTAGGACCAGTGGTTGTAGACGTGAGCCACACTGTGGGTCTCAAGGACCTTGTGGTACTCAGCACCCAGAAGACCAGCATTGCGAATCTCAACCGCATACCGAAAGTCCGGTGGGAGTTGACCCAAGAACCCATCGAGCTGTGAAGAGAGGGAGGCGATGAAAATTGATTCCCTGCCAGTCGACCAGAATCGTTTCGGCCACCGCCTGGCGCACGAGCACGATTAGGCAACAAGTGGAATCGTCCCTCTTGCGCGCCGGCACGCGCTGGTGTCCCCGGCTGGCCGATCTCACCGAATGGTAGGCGCCGGCCTGGTGATGAAGGAGTCGTTGTGAAACCTGGTCAGCGTGGCGAATCTCCGAGCAGCACTCAAAGTCCCGGGAGTCACGACGGTATTCGCCCCTCGCCTCTGCCGTACAAACCACGACATTGCTGTCTTATCAATTCGACAGAAAAATCCTAGGTGTGTCGATAGTACTTCGACCATGATTCGGCTATAAGAACCGCACACAGGAGCCGACGAACCGACCTCATGATACACATTCCGACCGAAGGGAGGTTGTACGCCATGATGCCCGTAGAAGAGGCTATTATAGAACTGCTGCGGATCAGTGGTCCCTGCTGCCTAGACGATGTCGTCGCGTACCTTCCCGATCTCACTTGGGGGGAGGTGTTCAGTGCTATTGATCGGATGTCGAGGGACGGACGGGTGTTGCAACGCCAAGTCGGTTACTCGACCTATCAGATCGCCCTCCACTCGCAGTTTGTGTAATCCAGTTCAACCTCTAGCCAGAAGAGGGGGACGCGATGATAATGAATCAAGCAGCGGCCTTACGCGTGAGGTGGAATGGGCGAGCGGATCTCTCACCCTGTGCCCATCGGGACCTGACATTGAAAGGGCGGTACCTGAGATGGAAAGGGATTGACCTCAAGCGTTCGTTAGAACGCTATACCTGTAATGGGTGCGGTAAACCGATTGTCTGCACTCTCAAAACTCCCGTTTCACACTGACCCAACTACGCCTCCCTGCGAGGCTCCCCCTCATGCCCTTCTCGATTTGTCCCTTCCGTCGTTTTCCTGAGCAATGCTCTGTGAGTTATACCGCTTACCCGTTCCAAGGCCAAGCTACCGTGGGAATCTCTCGGTGTCCGGCTGGCGACTCTGGTGACCTGCCCATGCCGAAGGGGAAGTGAGGGGGCTGGATATGGCGAAGTCAAAATAGACGCTGTTTGTGATATTTGCTGGCCCTCAGAAGCAAGTGGCACCAGGGACCTGCTACATTGCCAGATTGCATCCACAACCATGATGAGCTCGAAAGCAGCTAGGTTCTTTAGCTTTGCTGATGCAAAAGAATTTGCCAAAGAGAACCACATCGCGTTGACCGCTCGTACCTACATAGGCCTGAAAGACTTCATAGACATAGATTTGCACGGTTAACCAAGCTTGAAGGGCAGGGAGGATGGAGGAGGGGAGTGGCCTGGACGACCGAGAAGCCGACCAAGCCGGTGTGGTACTGGTACAGGTCTAAAAGAGACCGACTGCAGATCATCGAGCTCATAGAATGGAGTAATGAGTTGAAAGCTATCGGCATGTCGCAGGGAATGTATTCGCACCTTGAGACACATCGCATTCCATACGGGCCTGATGCGGAATGGGCCGGGCCGCTGGGGCCGCCGACGTAACACTTATTTATCTGGTATGCCCAACACCCGTATAGGAGTGCTGAATGTGCCTACGTGGATGACATACAAGAATCATCAGATTAAGGCGTGTTCGCAACAGCTCATGGCTGACCGATGGATACCCGTGGCGTTAGCGTGGTTCTCAGCGGACAGCCACGAATCCATTAAACCCATACAGGGCGAAATGAGTGAGATCTGCAAGACGGAAGGTAAGGCGAATGTGATTGCACTGGAAAAAGCCAAGAACTGAGAGGATCGGCAATCAATGGGTTCGGGCCGACCCAATACCACTGACTCAGCTGAAAGATTTGTCAAATAAGTAGGGATCGACCAACGGGGGACATCATGACGACGGCTCAAGCTGCAGAATTACGAGTGAAGTGGGAACATCGGGTGGATTCACAACCCTGTGCGCATTTAACCCTGGAATTGGAACAGAATGACAGCGGCTATCTCACGGGCAACTATAGCTGCATTGTCTGCGGTCGATTGCTTGTGCTCAAACACCAATAACCCCTTCAAGACTGCCCCCCGACCAACCTATGATCCCAGCCATAGCGGGGTGTTCTCATTTCAGTTGAGAGGAAACCACATCCAGCAACGCTTGCAGACCGAACGGCTTCATCAGCCTGTCGTGGGCTCCCAAGTGCTTCGCCATGTCGAGATAGTTCCTCCGGCCTGATCCTCCAGTGATGGCAATAATCTTGCTGGCAGGTCGAGTCTTGCGAAGCAGTGGGATCAGTTCCACGCCGTCCATCTCTGGCATGAAGATATCCACAAAAACCAGATCCACCTCCTGATGCTCCAAGAGACGCAGGACGTGTTTTGCACTTTCGGCGATCAGGACACGGTACCCTGCCCCTTCGAGCGCGACCTGGAAGAGCCTCCGCACGGATGCTTCGTCATCAATGCACAGGATCGTTGCCGTCGGTCTTAGCCCCCTTCCCTGGTCTCGCGCAAACTACACCACACTCATTCTGTGCTCTTGTAGCTGAACGGGGAAATGGCGGCTGCTGGCGGAATGGCCAAGTGAAACAGCCGACGACCGGGCTTCACATGCCCTCGGAGGGGGGAAGTTGGCGACGCATCGTTGCAAGACAACAGAGCAACCGAGCTCGCTGCGTCATCTTATCCCAACGTCTCCAGAATCCGCGCATTCCTAGGGCCTTGCGTTTGCGGTTCGTCTCGCGGAGAGGTCGGGTCTTTGCCGTCCCCTTGTCAGATCACGCACTTCGCGGCGTGGGGGCCGAACAAGAGATTCGTCCTCACGATCCCTTCGCTTTTTCTTGTTGAACAAGCTGACAGATGTTTATATAAATAGTGATCCAACAGCGGATGGACGTCATGACGAGTGGTGATGCTGCTGTCTTACGAGCGAAGTGGGAAAATCGAGTGGATCCACGACCCTGTGCGCATCTCACCCTGGAATTGGAACAGAATGACAGCGGCTATTTAACGGGCAACTATACCTGCATCGCCTGCGGTGAATCGGTTGCCCGCAAACATCAATTATCCCGTTCAAGACTGATCCCCGACCAACCCATCACGCCCACGTCTTCAGGATCCGCGCCCCTGGGCAGCCTGCCGGTCCTTCCTTCTCCGAATGACAGGACGAAACGTGCGGATCAGCAGTAGGAAGAAGGTGAGAGGAAGATCGTTCATTGAGCGATCCAAACGTTGATCTAGTGTCCCGTCTCCAAAGTCAGGTTAAGGGGCCCTCCGGAGGACCTTCTTGATGATCGCGACGGGTTCTTTGGTCCAGACGAACGGGGTCGGGTGGTCATTCCAGCGTGCGATGTACCGCTTGATATGGGTGATCAGCG
>DASYRC010000033.1:0-65803 GCA_036004925.1 Nitrospiraceae bacterium | reverse complement strand
GCGCTGATACACGACCTCGGCTCCCACCACCACCAACATCGTAAACCAGCCGATCTTGAGGGGCCTCGAATCGTACCAGAGGGACATGTCATACCCACGGTCGCTACCTCCGAACGTTGTACTCGCCATACCCTGACCTCCTTTTTTTAGTATTTAAGTTATTGAGAACCAGTTAGAGTAATTGAAACCCACCCCTTTTATTTTATTCCGGAGAAAATTCTCCGGCGAAACATGGCCGCCTTGTTCCTACGAGGCGGGAGATTAGCGGATACGGTTTCTCGATGTCAAGCAGAATATCCAGGGCGTAAGTCCGATGCTGCCTGCAAAATACGTGCAAAGAATTATGCACTTAACTCCAGTTCCACCCCCTACTTTAGTAGCAGAATGGCTAGAATGGCTATGCACTTAACTCCAGTTCGGCATTGGCTCATGTGGTGCCTGCGATCAGCCTGGAGTAGGGGACAGGCTCAACCCCAACAGCTTGCGCCACAAGCCTGTAGAACTGCATCCCGCGGTATCTCGACGTTCGACGGTTGAACAGGAATGTGAACTCGTCGAGGTAGGAGTCCAGTCGCTCACGAGACAGAGCACCTTGATGGGTACCCAACAGCCAACGATTGAACAAGGATGCCACCCGGTCAACACGGGGCAGCAAGACCGACGCCGTGTTACTGCAGGTGCTGATCACGCGGGGTCGGTGCTCGAAGCCTTCCTGTTTCAACCCTGCATAGGCCTCCCGTCCATCGTCTGTAATGACCACGGAGCCCGGCTTAACCGCGTGCTTCACAAAGGCGACCAGCGGGCTCGCGGACGCATCCGGAATTCGATGCAGACGGATACGTCCAATCCCCTTCCCGTTGATCTGCGCGGCGATCGCCACCAGGACTTTGCTCCCCATGTGCCGACGGCTGCGTCCAGCCTCGACGCCCCCCAGATATGTTTCGCCCACTTCAACCTTGCCTCCCAGGCGGTCCCAGCTCGGCCGCACCATTGCGCGCCGCAACTTCTGCAGCCACAACCACGCCGTTCTATAACTGCCAAGGCCCAGCAGACGTTGCAGTCCCAAGGCGGTAAGCCTATGCTTTTGATCTGTCATCCACCACATGGCTCGAAACCAGTCCTGGAGAGGAAGGCGGGTTCGATGGAAGATCGTCCCCGCAGTGACCGAAGCTTGATACCCACATTGCCGGCACATCAAAAGGCATCTTGTTGTTGTCCAACTTCCGCTGGTCGTGCATTGGGGGCAACAGAACCCGCTCGGCCACCGCAGTCGAGCCAGGTAGGCACGGCAGGCACCTTCTGTGGCGAAGCGCTCTTCGAACTCGGCAAGATTCCGCATTATTATAAGTCCTCCACGGTGTGATTCCGTTACGCCTGTGGCGAACTGGAGTCAAGTGCATAGCCGATTTTCGCGCAAGATATGCTAATAGAGTGGTGAATGTCAAGCATGCGGGACGCCGCGGTGCCAGGCGACATTCGTGCCACAAGAGACCTGATGGTCGCCACCCCTTCTAGACTCTTCTGGCCCGCTCATCCTGGCAATCCTGGCTCATGGGCCCACGTAACTATTTGGGGTTGTTCAGAATGAAGCTATCTGAAGCTATCTGCAGCAAACTGCGGGGTATCTGACGAAAAAGAATAAAGAACGCGGCGACCTTGTTAGTGGGGTCTTAAGGACCAAGATCTTACCCTCTGCCACGTTCGGGTTGCCGGGAGACTATGGCCTCGAATCCTCTCTCCTCAAAATGACAGTTGAAACGTGTACTCGCGCTCCGCGCTGTACCCCTGTTGCTTCCACAAGAGGCTCAGTGCACATGGTCGTCTGGCGGTGGCCGGATTTCTTTCTCTCGATTGAGTTGATCGATCTGCCGCATCAATTCGCCGATGTCTGTCCATCCCGTTCCGTCCGCTGCAGGGATCCAGCGCGCCCGTAAATAGCCGTAACGGTCTATCAGGAACTCCATATGCTTCGGGGAGGTCCCCTCGCCGGCCAGATCGGGATTGCTGAGGGTGCGACGGAACAGGGCGTAGCTCCGCGCGATCTCCGGCGCCCCCTGCGTCGCCACCGGGAACGGCAGGTCTGCGGTGATCGCCGCCAGATCTTGCGGGCTGGGGTTATTGACGGGCACGGCCAGCACCACCGTCTGGCTGCCGCGGAGCGAGGCGTACGCCAGCCGCAGCTGCTCGAGCCTCGCGCGCGACTCCGGCCACGAGAACAGGACCAGCAGCACCGCTTTTTGCCGGCGGAAGTCCTTCAAGGTGCCGCTCGTTCCGTCGTGCGCGGCATAGGAGAAGTTTTGCGGGGCCATGTAAGGCTGATTGGGGGCGACGTAGGGGTTGATGAGGCGCGCCTGATAGCCGCGGGACGTGGCATGGAGAAAGTTCACGACGTCCCAGCGATCCTCTTCCGAGAGTTCGTCGGAAAACTCCGGCATGCCAGTCCCGGGAATCCCGTAGGTCAACCAGTGGAAAAAATCCCCGGCGGTATGAAGGGCGGTGTGCGGCTCGGTGAGCAGATCCACCGGGGGCTTAGGAAATTCTTTGGCCCGCACTCCATTGCCCTTGGCTTGGGGGCCGTGGCAGGCCACGCAGTTCGCGGCGAACAGGGTCGCCCCGTTGGCCACAGAAATGGCATCGAACGGGACCGGCGTCTTGCGGTAGGTTTCCGGATACGCCGGCACGGCAAGGGGCGGCAGCGCCACGGCCAGCGCACAGGCTGCCAGCGCGGCCGGGAGGGCCATGCGCCACTTCGGCTCCCAGCGCTTCGTCCGACCGAGTGCGACCGTCCCCCCGGCCAGGGCAAGCAGCGCCACTCCGACCCCCGCGCGGATCATCACGCTCACCTGGCCCCAGGTGGCGTCGATGGAGAAGCGGAAGGGATAGGGCCAGTGCTCAATGACGTCATGCTTGGCCGGGACGGCGTTCGCCAGCAGGGTCGCCGCCAACACCAGCGCGGCCGCGAGTACGACTTCGACGGTGACCCCTCTGCGCAGTCCTCGTCCGCCGGCCGCAGCCACAGCTGCACTCTGGCCGAGTGCCGGCAGCCAGACGAGGCGCGCGCGCGCGGCGATCACGAGAATCACCGCGAGCAGTGACAGCTTGGCATTGAGAAACCAGCCGTAGTTCGTGGCGACCAATGCGGCGTAGCTCGTGTCCACCATCCGATCCGCCACGAGGAGGCCGGTGGCCACGACCGCCAGCATCACGGGTAACGCCATGGCCGAAAATTGCTTCAGGGTCTGGAGGCCGGACCGATCCGCTTCCGCGCGTGCTCGCTTCCCGGTGGCGGCGAACACGACGGTGAGAAAGGCCGGCAGCCCTCCGAACCAGACGCTCGCTAGCACGATATGTAGCGCGTACGGCAGCACCGAGGTTACGGACAGCTCGCCGGCTGCGGAATGGCTCGCGAGCGATGCCACCGCCAGCGTGAGCGCGGCGACGGTCGCGCACAACACAGACCGCCAACGCGCCCACGGGGAGCACCGAACGTAGAGGGCCACGCCGAACAGGAGCAGCGCAAGGCCTGCGCGTCCCATCCAGATGTGTCCGATCCTGGTATCCTGCAGGAGCCCCACCCAGGCCTCCGGGTGCCAGGCGCTGGCGGCCACGCCCGTGACCTGCGCCGTGGTCGTGGCCAGCAAGCCCACCAAGCCCAACAGCAGTGTGACCGCCAGCCACGGGAGCGCCCGCTCCAGGCGGGCGAACCAGGGGGTGTCGAATGCCGTGCTCGCGCGCCCGGCAATCGCCAGAAAGACGTAGCCGCCGATCAGGATCATGTTGGACGCAAGCTGCAGCCAGCGGATCAGCGCCGCGATGACCTCGATCATTTCTCTTGCACTTTACCTTTTACCGTAAAGTCGAAGGACGACTGAATCACGTGCCCGTCCAAGGAGAGCACCCGGAACTGCACGGAGTACTTCCCGGGGGCCAGCTCCGGCAACGGCAGGACGAGGGACTTCTGGTCCCCCGGAGCCAGGTGCGGCGTGACTTCGGTGACGGGCTGCTTGCCGATATCGAGCACGACAAGCGACGCGTAGGCGCTCTCAATGTCCTCGTTGAACCAGAGCCGTACCTCTGCCGGCGCCTTGGCGAGGAGCGCCCGGCGCGGCGGCTCGGTCTTGACCAGCGCGGCATGCGCCAGCGCCGGGGCGACAGGCACGCCCATCGCCAGCGCCAGCACCGCGCCCACCATGATGTGCTTGAGTGCGTGACCCGCCCCTGATGCCATCGGACTTCCTCCTCGTCCTTGCCTGCTGCGCTGGGGCGCACCAGGGGCCCTTGGGCCGTGTGGTTTCGGCGCATGGCTCTAAGGCCCGGCTGCCTTAGGAAACGGTGCTCAGCGAGGATTTGCGACGCCCGCGCAGGAAAAAGTAGATCGCCGCTCCACCGGCAATCGATACAAGCGGGACTATGACCATGATGTAGTGCATGAAGTGCGAAACCACTCCCGATTCTCCTACCGAGATCGGGAATCGCGCGACATGCTCCTGCGTACCGCCCACGGTGACCAAACCGATGAATTTGCCTGGCTGCTTGAAGCTATATTCGAAACTGATGAAGCCGCCTGGGTAGACCTTGGCCGGTAGGTGAAGGACCGTGATGGCCTGAAGATCCTGCTCTGAACCCGTATCCTTGATGACCCGAACCTCGACGGGCAAAGAACGGAGTTCCCCTTCGATATAATCGAGCACCAATACCGTGCGCCCGGTCGACGGAACATCCCCGCAGAGTTCCTGCTGGGCTGAGGTGTCAGGCTGATAGCCGGTAAGGTGCATGCCGTAGGGTCCAATCTTGAGTATGCAGAAATTTTTGTCTAATTCGTGAAAGTGCTGGGCCTGCGCGGAGAGTGGAACTCCTATTGCCAGCATCAAGAAGCACACGCACGCACGTTTCAGAAATTGCACAGACATCGTCAGTATCCTCATCATCTTATTAGGTTATTAGGCGCTCTCAATTTCTTCATTGTACCGAAGTCGCACCTGCGCTGGCGCCTTGGAGGCCGGCCGCTTACGAAACGGTGCTGCCTGAAGTTTTGCCACGCCCGCGTAAGGCAAAGAAGATCACCCCCCCTACAACGGCCACCCCTGCGAACGCGATCATGAAGTAGCCGGGGGGCAAGGGTATTTTCGTTTGCCCGACCGAGAACGGGAATCGCGAGACAAGCTCCTTCTTGTCGCCCACGGTGACCAGACCGACGAATTTGCCGGGCTGGTCGAAGTTGTATTCGAAATTGACCGAGCCGCTGGGGTACACCTTGGGCGGCAGGTGAAGGACCGTGATGGCTTGAATATCCTGCTCCGAACCCGTATCTCTGATTACCCGAACCTCGGTGGTCAACGGGCGGAGTGCATCTTCCATATAATCGAGTACCACGACCGTGCGACCAGTTGCCGGAATGTCCTCGCAAAATTCTTTATTGCGTGTGTTGTCAGGCTGATAGCCGGTGAAGTGCATGTTGTAAGGGCCGATCGTGAGTCTACACATGTCCTCGGCCAATGCGAGTCCTCCGTGAGCCTGGGCTTGAGTGGAGAATATAAACCCAATCGCCAGCATCACGATGCATACGCCAGCAGATTTTAGCAATTGCACAGACATCATCAGCCTCCTATTTGTGAACCATATGATCATGATCGCGGGCCGGAACGTCTAGTTTCCTACGAACGGGGGGCAGCCCACCAACTCCGCAGCCACTTCGATCGTACGAGCTTGTACAGGAGCAAGGCCAGTAGCAGCACGCCGATCAGGGGTGCTGCCACGGTACGCACAAGCTTCTGATAATCGATCATGTGTACCCGCAAGAGATACTGCGGGCGCCGCATAAGATTCTGCTTCTCCGCCGCAATAGTGACCGTATACAGGCCTTCGTCCAGCCTGACTTCGCCTCTGAGCACTCCGTCCGGGTGGGAGCTCGGACGCACTTCTGCCACAATCTGACTTTCTGCCTCATTGCTCCCGTTACCCTTCGCGACTCGCATACCGACCGGCTCGCTACGCAGCGCCGGGTCCACGAGGTCTACCACCAGGAAGGTGTCGCCTTCCTTGGGAATTTCCGTGCAGTATTGATCTTTCAGCTCGTATTGCGGCTGATAGGCACTGAAATGCACCATGCGCTCACCGACCCGGCGATTGCACGGGTCGTCTTCTCCGCTCGCGTCTCCATGTGCAGGGGCTGAGTCCGGGTGGTACAGTGCTGCAACAAGAATGAGCACGATAGAGCCTGCCCCTGTCACTTGCCTCATCATAATATGCCGGACCCTCCTCTTTTGGATCTTGCGATGATCTGCTGCTTCGTGTGGCTATGCCATCCCACTGCTTAACTGCGCAAATAGCGACATGTCATATCAGGTGGCCTCACCATGATGCCACTAAAACGGGGCAAGATTCTACCCCCCTCCCCCACGCGCAAGGCATGCGCAAAACCAGAATATGCTTTTTTTCTGCTGGACTCGTCCGGGCCCCGGCTGTCCGGTAGGAACTATCCCTGACCGGCGTTGTGGTGGTATAAGGGCGGGGACTGCGCCCCGAGTCCTTGAAGCTCTACCACGTGAGCATCCAGGGCCATGAATCTTACTTGGTTTTCCTATCCATAGAGGCTGGTAACGGAATCTTGCATCTGGAAAAGCTAGGGTGGAGCCTGTTGCTCAAATGTTATTACAAGTAGGTAATATATATGCATAAGCTACACCTATGTGTTGATAAGATGGCTGCCATGGTCGACAACTTTCTGCCGTCTGTTCGTGACCAACGGTCTCTGCTGCTGCCGGCGTGGGAGGACTGGTTGCTGGAGGGGATCTGGCCTGGTTCCTCCTCGATGCGGGGGCCCAAAGGAGAGCACAATGAATAAATTTCGGGTGCCAAACTGGTTCGAACATAGGTTTGAGCAACAGGTTCGGAGATGCGTTCATACCATATCCGCGCCCAATCATCTTTGACTTGCCGGTGTCGGATGGGTGACAATCACCGATGTGACGTGTGATCCCTTTCATGAGGCCCCCAATCGCCATAGTGACATCGACCTTACGGATGGACTCCTGCTTCAGCGACAGCTGGATCCTATGAGGCCTCAGACGGTGTCGAAAAAACGCTCACGAACAGTACGACCCAAAAAGATTCGACGCCTCGGCAATTCTTTTTGTTCGGTCCCGGTGGGATTTTTCCGAATATGTTCGAAACCGTCGCACTGAGTGGCAGTCGCGGGGAGCGACGGCTGTTCTCCGATGTCAGCGTGACGGTCAAGCCAGGAACTCTGCTGGCTGTGATGGGTGAGAACGGCAGTGGGAAAACCAGCTTCCTCCGCATGCTGTGCGGTCTGTTATCACCTGATAGAGGCGCGATCCTTTGGCAAGGGAAAGACATTCGCCAACTCAAGGAGCTCTATAGTGCCCAGCTCACCTATGTAGGGCATCTCAACGGAATTAAGGATGAACTAACTCCGGTCGAAAACCTCAAGGTGTCCGCCTGTCTGGCCGGCGATGAAAGTTCCGGCTCAATCGTGCAAAAGGCGTTGGAGGCCGTCGGTCTTGGGCGATCGGTTCATCGTCTGCCGACGAGGGTATTATCGCAAGGACAAAAGCGCCGCGTGACGCTGGCGCGTCTTTGGCTTTCCACACGTCCGTTATGGCTCTTGGATGAGCCGTTCGCTTCACTCGATGCCGCGGCCACAAGTTACTTGACCCAACGCCTGCAGTCGCATCTGAGTTATGGCGGCATGGTGGTTGTCGCCACGCACCAGGAGATTGCCCTCCCAACTGATTCCGTCCAGGTCCTGAGGCTGACTAGATGAGCCAGCCCAGCATGAGTGAGGCGTTGCGCGGAGTTATCCGGCGGGATCTTCTGCTGGCAATGCGGCACCGTTCGGATGTGGCGATGTCAGTTTTCTTCGTCGTCATCGTCGCGAGCCTCTTCCCGTTGGGGGTCGGGCCGGAGCCGGCGGTTTTGAGGATGATCGCCTCCGGTGTGCTCTGGGTCACGGCCCTGCTTGCTTGCCTGTTATCACTGGGGCGCCTATTTACGGCTGATTATCTCGATGGCGTGTTGGAACAGACGCTCTTGATACCTCAGCCTCTGGCGGTTCTGGTCGTTGGCAAGGTTTTCGCGCACTGGGTGATCTCTGGCTTGCCAGTGGTCCTGCTCTCGCCTCTCCTCGGCTTGCAATTTGGCCTGAGTGGGGACTCGTTGGGGGTCTTGACGTTGTCGCTCTTGCTTGGTACGCCGACGTTGAGTATGATTGGGGCCATCGGTGCCGCGCTGACTCTCGGGTTGCGCGGGAGCGGCTTTCTGGTTGCCCTCCTGGTGCTTCCCCTCTTTGTTCCGGTGCTGATCTTTGGGGCTGGCGCCGTCACGAGCAGCTTGGCCGGAATAGGCAGCGAAGCGAATCTGTCCTTACTCGGAGCCTGTTTTCTGCTCGCACTCGCGTTTGCGCCATGGGCCACGGCTGTTGCATTGCGCATCGCGTTGGAATAATACATTCGCATGAGCTTCATGGGCATTAACTGGTTCAAGTATTCGTCGCCGCAGGCTTTCCACCCGCTGGCCGGAAGGATGATCCCATGGTTTTCCGCCGCCGCGCTCTTGTTGATCGGCGTCGGTCTGTACATCGGATTCTTCGTCGCACCGACCGATTTTCAACAAGGCGACGCCTACCGCATTATCTTCGTCCATGTGCCGGCCGCCTGGATGTCCATGTTTCTGTATGTCATCATGGCCGCATGGGCCGGCCTCGGATTGGGGTTGAATGCACGCCCCTCGTTCATGATGGCTCAGGCCATCGCCCCTACCGGTGCGATGTTTACGTTTCTTGCGCTGCTCACCGGTGCGATGTGGGGCAAACCGACCTGGGGCGCGTGGTGGGTGTGGGATGCCAGGCTGACCTCAGAACTGATTCTGCTGTTTCAGTATATCGGGATCATCTTGTTGCGTGCGTCGATCGACGACCTGCGCCGTGCCGATCGGGCGAGTGCTGTCTTTGCGCTGGTCGGTGTGGTCAATGTCCCCATTATCTACTTTTCCGTGCGCTGGTGGAACACGTTGCACCAAGGGGCATCAGTTAGCATGACGGCGTCGCCGAAAATGGCAACGACGATGGTGACCGCGATGCTGGTGATGACGCTAGGCTTCTGGATGTATAGCTTCGCGGTGACGCTCGCCCGCATGCGCTGCGTGATTGTCGAGCGTGAGCGACAACCATCGTGGGGTAAGAATTCCTCGATTCAGGAAGTGGCGGAGGCGCGCTAATGCAGTGGGGGAGTCTGACCGAGTTTTGGGCGATGGGAGGGTACGGCCTCTATGTCTGGACCTCGTTTGGCGCCACGGCCTTGTGCATGGTGTGGGAAGTACTCGCAGTATGGCGTCGACATGCCTCGGCAGCCGCAGAGAGCCGTGACGTGTCGTAGGAGGATACTGATACGATGAAACCTCGGCATAAACGGTTTATCCTCATCGGTCTTGGTCTGATCGCGCTGGGCGTGGCGTCGATGTTGGTACTGAATGCGTTCCAGAGCAATCTTGTGTTCTTTTTTACGCCGACGCAGGTAGCGAACGCCGAAGTGCCGAAAGGGCGTGGCTTTCGTATCGGAGGGATGGTCGAAAACGGCAGCCTCACGCGCGATGGCGATGGGTTGACCGTGCATTTCGTTGTGACCGACCTGGCGAAACGCGTGCCTGTGACGTTCAAAGGGATCCTTCCTGACTTATTCAAGGAAGGGAAGGGCGTGGTGGCCCAGGGTCAACTCGGGCCCGATGGGACCTTCCTGGCGAGCGAAGTGCTGGCGAAGCACGATGAAAACTATATGCCGCCGGAGGCAGCGGACGCGCTTGCCAAGGCGAAGACAGCAGGGGCACAGAGCAGCAGCACCCTTGTCGTCAATCCACGCTAGGAGCCAACATGATTCCTGAAATCGGCCATTTCGCTTTGATTCTCGCGCTCTGCGTGGCGGTGGTGCAGGGGAGCCTTCCCATCTATGGTGCAGCGGTCGGGAGTTCGACGCTGATGTCTGTGGCGAAGCCGGCGGCGCGGGGGCAATTTCTGCTGGTCTTCCTGGCATTTTGTTGTTTGGGGTATGCCTTTGCGGCCAAGGACTTCTCCGTGCTCTATGTCGCAGCCACGTCAAATTCCCAGCTCCCTCTTCATTATCGCCTCGCGGCAATTTGGGGCGCGCACGAGGGATCGCTCCTGCTCTGGGTGTTCATCCTCTCCATCTGGATGGTCGCTGTCTCGTTTTTTTCCACCCATCTGCCGGAGGCGATGCGAGCGCGCATTCTCGGCGTGATGGGATTAGTCAGCGTGGGATTTCTCTTGTTCATGTTGACAGTCTCCAATCCGTTCGAGCGGTTGATCCCAGCCGCATTTGATGGCCGCGATCTGAATCCCCTGCTGCAGGATCCCGGAATGGTGATACACCCCCCGATGCTCTACATGGGTTACGTGGGATTCTCCGTCGCCTTTTCCTTTGCGATCGCCGCGCTCTTGGGGGGAACCCTGGACGCGGCCTGGGCGCGCTGGTCACGCCCCTGGACCACAGTCGCCTGGTGTTTCCTGACCGTTGGTGTCGCGATGGGGAGCGGCTGGGCCTATTACGAACTGGGCTGGGGAGGTTGGTGGTTCTGGGATCCGGTTGAAAATGCCTCCTTCATGCCTTGGTTGGCGGGGACCGCGCTGATTCACTCGCTGGCGGTCACAGATAAACGGGGCGGCTTCAAAGCCTGGAGCGTGCTGCTCGCCATTTTGGCTTTCTCGCTCAGTCTGCTTGGTACCTTCTTGGTTCGATCCGGCGTCTTGACCTCAGTACATGCGTTTGCTACCGACCCGAAGCGTGGCTTGTTCATCCTCGTGTTCCTGGCTGTGGTGATCGGAGGCTCACTGATCTTGTACGCGTGGCGTGCGCCACGCGTGGGACTGGGCGGTGGCTTCTCCATCATATCGCGCGAGGGAATGTTGCTGGCGAACAATGTGTTGCTGGTCGCAGCTTTGGGGTCGGTGCTCCTAGGCACGTTGTATCCCTTGTTTCTGGATGCGCTGGACCTCGGAAAAATCTCAGTCGGCCCGCCTTATTTTGACACCGTCTTTGTCCCCCTGATGACGCCCGCCATCTTTTTGATGGGGATCGGCCCTCTTGCGCAGTGGAAGAAAGCGAGCCTGCCGGAATTGGCAACGCGACTGCGCTGGGCATTCGCGGTGAGTGTCGCGACTGCCTTGGCGCTGCCGTTTGTTCTTGGCCACTGGACGCCACTCGTCAGCCTTGGTCTACTGCTGGCAATCTGGATTGTGACGACGGCCGCAGTTGACCTGCGTGAACGGATGGCCCATGCCGATGGAAGCAGTCTCTTGGGCCGACTGGCCGCGATGCCACGATCGTATTGGGGCATGGTCCTGGCCCACTGCGGAGTCGCCCTGTTCATCGTCGGCGTGACTATGGTGAAGGGCTTCGAAGTGGAGCAAGACTTACGGATGAACGTCGGACAGACGGCAACGATCGGCGGCTACACGTTCCGGTTTGACGGAACCCAACAGTATAAAGGACCGAACTATATTGCGGCGCGTGGGACGTTTCGTGTGAGTCAGGATGGCCGTGACGTGACCGTGATGTATCCAGAAAAGCGACGCTACAACGTCCAGAACCAGACCATGACCGAAGCCGCGATCTCTCCTGGGTTTGCTCGCGATCTGTATGTGTCGTTGGGCGAGCCACTCGACGATGGGGCCTGGAGTGTGCGGCTCTATCACAAACCCTTTGTCGATTGGATCTGGGGTGGATGTTTAATCATGGCGTTGGGCGGCCTCTTGGCCATCAGCGATCGCCGCTACCGACTCGCCTGGCGCCGTAAAGAGGCCGATGTGCCGGCAGCGACACAGATGGCTCGCCAGTCTGTCTCATGAACCGGTTTCTCCTCCCGCTCGGGATCTTCGTAGTCGTGGTCGGTTTTCTTGCGGTCGGGCTGACGCTCAACCCGCGTGAATTGCCGTCTCCCTTGGTAGGGAAGCCGGCGCCTGATTTTTCGCTTCCGCAGCTCCATGATCAGGGAAAAGTGATTTCGTCGAATGAGCTGAAGGGCAAGGTCTGGCTGCTCAACTTCTGGGCGTCGTGGTGCGGGGGCTGCAAGGAAGAGCACCCGGTGCTCATCCACCTCGCACGGTCAGGGGAGGTGCCCATCTACGGCATGGACTATAAGGATCAACGGAACGAGGCCCTGACATGGTTGAGAGAGTGGGGCAATCCGTATGGGGTCGTCGCCGTAGATGAGTCGGGGCGGGTCGGTATTAATTACGGTGTCTACGGGGTGCCGGAAACCTATGTGATTGATAAGGCGGGGGTCATCCGTTATAAGCAGATTGGCCCGCTGCGTGAGGACATCTTGCAAGGGAAGATTTTGCCCCTGGTCAGGGAGTTGCAGAACCAATGAGTTGGCTCTTGGTGTTCATCCTTCTCATCCCAAGTCTCGTTGCGGCGGAAGAGGCCAGGCCGCTTGCTGAGAACCCACAGGTTGAGGCGCGCTTAAAAACCCTCGCCGTAGAGCTTCGTTGCCTGGTCTGTCAGAACCAGACGTTGGCCGATTCGAATGCGCCGTTGGCCGAAGACTTGCGCCGAGAAGTTCGCGAGATGATCACGAAAGGTATGAGCGACCGGGAAATTATCGACTTTCTCGTGCAACGATACGGCGACTTTGTCTTGTACCGGCCACCGTGGAAGGCCACCACTACCCTGCTCTGGCTGGGACCGTTTCTCTTGTTGATCGCAGGCGCGACGGCATTGGTGCTTGCGCTACGCAGGAGACAGAAGAAGCTTGCCGACGTGACATTGTCGGAAGCCGAGCACAATCGTGTCGCGCAACTGCTTTCCGAAGGAACCAATCGCCCTTGACCATCATATTCTGGGTTATCGCATCGACCATGACCCTTCTCGTCCTCGGGCTCCTGTTGTGGCCTCTGCTGAAGCGCACAGCGACCGCCGCAACGGGAGAGCAGGAGAAGACATTGTCTGTCTTCCGACAGCAGTTCGCAGAATTAGGGCAGGACCGCGCGAACGGCGTACTCACCGATGAATTGTATCAGCAGGCGCGATGTGAGCTCGAACGCCGTCTCTTGGAAGAAACGGGCGCCACGGAGACGACGCCCATAATGGTACGGCGACAGGTGCATAGCAGGCCGGTGGCTTTTGCACTTGCCATCATTATTCCAACTGTCAGTGGGTTGCTCTATTGGGAACTTGGGAATCCCCTCGCCATGACGCAGCCAACCGCGGCTTCGCTGTCTGCGCAAGGGAGTTCAGACGATGCTCATCCGTCCGCTGACGCACTCGAAGCACTGGTCGAGCGACTGAAGCAGAAAATGGAGGAGAATCCGAATGATGGCGTGGGATGGGCATTGCTCGCGCGTTCGTACGTGGGAATGGGGCGTCACATCGAGGCTGTGCCGAGCTTCGAGAAAGCCGTGACACTGATTCCTGATGATGCCCAGTTACTCGCCGATTATGCCGATACTTTAGGCGTCGTCCATGGTCGCAAGTTGGAGGGGCCACCCGAAGTCTTGATTCAACAGGCGCTGAAGATCGATCCACGTAATGTCAAGGCACTGATGCTGTCAGGGACCGTGGCGTTCAACCGAAAGAATTATGCGCGTGCGGCCAAGGACTGGGAACAAGCTCGTGCGAACCTTCCTTCGGACGTAGACCCGGAAATGACGCAGCAACTGATGGCTGCCATCACAGAAGCCCAGAGCCAACTTGGTGGCGGTCAAGAGACGATGCCAGTGTATGAAGAATCAGCGGCGTCGGCTCAGCCAACCGGACAGACCGGACAGCTGCGTGCGATCAGAGGTACGGTGACCATGGCTCCGAGCTTGGCCGGCAAGGGATCTTCGACGGACACGTTGTTTGTGTTTGCACGAGAGGTGAGTGGCCCACCGATGCCTGTGGCTATCGTGCGAGCGACGAAGAAAGATTTGCCCTTTACGTTCCAGCTCGATGATTCGACCAGCCCGATGCCGTCCAGAAAACTCTCCGGCGCAGGAACGGTGGTCATTGTGGCGCGTCTGTCGAAGTCCGGCCAGGCCATGCCACAAAGTGGAGACCTGGAGGGGACGAGTGAGCCGGTGAAATCTGGAGTGGATGGGATCACCGTAGTCATCGATCGTGAAAGACCCTAGCGCGGGGAATCCCACAGGGTCTATTTCTTCCATCACCACCACCACCACTCTGGTCTAGCAGGTTGCGAAAAAACCATTTCGGCACAGCGGAACTGTGATGGCCTGCTCGTTCTCTTCTCTCCCTGTCCGATGGACGCGAGACTTCGAGTACCCTCTTCAGTTTCGGCGGGTCCATGCCGATCCAGTAAATCAAATTTGATTCAGCACCGAATCGTTATCGATTCTCGTGGACCACTTGCCATCCTCGTTGAGCAACTTCCGGACAGGCGTAATTCTGGAAAAAACCGCAATCCGCGACCGAGTACAACTGCATTTTAGATTAGGTATGCGGCTTGCTGGCTATTCTGGTCACCCGGAGAATTCATGAATGCCGTCGGAGGCGTTCGAGACCGAAGCCCGCAGGGCGAGAAGATCAGACGACGCAGCAGGTATTCATGAATCGTCCTGGTTAGGGCACTCACCTTGCCGCAGTCGGCCATGAAATTTATTGCACAAACCCCCCCCTTGACATTTTCTGACGTATGCTGAGATACATGTGCGCGGTACGCTGAGCACCGAGATCACTCAAGACCATAAGAAGTGTTTTAACAAAGGAGCATTGCACATGGCCGACAAATTCTGGCTGAGATGTGGTCTGTTCGTCTGCGGCGTATTACTTGCCGCGACGGTGCCCGCGTATGCGGAACCGGCCCAGCCAACCGGACAGACCGGACAGTCACTGGCGATCAGCGGCAAGGTGACTGTGGCGCCGAGCTTGGTCGGCAAGGGGTCCGCGACTGATACGCTGTTTGTGTTTGCACGCGAGGTGAGTGGCCCACCGATGCCTGTGGCCATCGTGCGCGCGACGAAAAAAGATTTACCCTTCACATTCAGGCTCGATGACTCTAACAGCATGATGCCGTCCAGAAAACTCTCCGACGTAGGAACGGTGGTGATTGTGGCCCGTCTGTCGAAGTCCGGTCAGGCTATGCCACAAAGTGGAGATCTGGAGGGAATCAGTCAGCCGGTAAAGCCTGGAGTGGATGGGGTCACAATCGTCATCGATCGTGAAAGACCGTAGCGCTAGAACCCCACGTATCTCTCTTTCGTCATTACGTCGAGCGACCTTCTGCCGTTGTTCCATGCAGGGTCCTTAGGGCATTCAACTTGCAGGAATCAGCCATGCAAATATTTTTCGTAAAGACCCACAAACCCCATTGACATCTAATTTATACTGAGATACATATGCGCGGCACACGAAGCAATAGGCTCACTCGCGACCATAAACAAACAAGTAACAAGACTAGAAAACATGCCTCGACAAATACAGGTAGCCTTGCACTCATAATGAAGGAGCATCAGCATGAACTCTAAGCTCTGGCTGAGATGTGGTCTGGTGGTCTGCGGCGTGTTGCTCGCGGGAACAGCGCAAGCGGACTTTCCTAGCGTCCCCAAGGAAACCTATGAGGCTCTGAAGCTCGATCGGTCAGCCAGCCCCAAGCAATTACACGAGGCGTTGGTGAAACGCTATCTGGATCCAGCCGAAGGTTTTGGGAAAGGGAAGTACGCCCAGTATTGGGAGCCGATCCCATTCAGTAAGTACTTGGACCCTGGTTCCTTCTACAAACCACCGACATCGGTCAAGGATATCGCGACACGCGAGCAGTGCGTGAAATGCCACACAGACGAGTCGCCGGGCTGGGTGGCTCTCTGGAAGAGGAGTACCCACGCCAATCTGGACAAGATCCGCAAGCTCACCCCCAAAGATGACATCTACTACAAGAAAGCGAAGCTGGAAGCGATTGAGACGAACCTCCGCTCGCTCGGCAAACTCGGCGCAAAAGAGCAATTGAAAGAAGTTGGCTGCATTGACTGCCACTATGATATCAACACGACGAAGAAGGCGGACCATCGTAAGGACATCAGAATGGCCACCGCCGACGTGTGTGCCAACTGCCACCTGCAGGAGTTCGCCGAGCGCGAGTCCGAGCGCGACACCCTCACCTGGCCGAAGGACCAGTGGCCGAAGGGTCGTCCGTCACACGCGCTGGACTACAGGGCCAATGTCGAGGTGGAAGTCTATGCCGGGATGTCGCAGCGCGAGATCGCCGACGGCTGCACCCAGTGCCACATCAATCAGAACAAGTGCGACATGTGCCATACCAGGCATGAATTCTCGGTGGCTGACTCGCGCAAGCCTGAGGCCTGCGGCACCTGCCACAGCGGCGCCGACCACATTAACTGGGAAGCCTACACCATGTCGAAGCATGGCAAGCAGTATGAGGCAAAGGGGAAGAGCTGGAATTGGAACGTGGAACTCAAGGACGGGATTGCCAAGGGCGGGCAGGCAGCACCCACCTGCGCGAGCTGTCACATGGAGTACCAAGGGAAGTTCTCTCACAACGTGGTGCGTAAAGTCCGCTGGGCGAACTATCCCTTTGTGCCAGGCATCCGAGAAAACATCAAGACCGCCTGGGCCGATAAGCGCCTGGATGCTTGGGTCAAGACCTGTACCCAGTGCCACTCTGAGAGTTTCGCCCGTGCCTACCTAGAATATATGGACAATGGCACCTACGAGGGGCTTGATAAATACGATGAGGCGCACGACATAGTTCATAAGCAGTACGAGGCTGGGCTCCTCACCGGTCAGAAGACTAACCGACCGGAGCCTCCGAAGCCGGTCCCGGAAGGGTTCGAGCAATTTTTCCAGATATACTGGTCGAAGGGCAACAACCCTGCAGCGATCGAACTCAAACTCTTTGAAATGGCTGAGGACCATCTGGTGCAGCTGCATGTGAGCCTCGCCCACCAACATTGGGGGTTCACCTATACCGTCGGCTGGGCGGCGATGAACAGGGCCTATGTCGAAATCAATGACGAAGACACCAAGCTCAAAGAGAAACTGGCGCTGCAGGAACGGGTGGCCAAGCTTGAGCAGAGCAAAACAAGCCTGCTTGACTTCGACGGCACAGACGGAAAGATCACGCTCGGTAGCTTGGGTGGCGGTATGCTGCTGACCGGTACGCTCGCGCTCGCCGGATGGAGCAGACGCAAGAAGAACAGGCGGTGACAACGGGCGCAGCGCAGACGATGGAAGGAGCGCTGACGCGACCAAGCAACAGAATCCTCCCGTCGCTGGGAATCTTCCTGGTGGCGGGAGGATTTCTTGTGCTCTGCTGGCTCGCGTACTTGTGGCTCAGTCCAGGGGCTGCACCCTACCACTATAAGTTGGTGGAAGAGGGCGGGGTCGACAAGTTCGGCAAGCTTGGACTCGAAGCTTGGCCAGACCTTGGTATCAGCAAGCAGGAGGTTCTAGTCGAGGGGGTGAACCAGCCGGTGGCCGTGGCATATCTTGCGCGACGCGGCAATGCCCCGCCTGTCATGCTCAGCTGGGAAAACCGCAGTGGCGAGCCAGTGGTCTTTGTCGATGGCAAGCTCTCCGAGCTGACCGTACTGGCGACGGCGATTGCCAAGCATGTACCCAAGGACGCCACCATCCTTGCATGGTGGGACACCTCGCGTCAGATCCGGCTGTTGACGGGGTACCAGACGGTATTCAACTCGCATCTACGCCAACCCATTCTCATGCCTTCGCTTTGGCGCGCCAGAAGCGGGGCGATCGAAAAATACGAACGCGAGTTCTGGAGAGCCCCGGCGAGCGCCGAAGAGAGTCAGAAATTCCAACATTTCGCCGACGCGTTGGCGGCGGACCCGAAAGAGGGCGCGGCGATGCTGCGTGAACTGACCGGCGGACGCGAGGCCTATGTCGCGGTTCACCTCTCGGACCTCTACAAGCTCGGGCTGATGCGCCCCGATCGTCTCGGTGTCGCCTACAAGGACTTCCCTTTGCAGGGCGGCGACGTACATGGACTGAGCGGGATGGTGAAGCGCTGGCTGGTCGACAACAACCACAGTGCTTACACGGTGCATGGGCTCTCGGAGAACTTGGTGCGCGCCTACTTCCTGGCCGATGCCAAGACCGGCAACACACTGCTCGCGCAGATGCTGCCCTTCACGACCTCAAATCCTCTTGAATTTCAGGCTCTGCAGCTCGTCTATCAACAAGGTGGCTATTGGGTATACAAGATTCCACCTACGCAGCCGTCCAGTAGCTGATTTCTTTAGTAGCCGAGATAGGATTACCGGTCCTTGTAAATATTTTAAACTGTCGATAGAGTGAAACCATGAGCAGTATTTATAGTACGACGACGAGTAGTTTTTCTTAGAAAGGAGATATCGTGAATCATCCCATGACATACGCACTCGCCGCCGCGGCGTTGTTCGCAGTCCTAGTCGGAACCGCTGTCGCCGAGACTCCGTTCGAGGGCCGGAAGAAATGCAGTAATTGCCACAAAAGTGAGGCCGACTCATGGATCAAGACCGCGCACGCCAAAGCTGTCGACTCGCTCAAAGCCAATAGGGACAAGGAAAAGAACAAAGCCATGGTCAAGGCAAAACTCGACCCTAAGAAGGACTACACCAAGGACAAGGATTGTATCGGCTGCCACGTGACTGGGTTCGGGTCGGAAGGCGGGTATGAAATTACGGATCCGGACAAGTTCTTGATAGGTGTAGGCTGCGAATCCTGCCATGGGGCTGGTCCCGACTATCGTAAGGTTCACCGCAAGGCGGGTGAGGCTTTTGAAAAGTCGAAAACGGTCACGCCGCGCGAGTCCCTCGCGGAAGCCGGACAAGATTTTGAGTTCATTGAGAAGTGCAACGCCTGCCATCTGAACTACGAGGGCTCGCCGTGGAAGGGCGCAAAGAAACCGTACACCCCGTTCACCCCCAAGGTGGACAAGAAGTATGAGTTCGACTTCGAGAAGTCTGTGCGCAACAATAAGGCCATGCATGAACACTTCAAACTAGCGGGCACGTTCGATGGTCCGCCTACCCCGAAGTTTCATGAGGAGTTCCAAAAGGATGCCAAACCGGCTGAGATAGGCAAGGAAGAGTAATGGCAGGGGGGTTGTCGGGCGGGGCCATACTTCTCGGCGCAGTTCTTGCGGTCGGATCGATCGTCGTGGTATTCGGCGGCGAGGCCGCGATCTCCAGGACCGAGTTCTGCGTGAGCTGCCATTCAGAGACCTACCCTTATGAGGAGCTAAAAAAATCCTCGCACTGGGGCGCGCTCGGCGCCGATCCAGGCTGCAAGGACTGCCACGTACCACAGGGCTTGTCCAACTTCCACAAGGCGGTATGGACGCATGTGGTGGATGGACTGCCGTTCCTGGTAGATGAGTTCACCAACGACTACTCTACTATCGAGAAATTCAACGAGCGACGGCCGGAGGCAGCCTACAGGGCGCGTATGAAACTGAAGGGGTGGGACAGCTCCACCTGCCGGGCTTGCCACAAGAATACAAAGCCTCCCGGCGTGTCGGCTAAGGCTGCGCACAAGAAAATGGAAACGGAAGGCGCAACCTGTATCGATTGCCATCAGAACCTAGTGCATAAGAAAGTCCCCGAGATGGACCTCACTGCCAGCCTGGCGCAGGGGAAAATGGTGTTGAAGGAGAAAGAAAAGGAAAAAGACTGATCCGGTTGTCTCCTTGGTTCCTGGAACATCTGCAACGAAAGACGCCGGCAAGAGGAGATCTCTCAATTCTCATCGAGATCGATCGCGGCAGTAGCGCCACATCCCTCTTGGCTGGAGACTGAAACCAGACTACGGCCGTCAGGCCATCCAGGCGCTTATCGAGAAATTCGATATCTCTCGGAATACCGTGTGGCTCACCCAGCATTGTCTAATCGCGGAGGGTTTATCTCCAAGCTCGCAAGGCGATTGCGCAACCTGCGTGAGCCTTGAATTTTCTGAAGCCTTCCTTGTTGCCCCCACCGGGCCGTCACCTCGTTGCCTACTCAGAGCGAGCCTGCAACCGTGGCCCCTCTGCTCCCATTTATCAGGTGTCACAGGCAGTGGTGTCACGGGCTATCCCAGATTGTTCTTTCTCAGCATGCCAAGAAAGCTGTACCAGTCAGGCTGCTCATGGTCCAGACCGGCCTCAGTCGAGTTGACGCGAGACCGGCTAAGCGTTAGATTTCGAACACAAAGGACCCCATTGCACAAACACTGTTGACATCTGATGCATGCTGAGGTGTACGTGCGTTATACGCTGAGAGGGCGGCCATCGGCTCTCACATCCCGTGTGAGTGGCGGGCTGGAACTGGGTTAAGCGGTGCGGCCAGTCAGCCTGTGCCAGTGAGCGAACCTGTTGGCTGGCACGAGGTTGTCGAGAACGCCACTGGTGGTGGACCCTTGCAGGAGACGAAGGGTGGCGCTCATCTGTTCCCAATCACGTTCTTCGACGACCAGAAAATCGAGTATAAGCCAGAGGCTCAACAGGGGTTGAAACTCCTATCCTTAGATTGAATGAGAGAGAAATGCTACGCCATTTCCCGCAAATTAATGCCGCATATGCTCATAGGAAACGGGATTACATTATTGCTGCATTTACTTTTTTTTGCGTAGCGGTCTGTATGATTTGTGAAGTAAGCGGGAGTTTAGAAAAACAATATGGCCTAGGGGCGATCGCGTTAGTATCTCTAATTGTGATGCTGCTCGGTGAAAGTAGAGAAGTAAGAACACAGGTTATCGTTGCCGTCGCCTTTACCACACTTGGCGAGTACGTCGCTTCTGTCTATATGGGTGGGTACACCTATCGGTTTGAAAATGTACCGGCCTATGTGCCTCTCGGTCACGGAATGGTGTATTTAACCTCCATTGCGTTGGCGCGTTCCGGACTATTTTTACGATATGCCAGAGCAATCGCAATATCTGTGATATTGCTATGCGGCGCATGGTCAATTTGGGGAATCAGCGGGTATGCAGAACAGGGCGATGCAGGGGGTGCGGTACTGTTTTGTGCGTTTTTGGCCTGTCTTTTTAAAGGCCGCTCGCCAATGGTGTATCTCGCCGCTTTCTTTATTACTACATGGCTGGAATTAGTTGGCACAGCAGCTGGAGCCTGGAAATGGGCGGCAGTAGACCCAGTTTTTGGATTGTCTCAAGGAAACCCGCCGAGTGGTGTAGCAGTTTGGTATTGCCTCGTTGATGCGGTAGCCCTCGCTGGAGGTCCACTATTATTGAGCGGCCTGAAATATGCCAGTGAGTGGTATAAATCTCTGGGCTATGCTCCCAAACGAGCAGGTAGATTTTTAGACTTTCTGAACTTCCTAGGACATGCGCGTGAGGCGTATCAAGGGCAGATACTCCTCATCTCGCAGACCATAGGCATGTCGTTCAAGAAACCGAATCATATTGTTGAGCCCCTCGACAAAAGTTAACTCCAGTTCCACATCATTAATATAATTGGCCGGCCTACGTTACGCGTGGCAGCCGAAATCGTAAGGCTAACAGGATGCTGAAAAAGTACGCCAGCGGCGTTCTCGCCGCGCTGAGGTTCAATGTACCGAAGGATACGCCTCGCCTCGTTGCTCGCTGCGGCCCAGAGAGTTTTTTGTCAGCCTAGATATGAGTGAGCCAGCTGTCAAATGGCAACTGTGCGATGGAAAGACTCTGATTCCGCCGGGTCACAACTGCGGCCTGCACGGCTTTCTGCCCGCGTATCGGGTCGTCACAACCATGGCGATCATTTTATGGCTCTTAGCGTCCCAACAGTTCTTTGAGCAGATCTTGGCCCTGTTGCTTTAAGTCTTCTGGTTTCGTCGTTCCTTTCAGCAGTCCACCAACCGCTGCTTCAACTTTCTTCTGCACCTGTTCCTGAACTTTTCCGGTTAGGCCCTTCATATCTAATCCATACGATGGCGCCTGTGCTGTTCCGGCAATCACCAGCGGAAGACTCAAGCGGCCTTCTTTCATCGCGAGTTTGGCGGCAGGCGATGAACGTACGATCTTCTGGCTTAAGTCCTGCGACAGGTTGAGGTTCACGGTGAGGTTCAGCGTCTGATCGAATCCGATAGTGCCTCCTCCAGTGGCCTGAAAGTCGTGGCTATCCATCAAGAGCCGTTGGACGTGGATGATCCCTTGTTTAATGGCGAGATCGGTTTCCATCGTTGAAAAAGCCGTTGCCTTGGCGTTATCAAGCGAGATACCGACAACTTTGAGGATGGAGATGGCTTCCTGAAGCAGATCCACACCTTCGATCTTGCCGTCTTTCACAACCATGTGCCCCGTCCCTTCCAAGGATTTCGTGAGGTCCGGCATGGACAATCCACGGCCTTGCACGCCGAGGTCGGCTCCTGCCGTTCCGCTGAGCGACACCTGAGTGGTTGCCAGGGCGTTGAGCGCCGGACCGAGTTGTATCCCTTGAATCGTCATCTTGGCAGTGAACGGTGCTGATTCGAAACCGGACGTGACCCTTCCCTGTGCCGTCACCTGTCCATCGAAGAGTTGAAAGGAGAAGTTCTGTAACAATACGTCCTGGCCTTGTACTTCAGCTGCAATCTGGAGATTCTTCACATCAACGGGTTTCTGTAACGGGAGGGCGACCGGCAGGTTGGCCGTATTGATGATCGGCGTACTGATGTTCAGGCTGGCATTTCGACCGACCGTTTTTCCGGTGATGGTGAAATCGGTTTTTCCCAAAGCGAGTTGAAGATTGATTGCATCAATGTCCGTGGATTCTTTCAAGGGGCCAAAAGTACCGTCGAGCCTCACCGGCAGGATAAACGGTTGGACGAGCATTCCAACATGGAGCCTCGGGGTTTGGCCGAGCCGAACTGATTGGAGGAGGATCTCCATATCCTGCAAGATATACTCGGTCAGCTTGGCAGCTGACAAATCCCGATAAGTGAGTGTCCCCCCCGCGATCGAGACTTGATCCACGGCCAACAATGCCAGGATTTTGAGCGGACCCTCGGTCGATGGAATGGGGGCTCGCGATGGAGTTTTAGGCAGCTCAACGCCTGTACGACCGACGGTCGAGACGTTCAGGACACCATTCTTGTTCTTAATGACCGTGATAACAGGATTGCGGAGCGTGATTTCTTCTACTTCTACCTTGCCACTGAGCAAAGGCCTGAGTTTGACCCAGACGTCCAGCGACGCGAGAGAGGTAAAGGGGCCTGAGCCGAATGCCGGGTCGTCCAGCACGGCAAACCCGGTCACCCGGGCACCGATCCGCGGCCATATAGTCAGGCGGATGTCTTGCAGTTGAACCTTGCGATTGAGTGCGCCTTCGATGAGTGGCTTGTATTGGTCTTGATACTTGTTGAGGTCAATCAGGAATGGAAGAGCCATGATGACTCCGACCACCAGGACCACGGCAATAAGTAGACCCATGGCGATTTTCATCAGCGCGTCTCCTTACAAGCTTCTGCCAGTATAGGAAAGGGCTCGACCATGGTCAATGTGAGTCATTTTAGTCTCTGGAAAATAAAATGGGACAGGTTAGGTTCTACCTCCAAGTGCAACACCTGAGACCCTAATCCGCTTCGGTATTGCATTTGGAGGTAGAACTCAAGGATTGAAAGGATCCGTGCAGATAGATCTACCGTAACACTGTTGGGTCACGTCATCGGGGGCGCTGTCCAAGTGCATTTAGCTACGCCAGGGCGGGTAGTTGATCGGCTCTTCGGGGGCACGGTTGGGGCTGAGGGGAGGGTTGGGGCTTCGTGGATCGGTCGGGACGGATGGAGGAGGAGTGACGGTCGATACTTCGTTTGAGCAGGCGCTTTCTAGCCCATTATAGGCACTGACCGTAAAGTAGTAGCGGGTATTATGCTCAAGGTTTGTGATCGTGGCTGACGGGGAGTCAACGTTCATGGAACTTTCGTATGCGCAGCTACCCGGTTGACCTGGTGATTGCTGGCCGTAATGGACGAAATAGGCAGAGACTGAAGGGTCTGGAACCGGACTCCATGCGAGAGACGCGGTGGCTCCTGCCTGTGGCGCCGATTCCCCTCCGTCTCCGCCACATCCGGTTAGAAAGGGCATCATCATAAGAAGAAGGCCCGCAACGATGGTGGTTAGGCGTAGCGGCATGTGAACCGTCTCTGTGACGCTGGTCCGCGATAAGAAGCATTGTTGCTTGGTCATATCGTTCATGTGATGTTCTGGGGAATTGGGTATGGTTACGTTGATTTAGGTTCGATCTACTTCGTGCGCGATACTAGGCAAGAAGAAGAGCACGATTGAATCGAGAGCAAAGCGTGTGCCATTGGTACTAGGTGCTGCTATTCGATTTATCCATATAATTAAGTGACTGCGTGCGCACTTGAAAATATTGGCTGTAGAACATGAAGGGGGGACCATACAGACCCTGTCTCGCTCGAAGATCGTTGTCCCACCCGGATCCCTGCTCATCTGCGAGTTAATGGTCAGATCGAGAGGTTTGGTGTGGCTATGCAGGTATCTCATGCTGGTAAAGAGTCATAGATGGAGGAAGGTGCGACAATTGGGTGAAGTGCTGTTGGGGGTGAGCTGTATTCGCAAGTGTGCTGGTTGTCGTGTAGGCGGCGGACGATGACGGATCGAAGCGTAGGGTGACGGCTCCGGTGAACGGTGCAGCTGTCGATGGTCAGGCCGGTATTTCCCCCCCCTCCCTTACGGAACGGTCCTGTCCCGAAAAAATCGAAACAGTAAATAGGCATTGAGCATCATCACGATCGTGAGGATGCTGTACGTGGTGAAGGCGGTGGTCAGGTTCAATTCGATGAGCACCCTGGACAATCCGAACGCAACGACCAAAGCATCGAAGGCCATGCAGATCCGCCTGAACGTCTCAGGGTCTATCCAACGGATGAGATAGTGCCCAAGAGGAATTCCCAAAAGGACGCTGGGGACGATATACGGAATGATCTCCATGCTGCCGTAGCTATAGAGTCCAATGAAATAGTAGGCGATTCCCGTCAAGACCGATTCTCCCACTCGAATGACGCCAAGTGCGGCCCTGAAATCCTGTTTGGCATACCCTTGATTGTTGAAAAGGAGCGCAAGAGGAGGGCCTGAGATGGTAGTGACGGAATACAGGGTTCCCATTCCCATTCCGAAGGGTATCGCGATGGCTTTTTCGGCTTGGATGGGTTTTCTGATACCGGCAGCTTGGAGCAGAATCAAGGGCAGCAACATGAAGTAGGTCACAAACTTTACCCAGGCCGGATGAACAAGGGAGAGAATATAACTGCCGATCGCGACACCGACCAGGAGGCCGATCAGAATGGGCGCCACGCGCCACCAAATGTTCGGGATGCTTTTGCGATTGATGAAGAGGACGTATCCATTGATCACCAGTTCTACGAGCACCAAGGCCGGATTCAGAATACGATTGGTGTAAAAGAGTAGCGCAACTGGAACCGTAATCGAAGAAAAGCCGTACCCCAAGGCGCCGTTGACAGAGGCCGCCACGAACGTGATCAGCACGAGCACGACTAGGTCCAAGATTATCCTTTGCGATGGCCTGAGGCGAAGTCGTCGAGCGTATAGTGGTCCAGGATACCGGCAATGGCATCACGCACAGAACCCATCACATGCTGCACCGGACATTGGGCATGTTCGGCATAGGGACAGTCCCTGCATTTCTGATAGGCTGTCTTGCTCACACAGCCGATGGGAGCGAGGGGGCCGTCCAAAATGCGAATCACTTGGCCGAGAGTAATCTCTCCCGGAGATTTAATCAGTGCGTAGCCGCCCTTCATCCCTCGACGACTTGAGAGGAGGCCGGCTCGTTTCAGTGCTAGGAGGATCTGTTCGAGAAATTCGACCGGGATATGTTGGCGAGTCGCAATCTGGTGGCGCTGTAGTGTCCCCTTGCCATGAACGAGGGTGAACTCAAGCAGTGCACGAAGTCCGTACTCGCTTTTTTTCGAAAGCTTCATGGTCAGGTCGATATAATTCCGAGTGAGTCAGTCAAGATTTGCGACAATAGAGTACCGCACCTGATCCCGTCAAGAGTCGATCTGAAATACGTGAGCGGAATAATTCATAGGGCTCTGATCCCAACGCCCATACATTCGATAGAGAAAACGTGTGTGCAACTTGTTGATCCTAGAGGGGTTGTGCCTTGACAGGCTCAGCGGATTCCTGTTAATTTCTCCGGTCATTTCAACGCGTCTCGCGCAAGAATTCAGACCTCCATAACAACGACTGGACTGTTCGTGACCTTCCAGGATCTCATACTCACGTTGCATCACTACTGGGCCGACCAAGGCTGCGTCATTCATCAACCCTATGATATGGAAATGGGGGCAGGCACCTTTCATCCAGCCACGTTCCTCAGGTCCCTTGGTCCGGAACCCTGGCTGGCCGCCTATCCCCAACCATGCCGGCGCCCCTCGGATGGACGATACGGCAAGAACCCGAATCGCATGCAGCACTACTATCAGTATCAGGTCGTGCTGAAGCCGGCGCCGGACAACATTCAACTATTGTATCTGGAGAGTCTGGCCCAATTGGGGATTAACCCGAAGCAGCACGACATCCGGTTTATTCAGGACGACTGGGAGTCCCCCACGCTGGGCGCCTGGGGTCTTGGCTGGGAGGTGCGTCTCGATGGGATGGAGATTACCCAGTTCACCTACTTCCAGGAAATCGGCGGGATCGAGCTGAATCCCATTACCGTCGAAATCACATATGGAAGTGAACGCATCGCGATGTATCTGCAACAGGTGAATAACGTCTTTGACCTCGCCTGGAACGATTCAGTCACGTATGGCGATATCCATCACGAAACTGAAGTCCAATTCTCGACCTATAATTTCGAAGAAGGCGATGTGGCGATGCTCATGGCCACGTTTCAATCGTTCGAGGGAGAATGCAAGCGGCTGCTGGCGAATCGCGACAAGCGCCTGACGCTCCCTGCCTACGAATTCTGTATCAAGTCTTCGCACCTCTTCAATCTGCTCGATGCCCGTGGAGCGATCAGCGTGGCAGAGCGCACGGGATATATTGCCAGAGTCCGAGCCCTTGCCCGCCAATGTGCCGAGCGCTACATCGAAGAACGGGCGGCGATGGGGCATCCGCTGCTCAATCGCGGGATGAGGCGTGATGGAACGAAGGCATCAAATATTCGTTCCAAGGTTGTGGCCTGTCGCTCATAGTACCGCAGAAGGATCAATGCCAAAGACTCAGAAACCTCGTCGTCCCCCTCCTCCTGTGAAGAAGGGGAGGCGCCCTTCCCCGGTGACCGCTGCCGAGTTGTTGCTCGAGATCGGCGTCGAAGAGCTTCCCTACCAGTTCATCGCTCCCGCCCTGGTTGTCCTCAAAGATTCGGCTGAGCAGCTGTTGAAAGAACAACGACTCGCGTTTCAATCGGCCCGCACTCTGGGAACTCCACGGCGATTGACCCTGGTGGTTGAGGGCCTCGCAACCCAGCAAACCTCTATGGTCAAGGAAGCGATAGGGCCTTCCAAAGCGGTGGCGTTCGATCCTGCAGGCCAGCCGACCAGAGCGGTGATGGGATTTGCCGCAGGGCAAGGAGTTGCCATCCAAGAGCTGCAGATTCGCCGGACTCCGAAGGGGGAGTATCTTTTTGCGGTGAAGCAGGAACAGGGGCGGCCTGCCAATGTGGTCCTGAAAGAACTTCTCCCGCAGTTGATCGCGAAACTCTCTTTTCCGAAAGCGATGAAGTGGAATAGCACCGGTGTGCGGTTCGCTCGACCGGTACGGTGGCTGGTGGCGCTGTACGGAGGGGCCACGCTTCCCATCGAAGCCGCGGGGATTACCGCCGGTAACCGGACAGAAGGCCATCGCGTGTTAGGGAGTGCGAAAGGGATTGCAGTTCGAGACTCCGAATCCTATCTGAAGGGGCTTGAACGCCAGGGGGTCATTCCCGATCCAGAGCGCCGCCGCCGCATGATTGAAGATCAGATTGCAGGGATTCGAAAACATACCGGGTTGCAACTGAACTGGGATAAGGACTTACTCGAGCAAGCCGTCTATACAACTGAATGGCCCAATACCATCATCGGTTCGTTCAAGGAAACCTATCTCGACGTGCCGGAAGAGATTCTCATCACGTCGATGAAAGAGCATCAGGGTTTTTTCTCTTTGATGAACAAAGATACTGGAAAGTTAGTGGCTCATTTCATCACAGTCACCAACAATCGGGTTAAAGATATGTCGCTCATTCGCGAGGGCAATGAGCGGGTGTTGGCGGCGCGATTGGCCGATGCGAAGTTCTTTTTTGATGAAGACCGAAAGATAAAGTTGGAGGAACGGGCCAAGAAGTTGAGCGGGGTGACTTTTCATCAGAAGCTTGGCACGATGGCGCAAAAGCAGGAACGGGTGGCCAAGCTGGCGACGACGCTCGCGCAACTAGCGGGACTCAAGGATATCATGGTGAATGCCTGTCGGCGCGCCGGTGAACTCTGTAAAGCCGATTTGTTGACCGGCATTGTCGGGGAGTTTCCTACCCTGCAGGGCGTGATGGGAGGCTACTATGCCCGGTTCGATGGGGAGGAGCATGAAGTGGTCGTCGGGATCGGGCAGCATTATCAGCCGCATTCCATGGAGGGCCCGATTCCCGCTACCCTTACGCCCCAAATCCTGTCTGTCGCGGATCGACTAGATAGCCTCGCGGCGTTTTTCCATGTCGGGATCCTACCCACCGGATCGGAAGATCCATTCGGCCTCCGGCGCCATGCGACCGCCGTGGTCAGGATTCTCCTCGAGGGGGTCGTTAGGTTGAATCTCGGCCAGGCGGTGCAGGAGGCCCGAGCGGTTGTGGCGGCAGCCGGGATCAAGGCGGCTCCGATTCAAGGAGATGCGCAAAAACGGCTGGTCGATTTTTTGTTCGAACGGGTTCGCCACTATGTGAAGACAGTGCATGAGCTGCGCGATGATGTGATCAATGCTGTGTTGACCGTCTCGGATCGGCAGTCGTTTGAACTGCCGGATCTCATGGCGAAGATGAAGGCGCTTGAATCCATGACAACGAGGCCGGAATTCGATCCGTTGATCGTCGGCTACAAGCGTGCGCACCGTCTTGTCGAAAAAGAGCAGTGGGATCGTAAGCCGGTCGACGAAACGCGGTTCGAACATCCTACGGAGTCGGCGCTCTACCAGGCCGCGGCGAAAGAACGGGAGAAGATGATGTCTGCGATGACCTGTGGGAAATATGGCCAGGCCCTGGACGCGCTGGTACGTCTGAAGCCTGCCATCGATGCCTTCTTTGCCGCGGTTATGGTGAACGCGGAGGATCCGGCTGTCCGGAGTAACCGGTTGTCGCTGCTCCAGGAAGTGGATGACTTCTTCAACTCATTCGCGGACTTTTCGCAGATTGTGATACAAGGAGGGTAGAGACAGATGGTGAGATGACTCCCCCGTGCTCGCCCAACGCGCGCCTTGAGAAGGGCCTCGTTGGAAGCGCGCAGTTGAGGACTCATCCTGACCATCTGTTCGGCAGAGAGACGAGTCTGGTGAAAACCATGGATCAATCATTGTCAGACGATCAACGTCGGGCGAGGAAAGTCCGTCGGTTCACCATCGGCGTGTCTCTCGCCATGATCATTCTCTGCAACGCAATCGTTTTGGTTGGGTTATGGGCCAGTGGGATTAACCTTGATGAACTGGCAACGACCCCCGATCTATTCAACTCCAAACAGGATGTTTGTCTCCGGCTCGGCTGGCAGTCCGTTACGGGAGCGGCGGACCCGGTACCTCTCTGCTCGGAGTGGATCAATCTATCTGATCCGTCCGGCAAGACTCATCATATTCAACAGGAGGTCAAGCTTCGGCATGGGCTCGACGGGCAGTATTATGTCGATCAGGGGGGGCACGCCGACTATCGGTTGCTCATATTGGTGCTGGTCGTCGTGGCAGTCATTGCGTTCGGGCTGTTGGCGAAATGGTATTTGGTCGGCCGGTATCGGTTGCGTCTCGAATCCGCCGCGGGCCAGGGGGCATCACTCGGCCATTGAATTGAGCTGAAGTCAACGCGAAGGAGAGGGCAGCGTGGCAAAGAAATATGTGTACTACTTTGGTGACGGCTTGGCCGAAGGAACTTCCAACATGAAAGAGCTTCTCGGAGGGAAGGGCGCCGGACTTGCCGAAATGACGAATCTCGGCATCTCCGTTCCGCCCGGCTTCACGATTTCCACCGAGGCCTGCGGCGAGTATTACAAGAACGGGAAACAGTATCCTCCCGGCATGTGGGACGCCGCGTTGAAATCGCTCAAGCGGATCGAGCGGTCGATGGGTATGGGGTTCGGCGATCCTGAGCGGCCGTTGCTGGTCTCGGTTCGGTCCGGCGCACGGGCCTCGATGCCTGGCATGATGGACACGGTGCTGAATGTCGGTCTGACGACCAAGACGGTCGAGGGGCTGGCGGCAAAAACGCGTAACGATCGGTTTGCCCAGGACAGCTATCGGCGCTTTGTGTCCATGTACGGCAGCATCGTCATGGGCGTGCCGCGCGAACATTTCGAAGCGATCCTCAAGCAGAAGAAGGCCGACGTGGGCGTGACGCACGAGACCCATCTCGATGCGCGGCATCTCCGGGAATTGGTGGCCAGCTTTAAGACGCTCATCATGGAAGAGACGAAGAAAGAGTTCCCCGATGAACCGCTGGAACAGCTTCGCTTGGCCGTCAATGCCGTCTTTTCCTCCTGGTTCGGGGCGCGAGCTGTCACCTATCGGCGCCTCTATGGGATTCCCGACTCGTGGGGTACGGCCATCAACGTGGTGGCGATGGTATTCGGCAACATGGGGGAGACAAGCGGCACCGGCGTGGCGTTCACGCGCGATCCGGCCTCCGGCGGCAAGAATTTTTTCGGCGAATGTTTGATGAATGCCCAAGGCGAGGATGTCGTGGCCGGCATCAGAACTCCGCTTCCGGTAAATGCGCTCGCCAAGAATGTGCCGGAGGCCTACAAGGAACTGGAGCATACGTACAAGAAGCTCGAAAAACATTACCGGGATATGCTCGATTTGGAATTTACGATACAAGAGGGCAAGCTCTACATGCTGCAAACCAGGGTCGGCAAACGGACCGGTATTGCCGCCGTGAAGATTGCGGTCGATATGGTCAGAGAAGGACTCATCTCGAAGCAGGAAGCGGTGCAGCGGATCGGGCCGGAGCAATTGGCTCAATATCTCTATCCGATTTTCGATACGAATGATGAGGCAAAATCCAATCCCCTGGGGAAAGGCCTCCCAGCCGGTCCTGGCGCGGCAGCCGGGAAGATTGCTCTCACTCCCGATCGGGCCGTGACGATGAGGGCGGCTGGTACCCGCGTGGTGTTGGTCAGGCAGGAAACGAGCCCGGACGATATTCATGGGATGAATGCCGCAGCAGGATTCTTGACGGCGCGGGGAGGGATGACATCACACGCAGCGGTGGTCGCCCGGCAAATGGGCAAGGTCTGTGTGGCCGGCTGCGAAGCCGTGGAAGTGCTGGACAGCCAGTCCGTTCGCATCGGGGCCAAAGTGTTCCGCGAGGGGGACTATCTTTCGATCAACGGTTCGACCGGCAATGTGTATGAGGGAGATCTGCCCGTCGTCGAATCTGAAATCATTCAAGTCATCCAGGGCAAGTTGGATGCGAAGAAATCGGATAAGTACCAGCGCTTCGCCTTGATTCTGTCATGGGCCGACCGAATACGGAAACTCCATGTCCGCGCCAATGCAGACGTCCCAGATCAGGCAAACATCGCGCGTGGCTTTGGTGCGGAAGGGATTGGACTCTGTCGGACGGAGCATATGTTCTTCTCCGAGGATCGCATCCCGATTATGCAGAAGATGATCTTGGCGCGGACGAAAGAGGAGCGGGAGAAGTTTCTCGATCAGCTCCTTCCACTGCAAAAACAGGATTTCATCGGGCTCTATCGGGAGATGGCGGGCTATCCGGTCACTATTCGTCTGCTCGATCCGCCGTTGCACGAATTTCTGCCGAAGCGTGAAGACTTGATGGTGGAGATTGCGCAGCTGGAACTGACCGGGCGCGACGGAGCCAGGCTCGAAGAAACGCGTCGGTTGCTGGCCCGCGTCGAGGAACTCCACGAGTTCAATCCCATGCTCGGGTTACGCGGCTGCCGACTCGGGATTACGATGCCGGAGATTACCCGCATGCAGGCGCGGGCGATCATGGAGGCCGCGTGCGAGCTGGCCAAGGAAGGAAAGAAGATCGTCCCGGAGATCATGATCCCGCTGGTGGGGATGGTCTCGGAAATGAAGGCGCAGAAAGATTTGATCCGCGAGACGGCGCAGGAGACGATGAAGCGGTACAACGTGAAGCTCTCCTATCTCGTGGGCACGATGATCGAACTGCCGCGTGCCGCCGTGACGGCTGATCGCATTGCGACAGAGGCGGAGTTCTTCTCATTCGGGACGAACGACCTCACTCAAACTACGTTCGGTTTCTCCCGCGATGATGCCGCGAAGTTCATCGATTTTTATCGAACAGCCAACATTCTGGAAGCTGATCCCTTCGCGGTGCTCGATCGAGAAGGGGTGGGGGCTTTGATGAAGCAGGCCATCGCCGGAGGCCGGAAGACCCGTCCTGGGATTAAGCTCGGCATCTGCGGTGAGCACGGCGGCGATCCCAGTTCCGTTGAATTCTGTCATGAACTCGGATTGGACTACGTGAGCTGCTCGCCCTATCGTGTCCCCATTGCGCGGCTTGCGGCAGCTCATGGGGCCTTGGCCGAAGCCGGATCGAGCAGTTCCCTCCCCACGCGCAAGGTTTCAGGGGCGCGTGCGAAGGCGAAGAAGGCGGCGATGAAGACCACGAAGACGAAGTCGGCTCAGCGGCCCCGCAGCCGATCGCGCGTCACGCGCAAGAAACGGTGACCGCCACCACACCGCACCGCCACTTCATGACCCTGGCGCTCCGTCTCGCGGCGAAGGGCCGGGGGAAGACCAGCCCGAACCCCATGGTCGGCGCCCTCGTGGTCAAGAACGGCCGCATCGTGGGCCGCGGGTATCACCACGGTCCAGGACAACCTCACGCAGAAATTCTTGCGCTGATGCAAGCGGGGCCACGCGCCAACGGCGCGATTCTCTACGTCACACTCGAACCCTGTTGCCACCTCCTCAAACGAACCCAACCTTGCGTGCCGGCAGTGGTTCAATCCGGCGTGCGACAGGTGGTAGTGGCGATGGCAGACCCCAATATTATGGTCAATGGACGAGGGATTGCTGCCTTACGCCGAGCCGGGATCGCGGTGACCACGGGTATTGCACGAGAGGAAGCTGCGCAATTGAATCGTGCGTACCTCCATTGGGTGAGGACCGGCCGCCCCTACGTGATCATGAAAGCCGGGATGACATTGGATGGAAAGGTGGCTACAGCGAAGGGGGAGTCTCGATGGATTACGGGTCCGCGCTCGCGACAAGACGCGCATCGACTCAGGAGTCAGGTGGATGGAGTGGTCGTCGGTGTCGGCACCGTGCTCAAGGATAATCCCACGCTGACGGCTCGATTGTCCGATCGCCCGCTCAAGCTGGCACCGCGGCAACCGTTGCGTGTCGTGCTCGACAGTCGGCTCAGGACGCCACCGACGGCGACGGTCTGTGCCAAGCAGGACCGAGCGAAGACGTTGATCGTGACCACAAGCCGTGCATCCAGGTCACGCCGCCGTCCATTTGAACAGGCAGGGGTGGAGGTCGTCTCCCTTTCGGCAAAGAACGGGCGTGTCTCGTTTCCAGCCTTGCTGACGATGCTGGGCACGCGCGGGTTCACGTCATTGCTCATAGAGGGAGGGAGCACCATCAATGCCACAGCGTTACGCGAGAAACTGGTCAATCACGTCGTGCTCTATCTCGCTCCTACTCTTATGGGGGGGCAGGATGCCAAGGCTGTGATCGGCGACCGTAGCCCGAAGCGCTTGGCCCAAGCACTGACATTGCGCCACGTCACGGTTCGCCGTATTGGGAAAGATTTGGTTGTGGAAGGAGATCTGTGATGAGCAGGCTTCTCTCAGGCGTACTAGTCGTGATCCTTGCGGGTTCCGCCGATTGTGAAATGGATGGGGCCGTTGCAGCCTCTTCTGCTGAGATGAAGACGCAGGTCTTCCGTTATCTGGATAGCACGGATGCGGACGAGGCAGCTCGTACCCTTCAGGCCATGCTATCCGATCCAAATGCCACGATCGACCAGGCGATACGGATCATTCAAACCGAGCGGGACTATGCCCCGCAGCCGACCGGAACCATTTCGGACGAGCGAGTCGATGTGCAGGGACGTGTTTACCACCTGGCGCTCTCCGTCCCCCTGACCTATCAGCCGGCGAAGGGCTATGGACTGGTCGTGTGCCTGCATGGAGCGGGATTTACCGGTGAGGCCTATCTGGAACGCTGGCAGGTTCGATTGGGGGAGGACTATGTCTTGGCCTGTCCAACTGCTCCTCTGGGCGCCTGGTTTACAAGAGGCGCGGAGGAGCTGGTGTTGGCGACGATTCGTTCCGTGCAACGGCGCTACCACATCGATCCTGACCGGATCTTTCTGACCGGCATGTCGAACGGCGGGATCGGCGCCTGGGTGATCGGCATGCATGATGCGCCCCTGTTCGCAGGCATTGCACCCATGGCCAGTGGCATCGACAACGTGCTGATGCCGTTCCTGGCCAACCTCCGTTCCACGTCGATCTATATCATTCACGGAGCCAAGGATCAGGTAATGTCGGTGGAACTTAGCCGCATGATTGCGGAAGAATTGACCAGGCTGGGCTATCCCTTTGTCTATCGAGAACATGATCGCGAACATCCTATGGCGGGCGGGCACTACTTCCCCAGGGAGGAATTGCCTGAGTTGGTGACCTGGCTCAACGCCCAACGGCGCAATTCCTTGCCGACGACGGTGACGGTGGTGCGTGACGCGAGTCATTTTCAACCGTTTGGATGGGTGCGCATCGACGCGACCGATCCCATTGCCTCGTTCTCCGAAGATCTGATCAGCAAGCGAGACGACCTGATCAAGCGCCGAGAATATGCGAGACTGGATGTCTCCATCGTGGCGCCGAATCGCATTGAAGTCAGGGCCGAGCGAGTCCAACGTTACAGCCTCTTTCTGAACGAACAGCTCATCGATTCTTCCAAACCGCTCGTCGTGCTCACCAATGGGCAGGTGTCTTTCGAAGGTCCGGTGACGCCGTCGCTTGAGACCATGCTGCGGCAGGCGCGCCTGCGACAAGATTCCCGGCAACTCTTTCCGATCCATCTTGCCATCCAGGTTCGAAAGCAGCCGTCATGATCCCAGGGCGGTTGTGTTCGCGGAGGAGCGGCGCTCTGTCTCTGATCGTCGTGATCGGGCTGAGTACGACTATTCATTCAAGCCAGGCCCAATCGGAGACCTGCTCCTTGCCATCCCAGCATGCAGGGGTAACCTTTCCGATTGAAAAGGTCGATCCCGACTGGACCTGCCGTCTGCAAGCGATTGTCGGAAACTACACAATATCCAACAAGGTCGGCCCAATCCGAACCGGTTTGCCAGAATCGCTCTATCACAACCTGCTGGATCGTCCGCCTCTGGCAGCGGCCTTGATCAATCGCCTGGACCTTGGTTTGTATAAATCGGAGGAAAGAGGCCCAGGCCGCTTCTGGGGGAACGATGGCGAGGGGACCGAGGGGATTGTGCAACTCGTCTACGAGGACCGCACCTCCAGGATTTACTATCTCCAAGGATCACACGACAGTCGGTTGCTCCCGCACATGGCAGGTAAGGCGGTCGTGTTTCTGAAGATGAATTCAGTGAAAGACGCCAGCGGGATAGAAGCGATGGACAGTACCATAGTCTCCTATACGAAGTTGGACAATCGCATCCTCTCAGGATTGGTCTCCCTGCTGCGCCCGCTAATCGAGGGGACCGTGACAGGGAAGTTGAGCAAAGGAGTGGAAACTGTCAATCGATTGAGTCAGCTCATTCGGCAACATCCCGACCGTGTTCTGTTTGAAGCCATGGATCCGCCCGCCTTACCGGATGAGGACATCGCCTTCTTGAAACAGGCGCTGGAGAATCTGCCGAATTCCAGCGGCGCGACCCAGTCCAGGACGACTTCACCATGACGACGTCGCGCAGCTTCACGTTGCTCTGCACCGTCGGCGTGTTCTGCTTTATCAGCTACAACATGGTCCGGATGCCGGTCTTGGCGCTTTTTGCAGAATCACTGGGGGCCAGTCCCGAACGGATCGGGCTCATCGTGTCGGTCTCCACCCTTACTGGGGTGTTCCTCAAGCTGCCGTCAGGCGCGCTGTCCGACATCTACGGTCGGCGATTCCTGCTTCAGATCGGCGTGGTGGCGTTCGGGCTCCCGCCGTTTCTGTACCCCTGGGTGACAGATCTCGATGCATTGACCGGCTTGCGCTTCTTCCATGGGCTGGCCACCGCCATTTTCGCGCCGAGTGCGCTGGCGACCGTGGCCGATCTCTATCGAGAACGGCGAGGCGCCGCGCTCGGCACCTACACGGCCTCAACGCAATCCGGTGCGTTGCTTGGACCGTTTATCGGCGGCTATCTGATCTACGCGTCGGGATTTTCTGTTGCCTTCGTGACGGCCGGCATATTCGGCTGCATCGCCATTGCCATCTTCTATAGCCTGCACCTCACACCGCCTCCCCCGCGTATTCAGGAGAAGGGGATGGCCCCGCTGATGGCGGAGATGTGGAAGGGCTTCAGGGTGGTAGCCAAGAATCGCAAGGTCCTCATTACCAGCTCGACCGACGCAGCCAAGATGATTGCGAACGGGGCCTTGATGGCATTCCTTCCTCTCTATGGTGTCTCTGCAGGATTGAATCCCGGGGAAGTCGGACTGCTGTTTACAGTCCAGGCCCTTACGTCACTCGTATCCAAGCCGATTATGGGCCGGGTGTCTGATAGCGTAGGGCGTCAGCCGCTCATTGTCATCGGCCTCGTAATCTGCGCGGCGACCTTCGTCTGTATCCCTCAGGTGTCGATGTTCTGGCTGTTATTGCCGCTCTCGGCTGGCTTCGGATTTGGCGAAGCAGTCGTCTCCTCCTCCTCGTCTGCGCTGGTCGCGGACAGTTCCGAGTTCAAGACGCTCGGGGCCGGGATGGGTATGCAAGGGACGATCGGAGACATCGGCCATGCCAGCGGGCCGCTTCTGGCAGGAGTTCTGATCGCGCACCTGAACTATGCCAACGCCTTTGCCATCATCGCCGGCCTGCAACTCGTCGCGGCTGCGGTGTTCTGGATGACGATGAGACGGACGTAGTGTCGATACTATATAATGGGCCGGTGATGAGCACCATAGCGACAGAGAATATCGTCATTGGCACGCTGGCCGGCATCGGCGTGATCGTGCTGCTCGTGATGTTTGTCTATGTGGTTCGGCAGGTTCTAAAGAAGGAATCGTAGCTGATAGCTGATTGCTGTTAGCTGAAAGCTACTCTATGTTCACGGGCATCGTCGAAGAATTGGGCGCCATCATCTCGATCGACAAGACCCTCGCTGGAACGAGGATGGCGATTCTGGCCTCAGCCGTGATGGGCGACCTCAAAATCGGGGACAGCATCAGCGTAAACGGCACCTGCCTGACCGTGGTGAACAAGAGCGAACACAATTTCTCCGTGGAGGTCTCTCCTGAAACGCTGTCCGTGACCACCCTCGAGCAACTCACTGCCGGTGCACCGCTGAATCTGGAACGGGCGATGAAGCTCAACGAACGGCTCGGCGGGCATCTCGTGGCTGGTCACGTAGACGGCATCGGCACGGTTCGCAGCCGCCAACAGGATGGGAACGCCATCCTGTTCACAATCGAGGCCCCGCCGGAGATTTTGCGCCACTGTATCGTGAAAGGGTCCGTCACCGTTGACGGCATCAGCCTGACGATCAACCAGGTGACAGATCGTGGGTTCTCCGTCTCGATTATTCCGCACACTGCGAAGGTCACCACTCTGGGCCTTAAACAAGTCGGCGATCAGGTCAATCTTGAATCGGACCTGATTGGGAAATACGTCGAGCGCCTGCTGCAGGAGCGTGGGCAGTTTCCTGCCAAACCGACCCCCGTCATTGATAAGGATTACCTCCAGAAGCGCGGACTCCTCTAACACAGGATGCTGAAAAAGGGGGCGGGTAGCCTGGTCGTCCTCCTGCTCGCGGAACGCGCGGCCCCAGAAGGATGAGAAGGGAGCGGCCAGGTGCCCTTCTTGCTCGCAGAGCCCCACGATGAAGCAGTGGTCGCTCGAAGTGCGCAGTAAAAGGCAGCCTCGGCCGCTCCCTTTAAGAGAGATATAAGGAGTCGGAAGGCCCTCGTTGGACGTGCGCAGTTGGGATCATTCCAGCCACCCCTTAGTAAGTGAGAGTTCGCTGCGGCCTTGCTGGACGGACTTTTTGAGCATCCTGTTTGGTGTTCTGCTCTTGTATCAGAAGTATATGCCATCGAAATTCTGCTGGGCTGAAATGGTTTTTCCGCAGTTGCTAACAGGATAGCCGAGCGAGACTCGCGGGACGGGCGTGACGGGAACGGTTCGATGTCTGAGGGTTGAGTTTTTCGGAACCTCTCACCCTCCAGCTTCGGATCACGCTTTTCTCGCCAGTCTCGTTCGTCCCGCGCCAAGGACTGAGGCCTCCATGTCCAAGCGTCTAACTGTGGATCGACTGCTATCGAAGCTAGGAATTGCCTCTCGTGGAACAAGCCAGGAATGGATCCGTGCAGGGCGAGTCCGCCTCAATGGTCGAGTCATACGCGATCCGGCCACGTGGGTTTTGTGGCCGAAAGATTCTATTTCGATCGATGACCAATCAATTCAAGACTCGGTCAAACGATTTGTCCTCTTTCATAAACCTAAAGGGGTCATCACGACGCACTGTGATGAAGAGGGTCGTAAGACGATCTTCGATATTTTGCCGCCGGACCTGGGATACATGCATGCCGGCGGGAGACTCGATCAGGCGACCAGTGGTCTCCTCCTGCTCACCAACGATTCGGCACTGTCGAGCTTTCTCACCGATCCGGCAAATAAAGTGATGAGGACATACCTGGTCACCGTGCGAGGAGAATTCACCGAGGCACAAGCCGCAGAAGCCGTAGCCGGAGTGGTCGATGGCGGCGAGCGTCTCCAGTGCCACCGCGTGAAGATTCAAAAGAGTTCCGGACGCGAATCCCATCTGGAAGTGGTCCTGACCCAGGGAAAAAACCGTGAAATCCGCAGACTGTTCAAATCGTTGGGGCATGAAGTGACCAGGCTCAGGCGCATTCAATACGGTCCCTTCAAACTGGAAGATCTCCCGTCCGGCGCATGGCGCGAGATTCCTATCGAGGATGTGAGGAAAACACTTCGACTGTCTGGTTGATTTGGTTTATTTAGTTTGTTTCGTTTATTTAGTTGAACCAGACTGACCGGATAGACCGGACAGACCAGAGAGGAGCGGCAACCTCCTCTCTGATGGACGTTCTTTACTCGGTCGTTGCTTGAGCTGCAACGTCAAAAACCCTCTTGTAGAATGCCCGTGCCGCAGTCGATTTTTCGCCAGCTTTCATCTATCCTTCTCACGGTCCAAAAACAAATGAATTTGACCTTCAATCCTCCTCTTCTCTCTCAACCAGTGCCGTCAAGTTCCACCGACATCCTTCCTGAGTCAGAGGCGGAATAAGACAATTCCCTCCAGCGTGTTCCAGGCTTTGTGGTAGGCTTGAACACAAATGTATTATGAATGTTTGTTATCCTCATGGCTAAAATAGGAAGCTGCTTTGCAGCGGCCATAATATGTTCTGCTACACTTATATTGCGGACAGGTGGCCTAGTCAGGCGGATGCAAGTAACCCAGTGAATTGTTTCAAAGCCATTGCAAGGGAAGCCAGCAGAGGCCCTCTAACAGAGCAGCAGACAGGTGTCACCCAGATGCCTCTTGGGAAGCGCAGCCTAGAACGTGGCCGTGTTCTCTATTAAATAGATGGCCAGAAACGAGAAACAACCTGGCCCAAATTAAGTGGGAAAGTACAAAACTTAACTTGATATATCTCGCTTGCCGAAGTGATCTTGTGGCCCAATCGTAAGTAAAAGGATGGGACTGCTTCAAAGATCTCAGAATGGAGGAGTGATGCAACAGATAAGGATGGCGGTTTTCTGGGTGGCATTCTCACTCGCTCTTTTCAGTTCAGAATCAGCACTCCCGGGTATATACACCGACGATATGGCAAGGTGTTTCGTAAATTCTACGAGCATTGCCGAGCGAAACGGTCTTGTAAAATGGATGTTCTCCGCGGCCGCTTTGCACCCTGCGGTAAAGTCAATCGCATCCATTTCTGAAGGACAGCGTCAGGAGTCAGACAAATACATGGCACAGCTCGTCCAGAAACTACTTTTTGAAAGCTGCAGAACCCAGACTCAACAGGCAGTAAAGTACGAAGGCCAATTGGCGTTCCAGTCGAGCTTCGAGGTTCTGGGTCAAGTTGCTGCCCGAGATCTTTTCTCCGAACCTAGCGTCGCGAAAGGCATGAGTAACATGAACAACTACGTAGATAAGCAGAAGATGCAGATGCTCTTGGGTGTTCCAGCGCCGGTGAAGTAGATTCGCCCAAGCGAGTGAGTTCGATGTGTACCGGCTGAATATTTTATCGCCTATCCAGAAACAGTTCTTTTTGACCCCTTCGACAGCTCCCATTGATCCTTAACCAAATCCAAAACATAGCAGCTAGTTCTTCAGAACGTTTTTGATACGCCTTCAGACAGCCAGTCATATCAACCAAATGTTTTGCCATTCTTCGATTCTTAGGATAACGGTATAGAAAGGCAGACTTAGCGGGTTCTAGTCGCTCGTCCGCTGCATCTCACGGTTCTGCAGATCTGGGTAAAGGAAGGCTTGGATGGTGAAGCGCTTCGCAGCATGGTTGTTCACGAATCCACAAGAGCCACGCTCTTTGTGGAGAGTAATCGCGTGGTGGGAGCTTCGTCGCATCCCCTTTAACATCATCGTCATAGTGTATGGCGCTCTCGGCTTTGTCATCTTCCTCTGGGCGATCACGACAAGTGGTCATCTACAGCCTGGAGAGGACGCGGTGGAGCCCATCGCGCTGTTGGCAGCACCGTTCGTGGTCAACTTCCTCTATACGCTTGGATGGCTCGTAGAGGTCCCAGCTCGTCACCTTGTCCCTGATCTGTCGTGCCGTTTTGGCCCCATACTCCTAAAGCTGGGCCTCGGCTTGGGGCTGCTCTTGATCTCTATGCCCGTGGTGTTCTGGGGCGGCTATCGTCTGCTTCAGTTAGTCGGGGTCACGTCGTGATACCTGCGACGCGAGGGGTGAGAATGCAGGAGCTACCGAATAAGCCGCGTGAGCGGCTACATCATGCAAATTGTTAAGCACTTTGCTACATGCTGGAGAAACACCAAGGAGATGCCATTTCTCCTGCGCATGCTCTGCCAAGGTGCGATGGTCGTAGCGCCAGCGTTCCTGATTCTTCTCACACTTCCGCTACTGGAATGGGAGATTGATGGCCACCGCATGTCATATGCGGAGCTATGGTCATCTGGCCAAGGTACCGCAATCGCTGCTTCTTTGGTACTTGTTAGCGTAGGCGCTTGGGGCCTCGCTGCACGTAAGCGCAGCAGCCGCTGGCTGCTGGCCCTCTCGCCAGTCGTACCCTATTTCATTCTGGCTATTTTCCCCGGGGCACCCACTGTGTCGTCCGAGCCTATTGCTATCGAGATTATTGTGAGTGCTACTGTGGCTGCCATCGTGGTTTATGTTTGCTTATTCCATTCTCGAGCGGTTTGTGAGTATCTCGACGGCGAAAGTGTAGACACTTGATTTAACCGTCGCCCAACCCATCATTCCACCGCACCTGCACGAGAAGCCGCGCACGACGGTGAATGCAGCCATTGGCTGCATTCCGACCCCGAACTCTCCAGGCCTACCCGCACTCGTTCCGTTCCAAGCGAAGAGCACCCCACATAACATAATTGTGCTCAAATTGTGCTCAAGCCCACCTCACTCCAGCTCATTCCAGCCTACTCCAGCCAAAGTTCAGGTTTCGCACAAACCTTGGCTGGAGTAGGCCTGAGTGAGTTCTAGTGAGCTGGAGTAGGGTGGTGAAAACGCTTTCCTAAACCGCTGATCCAATGACTGGACGTGCCCTCCAATCATCTGATTTGAGGACAACTAAAGGGAGTGGCCGAGACTGCTCTTTGCTGCGCGCATCGAACGACCACTGCTCTTCCATCTTCTCCTTTGAGGGCGGGCTAGATGGTCTCCCACTGCGCGTGTCCAACGAGGGTCTTCTGAGACCGCGCGTTGCACGAGCACAGGAGATCATCTAGTCTGCCCTCTCCTACTCCTTCCAAGCTCGCTTGTTCTCCCTTCAAGGGTAGCCTGGTTGATCCTCGATTGCGCGCGTCGAACGAGCACATTCTGATCGTGCGCGTTCCGCGAGCAGGAGGGCGACCAGGCTGCCCGCCCCCTTTTTCAGCATCCTGCCGCTATTGAATGCCTGCCTGGCGTTGTAACCACCGCACATACTTCACGATCTGATCAACACCCTCTGGGGTGACACCGTCGACCTTCGGCATGTCGCCGAACTCCCAATGGTGCGCCCTGACGCCGTTGGCCGCCGCCAGTTGGAAGGCCGGATCCCCGTGATGATTAGGCTCATAGATCTTATGCACTAACGGAGGTCCGTGGTCGGTTCCCGCCGCTTGTTTCCCATGGCAGGCCGCACAGTTCGCGTTGAATGTGGTTTCGCCCACTTGGAACTCGGCCGGCACAGGACCACTCACGACCACTTGTGTGGGTTGCGAGGAGTCGCAGGCCACGAGGAGGCCTAGCCCCAGCAACCACACTCCGATCTGAAGTCTTTTCGTCATCGGGATTTTCATGGAATCAGGACTGCCGGTCAGGGCCATCGTGTCACGAACCGTGAAAGGTGAGGCGTGAAAGGTGAAACGTAGGACTGCCGAGTGCTTTTTTCAAACCTTTCACGTTTGACGTCTCACATTTTACGCCTTATATCGCATATGCGATGGGGTCTACAACCCCAGCCTTCGCAAATCCCTCCCGCCGGATCACGCAACTATCGCATCGCCCACAAGCCTGGTCTCCCACCGGATCGTAACAACTATGGGTCAGATGAAATGGGACATGCAGTTCGATCCCTTGCCGGATGATTTCCGCTTTCGTCAGCATGAGCAAGGGGGCTTTGACATGGAGGGGGTTCCCTTCCGTGCCGGCTTTCGTGCCTTCGTTCACCGCCGCTTCAAACGCGCGAATGAATTCAGGCCGGCAGTCTGGATACCCGGAATAGTCGAGCACGTTCGCGCCAAAATAGATGAGAGACGCTCCCACGACCTCCGCATGCGCTGCTGCAATCGAAAGAAAGATGAGATTCCGTGCCGGCACATAGGTGAGAGGGATGCCCTGACCACGCTCGTTGTCCGGTCGGTCCTTGGGCACTGCCACCGGGCCGGTGAGCGCCGACCCGCCAATGGCGCGAAGATCCAGATTCATCACCAGATGATTCGCCACGCCCAAGGCGGCTGCGACCTGCCGAGCCCGCTCCACCTCCACTGCATGGCGCTGTCCGTAGGCCATCGTGAGGAAGAAGAGTTCGTAACCCTCCTGCTTGGCGATGGCCGCCGTGACGGTGGAATCCAGCCCTCCGCTCGCCAAGACGACCGCTCGATTCCCTGTCAGCGTCATCGATCCCACTCCCGCATGCGGCATAGGATACTAGCCCGGACTATTCTTGAACGCCTACTACGTCGTCCGATCCTCTCGCCCGGCGGGGCTTTTCTCGTGCGGCCTCCTCGACGGACCGCAAGTACGCCTATGTCGGCCTTACTTGCGAGAAACCCCGGCGGGCTTCGGTCTCGAACGCCTCGCGACGGCATTCATGAATAATCCGGGCTAAGCATAGTCACAGAACGCGAGCCGTGCAAGATGAGGGAAGAGCTAGGATCATGATTTACGGAATGCTGATACGTGAGGCAGGGATAAGATCGATCGCGCGGAGGACCGCCTAGTCGCGATCTTCTTCTCGCTCGATTTTTTCCAGCAGCTCTTCTTTCGACTGACACTCGACGCAGAGCTTTGCAAACGGGACGGCTTCCAATCTCCGCTCACTGATCTCTACGCCACACTCCGCGCAGATACCATAGGTGCCCTCGGTAAGCCTCGTCAATGCTTCATCGATGGCCTGCCGACGGCGATTGCGCATTTCCATCAAGGAAATGCCCAGTTCGCGATCGAGATCCATGAGGGCTTGATCGCCGACGTCGCGAGCAGATTCAAGCCGCCGCTGTTTATCTTCGGTGAGGGATTGGCCCAGACTTCCCTCAATCTCTTTGATAATTTCCTGGCGCTTCCGCATCAGCATCTGATGGAGGACTTGCCGGCGGCGCTCCCGGTCTTCGCGTTCTTTCGTCGATTCTTTCGGTTTGGCAGCCAGGGGAGAAACGGCCATGCTGATAGGTTTTTCGAGGACCACAACCGGAGCGCGTTTTGGTTTGCTCGCTGGTTTCGCGAGCTTCGCCCGCACCTTGGCCTTTGCTACCGGTTTCTTCTTGGCGGGGGTTTTTGTTGCCATGATGGGTCCTACTCCTGGGGTGAACGTCGAATAGCCGAAAAAAGTTCGGCATTCATAGCACGGCGCTCTCGCCTTTTACAAGAGGTTGCGGGGAAGAGACTGAGAATCGCTAGGGATAGAGGATTGTCGAATGGATGGGGTGGCCGACCAGTTTATTTCGACCCTTAAGTCCTTGGAGTTCCACGAGAAACTCGAGCCCGGCGATCTCGCCTCCCAACTGCCGAACGAGAGACACCGTCGCGGCCGCTGTGCCCCCTGTGGCCAGCAGGTCATCCACGATCAGCACCCGTTCTCCCACAGCAATCGCATCGCGGTGGATGGCAAGGGAGTTCGAACCGTACTCGAGGCTGTATTTAACTTCAAAACTGTCGGCGGGCAACTTGCCGGGCTTTCGGACTAAAACGAACCCGGCGTTCAACCGGTTCGCCAGTATCCCACCGAAAATGAACCCGCGCGATTCAATGCCGATGACTTTGGCGATCCCCTCTTCTTGATAGTAGGCAGTCAACTCATCGGCAATCGACGACAGGGCGCGGGCGTCTTTGAGCAGCGTGGTGATATCGTAGAAGAGAATACCGGGCTGGGGGAAATCGGGGACCTCGCGAATGAGGGTGCGATAGTTGACGGGGGGCATCAATCAGAGCAAATCGGCTTGTGTCATGGTTCTGCGTTCAATGGTATGCCGCAAACGCGCCAAGGCCGCCATTTCAATCTGCCGGACCCGTTCACGGGTCAATCCCATCTCCCGGCCGATTTCTTCCAACGTCTTGGCCTCACTCCCATCGAGCCCAAACCGCGACATGATAACAGTTTGCTCCTTCTCAGGCAACTCCTGCACCCATTCCATCATCTCCGCTCGACGCATCACCCCCTCGGCCGTATCGGCAGGCGAGACACACGAAGGGTCCTCAATCACATCGCGCAAGAACGTATCCCCGCCCTCATTGATTGGACTGTCCAACGAACAGGTCGTACGGACCACTTGCCTGAGATCCAACACCGTTTCGTCCGTTGTCTTCATCCGTGCCGCTACTTCCGACGCAGTCGGTTCTCGTCCGAGTTCCTGAACGAGCTGCTCCGCCTTGGCGAGGTAACGATTCAGCCGCTCGACCACGTGTACCGGCAATCGCACGAGCTTTCCCTGATTGATAATCGCTCGTTCGATATACTGCCGGATCCACCAGGATGCATACGTACTGAAGCGAAACCCTCGCTTATAGTTGAATTTTTCGACTGCCTTGATAAGCCCAAGATTGCCCTCTTCGATGACATCGGAGAAGGGGAACCCGCGATGCATATACCGCTTCCCGATACTGATCACCAGACGGAGATTCGACTCGATCATCTCTTGGCGTGCCTGTTCGTCCCCCGCCATGACCCGCTTGCCCAGCTGCTGCTCTTGCTTAAATGTCAGCAAGGTCGAGTGACGGATCTCGCGCAAGTAGCACTTGAGGGTATCCAATCCTTCGGAGCGGCGGCTCGGTTTTTCCTCGCCGACGGGCGACTCGTCCGCACCAGACGACGCGGCAGTGTCTTCGTCGTCATGGTCGACGACGCGTCGGCGCGTTTCGCCCAGATCGTGTAACTCCTCGCCTCCTCGCGCCATATGTTCCGTCGCTCCTAACTGGTTCTCTTAGTACCACACTTGAAAATCTGAAAATCGTCCTGTCGCCGGACTCCACTCCACTTCAACGGCTGCCACTCGCGACGCCGGAGGCCCTTTCTTTAGGTCTTCGATCAGGATCAGAATCTGGTCTTTGGGGCCCTCAACTTCAAGTTCGACTCGGCCATCATCGAGATTCCTGACACCTCCGCAGAGTCCTCGTTGCAATGCGACGCGAGCCGCGAATGCTCGATACCCGACTCCTTGGACTTTTCCCTTCACAAACAGCTTCATTCGGAGAGCTGCTGGTTCCATCGGTTCGGCCATAGACTCAGACAGACCGCGCATTACCAACGATGCCTATCCAACGAACGGATACTCTCACACCTCCGCAGAGGCGTCACGCGTTTTGCGATTCCGCGCGAGTGAATTTTGCAAGACGGTTCTGAAAAGATAGATGGAAATGCTGGAGGAAATTCGATGCACGTCGGCATGGCATAACTACACCACCGTCCAGCCGACGTGCGCGTGAACTTTACAAATAAGTGCTGGAGAGATTGCTCCGATCCGCGGCATGAGCGCCGCGGAATGAAAGCCGATCCTCTTGAGGTGATTTTCCTTCGATCAATACCCTGCAGCTTGCGGCGGGGTATTTCATCCCGTCGCCTCATTACACGAATAGGCTCCGGATCGAGCAAGCTCTCTTTGGTCGGGGCGAGAGGATTCGAACCTCCGACCCCTGCGTCCCGAACGCAGTGCGCTACCGGGCTGCGCTACGCCCCGACAAAATCAGCCGAACCACAAAACGAGGAGGGATTGTCTTACATCAGGGGATCGAAACGCAAGCCATGGGCGTCGGCTACCCCTCGACAGGTAATCTTGCCGCCAGACAGGGTCACCCCTTTCGCCAGTCCAGCGTCTGCCCGCACGGCTTCTTCCACTCCCTGCGAGGCCAGACGCAGAAGGTACGGAAGTGTGGCATTCGTCAATGCGGCAGTCGATGTGTACGGAACAATCCCCGGCATATTGGCCACACAATAATGGAGCACCCCGTTCACCACATAGACCGGGTCCGAATGGGTCGTGGGTTTCGTGGTCTCGAAGCAGCCGCCTTGATCAACCGCGACGTCCACCACCACGGCTCCTGGCTTCATGCGCGCCACCAGTCCACGCGAGACCAACTTGGGCGCTCGAGCCCCAGGAACGAGGACCGCCCCGATTACAAGATCTGCGGCCATCACTGACTCGTCAATTGCAGCTTGTGTGGAGGCACGCGTCACAATTCGACCACGATACAATTCGTCGAGCGACCGGAGCCGTTCAAGGTCGAGATTGATCACCGTCACCTGAGCCCCCATCCCGACAGCAATCCGAGTCGCCGCGCTACCCACCACCCCAGCCCCAAGCACCACGACCTTCCCCGGCTCCACGCCAGGCACACCGGCCAAGAGGAGCCCGCACCCTCCTTGCGTCTTCTCCAGATAGTGTGCACCGATCTGCACCGACATCCGCCCCGCGATTTCGCTCATTGGCTTGAGCATCGGTCGCGTGCCGTCTTTCGCCTCGATCGTCTCGTAGGCAATCGCAGTGATCGTGGTATCCAGGAGGGCCTTCGTGAGATCCGGCCAGGAGGCCAAATGCAGATAGGTAAACAGGACCTGCCCCGGACGGAAGAAGTGGCACTCGGAAAGTAGTGGCTCCTTGACCTTCACAATGAGCGTCGCCTGCTGAAATAACTGCTCTTTTGATTCTGCCATGGCGGCGCCGACACTTCGGTAGTCCTCATCTGAGTATCCGCTGCCGACTCCGGCCGATGGTTCGATCCAGACGTCGTGGCCGGCCTGACGCAAAGCTCGCACCCCATCGGGTGTGACACTGACACGGTACTCATGATCCTTAATCTCTTTTGGCACTCCGATGACCATGGCCTCTCCCTCCGCGCACAATCCATTCCCGCAATTAACAATTCATTCTATATACAATGGCTGTGAAAATGCACGGAATGGGTCTCCGGGACATCCCCGCCAGGTGGACAGTGCGCGCAGGCCTGGTGTAAGATTCACCCTCGCTTCACCTCACGATCGACACACGGAGGTTCTATGGATTCCGCAGCTGGGTCCTGCAATGCCTGCGGCGCCACCGGCACCGCGCTCATGAAGTTATCGCTCGGGAAGGATTTTTTCGGTCGGACCTATGATCGACTGTCCCCCTCGACTGATCAAAGCCCTAAATGGTACTGCGAAGGTTGTTCAATGCAGAAAAATCTCCAGCGAGACTTTCGCGATATCCTGGGAGAATTCGACAAACTCATGGCCGGCCAAGGCTCCACCCTGTCTACACAGGATGAATTTCACCGAGCCTCGTTACGGCTGCGCGAGATCTCGACGATTCTCACCGGAACGAAGGGCCACTCCCCGTTCCTCACCGCAACCGACGTCACACAACTCATTGGCCGCATGCAAACCACCACGATGCAGGCCTAGCAGGATGCTGAAAAAGTCCGCCAGCTTCGTTCTAGCTTCGCTCGGAGGCTCAACGTACCGAAGCGTACGCCTCGCTTCATGGCTCGCTGCGGCCTTGCTTGGGACAAGGCGCGTTTCGGCGCGCCAGGGTTGGGCGGGTGAGAAGTCTGGCCTTTTTGAGCATCCTGCGTGGTATTCTCTTCTTAGGCAAGACGTGCAGACCAGTGAAGTTCTGGTGTGCCCACATAGTTGTTCCGCGGCCTACTAGGCGACAGGAACCATTCGTGCCACCATTCACCCGGCATATTTTCGTCTGTACAAACCAACGGAACCCCGACGATCCCCGTGGGAGCTGTTCCAAGCTTGGATCTGAGGCGCTCCACGCCCGCTTCAAGCAAGAAGCGAAGCGGCTGGACCTGAAAGACGTCGTGCGCGCCAATAAAGCCGGGTGCCTGGATCATTGTGCCCAAGGGCCGAGCGTCGTGATCTATCCCGAAGGCGTGTGGTATCAAGTCAAATCCGAAGCCGACGTCACGGAAATCATGGAGCGCCACGTCATCAAAGGTGAGGTCGTGACCCGTCTCGTCATGGCCGATCACCCAACTCCCACGACACTCCCTCCGCTCAAATCGTAGCGGCGCACCAGAAGGATTTTGATGGCCGTCGAAGAAAAGTGGAAAGCCAACCTGGAAAAGGTGGCCTTCATGAAGCAGTTTCCGGGGTTACTCGGAAATTGGGAGTCCTTGGCGGGCAAAACCATCAATGCCGTCATCCCGCTCAAGGGGAAACAGGGAACCGCGGTGCTGGTGTGCACCGATGGCACCTTTACCATCGTGCCCCCGATGGCGCCGGAGCCCTACGAGTTGGGTGAGGCGTTGGCGGTGGCACGGGCACTCCTCGAAGCTGCGCATCAGACGGCCTACGTGGAGTATGATCGACTGGTCAAGAAGGACAAAGACGCTCTCAAGTCAGCCAGGGTCGAAAAGATTCTCGGAGCGATTCACAACAATCTTGAGCAGATTCCGGAATTGAAAGATCGGTTGAAAGAACTTATGAAGGAGTGGAAGTGAGCAGCCTCCCAGATAGAAACATGTTCGAGATCTTTTCCCAAGGTCTCTTTGAAGGAGTCAAACCCATGATGATCATTCGCGATCACCTCATCCGCCATCCCGACCGCTGCACTCATCAAGCAATCTGTGTTCCGATTTGCCCGACCGGCGCCTGGCTCTCGACTCCTCCCTACAAGTTCGATCCTTCCCGTTGTCTGGAAAGCTGCCGCCTCTGCCTGGATGCCTGTCCCTCGCAGGCGATCTACGGGGTGTTTAAGAAGGGAGAGAAGTTGCTGGAGCCGCAAAAGAAGTAACGTCTTGCAAGAAGAGATCGAGGCTTCCACGCCTCCGGAGCGGCTGAGGCAGTGAGGGGGAGCGGAAGCCTTCGGAAATTCCCTCGCGGACTCGGTCAGTTTCCGCTTTCCTTCTCCCCCTCACTGCCTCAGCTTCTTCGCTCCCTCGGCAAAGTCGCCTCGAAACTCTTCTCGCCAGACGTGGAGGAGAACCACGAAAGAAATTCTTAGCACTCGACGCGCATCCGTTCCATCCGCGACTGAAGGAGGAATTGAAAGAAGGCCTTTGCTGCTCGCGCGAGAGAATGGGCGCGGATCTCAGTCCAACGAGCCAGCCCTTATAGATGAGCTACCAACTCCTTTTCTGTCACTCCACCAACCTGCCTATACAATCTGCTTTCGCAAACGGCCCCAGTAGGCGGTGCCGGTGTAGCCGCAGGCGGCGGTGAAGGTGGTGAGGGCTATGATCTGGTTGACCTTGCTCCGAGGGATTTTCACTTTCACGCCTGGATTCAAGAGATCTGGCGAATTCATGACGAGCTTCAGTGACTCGCCGGCGGAAAGAATCGGCCACATGCAGGACAATCGCAGACGAGTTTCATATCGTGGAATCGCCATGGCGTAGAGCCAGCCTTGGTCAAGATGTTCCACTGCCATACGGACAAGTTTGCTCAGGACCGGCTGAAAACGTGTACGGTTCTGATGGTCCAGTAAGTCCCGCGCGGTGAGCCCTGCTTCGGCCAGCATGGGCGTCGGCACGTAGCAGCGGCCTTTCTGGAGATCATGTGCGACATCTTTCACAATGTTCGTGAGTTGCAGCCCCTTTCCAAATCTCACGCCGACCTCCGACATCTCCCGCACCTTCCAAGAGGCCAGCGCCTTCCGGTGTGCACACATCAAATCCGTCCAGAATTCTCCCACACAGCCAGCCACGTAGTAGGTGTAGCGATCCAGATCATCGAGGGTCTTCAGTGCCGTAAGATCTCCCGCTGATGTGCCGGGGAAGACGCTGAGGTCCATCTCCATCCCCTGCGTGAGTGTCGTCATAAGCCGTTGCACCCGGCGCCTATCGTCCGACGAAAAGGTCTGGAAGAGCTTGAAGCAATCTTCTAGTTGTTCAAGCAGGATACGCTCGGAAGAATTCTGCTGGATTGGTGCCACCGCTTGCTGGATCTCTCGCACCTGAGTCCAGGCGATCTGATCGCTCACGAACTGAGATTTGAGTTGGCCGAGTAAATCCAGCCGACGCGGACGGTCGATCAATTCTGTGTCTGCAATCGTGTCCGCTGCTCGGGCAAACAGGTAGGCGAGGCTGACTTGATCGCGCACATCTGCCGGAACCACGACCAACGTCGTATAGAAGAGACGGGACACTTGCTTGAGGAGATCGCGGAGTAGTTCCTGCTTGGAGGGCTCTATGCTCGTAGCCACACCTATCGCACTTCCAACTTCCCTTCCATCCCTTTGTCGCGATGGCTGGGAAACGGCCAGAGCCGTTTGTCGCAATAGATGGGAAATGTGCCAGGCTGAGGCGGCGTAAATGTAATGGTGACCGTCTTGCCGGCACTCACATCCTGTTCAACGGATAGGCTTCCCGCTGGGTCTTTGATGATAAAATTGTGCGGGGTAAACGTCGTCACACTGGTCAGTGTCAGTTCAACTGGTTTCCCAGCTTCGACAATCAAATGGTTTGGGGTATAGGAGTAGCTATCGAGCGTGACCGTGGCTCGCTGCACCCCGTCTGCCGCCACCGGGACCAGCAGAGGAGGGCCGGACTGAGAGGGTTCTGCTGCATCAACGAAAGTCACGCCGACCGATGTCAGCAACCAGACAGTCGCCAAGATGTGGATCAATCGCATATGCATTCCCTCGATGAGCCAGTTTTAACAGGAAGGACGAGAACGGGTCAACTTTGTCCAGGAGTTTCAGGCACTTCGACCACCTTGACCTTGCCATTAAGGGAGTTATTTCTTACAGCACATCGTCATCGCATATCGATTGATATGCAATTCGCCGAATCGGTTAGTATAATCACTCTCAATAGTGACTCGCCCGAATAACGGGGCGAGAACATGGTCGTGAAGGAGGATCTCGATGAAGTGGATGAAGGGCATGTTCCTGCTGTTGGCCGCCAATATTTTGATCATGGTGACGCTCTCGCTCACCGTGCCGTTGCTTATCAATTTCATTCTGCCCATGTTCGGGATCGATCTGCAAGGATCGGTCGACCTCAGCTCGTTAGTCTGGGCCCTTGCCTTCGGCTTTGGCGGCGCCTTTATCAGTCTGGCGTTTTCCAAACAAATGGCTCGGGCTATGTTGGATTGCCGCCAGATCACCCAACCCCAGTCGCAAGCCGAACAGGTCATTTACGGCTCCGTCCAGGAGATCGCGCAACGGCTCCACATTACAATGCCAGAGGTGTGGGTCTATGAATCCCCCGATCCCAACGCCTTTGCGACCGGCCCCAGCAAGAACAACTCAATGGTGGCAGTCTCGACTGGATTGTTGAGCAATCTTCAAGAGCAGGAAGTGCGAGCCGTCCTCGCCCACGAAATGGGACACGTCTACAACGGGGACATGTTCGCGACGACCGTGCTGGCGGGGCTGATGAATACCTTCGTGTACTACATCGCGATGTGGGTGCGTCGGTTCTTCGCAGAACGCGATCAAGTTGCTCTCGGTTTTGGGTTGTCGATCGTGCTCCAGATCGTCGTCAGTATTCTGGCCTCGGTCCTGATCTGCTGGTTTTCGCGTCAGCGTGAATATGGCGCGGATGCCTTTTCAGCCAAGGTGTACGGCAAGGACTCGATGATCTCGGCCCTTCGCGCGATCGATCGATGGGTGACCCGTTCGCAGGTCGAGTACTCTGGACAGGATGCGCTTGCGACAATGAAGATCTCCGGTAATTCCTCAGGATTCTTGCGTCTCTTTGCCACGCATCCGCCGATGGAAGCTCGCATTGACGCCTTAGAACGACTCTAACCGTATGGAGTTCGATGAGAAGGTTACGTTATACATTGGTGGGATTGTTTGCAGGAATTGGCTTGATCGCCGGTGGTGGATCGAGCGACCTCGTGAATAATGCGGGCTAAAGCCCTCAGACTTTTCGATAAAACGATATGTGCGCTCGATATTCCTGAATCGCGGCAGCCAGGGCCTGGCTGCCGCGAGAGATATTCGCATCCAGGGCATCTTCAATCCTGGGATCATCGATTTCCACATCATAGCGATCTTGCAGGTTCGTTCGAACAGGCCCTTGCACCACCTCCCGCGGCATAAAAATCTCTTTCCAGACTTCTTTCTCGACCAGGCACACGTCCCTGAATCGCTCATAGAGCAGCGTCAGCCTCTCTTGATCCGTGACTTTGATGCGCTCTCCCATCCTGTTCCTTTTCTCTGATTAACCATCATTACTCATCAGCACTTCTGCCACAATCGCCAATGCCTGACTCAAGCGAGACGGGCGAGATTGGCGGGAAAAGCGCGACAGGTAGGGCAGGGCTCACACGTCACGCAAGTCCCGCTCTTCGCGCTTGTCGCGCGCCACTCCGCCATTTCGCGACGAACCTTCATGAATAATCCTGGCTAGTGCAGACTCGCGCCGGCAGGAGCATCCCCCTCTACAATGGTAAACCGCATGGTGCCCACTTGATTGCCAGCATGAAAAGACTGTTGTCCGAGCGGCGTGATGAACAGTTTCACCAGATACGTCCCGACGTCCCAGGCGTCTCCAGGCTTCTTGAGTTCCAGGAATCCATAGCGCTCATGCCCGGGCACTTCCAAGGTGTCTTTGCCGAGCGGCACGGATGAGAGGACGCCCTTCTCCCCCTCCAGAAACCATTGAGCGCTGAACTGGGTAGGATCTTCCAGCGGGGCTGACTCGAACACAATATAGATCGCGGGAATATCCCGAGGAAATACCGATCCCGGCTCGATGGGCTTCAGCCTGGGATCCTGCGTGTACCAGCCTTTCCGTCCGAACGTATCCCACTCAACGTCATACCCTTTGGCCATCTTGATCCAGGTAAAAAGGGATTGCGGGATACCCTTTTTCTGTTCGTCGAACGACGGGCTTTGCGTAGGATCGGCCTCGGTCGTCGCTTGCTCCTTCGGTGGGAACAGATCCCGTGCCTCGACTTCCTGCCAGACACAAACGACTACACTCAGGCTGGCAAGCACGCTTGCCAGGAACTGTTTCCCTATACTTCTGCTCTCTATCATTGGAGCCATCATAATCGCTGTTCACTCGTATTATAATGGTATCGAGAGATCATCAAGGGGTCAATAATCCACTGACCAGATTGCTCATCTAATTTATGCTCCGACCCCCACCGCCTGTGCTACGTTCGATCAGAGTTTCCTCTCAGGGGAGGATCACGTGCAGCTGATACCGTCCGAAGATCCGCAAGAGACTGCGCCAAGCAGCTCCCTGGCGCAGAGTGCCGGCGAGCGAGGCCTTCGCTACGGCCTCCGAGATGGCGCCTGTCAGGCCATCACGCAAGGAAGCGGCGAACAATACCTCTCGGCCTTCGCCCTGCTCCTACATGCAAGCCCGTTCCAATTGAGTGTGCTTTCGGCATTGCCCCAACTTATCGGGACAGGGGCTCAACTCGTCTCCGTTAAGTTCTTGCATTGGTTCCCCAGTCGAAAAGCCCTTATCTCTGCCGGCACCGTTGGGCAGGCCTTCGCCTGGATTCCCATCGTGCTCCTGCCGCTGCTACTTCCGGAGTGGGGTCCCTGGCTCGTCGTGGGCGGCGCCGCCGCCTATTTTGCTTGCGCCCAATTCACCACGCCGGCTTGGAATAGCTTGATTGCCGATTGGCTCGACCAGCATGAACGGGGCGCCTATTTCGCACGCCGAGCCCAAATCATCGCCAGCCTCAGTTTCTTTGCACTCTGCGGAGCCGGATGGGTGCTGAGCCTCTGGCAACATTCCACTGCAGCCTGGTGGGGATTCGTGCTGATCTTCGCCTTGGCCGGAAGCGCTCGCATCCTTTCGGTCTGGGCCTTGTCTTCCGTTCAAGATGTGCATCCGACAGCCCACCGGGAAGCTCAGCAAGGATTTCGGGGCTTCGTCCGTCAGAGCGCTACAAAGGACTTCCGTCGCTTCTTGCTTTTCTCAGGCCTGATGCATGCGTCCGTATTGATCGCCGGTCCATTTTTCGTCCTGTACATGTTGCAGGATCTTCATCAGTCCTACTTCGGCTACGGAGGCTGGCTAGCTGCTGGTCTCCTCGGTCAACTTCTCACCCTGCAGGCCTGGGGCCAACTCGGGGACCGCTTCGGAAACAAAGCCTTATTGACCATTACCGGCTTCATGGTGCCAATCTTGCCGATGCTGTACCTTGTGAGTACGAATTTAGCGTTTCTCCTGGCAGTCAATTTTTTGGGCGGGGTCATTTGGGCTGGCTTGGCATTGGGACTGCAAAACTATGTCTTCGATTCGGTCAGGCCTGAGGACCGCGCGAAAGCCATCGCGCTCTACAGCACGGTCAATGCCGTAGGATGGTCAGGAGGAGCCTTGCTTGGGAGCTGGTTGGTAGATCTCCTTCCCTCACGCATCGAATGGGCAGGAGTCGTCCTCCAGCCTGCATCCAATTTGCCATTTGTCTTTTTTCTCTCAGGCGTCTTGCGGCTGCTGGTCTCGTCCAGTCTCCTTGGCACCTTCCATGAAGCGCGCCAAGTGGAGCGAGTACGTCGGCAACAACTCCTCTGGGAATTGCCGCTCGTGAAACCCGTTGCCCAGTTTCTGGTCTGGACCCTACCAAAATCGAATCGGTAGGGTGCCGGCTCCGCTAATGTGCCATTGGCGGCTGGGCAGCTCGCTCTTGTTCTTCTTGCTTGAGCTTCTCGAATGCCCGATCTGCATGGCTGCGCACTTGGTCAGCGGTCGGCGGTGGAGGGCCCTTCGGTGCATCGCCGGCGCAGGCCCCGACGACCGAGAACACCACCAGACTTATCAGGCCCGTAACCGTGGCTCGCTGCCATTTCTTAACGATTCCATGATAGATTAACATGCAGGCCCTCCCACGTTAAGCCCCGTTGCCTCAAGGACTCACCACCGCATTTAATTTACTCCCCTCAACCACTGGAACACTACTGCACCAACTGCATCATAGCCCGGCACGTGAGATACGTCATTGACTGGATCCTGATGACGCGGTATTGTCACCAACATACCATCTCAACTCCCAGAGGCTCCATGTCGCTACATGACCGTCTGACCGAAGATCTGAAGCTGGCCATGAAGGCCCGCGACCAGCTGCGGATGGACGTGATTCGCATGATCAAGGCCGCCGTGATGAACAGGGAAATGGAGGTCAAAAAGGATCTCGACGATGCAGAAATGAGCCGCGTGATGACGACCATGATCAAGCAACGGCGGGAATCGGTTGAGCAATTTGAAAAAGGTAACCGAGCAGAACTCGCTGCAAAAGAACGGCAGGAAATTACCATTCTCGAATCCTATCTTCCTCAAGCCCTCTCGCCCGAACAGCTCTCCACTGTCGTGGACGCGGTCATTCAGGAAACCGGCGCTAGCTCTCTGAAAGAGATGGGTGCGGTCATGAAAGCCGTGATGGTCCGTGTGGCCGGCCAACCGGTAGACGGCAAGCAGATCAGCGACCTCGTCCGTGCCAAGCTCAAGTAGCCCAATCGGCACCTGCTATACTGAAAGGTGATTGCTCGCATCTCATGTGCGAGCGGCTCACAGGAATCGGCATGGGCATTCTTATTGTCGACGACTCTCCAGACCAACAGGTACTTCTTCGCGCAATCCTTGGGAAGGCCGGCCATACGGATCTCCTGAGCGCAGACTCGGCAAAGTCTGCGTTCCCCATGCTCGACATGGATGGCCAGGAGTCGCCCGCCCAGATCGACTTGATTCTGATGGATGTCCTCATGCCGGAGCTTGATGGAGTCGAAGCCTGTCGCCGGATCAAGAGCCGTCCGCATCTTTGCAATATTCCCATCATCATGGTCACGGCCAAAAACGACCTCTCTAATCTCCAAGCCGCCTTTGCGGCGGGAGCGAATGATTACATCACTAAACCGGTGGACAGCATTGAGCTCCTGGCTCGGGTCTCCTCCGCGCTGGCGCTGAAAAAGGAAATGGACTGCCGCAAAGCGCGCGAAGGGGAGCTTCGTCGAAGCAATGATGAACTGCAGAAAGCGCTGCGGGATGTCAAAGTCCTCAGAGGACTCATCCCCATCTGCGCATCCTGTAAAAAGATCCGCAATGACGGCGGATTCTGGCAACAGTTGGAAGAATATATCGGTGAACATTCCGAGGCCGAATTCAGCCACGGCATCTGTCAGCCTTGTGTCAAAAAGCTTTATCCTGGAGTTTACCAGGACTAGCTGCTACGATTTCGCAGGCGTACTACTCGTACTCACTGGATACACAGCGCATGGGCATCTTGATCGTTGATGATTCGGCGGACGACCGCCTCTTACTTCAGTCGATCCTCTCGGCTGCCGGCTACGACGACCTCCTGGTCGCCGAGTCGGCCGCTGCCGCATTCCGTATGATCGGACTCGATGACGGGAAGCACAGCGCCCCTTCTCGAGTCGACCTGATTCTTATGGACATCATCATGCCGGAGATGAGTGGCATCGAAGCCTGCCGCCAGATCAAGGCGGTCGAACGATTTCGCGACACGCCCATCATGATGGTCACCGTGAAGACCGATCCCGTCGATCTTCAACTCGCCTTTGCCGCAGGCGCGCTCGACTACATCGGGAAACCCATCAACAAGATCGAGCTCTTGACTCGCGTCAGGTCAGTCTTGCGACTGGTCCACGAGATCGACCGGCGGCGGGCCCGGGAGCAGGAACTCCTTGAAGTCATGCGTCAACTCCAGGAAGCGAACCAGATGTTGCTGCGCTTGTCCTGTCTTGATGGCCTCACCGGTATTACCAACCGTCGGCAATTTGACGACTTTCTGGACCAGGAATGGCGTCGTGCCGTCCGTGAATTGACGCCGCTCTCTCTGATCATGCTCGACATCGATCGGTTCAAATCCTACAACGATTCACTAGGCCATACGTCGGGCGATGAATGCCTCAGGCAGGTTGCCGCCGCTATCTCGGGAGCCGTCAACAGACCAGGAGACCTCGTCGCTCGGTACGGTGGCGACGAATTCGTGGTCGTCCTTCCCGGTACCCGTACAGACGGAGCGGCACAGGTGGCGGAATCGCTTCGGCAACGAATTGAATCCCTCGGCATTACGCACCCGGACGGAGACTGCGCCACCATTAGCGCGGGCTTTGCCAGTACGATTCCCAGCCGGAACACTTCCCCCACCGATTTGATCAAGGCGGCCGATCAAGCGCTCTATCAGGCCAAGCAGGAAGGCCGCAATCGGGCCAAACAGGCCGGTACACTCTCTCTCGTCCCTCAGTCTCACAAGGACTGACCTTCTCCTCATTATGACCATGTCAGGGCTTCGAAGAGATATGCTGACGGCGATCGGCACGACGCTCACCTCGGCTCTCTCTGCAAACCTGGCTTCATTTCCATCGCCGGATTCTCCACACGACGTGCATCTCATCGATAGCGAGGAAGGGCGCAGTCGTGGCTAAGAAACCGTCGCCGATTCGATCCAATCGTAAGGCCATGCGACAACCAAAGCCCCCGGCCGCCCGTCGTTCACGGACCACACAGCCATCAACAAGGCAATTGCTCTCTTCCTTGCGCACAGAACCAACGGGGAAACAGGGACGTCGCACGGGTCGTTCTGAAGCTATCAACCAAACGGAACTGGCTTTGCAGAAAAATGAGCAGCGGATTCGCGCCTTGCTGGAAACGACGAGCGATTGGGTCTGGGAAATCGATGAGCAAGCGGTTTTCACCTACAGCAGCCCAAACATTTGCGACATGCTGGGATATCAACCGGAGGAAGTGCTTGGCAATACACCGTTCGATTTGATGCCGGCGAAAGAGGGCCGTCGCAACGGAGGCCTGTTTGGCCCCATCGTGGCGGCTCGGCAATCGTTTAGCTCCATTGAGTCCGTCTATCTGCATAAAGATGGCCGCCCCATCGTCTTTGAATGTGGAGGAGTGCCTCTGTTCGATGGTGCCGGCATATTCAGAGGATACCACTGCATAGATCGAGACATTACGGAACGCAAACGGGCCGCGGAAGAATCGAGAAACAATCAAGCGCTCCTGGCCTCCATCATCGAAAATATTCCTCACATGATATTCCTCAAGGATGCCAAGACCCTCAAGTTTGTGCGCCTCAACCGGGGGGGTGAACAATTGCTCGGTTATCCCAGAGCGGAGCTCGTTGGCAAAAGCGATTATGACTTTTTCCCCAAACAGGAAGCCGACTTTTTCACGGCCATGGACCGCAAAGTATTGCAAGCTGGGCACGTCCTCGATATTCAGGAAGAGTGGATCGAAACTCGGCGGAAGGGAAGGAGGCTGCTCCATACCAAGAAAGTTCCGATCAACGGCGAAGATGGCACGCCCCAGTATTTGCTCGGCATCTCGGAAGATGTTACCGAACGCAAGCACATTGAACATGTAGAACGAGAGCGGGCGCACATGTTGGAACAACAACAGATTGCGCTGTGCGAGCTAGCGAAGCGCGATGTTATCCATACGGGGAATCTCGAAGAGGCGTTGCGGATGATCACTGAAACGGGAAGCCGGGTGCTCGGAGTGGAACGGGCCAGCATTTGGACATTCAACGAACAAGGGACTGCGATGGAACTGCTCGACCTCTATGAGCGGACCCCGAACCGGCATATAACCGGCCTTACTCTGGCCGCGCAGGACTACCCGTCCTACTTCCAAGCCATCGCACATGAAGAGCACGCGATTGCCGCTCATGACGCGCATGCGGACGTCCGGACCAGGGAGTTTTCCCAATCCTATCTGACCCCACTCGGAATTGGAGCCATGCTGGATGCGCCGGTTCGACGCAAGGGGCATGTCGTCGGTGTACTGTGTCACGAACATGTCGGTGGACCGCGATCCTGGACGACGGAAGAAGTATATTTTTCCAGTTCGCTGGCCACCTTTCTGACCCTCGCACTGGAAGCCCACCAACGCTGGGAGGTTGAGGAAGCTCTCGTCCTAGCCAAGCAAACGGCAGAAGTCGCCAGCCGAGCAAAGAGCGAGTTTCTGGCCAGCGTCAGCCATGAGATTCGAACACCCATGAACGCGATTATTGGAATGGCGGATCTACTATGGGAAACGGATCTGACCCCCGATCAACGGAAATACTTGCGTATCTTCCGCCGCGCCGGCGGAAATCTCTTGAGTCTGATCAACGACATTCTCGATCTGTCGAAAGTCGAGGTCGGCCATCTGGAGCTGGAATCAACCGACTTTGATTTGAGCGACTTGCTCGAAAAAGCCATCGAGATTCTCGCCATGCGGGCCAATGAAAAAGGTCTCGAACTCGCCTGCCACCTTTCGCCTGACATCCCCCGCGCCGTGATCGGAGACCCCAACAGACTGCACCAGATCCTCATCAACCTCATCAGCAACGCGATCAAATTCACCGACAGCGGGTCCGTCACGGTGCGGGTCATGCAAGACCCGGAGCTGCTCACGCCAGGAGCCATTCGATTTTCTATAAGCGATACAGGGATCGGCATTCCGCCCGACAAGCGTGCTGCCATTTTTGAAAGCTTCACGCAAGCCCACGCTTCAATGACGCGCAAGTATGGGGGTACTGGTTTAGGCCTGACCATTTCAAGGCGATTAGCCGAGCTCATGAACGGACGAATCTGGGTGGAGAGTACCCTGGGAGTGGGAAGCACATTTCATTGCTGTGTGCAGCTCACGGTGCAATCCAGCTCGACACCCATACACGACAACGTCCCACTCAATCTTCAAGGGGTCAGAACACTCGTGGTTGATGACCATGCCACCAACCGCCTAATCCTTCGCGAAACCTTGGCTAACTTGGGAGCAGAGGTGACGGATACTGCAGCCGGTCGTGAGGCCGTCGCTGAATGGCGGCGCGCTGTTGCTTCGGGACAACCCTACGAGCTCTTGCTCCTCGACTGTCGCATGCCGGAGATGGATGGATTCCAGGTTGTCGAGGAGATCAGACGAGCCAGCCCTCCCCAGAACCTGACGATTGTGATGATGGCCTCTGACCATTGGGCTGACGATATCGCTCGCACGTACGACATGGGGCTGGGCGGCTATTTGATCAAACCCATCAGGAAATCGGATCTCCTTCAGACCATCAACATCGCGCTCGACCGTTCTAAGGGCATCCAACACACGACTAGTTCAGCACCAGTGGCTCCCACACCTTCTACCGAAGGCAGGGCACTTCGCGTCTTATTGGCAGAAGATTCCCCGGACAATCAGGTGCTGATCCGTTCCTATTTGAAGCAGACTCCCTATCGTCTGGATATCGCAGATCACGGAGCCATCGCGTTGGAGCTATTCAAGAAGGGCTACTATGACCTAATCTTGATGGATATGCAGATGCCGGTGATGGATGGCTATGAAGCCACAAAAGCGATTCGGGCCTGGGAGCGGGAGCAGGACCTCCCTCCCACACAGGTGATTGCCTTGACCGCGTTAGCACTGAAAGAAGACGGGGTCAAGATTCTCGAAGCTGGCTGCAACGCTCATATGACAAAACCCATCAAGAAGCACACCCTCCTGGGAGTCCTCCAGGCTTGTAAAGGACGGCGTACATCATGACCACGAGACCGAACGAGAATGAAACGAACGCCCTTACCGTGCACATCGACCCAGGCCTTGAAGAAATCGTTCCAGGATTTCTAGAGAATCGTCGACGTGACGTGCAGACACTCGAAACCGCGTTGCAGCAGAATGATATGGCGAAGATTCGTGTGATCGGTCATCGCATGAAGGGGGACGGAGGAGGATACGGGTTCGACGCCATCAGTATGATAGGAGACGCATTAGAGCAAGCGGCGGCAAGAGAAGACCTGGATGCGATCCGACGACATACCGCCGAACTCATCGACTTTCTTGCCCGAGTTACCGTGGTGTATCGGGGATGAGTACGATCAGAATGCTGAAAAACTCCGCGAGTCTTTCAAGCGCGTGACGGACTCGCCTAGCGCGACAGGCGCGACGTGCAATCCTGATTCTGCGTGTCTCGCTTCGCTATCCTGCATCGGTATTCTCCTGTTGCCCTAGAAGTGCGGGTCATTGAGTCTCCACCGTGCCGACATAATTTTTCGCAGCCTGCTAGGGGAGTTTCTCCGGTGCCATAATTTCGCACACTAATAAATCAGTGCCGGAACGAGCACGGAAGACGTTTAAGAAGTAAAAATTACTCGGGGGTCTATCCGGCGGCACCAATGGGAAGAGGCGTTGCCTGGTGCGCCGCTGGGTCACACGAAGTGCTATTGGTGTAGGGACCTGCTACCTGCTTTATTTTGCCCTACGAATCGCATCCCGCTGAGAGCTGCCCGGGCTGATTCCAAGCGCGAACGCCAAGAAATAAGCCTGCCCACTCACGCAAATTCCTCTTGCGCCACTTCCACGGCGGCTCCGGCTGTGGATTCAGCTTACAATTCTCTCCTCGCATCTCGCGCTTGGTTCTCCATTCCGGCACCATATTCCCCGGGCATACCACCAGTACTAACGGATCTTAATCAGCATCCGAGGGTGCCTGCCGGTACGTCAAGGCAGTCGGAGAGGAGTCGAATGAGAAGGCGATTCTGTCTGACTTGCCACCCCAAAAGAAACCGCCTACTCTTGGAATAATCCAAGGGAGTCCGGAATGCGAGTGTACTGGAAATGGGTTATTAAATCAGTCCCAAGTTTGGGGCTTGGGTTACTCATGTTGGCTTCGACAGTAACTCCTCGGCAAGCCAGGTCCAATGTGGAAGCCTGGCTCAATTATTTCGGCATTGAGGATGTACCACCATGGCTAGCCACTAAGTCCACAGATACATGGGTATTTTGGATTGGGTTTGTGGGTTTCTGTATATGGGCTATTCACTTATACATGCGACCTAATATAAGGAATGGCAAATTGTCCATTATGATACGTGAAGGAGAACCCTGGGTAGAGATGAATCCAGACGTAGATCGGTCGCAGGGAACGCCCATCAGTGGACGGCTGTACACATATCGTATCGCATTGATCAACAGCGATGATTCTACCCTTAGGAATGTGGAAGTGAAACTGACTTCTTTGGAGAAGAAGCCGCAGAATTTCCATGCAACTGGCAGTCATCTTAAACTCAGACATGACCGCGCCGGAAGAACGAACTTTAATGTTCATCCCACTAAAGATCCACAATTTATGGATGCCATTTTTGTTGATGTATTCAGCTTCTGTTTAGGTTCTGCAGGATCTTCATTCCTTAGCGTCGCTTCGCTGCCAGTGGATATTAATCGCCATATTCCAGTAGACAAATATGATATGAAAATCATGGCGATAAGTGAAAGTGGCGAAATGGCAACAGCTGAGCTCGCATTTATTCCGCGCCCCGATCAAATTCCGGATTTCCGATTACTCAAAATGCAATCATTCCCTGGCGCTACAAGCTCTCCGAGCTAACCAACCTGTCGGAAACTTGCAACTTGATACTGATCGACGACCTCGCGAACGTGACGCGCCTCCAGGTCGATCGGGTACGCGGTCTGCTGCGGGTGCTCTTCGGGAAAGAGATCGTGCTCCATCCGACGGCGGACGGGACCGCGCGCTATCTGACGGCTGAAGTGTAAGGAGACTATGCGGGATTACTGCGGCTGGCGGTGAGAAAAAATAAGTTTGGTGGAGGACAAGCTGGCACACCCGGTCACGACACAGGCTCCAACAAGAAGACCGACGCAAAACTGAAATCTTGAGATTGGTTCCAAGAGATCATTGCTATCTTTTCCTGTACCAACCTTGCGCAAGTCTAGTGCAGTCCATCACATCATGACCTGAAATCTGCCTGATGGTCATCAAAACAGTTGTTTTTCCTCCCGATCGATGAAGGGCTCTGACCGCTTTATATAGCAGGCTGCGGAAAAAACATTTCGGCACGGCAGAACTTCGATGGCCTGCACGTCTGGGACAAGAGGAGAACACCCCGGCAGGTTGCTCAAAAAGGCCGGCCTTCTCACCCGCCCAACCCCGGCGCGCCAAGACGCGCCTTTCCGCGGGCAAGGCTGCAGCAAGCGAAGAGGCGAGGAGGTACAGACCGCACTTCGTGTGGGCCGTTCGCCCCTAGAATTGATCTTGGCGAACGGAAAGGCCCCTACAGTGTTTCCGATCTCCGAGAAATTCCTTCTCAACGGGGAGCCTCTGAGCGAAGCGAGAACGCCGCTGACGGACTTTTTCAGCATCCTGCTCGAAGTGCGGCTCCTACGCCGCATCAGGAGAAGGAGCCGCAGGCTATTCCCTGAGGTCCGCATGCCGCAGCCAACGGAGCGGAGCATAGGAATATTCCAGATTAACAACTTGTTAGGAAAATTCCTGCGCTGGTCGCTGCTTTGCACTGTGCTGCACTTGACGGTCCTGCTTGTCACGGCAGGGAGTGAAGCCGACGTCACCATAATTTAGACCATAATTTAGAAAGGGAATTGCGCGATGAAGCTCACACAACTGGGTAGCCTATATAAGTTGATCCGAGGCGAGTCGCGCACCAGGCGCAAGTCCGTGGCGAAACAGCCCCGGCAGCGCGCCAGTGCCTTTGTGCTGGAGTCCCTGGAAAACCGCGTGCTGCTGTCGGCCACGCCCATGGACGTGACCACGACCGAGCCAGTCGTGACAGCCGCTGTGGTGACTACCGACAAGCCTGACTATGCACCGGGAGAGACGGCGTTGATCACAACGTCGAATACGGACACAGAGGGCCTGAAATTCGGGGATGGCGAACTGGTGCAGTTCCAGGTCACCCGCACCGACGGCATCGAGGATTATCCAAACGGCAATCTGCCATGGTATGTCACCGACGGAGTCGGTGGGTTTGACGCCTACCAGGAATACGATGCGAACGGACAAGCCGTCGACCGCAACGCCGACGGCATAGCCGACTGGATTCGTCCCGACAACGATCTCACCGTCAACGGCAGTATCAGCACAGATTGGTATGTGGAGGATCAGTACCTGGGTTCGTCCCTGCTACTGACGGCCACGGGGCAGGCCTCGGGGGCCGTGGCGACGACGGCGTTTACTGACGGCGGCGGTACACTTCAGTTCAGCTCTGCATCTTATTCAGTGAATGAGGATGTCGGTACGGCCACCATTACCGTAAATCGGGTTAGCGCCTCAAATGGTAAGGTGACCGTCGACTACGCGACCAGTAACGGGACCGCTACTGCTGGTTCGGATTACACAGCCGCTTCCGGCACACTCACCTTCGAGAATGGAGTGACAAGCCAAACGTTCACAGTTTCGATCACCAACGATAGTGTCCATGAGAGCAATGAGACGATCAATCTAACCCTCAGCTCCGCTGGAAGTGGAGGCAATCTCGGTACTCCCACCACGGCAGTGCTCACAATTAACGACAATGATCCTGCCACTGTGACCACGAATACCACGGTCTCCTCCAACGACGATACATCTATATACGGAGATTCAGTTCACTTCACCGCGGCCGTTACGGGTAGCCCTAGCGTGGGCACCGTCCAGTTCTATGTGGACACCGTTGCATTTGGCTCTGCTGTCGCGGTGACTGGCGGAGCTGCGACTAGCAATAGTATCTCCAACTTGACTGCCGGCAATCACGATGTCTATGCCGTATATAGCGGTGGCACAGGGTACGTTGGCAGCACCTCATCAACCATCACACAGGCGGTCGCGAAGGCAACTGCGGCGATCGTGGTCAACGGCTATACGGGCGTCTATGACGGCCTCTATCACGGGGCGACGCTGGTCTCGGCCACGGGCGTTAACAGCGAGGACCTCACCAGCTCCGTTACGCTGGGCGGCGAGACCTTCAAGGACGTCCC
>DASYRC010000032.1:0-10976 GCA_036004925.1 Nitrospiraceae bacterium | reverse complement strand
GAAGCGTTGGCGGTGGTCGTAGAACGACCATGAGTCCGGCCAGCGGCACGGACCGGGAGGCGAGAGGGAATCCGTAAGAGAGACGGAGACGCACCCACCGTGCGGCCCTGGGCCACACCCCTCTCTCCCGAGGTGGGTATGACACTCGACGACATCACGACCATCGGCATCGTCGGCGCCGGGCAGATGGGGCGCGGCATCAGCCAGGTCTGTGCCACGGCCGGCTATCACGTGCTGCTCGTCGATGTGGCGGACCCGCCGTTAATGGAGGCACTCGCCAAGATCCGCGGCGGTCTGGAACGAGCCGTGGAACGGGGCAGCCTCACCGACCATCAAGCCGGGGTGGTGTTGGCGCTCATTCGTCCGATGGTGCAGCTCAACCGATTGCGAGACGTGCAACTGGTCATTGAAGCGATTCCGGAAGACCTCGCGTTGAAGCAGGAACTCTTCGCCGAACTGAACCGAATCTGTCAGCCGGAGACGGTCCTCGCCAGCAATACCTCCTCGATTTCGATCACCAAACTGGGGGCGGCCTCCGGCCGGCCGGATCGAGTCGTCGGCCTACACTTCATGAATCCGGCCCCCGTAATGCGACTCGTTGAAGTCGTGCGCGGCCTCGAAACATCCGAGCGAACATGGCATCTGGCGGTGGACCTGGCACAGCGGCTGGGGAAAACTCCCGTGGTGGCCAAGGACGTGCCGGGATTCATCGTGAACCGGATCCTGATTCCGATGATCAATGAAGCCATCTTCACCTTGGAGGAAGGGGTCGCCTCCGCCGAAGACATCGACCTGGCGATGACAACTGGAGCGAATCATCCGGTGGGGCCACTGGCGCTCGCCGACCGGATTGGGTTGGACACCGTGCTCGCCATCTGCGAGGTCCTGTACCAGGACTTGGGCGATCCCAAGTTTCATCCCTGCCGGTTGCTTCGGCGTTATGTCGAAGCCGGATGGCTGGGGCGCAAGACCGGTCATGGGTTCTATGTGTATGAGTCAAGCGACGAGAGACACGAGGCAACAAGCACCAAGATCTGACTCGAGCCTCTCGCCGGAGGAACGGATCGATGCAAGAACGCAAACCGCACTTCACCTCCCTCTCAGGGCTGGACATCAATCGCGTCTACGCGCGCAACGATCTGAAGGACTGGTCGCTTGAGAATGATCTGGGCCATCCGGGAGAGTTCCCCTATACGCGCGGCGTCTATCCCACCATGTATCGGGGCCGGCTCTGGACCATGCGGCAGTTCGCCGGCTTCGGGTCTGCCGCCGATACCAACCGCCGCTTCAAATACCTCCTCCAGCATGGGCAGACTGGCCTCAGCGTCGCCTTCGATATGCCGACCTTGATGGGGATCGACGCGGACGACGTTCGCGCTCATGGCGAAGTCGGTCGCTGCGGCGTGACGATCTCGTCGCTCGCGGATATGGACCAGCTCTTTGAGGACATTCCCCTCGACCAGGTCACCACCTCGATGACGATCAATGGACCGGCTGCCGTCATCTTCGCCATGTATCTGGCGGTCGCGGAGAAACGTGGTATCTCCGGTGAGTGTGTGGGCGGCACATTACAGAACGACATCCTGAAGGAATACATCGCGCAGAAAGAATGGCTCTTCCCCCCTGAACCCTCACTGCGGCTTATCACCGACACCATCGCCTACTGTACGAAACAAGTCCCTCAATGGCATCCGATCAGTATCAGCGGGTATCACATCCGAGAAGCCGGCTCAACAGCCGTCCAGGAATTGGCCTTCACGCTGTACGACGGGCTGACCTACGTCGAGGCAGCTGTGAAAGCCGGACTTACCGTGGACAGTTTTGCCCCGCAACTCTCGTTCTTTTTCAACGTCCACAACGACTTCTTTGAAGAGATCGCCAAATTCCGGGCCGCCCGCCGGCTCTGGGCCCGTGAAATGGATCGCCGATACCATCCGAATGATCCCCGATCATTGCAGCTCCGCTGTCACGCGCAGACAGCCGGTTGTTCACTGACCGCCCAGCAGCCCATGAATAACGTGGTCCGCACCACATTGCAGGCTCTCGCGGCGGTGTTGGGCGGGACGCAATCCCTCCATACCAATTCCATGGATGAAACGCTGGCCTTGCCCTCAGAAGATGCGGTGAAGCTCGCGTTGCGCACTCAGCAACTCATCGCCCAGGAAAGCGAAGTGACCAACACGGTGGACCCGCTCGGCGGGTCGTACTATCTCGAAGCTCTGACGAATCGACTCGAAGAAGCGGCGCTTGACTACTTCCGTAAGCTGGATGACATGGGCGGGATGGTGAAGGCCATTGAGCACGGGTACCCGCAAGGAGAGATTCTCGACGCTTCACAACGATATCAGCGTGAAGTGGAGCAAGGAGAACGGATCATCGTCGGTGTCAGCGACTACCTAGAACGGGAATCGCGTCCAATCCCGATTCTGAAGGTTGGACCGGAAGTGGAGCACGAACAGGTGGCACGCCTGTCGGATCTGCGGAAATCGCGCGATCCGTTCAGGATGGCTGGCACGGTCGAGGAATTACAGGAAGCAGCCTCCTGCGGCGAGAACGTGATGCCGTATTTGATCGAAGCCGTGAAAGCTAAGGCGACGTTAGGCGAAATTTGCGCGGCACTCAAGGAAGTGTTTGGAACATACAGAGAACCAGTGGTGCTATAGAGCGATCAGCTGTCAGCCGTCAGCATAATTCGTCGTCTGGAAAGACTCAGGTCGCTTTTTTTGAGCTGATCGCTGAAGGCTGAATGCTCGGTGAACGTATGAAACTCGGTGCGTTTGAAATGTATCCCGTAACGGACGGCCGATTCCGATTGGACGGTGGTGCCATGTTCGGGGTCGTTCCGAAAGTCATCTGGCAGAAGTGCTGTGAAGCTGATGAGCTGAACCGCATCCCGCTGAGTCTCACCTGTCTGTTGATCCGGGCGCAGGGTAAGAACATCCTGGTGGACACAGGGTTGGGCTCCAAGGAGGACGAAAAGTTTCAGCGCATGTTTGCCGTCGAACGGACCCCGACCTTGCTGGACTCCTTGAAGCGCATGGGTCTTGGTCGGGAAGACATCCATGTGGTGATCAACACCCATCTTCATTTCGACCATGCGGGCGGGAACACGATGAAAGAAGAGGATGGGACTATCATGCCCACCTTTCCCAAAGCCCAATATTTCATTCAGCATGGTGAGTTTGAAGATGCCGCCCGCGCCAATGAACGGACCAAAGCCAGCTACCGGCGAGACAACTTCACACCGATCGCTCACGTGAATCAGTGGGAATTCTTGCACGGGGACACGGAATTACTCCCTGGGGTTACCGCCATCGTCACCGCCGGCCACACGCGGTGTCATCAGGGCGTGAAGCTCGAATCGGAAGGTGAGGTGGCCTTCTTTCTCGGCGATCTGATCCCAACCGTCTCTCATTTGCCTCTCCCCTACATCATGGGTTACGACCTGTTCCCTATTCAGACGCTCGAGACAAAACGATGGGTGTTGGACCGAGCCTTCGAAGAGAAATGGCTGTTGTTCTTTGAGCATGATCCGTTGATCCAGGCGGGGCATGTCCACAGGGATCAGGAAGGTAAATATTTTCTCCGTGAGGTGAAGGCATGGCGGTAGCGGCGACGCCTATCCGTGTCTTGATCGGCAAAGTCGGACTCGATGGCCATGACCGCGGGGTGAAATTGATTGCGCGTGCGTTGCGTGATGCCGGCACGGAAGTGATTTACACCGGTCTCCACCAAACACCGGAGCAGGTCGTCAGCACGGCGATTCAAGAGGGTGTGGATGCGATCGGATTGAGCATCCTCTCAGGCGCGCACAATACGCTGTTCCGGCGCGTGTTGGAGCTGCTCAAGGAACAAGACGCCGGTGACATTGTGCTGTTCGGCGGCGGGATCATTCCTGACGAAGATCTTCTCGCGCTCAAAGCGGCCGGCGTGAAGGCCTTGTTCAGGCCAGGGGCCCCCATGAACGAGATTGTGGACTTTGTGAAAGGTCTCCGATCATGAGACCGGTCTATATGATCAGCGGCGGGATTACGAAATTCGCCAAGGCGCATCAGGACAAGGATTTTCGGCTCATGGTGAAAGAGGCCTACGACTATGCCCTGCGAGATGTGCCGCGTTTCTCCAAAGACATGATCGATGGAGCGGTCGGGTCGTACTTCTCCGACCACTTCACGAGACAGCTCAAGGCTGCGAGCATGGTGCAAGATTATCTGGGACTCTGTCCGAAACCGTCTAAACGAGTCGAAGGCGGGGGAGCGACAGGCGGGCTCTGTTTCCAGTCAGCGTGGGAAGCGGTGGCATCCGGGCGCATGAATTGTTGCCTGGCCTTCGGCTTTGAAACGATGTCGCGCGTGAACACCTGGAAAGGGAACGAGTTCATTGCCCTCGCTTCAGACACGAACTTTGACTTCCCCGTCGGCGGATTCTACAGCGGATACTACGCCATGATGGTTCAGCGCCACATGCATGAGTTCGGCACGACCGTCGAGCAGATGGCGATGGTCTCGATCAAGAACCATGCGAACGCCCTCTGTAATCCCTACGCGCAGAAAGCCAAACGGCTCACGATCAAACAGGTGCGGGAGTCCCCGATGGTGGCCACACCGCTGACGATGGAAGACATCTGCACCATGTCGGACGGTGCCGCAATGTGCATTCTGGCTTCCGAGGCAGTCGCCTCTAAGGTTTGCAACCATCCGGTCAAAATCTCCGGTGTCGGGTCGGGTTCCGACGCGATGCGCATGGCAGACCGGCCCCACGGCAAGGTGATCCTCCTGCCGCATGAACGAGAAGCAGATTATCGCCAGTTGAAATATCCCGGCGTCCATTCGTTCAGAGGCGGTCGCATGGCGGCGAAACTGGCCTATGAAATGGCGGGAATCAGCAATCCGGGAGAGGAATTGAGCTTCATCGAGCTGCATGACGCCTACACATCGTCAGAGATTCAGTCTTATGAGGATTTGGGCCTCTGCAAATATGGCGAAGGTGGGCGCTTTGTCGAAAGCGGTGTCCCGTTCATGCCCGGGGTCGACTACGGACTTGAACTGTCCGAACAGGGCGGTCTTCCCGTCAATCCATCCGGTGGCTTGCTGGCCTGCGGCCACCCGGTTGGGGCCACGGGCTTGATGCAGGCCGTGTTCGCGTTCTGGCAATTACAGGGCTCTCTCGGGAAGCACTTGGGAAACGACAAGCTCCAGGTCAAAAACGCCAAGCGCGGTTTGATCCATAGCCATGCTGGCACGGGCACCTATATCACCGTATCGATCATGGAAGCCGTATGATCAAACCCATGAGGTGTAAGGCGTGAAGGGTTAGGGGACGGAGGGGAGAGCGAAATGGAGAACAAAGGCACCATCGTCTATGGCATAGACCCGCTCGTCATTCGTGATCATTACGAAATCGATTATCTTCATAGTTATGCTGAAGATTCACCGTTCTTCATCGGACTGACAAAGGGAAAGCTCCTCGGCTCGCGTTGTACGGCGTGCGGTTATACCTATGCCACCCCCCGCGCTCACTGTATGGAGTGCGGGGACTCGACGACCTGGCACGAGTTGCCGCTGGCCGGCCGAATCCACACCTTCACCACATGCCACTATGGTGGTGAAGCCTTTCTGAAGGAAACGCCGTTCACGTTAATCCTCGTGGAATTCGCCGACGCCGACACGTTATTCCTCTCACGGCTGAAAGGGATGCCGCCGGATCAGGTTCACATCGGCCTGCCGGTGGTCGCCCGGTTTGCGAAAGCACCATCTTTTAAGGTGACCGATGTGTGGTTCGAGCCTGCGGACAAGGAGTGAATTGGGAGATACGTTGGCGTTGGCCGACCGAGTCAAGGCCGGAGACGTCCGCGCCGTCTCGCGTGTGATCACGTTATTGGAGAGTCAGAACCCGGACGGCGTCGCAATGCTTCGACAGCTCGTCTCGGGCCCGCGCCGTGCGGCTATGATCGGAATTACCGGTTATCCGGGCTCAGGCAAGAGCACGGTGGTCGCACAACTCGTGGCAGCCTATCGGTCTCTGGGCCTGAAGGTCGGCGTCTTGGCCGTCGATATCAGCAGCCCCGTGACGGGCGGCGCCTTGCTCGGCGACCGCATCAGGATGCAAGAGCATACCCTCGATCACGGGGTCTATATCCGGAGCATGGCCACTCGTGGACACCAGGGAGGACTTGCCCGCGCGACTAGCGACGCAACGTTGGTGTTGGAGGCGGCTGGGTACGAGGTCATTCTGATCGAGACGGTTGGAGTCGGTCAGAACGAAGTAGACGTGGTTGATGTCGCCCACACCGTGGTGGCAGTCGTGGTGCCTGGTCTCGGCGACGAGGTGCAGGCGATGAAAGCAGGGTTGTTGGAAGTGGCTCAGCTTGTCGTCGTCAACAAAGGAGATCTTGCCGGCGCGGATTCCACCCTGCGAGACTTGCGAGACTGGTATCCGACCGTGCTCCGGACCATCGCCACGACAGGCGAAGGTATTCCGGAGCTCGTCGCTGCGATTGCTGCACATCAACGGCTGCGCGATCTACAAGGTTCGTCCGCTTGTCTGATGCGGAAAGGAGCCGGCTTCTGAAGACCAGGAGGATGCCATGCCTCACCAATTGTTGACGATCTCTCACCACGTCGCGCGGATCACGTTGCATCATCCACCGGCCAACGTGCTCAATCTCTCCGTGCTCAAGGAACTCGAACTGGTATTGAACGAGGTGGAGGAGGACGAGTACGTTCGAGTAGTGATTGTGACCGGTACCGGACGGTTTTTTTGTGCGGGGGCGGACATACATGAGCTGGCTCACCTCACGACTGTGCATAGCGGCTCGGAGTTTGCCCTTCGTGGACAGTCGCTGTTCAGCCGCATCGAGCGGTCGGAGAAGCTGGTTCTCGCCGCCATCAACGGCACCTGCGTCGGCGGTGGACTTGAACTGGCCCTGGCCTGCCACATTCGGGTGGCGGCCGCCGGTGCCATGATGGGTTTGCCTGAAATCAAACTCGGCCTCATTCCTGGCTTCGGCGGGACCCAACGGCTGCCGCGAGTCGTCGGGGCTTCCAAAGCGGCTGAAATGATTCTGACAGGCGAGAGTCTGTCCGCGGAGGAGGCGTTCCGTATCGGCCTGGTCAGCCGAGTCGTGCCGCCACATGAGTTGGTGGCACAGGCTGAGGCCATCGCGGCCCTGATGACGGCGTACGGAAAGATCGCCGTCGAAGCGGCGCTGCACGCGATCAGAGGAGGACTCGACATTCCCCTGTCCGAAGGGTTAGCCAGGGAAGCGGAATTGTTTGGCCAGTTGTGTATCACTCCGGATAAGCAAAAAGCCGTGCATGTGTTTCTCGAAAAGCGGCAACCAAGGTTGGCCGAAACGGACGCGTGAGTTCGTGAGGCGTCAGGACTTTGGCGAGCTCGAGTGAGCCGCGTGACACGTGCGGGGTGAAGGGAGGAGAGAGGGGGAGGGAATCACCGATGCTCGCGGATCGCTTAAGTCGGTACTGTCAATCCCTGTGCTACGATGACCTGCCCAGCGCCGTGGTGCACGAAGTCAAGCGGCGGATCTTAGACAGCCTGGGCTGTGCGCTGGGGGCCTGGACCGCGGTGCCCTGCCGAATCGCACGCCGGGTCGGTCAAGCGGTGAATCTCACCGATGGCGCGACGCTCTGGGGGACGAATCATAAAACGCTGCCCGACCTCGCCACGTTCGCCAACGGCACGCTCGTCCGCTATCTTGATTTCAACGATACCTATCTCGCGAAGGAACCGGCGCACCCTTCCGACAACATTGCAGCCATTCTTGCGGTCGGAGAGGTCTCTCGTGCCTCCGGCCAGCGCGTGATACAGGCCGTCGCCCTCGCCTATGAAGTCCAGTGCCGTCTCTGCGACGCAGCGGCGCTGCGCCCGCGCGGCTGGGACCATGTGACCTACGGCCCGTTTTCCTCCACCCTCGCTGCGGCCAAGGTGATGAAGCTCTCAGATGCCCAGACCCTGCAGGCCATCAACCTCGCGGGGGTGGCGAATATCGCCTTGCGGCAGACACGTGTTGGGGACCTGTCCATGTGGAAAGCCTGTGCCTTTTCTAACGCCGCGCGAAATGGCGTGTTCGCGGCCCTGTTAGCGCAACGTGGGATGACGGGTCCCTCGCCGATCTTTGAAGGGGAGAAGGGCTTCCTGAAACTCGTGTCGGGACCGCTCGAGCTTCCGCACTTTGGAGGGGAAAAAGGACCATTAGCGCCGATCCCATTCAAGATCCTGGAGACTTCTATCAAACAGTACCCCGTGGAATACCACGCGCAGACGGCAGTGGCAGCCGCTCGGGCGATCCGAGCGGCGATGCTGAAAGGAGAGGGAGTCGATGCGCTGGCCGGCATCACGGACGTGGAAGTCGGCAGCTACGATGTGGCGATTGAAATCATCGGCCGCGAGCCGGAAAAGTGGCGCCCTCACACGCGAGAGACCGCCGATCACAGCTTGCCCTACTGCGTGGCTGTTACGCTGCTGGACGGCCAGGTTTCGCGGCGCTCGTTCGAGGCCCAACGCCTCGCGGATCCCGTTCTGCATGCGCTGATCAAGAAAGTGCGCGTGGTTCCGCACCCGGAGTTCGTCGGCCGCTATCCGCAGGCGATGCCCACACGTCTCACCGTGCGGACGAAGGCGGGGAAAGACTATGTCCAACAGGTGGACTATCCCCTCGGCCATCCCAAGAACCGGATGGCGGACCATGAAGTTGAAGCCAAGTTCCGCCGGTTGGCGGCAGGGAAATTAGACCGCGCGCGCACGAAAACGGTGATCGACTTGGTGTGGAGGCTCGAGCAGCTAAACGATATCAGCACGTTGATGCCGTTATTGACGTTGACCCGAAGGAAGTAGCATGCACCCGCAGCCCCCGTCCACAGCGCGGCGTCTCCGCAAGCAGCTTGCTCAACAGACCGTAGTCCTGCCCGGAGCCTTCAACGCCTTGACAGCCATGCAGATCGAGCGTGCGGGGTTCCAGGCTCTCTACGTCTCAGGCGCTGGTCTGTCGGCTACGCGAGGATTGCCGGATATCGGGTTGTTGTCCCTGACGGAGGTGGTCTCCGATGCCGCCACCATTACCAAGGCCGTGACGATCCCGGCCCTCGTGGATGCGGACACGGGCTTCGGTCCGCCTCTCGCGGTGATGCGTGCCGTGAAGGAATTCGAGCAGGCCGGTCTGGCAGGGATGCAGATCGAAGACCAGGAACTGCCCAAGCAATGCGGACATCTGCCGGGGAAGCGGTTGGTCTCGACGAGCGAGATGGTGAACAAGATTTGTGCGGCGATCGACGCGCGGCGAAATCCGGACTTCTTCATCGTCGCCCGGACGGACGCCCGGGCCGGTGAGGGATTGGACGCTGCGGTGCGACGGGCAAGGGCCTATATCGATGCCGGCGCCGATGCGATTTTCCCGGAGGCCCTCGAGTCCGCCGACGAATTCCGCACGTTTGCCAAGCAACTCGCCAAGGAAGGCGGCAACGCGCCGTTGGTTGCCAACATGACCGAATTCGGGAAGACGCCCTACCTCAGCGTCGGCGAGTTTGAAGATCTCGGCTACCGGCTAGTGCTGTTCCCGGTCACAGCCCTCCGGATGGCAACGAAGGCCATCGAGCAGATGCTGCTCGAGCTGAAAGGCCATGGTTCACAGCGGGCGCTGGTTGATCGGATGCATACGCGGCAGCAACTCTATGACCTGCTGCGGTATGCGGAGTATGAGGCACGGGATCGGCAATTTCACTCGACGGATGACAACCATGGCAACGGCTGATACCACCCGCACTCCGACGTATCGCCCGGGCCTTGATGGAGTCCTTGCCGGGGAGACGAAGCTGTGTCAGGTGGACGAAGGGGAGGGGGGCCTGCGATACCGCGGGTATGCGGTCGGCGATTTGGCGGAGCAGGCCCGCTTCGAGGAGGTGGCGTATCTGCTGCTCTTCGGCCAGCTGCCGACCCGGAAAGAGTTGAAGGATTTTTCGACGCAGCTCGCCGCACACGTCGTCCTGCCTGGTCCTGTCGAAACGTTCCTTGGCATGGTTCCTCCTGCTGCGCATCCGATGGACATGCTGAGGACCGGCGTTTCGCTGCTGGGCATGACCGATCCGGAGGCCTCCGACAGTGCTCACGACGCCAACGTCCGTAAAGCGCTCCGCCTGTTGGCGCAAATCCCGCTCCTCATCGCGACGGCGCATCGGTTCGCGAACGGGAAACCCCGCGTGGAGCCGCAAGCGGACCTGAGCTTCGCCGAGAACCTGCTTCGCTTCCTCACCGATCGGAGAGGCGATGAGACTGCCCACGCAATGGCCCACGTGCTCGACGTATCACTCACGCTCTATGCGGAGCATGAATTCAATGCCTCCACCTTTTCGGCCCGCGTGACCGCCTCGACCATGACGGACCTCCACTCGGCCATTACCGCGGCAATCGGCACGTTGAAAGGGCCCCTCCATGGGGGCGCCAATGAGGCGGTTGCGACGATGTTTCTGGAAATCAAGCGTTGCGACAAGGCGAAACGATGGGTGCAGGCGGCGTTGGCACGCAACCAGCGCATCACGGGCTTCGGCCATCGGGTCCTCAAGCACGGTGACTCTCGGTCGGCCATCATGCAACAGCACGCCGAATCCTTGAGCCGGATCTGCGGCGACGGCCGTTGGTACGAGATTGCGACCGTCATCGATCGTGTCATGCAGCAGGAAAAAGGTCTCTATCCCAACCTCGATTTCTATACTGCGGTGGCCTATCTCCTGATGGGCATTCCGCGAGCGCTCTACACACCGGTATTTGTCTGTTCACGCATCACCGGCTGGTGCGCACACATCATCGAACAGCAGGATCATAACCGGCTGATCAGGCCACGGGCGCTCTACACGGGGCCGACGATGCGGGAGTATGTCCCCCTTGATCGCCGTCGCTGAACAGATTGCGCAAGCCCGCCAGCTGAGCGATGGCTCGCCCATGCTTTCAGGGAGTTCGTTCGCGGA
>DASYRC010000031.1:0-11211 GCA_036004925.1 Nitrospiraceae bacterium | reverse complement strand
AGCGGGTGACACCGCATGGGCGCCCAGATGCAGCGCGGGGCGTACAGCCGGGTTCCGGGACTTCGACGGCGAAACGCCCAGCTGCGATGGGCTATGCGGGGGCAGGACCCGCTCAAAGAGCAACGGGTTCCCCGCTGCGCGTGGCGGGAGCCCTGCGCCCGCCGCCACCCCGTCGGCGACATCGATGCCTCCCGCTTGGACTTTTTCGGATTAGTCGCGCCAGAGGGCAATGCCGCCGAGGAGGCCGGCGGTGTTGGAGACAAGTTTGACGTTGCGGGGCAGTTTCGCCGTGACCAGCATGGCGTTGCCGCCGCCGAGATACAGACGATCGTAATTGAACGTTTGCTCCAGGAGCTGGATCGCCTTCAACAGCCGCCTGTTCCATTTTTTCTTGCCGACCCGTTTGCGGGGGGCATCGCCCAGCATGTCTTCGTACGTTTTGCCTCGGTGAAATGGATGGTGCGCGATTTCCAGATTGGGGACGAGCTTCCCGTCCACGAACAATCCGGCGCCGAAACCCGTTCCCAGGGTGATGACCAGTTCGACGCCATGCCCTGTGATCACGCCGAAGCCCTGCATGTCGGCGTCGTTGGCGACCCGCACCGGCTTGCCGAGCTTCTTGGACAGCACCTCGGCCAACTTAAAGCCGCGCCAGTTGCCGTCGAGATTCGGCGCCGTCACGACGACGCCGCGACGGACCACGCCGGGAAACCCGGCCGAAACCCGGTCAAATGTGCCCTGCGCTTTTGCGAACCTGACGATCGCGTTTATCAGCGTGCCTGGCGTGGCCGGTCTGGGGGTTTTGACACGCACCCGTTTTGTGAGCGGCTTGCCGTTCGAGCTCAAGATCATGGCCTTGATCCCCATCCCGCCGACGTCAAGGACGAGAGTTTTCGCGGGACGAGATTTCGGCTGCGTGCGTGCTCGCGGCTTCGGCTTCGTCCGAAGCGACCTCAGTCTGGTCGGCGTCTCTGTGAGTTCTGGAATCGGAGGCGGAGCCGTGGGCGTGGTCGTTTCCATCAGAGCGTCCTCCAGGATCGGCCGTCGCTTTCGATGAGCCGGTTCGCTTCTACCGGTCCCCAGCTACCGGTCGCGTATTCCGGCAACCATTTGGTTCCGTAAGTCTTCCAGCCCTCCAGGATGCTCGTCACCAAGGCCCAGGAGGCCTCCACCGCGTCCCGCCGCATGAACAGCGACGCGTCGCCCGCCATGACATCCAGGAGCAGCCGCTCATAGGCTTCGGGCGAGGGCGCGGCAAACACCTCGCCATACTGAAAGTGCATCTCGACCGGATGCGTCTTGGCCTTGGTCCCGGGGACCTTGCAGGTGATGCGGAGCGAGAGGCCTTCCTCGGGCTGGATCTTCAACGTCAAGAGATTGGGCTCCAGCGGCGTCGCCGGGTTGGCGTTGAATAGAATCTGGGGAATTGGCTTAAAGAAGACGGCGATCTCACTGGCGCGTTTGGCCAGGGCCTTGCCGGTGCGGAGATAGAAAGGCACGCCGGACCATCGCCAGTTCTCGACGAACACCTTGAGCGCCACATAGGTCTCCGTGGTGGAGTCGGGCTTGACGCCGGGCTCCCGCCGGTAGCCGGGCACATCCTCTCCATTCACCTTGCCGGGGCCGTATTGCGCCCGTACGGTGTAGCGTTCAACGTCCCTGCCCACGATCGGACGCAGGCACCGCAGGACTTCCATGCGGGCGTTGCGGACGACGTCCGGGTCCAGCGAGTTGGGCGGCTCCATGGCCACGAGACAGAGGAGCTGGAGGATATGATTCTGCACGATGTCCCGCAAGGCCCCGGCTTCCTCGTAGTACGATGCGCGAGTACCAACGCCTTCGGCCTCGCTGACGGTGATCTGGACATGGTCGATGAACTTGTAGTTCCAGATCGGCTCGAAGATGCTGTTGGCGAAGCGCAGAACCAGGAGGTTCTGCACGGTCTCCTTTCCGAGGTAATGATCGATCCGGAAGACCTGCGACTCGTCGAACACGCTGGCGACGGCGGCATTGATTTTCCGGGCGGACTCCAGGTCGCGTCCGATGGGCTTTTCCACAATGACCCGCGAAAAGGGGCCCCCGCCGTTCGGCGGCTGCACCAGGCCGGCCTCCCGCAGGCCTTCGACTGCGGGAGCAATCGATGTGGGAGGAATCGCGAGATAGAAAATGCGATTGCCCGGCAGCTTCAGATCGGCCTCGATCTGCTCGAGGCGCGCGCGAAGGTCAGTATATGCCTGGGCATCGTCGATGGATCCTGCAATGTAGAACAGCCGCTTCTGGAAATCCTGCCAGGCATCCTCTTTGATTTTCTGGCGGGAATACTTCGCGATGCCCTCCAGGGCGATTTTCCGGAAATCTTCGTCATTGAGCGGCGTACGACTGGTGGCCAGGATAGCGCAGTTTGCGGGCAGCACGCCGTCCAATAAGAGGTTATAGACAGCCGGTATGAGCTTGCGTCTGGCCAAGTCACCCGACCCGCCGAAGATTACCAGCGTGCAGGGTTGAGGAGTGAGCGGATGCGTCGGTTCGGACATGGAGTCTCCTGGTGGCATCAGCCCTTCTTGACGGTATGGCCGCCGAACGCATTCCGCATGGCGGCCAGCATCTTCTCGGCGAAGGAATCGGTCTGCCGGGAGCGGAACCGGGTGAACAGCGCGGCCGTCAGCGTGGGCAATGGCACGGCCTTGTCGATCGCGTCGAGGACCGTCCAGCGACCCTCGCCGGAATCCTGGACATAGCCCTTCAGGCCGTCCAGCCTCGGGTTCTCTTTCAGAAACCCCGCGGACAATTCCAGCAGCCAGGAACGCACGACGCTCCCGTGCATCCAGAGATCGGCGATCTTGCCGAGATCGAGGTTGTATTCGCTCTTGGACATGAGCTCGAACCCTTCGGCATAGCCCTGCATCATGCTGTACTCAATACCATTATGTACCATTTTAACGTAGTGGCCGGCGCCGTGACCACCCATGTAGGCCCAGCCGTCCTCCGGCGCGAGGGTTTTGAAGATCGGCGCGAGCTTCTCCGCGATGGCTTTCTCGCCGCCGACCATCAGGCAATAACCGAGCTTAAGCCCCCAGATGCCGCCGCTGGTGCCGGCGTCAACGTAGTGGAGGCCTTTCTTTTTCAGCTCGGCGGCCCGCTGCACGTCATCGTGGAAGTTAGTGTTGCCGCCGTCGATGATGATGTCGCCGGAGGACAGCAGAGACGCGACCTTGGCGACAGTCTCGTCGGTCGGGGAGCCGGACGGCACCATGATCCAGACGGCTCGGGGGGCCTTGAGCGTGGAGACCAGGTCATCCAGCGAAGGCGCCCCGACGCAGCCCACTCCCTCCGCCTGTTTGATGAGATCCGCCACTCGGTCGTAGACTACCACGCGGTGCTTGCCTTGCTGGAGACGGGTGACCATGTTCATGCCCATCTTCCCGAGCCCGATAAAACCAAGTTCCATGGGTCAACCTTTCTCGCCCATCAGGGAGCGCTGTCTATTCTATGCGATCATTTGTTGGTTTTGTGGCGCACTTGGGTAGATACGACTAGATTGGTCTGACGGTACTAGCAAACTTTTGACACTTTTTGCCTTGAGTATTCCTTTTGGTTGAAAAGCGGCCGCGTCACTGAAAATAATATAAATTCTGGTTGCAGCCTTCACCGTGAAGGAACTAGAATCACTGGATACCCTAACGAATATGCAGATTATCATATGATATTCTCCCTAGGAAAGGAATAGTTTACGGCCAGCTCTTTAATTACGTCTAATAACTATCCCGCAAACAAAACTATGAGAGGACTTTAGTCTGCATAATGGTTAAACAAGCGAAAGATCCCTGCCTTATTGTGATCGCGAGCGCTGATCACAACTTAGGCACCAAGTGGCTCCGCACTCTCCAGAAGCAATTCGCTGTCCATGTCGTGAATGACGGAAGGTATCTTGAGCGTGCCATCTCGACGCTTAAGCCCATGGTCCTTATTCTTGATCATGCTCTTCTCTCGCTTCTCCCGGGCAGCGGCGGGCTTACAGAACCTATGCGTCGCTTAATCAACGCGACCAGGACCATCATCATCAGCAATCATATTGATGAGAAAGAAGGCGTCAGCTTGCTGAAAGCAGGCGCCAGAGGGTACTGCATCGACGACCCGGGTCCCCAGATAATCAGTAAAGCCGTGGACGCGGTGCTAAGAGGAGAGGTTTGGGTTGGTCGTAAAGTCATCCAACTCCTACTCGATGAGCTGGCCGGTTTTACTGAGCATCTGCAGAGAGAGTTTCAGACTAATTCAGATGAGCAGCTCAAACACCTGACTCCTCGTCAGCGCGAAATCGTTTCACTCATCAGCAGGGGGGCCAGTAATAAGGAGATTGCGCACGCGCTTCATGTTTCCGAGAAGACGGTAAAAGCTCACTTGACTGGAATATTCCGCAAACTCAAACTGACTGACCGCCTCCAGCTCGCTCTTTTCGTGACGCAGCCCGGCGCTTCACGCACGCCTGTGCAGGGAACTAAAGTTCCTAAGTAAAAACTTGATGACAGAAAAGATGACACTTGTTTCGCGTAGAGCCAAAATTATGCTCGAAGGTGACAAAATTTTTCCTAGCTGAACCTTTTGAGTTCCCTCCCACCCCAACAACGAGCAGTAAATTCAACATAATTAAGCCCTGGCATTATTATTGCGTTTGAGCAATATCTGCCTACGAATGGCATAAATTTATGCAAGATTCTCTTGAATCGTGTATAGAGAGGCGCCATGTCGAATACCGCCGGAAGTGACCAAGACCTCGGAATTGAAAGAACACCAACATCATGGTCAGTTTTAGTTGCTGATCGTGATGCGGAAGATCTGGCTATCTGCCAGCGCATTCTCCATCCTGAAAAGGGAATCCACATTGTGGGAGAGGCGAGGAATGACTCGGAAGTTATCGCCTCCGCCATTGAGTTGAAACCGCACGTCCTGCTCCTGGATTTAAATAGTCTATCCCAGAGCAAGGAAGCTTCCTTGCTCCTGCTCATCAGAGAAAAAAGTCCGACGACTAAAATGATTCTCCTCGGTGATTCTTCTCTTTCTGATGATCGCGTCTTAAAGGCCCTATCCTTGGGTGCACGTGGCTACCTCGATAAGGAGGTATTGGACACGTATCTTGCCAGAGCCATCAAGGCTGTAGCCGAGGGAGAGGTCTGGATTCCCCGGAGGATGGTTACCGGGATCCTCGATCTCCTCATAAATCTCACCGCCCAGGAGCAACTTCTCGTCTAGAGGCCTCTTTAGCTTCTATCCCATTCCGGACAAACTTTCTACGTTTCCGTGATCGCTCAGACGGACGCCACCCTGAAAATTTAGGAAAAGTCTGTCCAAGTTTGACAGGCCGTTACCTAAGTTTAGCCAGCCTTAACCCACTCTTAACCAATTTCTGATTCTGAATAAGTCGAGTGTCTGTCAAAAGCGAAAAGTCTTTCCACGTTTACCTTTTTGATTCTGAAACGTCAGAGTATCTGTCCAGAGATGACTTTGAAGCGTCAGAGCATCTGTCCAATAGCGTACTTATGGATCGTATCTATGTCGAACAGACGATGAGAGCATCGTAAAACAGACGATGAGAGACTTAAGTCCTATAGACGGCCACTCGACCAATGTCCCAATATACGCCTTACGCCTTTAGAAAAGTGAAGAAGCTTTCCGAACGAATCGACAGCGAGGAGTTCCAAGTAGCAGAGGCTTTTTCTTCCTTATAACTGGAGAGTAATAGAATGAAGGACTCTTCTGATGGAGAATATTCCATCAATGCTTCCGCAAATTCCCGCCGGCGATCCATCTCAGGGTCGCCAGTTTCTAACTTATACGGCCAATATCCTGCAGCCCTTCGCAGACCTGGTGGTTTCCCGTTACCCGCAAAACTAGAACCAGTAAACGGTTGGGTCGGCGCACTACGACGGTTGGGTACCAGGACTGACGCTCGCAGTCGTGTGCTTGTTTTGGGGACTGGCGAGCTCGCCGACGATATCCTCCACAAACTCCAAAACGGTGCCGGGGCCAAGTATCACGCTGTTTCCTGTTTCGATATGCAGCATAAGGATAACGGAAACGCAGGAAACGGATATACGACCGGCGATCACACCGAGTTGGAGCACATGCTTCAACGTGAACGTGTTGATTGCATTGTTGTGGCGATGAACGAGCGGAGGGGCCGACTGCCCATCGACCTGCTGCTATCCTGGAAATTTAGGGGCATGCGGGTTGAGGAGGGCGCGGCCTTCTTCGAGAAAATATCGGGCAAGATTCATGTTGTCAGACTGAACCCAAGCTTCTTGGTATTCAATGATGGGTTTCGATGGCCGACCAAAACTGCCAAGCGGCTGACTGATCTGTTCTTCTCGACTCTTTGTCTTATCCTGGCGGCGCCTCTGTTCTACCTCTTACCCTTGCTGATCAAACTGACCTCCCCGGGCCCGGCGTTCTTCCAACAGACGCGGGTGGGCCTGCATGGACGGCGTTTTACCATGCTGAAGTTCCGTACCATGGTCGTCAACGCCGAAGAAGAGGGAAGTCCGGTCTGGGCAAGTGAACAGGACCCACGGGTGACCCGCCTCGGAGCGTTCATGCGGAAGTTCAGGCTTGATGAACTCCCTCAACTGATCAATGTCTTCTGCGGCGATATGAGTTTTATCGGCCCGAGACCCGAGCGTCCCGAGTTTGTGAAGACCTTGAGTCAGAAGATCCCGTACTACGACTTGCGTCATACCGTGAAGCCAGGGATTTCAGGATGGGCCCAAGTCAATTTCCGCTATGGGGCCTCCGTGCAGGACACGGTTGAAAAACTTCAATACGATCTCTATTACATCAAGCATATGTCGATCGCCCTCGACTGCCGCATCTTTTTCAAGACCATCCGGATAGTGATCAATGGGTTTGGGGGTCGCTGAGCAGTCGTGGGCAGTGCGTCCTGTGAAACATGATGCACTGGATTTTCTGGTTTTCTCTCGTCGCGCTCGCCTACACCTATCTCGGCTATCCGTGCATGTTGGGCCTGCTCGCGCGCCGACGGCAGAGCCCGATCCGGCGTGACCGGCTGTCCCTCCCTGTAGTGTCGGTCATCATAGCGGCCAATAATGAAGAAGAGCGAATCTCCGACCGCATTAAGAACTGCCTCTCGCTCGATTATCCCCGCCACTGCCTTGAAGTCATTATCATCTCCGACGGCTCCACCGATTCGACGAACGAAATCCTTCGGCAGTACGAGGACGGCGTCATTCGCCCTGTTGTCCTGCCCCAACGGGTTGGGAAGGCTATCGCGCTGAATCGCGGCGTCGAGACGGCGAAAGGCGAGATCCTCGTCTTTGCCGATGCTCGTCAGAGCTTTGCCCCGGATGCGATCCGTGAACTCGTCGCGAATTTTGCCGATCCTCAGATCGGCGCCGTGAGCGGCGAGTTGGTCCTGAGTGGACCCGACTGCCCGCCTTCCGGGTATACCGCGGGCCTGTACTGGCATTACGAAAAGTGGATACGAAAGGCCGAGAGCCGGGTGGATTCGGTGGTCGGGGCGACCGGCGCCATCTATGCCATCCGAAAGAAGCTCTTTGTCCCTTTGCCGGCGGGAACGATCTTGGACGATGTCATGATCCCCATGCGGATCGTCATGGCCGGGCATCGGGTCGTGTTTGAAAAGCGCGCGGTGGCCTATGACCTGCCGGCCTCCAGCATTGAGCAGGAATTCCAACGCAAGGTGAGGACCCTCACCGGTAATTTTCAAATCCTGCAATTCATGCCGGAACTGTTGTCTCCTTTCAGAAATCGGCTGTTTGTGCAATACTTCTCGCACAAGGTGACTCGCATCCTGGCTCCTTATTGGCTGCTGTCTCTCTTCGTCTCGAGTCTCGTGTTGGGAACGGGCGTCTATGGCGTCGCGTTATGGGCCCAGGTCGCAGGGTATACCTTGGCCTTGACTGGATGGCTGTTGCGGCGGACTGCATTTCGTGTCCCATTGGCATCGATCGCGCTCACGTTTGTCATGATGCATTACGCAGCATTTCTCGGCCTCGTGTATTTCTTTAAAGCTCGGCAACGACCGGTAGACGTCTGGGTAAGAAACTGAGGAGGGTTTGGCTGTGGTGAAGATTATCAGCGTTGTCGGCGCAAGACCGAACTTCATGAAGGCGGCGCCTGTTATGAGAGCGCTGCGCGAGCAGATGGAGTGCGAGCTTCGGCTCGTCCACACCGACCAACATTACGACGACAAGCTCTCGGCTGTCTTCTTTGATGAATTAGGCCTGCCCAGGCCGGACATTCACTTGGGAGTCGGATCCGGGTCGCACGCGTGGCAGACCGCCGAGATCATGGTACGCCTGGAGAAAGTCCTTGAAGAAGCGAAGCCGTCTCTCGTCCTGGTGTATGGAGACGTCAACTCAACGCTGGCCACCTCAGTGGTGGCGGCAAAGATGAATATTCCAGTCGCACACGTGGAAGCCGGACTGCGGAGTTTCGATCGGACGATGCCGGAAGAGTTGAACCGGATTGTCACCGATCATCTCTGTGAGTATCTCTTCACAACAGAACCCAGCGCTCGGAAGAATCTCCTGAAGGAAGGAATCCCTGAAGAGAAGATTTTCTTCGTCGGCAACGTCATGGTGGATACGCTCCTGGAGCATAGAGCGCGCGCGCAGAAAATCAATAGCTCGCAGAAGCTCGGACTGTCCCCACGCGGCTACGCGCTCCTCACCCTCCATCGTCCAAGCAACGTGGATGTCCGGGAGACTCTCGAGGGGATTATGGAGGCGGTCAGCGAAATCGCGAAAGAATTGCCCGTCGTGTTTCCCTGCCACCCTCGAACGCGCCCGCATCTGAATTCATTGCTTGCCAAACTCAATGGTCCAAATGGCATGAACGAGAACCGGGTCATCATCACCGATCCTCTGGGCTACCTGGAATTCCTCTCGCTCATGATTGACGCGCGCCTGGTCCTGACCGATTCAGGCGGGATCCAAGAGGAAACGACCGTATTGGGCATTCCCTGCCTGACCCTGCGGGACAACACCGAGCGCCCTGTCACCATAGAACTGGGAACGAATGTTCTCGTCGGGAATAGCAGAGAGCGGATCCTCGCGGCAGCCAAGAAGGCGCTTACCAGTCGATTGTCCGAAGGGCGCGTACCCGACCTCTGGGATGGAAAGGCGGCGGAACGCATCGCAAGGACATTGGCGAATCACCTGCCGTAGTGCACGGGCAGGCCGTGAATCACCAAATCAGAGAATTGTTGCTCCACATGAAGAGCACGCTTGGGAGAAACCAATGAGGAAGGGTAATCCGGAAGTGGCAGAGTTAGAGGTTCCTTCGGGACATATGACCCCAGACTGTGACCAAGAATATCGTTGTCCTAGGTGTAAAGGTATGCTCCATGTGCGGGGGGCCTTAGAGTGTGAGCGCTGTGGATCCATTTATCCGGAGAAGGACGGAATTTTTGATTTTCGGTGTGGCAGGGAGAATTATTATTTTAATCCTGTTCCCCTGAAGGAGATGGATGCCTTGTTGGATGCCATGCCCACTGTGAGCTGGGCACAAACAGTAAGAAGGTTTTTAGGGGCTGTTCAACATAACCCGGATTGGCTGGATAATTTGGTTGTGGATGGACGATATGCCTGGAAAACCCTTTTAAATTTAACGCCGGGTTCTGTGGTTCTGGATTATGGTTGTGGCCTGGGAAATCTAAGTAAAAACTTGGCTCCTCATGTGTCCAAGATGTACGCGATGGACCTCACGTTTCGGCGCCTTCAGTTTGCGAGGCACCGTTTTACAAAATTCAATTTGGGGAATGAGATTCGTTTGCTGGCGGGCGGGGACGGCCCCTATTTGCCTTTTCCTGATGGATTTTTTGATTGCATCATTCTATCCGGGGTCCTTGAGTGGATTGGCGAGGGAGACTGTTCGTGGATGTATTCGGGTACTCGAGCAGCGAAAGCCACGAAAATGGTGCGCTCGCATTTTGGCCAACATAATCCTCGGACCATTCAACTTCATGCGCTTCGAGAAATTCGGCGCGTTCTAAAAAAGAGCGGCCAATTGTTCATTGCTATTGAGAATCGTCTTAATTATGAATACTTTAAGGGGAGGCCAGACCATCATTCCGAGCTCCGATATGGATCATTACTTCCGCGGTTTTTGGCCAACCTTTACTCGATCGTAACGTCTAGAGCGCCATATAGGACCTATACCTATTCTATTCATGGATACACACGCCTCCTTAAGGAGGCGGGCTTTCCGAAGAATGAGTTTTTCGGGTTCCTGCCTGGATATTCCAAATTGCAAGAAATCGTTCCAGTTGCTGTCGATATCCGTAGATGGACCACGGGTAGTCCGGATAAGTTCAAGGACAAGATCAAGCACAATAAACATTTCGTTCCCGCCTTTGGGATTGTGTCTTCCCCTTTCTCGTCCGATCAGCCACGGCTACTCGATAGCCTTCTGGATGATGTCAAGAAGACTCTTGGTCAGGAAGGAATGGAGAGAGAATGCACGATTTCTCGTTATATTGTCACCGCCAAAGACAAGGCAGTGCTTTCCGGTCACTATGGGGACACTGCTATCGTGATCAAGCTGGCCTTAACTCAGCAGGTGTTCAGGGGAGAGGAAACAAATTGTGCAATGCTCGTGCGATTAAAGGAGTTAATTCCTTCACAAGACTCAATGAGCCCAAGGTTCTTAGCCCGAGGACAAGTCAATAACCTGGATTATTTTGTGGAGACTCAACTGGAAGGTCAGGAGCTTGCCGAGATACTCCAGATGTTCGGGCGAACCTCCCATTTAAGGCTTGTTGCTCAATTGTTAGAGCGGATGAACCCCTCCCGGCTGGAAAGCCCTGCGGTGGCCTTTGAAGGCGAGTTCTATCATGAGTGTGTTTCTCGACCGTTGGAATCTCTTTTCGAGGTCATCGAAGATCGCAAGGTGCGTGATGCGGTTGAAAACTATTTCCGTAAGCGCCTCTATGGCATGAAGCTTGTGAGCGGTCTTAGGCATGGAGACTTTAGCGTTCACAACATCATTGGCGAGAATGGCAAGTTGAAGGGATTGATTGATTGGGGTGGCGGAACAGTTCAGGGCATTCCGGTTCTGGACGCGATTAATTATCTTGATACCGTGAATCGTTCTTTTGAGGGGGCCACTATTTCCCATAATGTTTGGCTATTAATCTCAAGAAAATGGCCTGTTTCGGAAGAAATTGAATTTTTGTTC
>DASYRC010000030.1:0-105621 GCA_036004925.1 Nitrospiraceae bacterium | reverse complement strand
GGTCAGCGTCACCTGCACCGAACTCCCACCGGCGTCCACGTCGCTGATCGCAATCAGGTTGCCGTTGCCGCTCGAGAAGACGAGGCTCGTATCCTCGTTCACGGTCTGCGCCCCCGGCACCGTGTTTACCGGCGCATCGTCTACTGCGGTGAGGTTGATGGTGGCGGTGTCGGAGCCCACGAGTGCGCCGCCAGCCCCGGTGTTGCCGCCGTCGTTCACCGAGAGCGTGAGCGTGGCGCTCGGCAGGGGCGTGTCGGAAGAGTTGAGATAGGTCAGCGTCCCGCTGAGATTGCCGGCGAGCAGGTCGTTGATCTGGGTGAGCGTGCCGGTGAGCGTGACCGTGGCGGTGCCCGAGCCCGCGACCGTCACCCCCGTGGTGCCAGCCGCCACACTGATCGTCCCCGACGTCACCGAGACGGTGGCGGTGACGGAGGCTACACCGGCGTCGATGTCGGCCACCGACATGCCAGTGCCGTGAAGCGTGAGGCTGATCTGCTCGGTGGCGCTGTACGTGAGGGGGGTGATCGTCGCCGTTGGCGCATCGTTGACGGCGTTGACAACAAGCGACGCCGTATCGGTGGCGGTCGAGAAGGCCGTGGTGCCGCCGTTGGTCGACGTATCCGCCAGCGCGCCGTTGCTGCCGCTGATCTGGTCCCAGGCCCGGAAGGTGATGGCGCTGGCGAGCGTGCCATTGTAGTTGGCGTTCGGTTGGAAGTAGAGCCGCGTGTTGGCGTCCGCGGCCAAGAGCCGGGCATTGGCATTGGCTACCGCTCCCAGGGCGTTCCAACTGGCGCCGTTGTTGGTCGAGTAGAACCAGGTCCCGTTCGTCGTATCGGCAGCCGTGATGGCGAGACCCAGGAGCGCACCACTATCCACATCGGTCACGTTGTCCACCTGCCCGGCCGGCACGGCGAAGTCCACCAAACTCGAGACCAGCGTGCCCACCGCGCCCACGGGGGCTCCGGCGTCTTCGTTGATCGCGCTCAGCACCGGACTCCGGCTGACGTCGAGCACCGGCGCATCGTTGACGGCGTTGACAACAAGCGACGCCGTATCGGTGGCGGTCGAGAAGGCCGTGGTGCCGCCGTTGGTCGACGTATCCGCCAGCGCACCGTTGCTGCCGCTGATCTGGTCCCAGGCCCGGAAGGTGATGGCGCTGGCGAGCGTGCCGTTGTAGTTGGCGTTCGGTTGGAAGTAGAGCCGCGTGTTGGCGTCCGCGGCCAAGAGCCGGGCATTGGCATTGGCCACCGCTCCCAGGGGGTTCCAACTGGCGCCGTTGTTGGTCGAGTAGAACCAGGTCCCGTTCGTCGTATCGGCAGCCGTGACCGCGAGGCCCAGGAGCGCCCCCAAGTTAGGATCGGTCACGTTATCGACTTGACCAGCGGGCGAGGCGAAATCGACCAAGGTCGAGACGAGCGTCCCGACCGCTCCGACTGGCGCGCCGGCGTCTTCGTTGATCGCAGTCAGGGCTGGACTCTTGCTGGCATCAAGAACAGGTGCAGTGTTTGCTGGTACAACTCTGTCTTGGGCGAACTCAGATGTGTCCGTGAAGGTCGTAAACGTAGCGTTACTTCTGGTGGCGGTGGCGCTGATGAAGTTGCCGGCGGAAACGGTGGCCGCCAACGTTGTGTTGAAGTTCGCGTTGCCGCTCCCGTCGGTGGTGACGTTGACGAAGCCCAGATACGTTTGGCCTTCGCCGAAGCCGGTTCCGTCCTGGGCAGTGTTGCTAAAGAACTCGATGCGGAATTGGCTGTTGGCCGCGCTGTTTAACGAGCCAACTAGGTTCACCTGGGTGCTGGACACTATTTGTGTGGACGTCAGCACCGGGTAGTTTTGCAGGTTGTTCGCGCCGGCGTCGCCATCGCCCGCATCGTTTGCGGTGACACCCGCCGCGCCAAGGTTGATGCCCAGAAGAGTGTTTGAGTGGATCTGATTGCCAAGCAGGGCGTCGCCAGTCCCGGCAGTTATGTTAATTCCGTTCGCGGTGTTAAATGCGATAAGATTTCCGGCGCCCACAGCGGTTCCCCCAACGCTGTTGGCTGAACCGCCGATTCTCACGCCGTCACCAACGTTGCCGACGCCGGCTGTTCCGCTCGCATCCGTGCCAATTATGTTGCCAAGCACGCTGTTGCCGGTACCATTGATCAGGACACCATACTGGAAGTTTCCCGAAATCAGGTTTCCATCCCCGGTATTAGAGCCGCCAAGCGTGTTGTTGTTTCCATCGATCAGGACTCCACCCCAGGTACCGGCCGCTGCCTGGCCGTTACCGATCGCCGCGGTGCCGGAAGCATTCGTACCGATGTAATTGCCCCTGATGATCACCCCGGAGATCCCCGGATCGATATCAATCCCCTCATCGTTGTTGCCGGAAATGACGTTGCGCTCAGCGGCCGTCGAGCCGCCGATGGTGTTGTTGTTCGCGCTGATGGTGATGCCATCGACCGTGTTGCCGCGATCCAAGGTGCCTGTTGCATCGACGCCGATCCAGTTGCCGACGATCAGGTTGTTGGTGCTATTGACCTGAATGCCACTGAGGCTGAACCGATTGATGACCAAGCCGCGGATCGTGCTGCCGTCGCTGCCGGCGCCAAGCGTGAGTCCATTGACGCTGCCGGAGCCTGTGCCATCGAGTTCAATGGTGAGGACAGCATTATTACCGACCGACAGAGTGTTGACCGATGAGCCAGTCTGCGTGTAGCCGTCGATGATGACTCTGTCCGTGATCGTCGGCAGAGCGGTGTTCATATTGATCGTATGCAAACCCGCGCCGGCGATGTTGAACACGATCGTGTCGGTGCCTGCGGCCGCGTTGGCATTGTTGATCGCCTGACGCAGCGAGTTGGCACCCGAATTAGACGTAGTGGTGACTGTGAAGGTCGCCAGCGCATGGTCCCAGTCCGCCTGCGTGCTTGCGCTGATCACAACTGATGTGTCAATCGATCCGGTGGTGACCTCAAGTTGCCAGTTAGCGTACTCAGCGGCACTGCCTGTCCGGTCCGTGCTCGCGGCCACATCAGCGCCGGTGAGATTGGCCAGCGTGTCCATTGCCAGTTGTCCGGCTTCGCCAAGGCCAAAGTTACAACCGTAGATCAGGAGGTCGGCGTCCGCCGATAAGCTCCGACCAATCTGTTGAAACTGTTCGGCATAGCTCGTGCTGATCGACTCTTGCGTGAGGAAGCTGGCGCCGAGATGCATCTCGGCTTGGGTGCCATCACCAATCAGGTGGATCGCATCGATGCCCGTACGACCCGCAAGAATCTCCGCCATTTGCGCTACGCCGTCCCGGGACGGGTCGAGTACGTGCACTTCGACGTTGGGGCTGATGCCGTCGAGGAGTTGCTGGTAGTCGCGGACGCTAGGGGACAGGAACACGATTTCCTGGCGGACAACCGATGCATCAAGCGCCGCCAGGGCATCGAAGAGAGCTTGGTCGCCGGCGGCAGCGGGCGGTTCGCCGGTCGGCGCAGCGGGCGCGGTGTCTGCTGTCGCAGTTGTTTCAGCCGAGAAGGATGCATCAGCCTGGCTTTGCGCGACCTGCTCGGTGGTAACCTTACTCGCTGTCGCAGCCGACGCGCCGTCGAACATGATGCGCGATTCGAGCGAAAGCAATGACCCGCCGAAGGTCGACAGGGTGACGCGCGAATCCGCGGAGGCATGGTTGGGCCCTCGCGCTGGCTTGACTGCCGTTCTCTTCTGCTTACGTGGAGTTCTCATGGCATAGTGACGAAACCACGGGTCCTAGATTCTCACCATAGAATCTAGCAAGGGTGGTGCCAGTTCTCGTAGCAAATTCATCTTTTTTACTGGCCAGTTAGACTGTGCTCGGTGGGGAGGTTCGCCGAGGGCTGCAGAATGCGCTTTGGAGCGACATATACTGGTCTGACACCTTTGAGGGGGGCAACATTGAGAGCTGGCCCTACGTCTATGTACTAGGCACCGCTCTCGCGTATGAAGATGCGGGCGCCCTGTTCCCAGGCTCGTTGGGCGAAGCTGATACGAGGGCCTTTCACCAGCACGGTCCCTCGTACAGCTTGGTTCCATCGGGGCGGCGACCCGACGAGATGCAGGGTAACGCGATAGACGGAAGTTTCCGGCTTCAATCTGCGATTGGCATCTTCTCGAACCGGAACGTCTCCACCATAGAGGGATGCGAGGTAGGGCACCGTGAAGCTGCTTTCGTCGATGTCTCGAATCTCGACAACCTGCGCCTCCAAGCTCGGCCGATCCGGCCCCTGGGGAATGAATCGAGCTGATTGACCCGCGTGGAGATAGCCGACGTCCGTCTCGGGAGCCAGCGCATGCAGCTCTTCACCCGCCGGATCAATTACGTACGCGAGTGGCAGCTCCTTGTTGATCCACTGTCCCACGTGCAGTGCTTCCGCTCGGTCGGTCACCACTCCAGCGATCGGCGCCGTTAGCGCTAGATTCCGCTGCTGCTGCAGTAGGCCTTCGAACTGTGAGAGGCGAGCCTTCAAGGTTTCCAACGTCACCTGATGCTTCGCGAGCTCTTGCCGATCGACGAACTCGCGCTGGCCTCTCAACTGCTCTACCTCAATCCGCTTGCGTGTCAACGCCATATCTTTTTCAAGCACCGGCGATTCCAACACAACCAGCCTGTCCCCCACTTCCACCCGCCGCCCTTCTTTTGCTGCCAGTTCGACAATTCTCCCGGGCACCGGCGCATAGATTGTGGCGTGTGGCGTCGATTCCAACACCGCAGGAAGGCTGATTCGCTCGGACCAGGGAATGAACAGCACCGCCATCAGGAAGACCAGGAAACCGACCGATGCCCAGGCTCGGCCCTGTTTAGGAATCGCTCCGCGTAAGGTCCACCAGGCCTTGAGCTCGCGCACGATCGGGAGTACGATGAACCAACCGATCTCAATTGCAAATAAGACCAGGCCCAAAAGTTTAAAAAAATAGTGGTATACCATCAGCGCGATGCCGAGAAACAGCGTCAAGCGGTATGCCCACACCCCCCAGGCGAACCAGACCAAGAATCGGCGTTGGGCAGCGGCAACCGGCTCGGGCATCGGCATATCCAAGCCGAGCAGGAGTTGCCGTAGTTGCCACCGCCCGAAGGCAAAGGCTCGATCGTGCAAGTTGGGAATACCTAACAAATCGGAGAGCACATAGTACCCATCGAATCGCATGAACGGGCTCAAATTTATGCCAGCGCCTACCATCAGACTCGTGGTCGCCACGATAAACACCAAGCTCCGCGCCACGCCGTCATCGAGAAAATTCCACGCGAAAATCGCCAGGGCGGCCAACGCGCATTCGACGACCATCCCGGCGGCGCCGATGGCGGCACGCTGGTGACGGGAGGTCAATTTCCACGCATCGGAGGTGTCCGAATACAGCATCGGCACCATCACGACCATGGCAATGCCCATGGTGGGAACACGACAGCCATAGCGTGTCGCCGTATAGGCATGCCCGAGTTCATGAAACACTTTGACGACGGCCAGGCTGAGGGCGTACAGCGCGAGGCCACGCGGGGTGAAAAAATGCAGGACAGTGGCAGTGAATGTGTCCCACTGCCGCGAGACGAGATAGACACCCGCCAACCCGATGAGCGCGATAATCCAGGCAATCGATTTTGAAAAGAGCCAGTCGACGAAGGGAAGAGTCACGCGAAGAAATCGATCCGGCCGGACCAGCGGAATCTGGAAGAAGAGATAGTGGTGGACGAGCCACATCAGCCATTGTGGCCTTGCGGCTTCTACTTGGACCACATAGGCTCTGTAGCCCCCCTGTGGTGGTTCCCGCATAAGATGGTTCCCATATAAGAACCGTAGAAGATCGTCGATATCCTGTCTGGTGGCATGGCAGGTCGTCTCCGCACGGATCTGCGACAGGAGAGCCTCTGCCGATTGACTATTCCAACGCGAAAGAATCTGGTAGGCAGCCCAGCCGATCTGAAAATATTTCCCGCGGACTGGATCGACGATGACCCATGTGGGCGAACCGTCGGTGGCTGAGGGACCCGCTATGAGCCGCAGATCCTCACGCAACGGAGGCAGCACGACCTCCTGCTTCAGGAGCGTAGTCGGTTTCATAGCCCAATCCATGGTCGGATGGCGGAAATCGGGCGACGGAACAGATAGGTGAACAATAGTACCTGCTCTCCGTAGATTTTGGCACTTCCTTGCCAACCGATACGGAATTCCGAGGACCCCTGCCCAAGCTGCGCCGTCACGCGATAGGCCAGCCTATTGTTCGACAAGACCTCGGCATGGTAGCTCGCATGACTAACCGTGGCAGGAACGCTGGAGAAGGGATTGGCATTCAGGAACAGTGCCACCGGTGCGCCTTCGTGCAACACAATGGCATCTTCCACCGGCAGATCGATCCGGACCTCCAGCTGTTGCGGGTTCGCCAGTTCCATGATGCGTTGGCCGACCACGACCGGTTTCCCTATCCAATCGGACTTGTCCGTGTAGAGCAACAGCCCGGCTTGCTCTGCCTTCACCTCGACCTTCGCCAACCGTTCATAAGTATAGTTCCGCTCGGTTTCTCGCAACTCGACTTCGGCTTTCAACAACGGAACATCGGCCTTTTGTTCGGCTTCCACGAATGAGCCTTGCGCCGCGCGCCGATACTGCGCCATCGCCACGTCGAGGTTCCGTTCCGCAACGTCATACTCGCTTCTGAATGTGGTGTCTTCGTACTTGAACAAGACTTGGCCTTCGGACACGGCGGTATTGGGGAGGACGAGAATCTCGGCGATGACACCGTCGATCGGCGCGCTCACGATCAGAGGATCCCTTGCGACAATCTTCGCAGGCGCCAGCGTCGACATGGGGACGGGAATGGCCAGTGCGCCCAGCGTTGCAGCCGCGAGTAGCCACGTCGTGGTCCGGCTCAGTCCCCATCGCCACCGACGGCTGTTCGATGGGCCGACGGCATGCCAGGCGTAGGCATAGGCTTCGCTGAGCCGCTGCAGGATCGGCACCTCGTAGTCCGCCCATGGCTGGTCCCGCGTCAGCCACAGACCGCCGAGGATCTGTCCACCCGGGTGCTTGAGCGGACACCATAGTCCATAGCCCGGAGTAAATTCCTTCCAGTCTGGTCTCAGTTCGGCAGGACAATCCGCTTCCGTGACGTGACTGATGTCCGGCCCTGTCGAGGTCTCGCGCAGACCTCCAATCAATCGCTCGGTCCATTGCATCAAGGGCACGGTGCGATCCACCACCGGGACGCTCGATGCAGCTCGCACCTGGTATGTCTGTGTCGACGGGGTCGGCGGGCTGAGCAGGATTGCTTGTTGATAGGGAATCAACCGGCGCGTTTCATTGACGAAGAGAAATTGCAGTTCTTGCTGGGTCTGGACAGCGCGAACCTTCCCTTCCACCTGAAGCAGCGTGTAGACCACCGCGTTCTTCGGCAGGCTGTGTGGCTTACTTTCTGCTGCGATCATATCAGTGTGGGAGTTCAGCGAACGAGGCGGTCCCGCTCATGCCTGCCAGCACATTGTCGGGCTGGGTGCGGAACAGGCCCTTCACCTTCACCGTCTGGCTGGCAGGATCGACGTTCGCGCCAATGTCCTGAACCACGGCGGGGTAGCGGAGTCCCGTTTCATCGACGGCGTACTCGAAAGGCGTGCCGACCTTCAGCCACGCGAGGGACTTCGACGGCAAAATGAGGGCGATCTCGAGCAGGCTATCATCCAACAGGCTAATGAGCTGGTCGTTGGGAAATACATTTTCGTGTTCGTTCACGATCATTTTGACGACACGTCCGGGAAAGGGTGCGCGCACCGTGCAGCCTTTCACATTGACTTGCGCAGCGCTCACGGCGGCGAAAGCTTTTTCGGCTTCGGCCTGAGAGACATCGATTTCGAGTGTCCCAACGGAATCGTGCTTGGCGAGCCGGAGGTTGTTCTCGTAGGTCTTTTTCCTGCCGCGATATTCCGCCTGGGCGCTCGCCAGTTCTGCCTCATACTTCGAACAGTCGAGAGCGACCAGGAGGGCTCCTTTTCTAAACCGCTGTCCCTCCTTGAAGGGCAATTGGCTGATCTGCCCCTGGACCTGGCTGGCTAAGGTGGCTTGCGCGGTCGCCTTCACCACCCCGCGGATCGTGCTGAGCTCTGCCGCGCTGCTTGCGGGCTTGAGATCTGACTTGGTGCCGGCCGTCGCCAGCAGCATCGACGTCAAGAGCCATATACCCATGATCGAGCCACCGATCAGCAGCCAACGGGGACGGGTCATTTGAGCAACTCCTTGCTCTTCGCCCATCGCGTACGAATTTCAAGGGCAAGGTCGGACACGCTCTGTTCCTGCGTCAGATCGTTGGGCAGCACATCTTCTCCGACAGCGGCCAGGAGCGATGCCCAGGAGGTTTGGAGTTCCGATTCCATGGCATCGTATCGCAGTTGCGCCGCCACCTGATTGACTCGCTCGCGCAGCACGGCCTGTTCGTTCAACCGGGCCGACCGCCATGCCAGGCGCGTCTGCTCAGCGATTTGGGACTGTGTGTCGTGATAGAGCCTCGCTGTCGAGGTTTCTTTCTTTGCTTGTGCCACCTGCGCCACGCTGACATGCACTTGCGACATGATGGCCATGGTCAGCGCGAGGGTCTGCGTGTGCAGAACCTTATCTTGCGCCTCAATGGTCTTTGCCCGGGCCGGATACCGAAATATGTTCAACAAGTTCCAACTGGCCCGTGCGGCATAGGCGGCCCAATTGTTATTGAAGAGAAAGCTGTTGCTGTTGTAGTTCTCGCCGGCTTGGAGATTCAGGCTGGGTAGCATTTCGAGGATCGCCGCTTTAGCCTCGCGCGCGTTGATGCGACGACGGTAATCGATCATCCTCAGCTCCGGGCGTGCTTCCAGAGCTCGATCCTCCAGCACCGTCATATCGAGCGGGAGGTTCAGCGTTCTGGCCTCTCGCTCCGGAACCATGAGTACCATCTCGTGCTCTCGTCCGGGAGGTAGATTGATCAGCGCGGCCACTTGAAGCTTCGCCGTAGAGAGCTCCCGGAACAGCTGTTGAATGTATCGCTGCGTATTGAGGAGATCGAGCTTGTACTGCAAGGGAATCAGCGGCGAACTGAGCTTTTCATCCTGGACGGCTTGGGCCTTTTCGAGAGCGCTCTTGACCCACTCATCCAGCATCTTCAGGGACGGAAGAATCCGCTCCGCGCTGACGGCCCGCCAATAGGCGGCCCGCACATCCTGCATCACGCGATTGGCCACGCGCCGCCGTTCTTCCTCAGCGATCATAACGTCGTCAGCCGCCTGCTTCGCCCGGATGTACGACATTCCGAAATCCAACACATTCCAGCTGAGTGACAGATCGGCCGAGAAAACGTTTTTCTCAGACGAGGTAAAGGGTTCGAGGAGCTGGTTCCCTGTAATCAAAGACCGCGCAAATCCTCCCGTGAAATTATTGCGACCGTCGAATCCTGCGTTCGCCGCAAGACGAGGCAACATTGCGTAGTGAGACAGGTCGAGTTGGGTCTGCGCCAGCATCTTGTGCATCAGCTCGACACGCGCGTCGAGGTTATACTTCAGCGCCCGCGCCATCGCTTCGTAAAGATCGATTGGACCGGAGACGGGTTCTTGATCCTTTGTCAGAACGGCTCGGTCTTCTTGCACTCGTGATTGCACCTCGTCCGCCGTCAAGGGTATCGGTTTGATTGCACAACTGCTCAGACCGATGACGGCGAAGGTCATCAGCACCGCCAGTGTAGGGCAAGTCATGCCGCGAGAGCGTGCGGCTGGAAAATTTGGGCTGTTTACCAAGTTACTTCCTGTTCAAACATATTCGTTGGGCTAGACCTATTTCGCTCCAAGCCAGACAACAAAGCGCTGCTGCCCGACCGTCTGACCGATAGGACCAATAAGATCTACGTATAATGTCTTGTTAGAGGGTACTCAATTACCGTGGTTTGTCATCTTTTTTCTTCTTATGCGGCATCTCTTTATCAGTTTGTTCATGGCTCAAGCTCTGCGCATACCTACTGCGTGATCGCGATGATCATCCTCTGTGGCACGGAAACGATCGCACAAACCGTGTTTTTCCTTTTTGTGCGTCACATTTCTTGGTAGCTTGCATACGAGATGTTGGGAATGTGTCCTTGTCGGTTGACAACAGTTCCATCCATCACCAAGGAGATCTTTATGAAAGAGGCAGGATCACCAGCGACTGCAACGAGTCTGGCCACGGCAAGCCAGTCACAGCCAAGCCAGCCCACCAATGCCACACCGACGGTCCAATTTGATGTCTCCAACCTTCAGAGTTCCTACGCCAACGTGTGCAACGTGTCTTCGACCCGTGAAGAAGTGGTGCTGGCCTTCGGCGTCAACAATGTATGGGAGCGGGCGCAGGCGAATATCCAGGTTCAGCTGACGAACCGTATTGTGCTGAACCCCTATGCGGCGAAGCGGTTGGCTGCCGTGCTCAATCGCGTGGTCGCCGAATATGAATCCAAGTTTGGGACGTTGAATGACGACCCCAGACCACAGGCCAATGCAGCCTGAGAGAAAGGAACCCCGCCGGACGTCGTCTGGTCCGGAGTAACCACTAGGGCGCGACCGCCCGGCCAGCCAGATATCCCGTAGTCCAGGCCCATTGAAAGTTGAACCCGCCGATCCGGCCGTCGCAGTCGAGGATCTCCCCGATCAGATAGAGGCCTGTCACCACCTTGGATTCCATGGTCTGAAAATTGATCTCTTCGAGCGGCACTCCACCGGCTGTTACCTCGGCATAGTTCCAGCCTCGATCGTGCTTGACTGGGAATTTGAACTTGGTCAGAACAGCGAGCAGACGATCTCGGTCCTTTCGCGGTAGTTGTGCAACCGCCGTATTGGGATCACATTCGATGTAGGAGCAGAGCGCCTCGGCAAACCGCTCCGGTATCTGTTGAGCCCATATATTCAGCAATGAGCGCCGGGGATTGTCCTTCGCTCGCCCCATAAGCCACGACCTCGCTTCTTCTTGCGTCTGACCGGGCAAGAAGTTTCCATAGACTTCAACGGTTTCTCTCTGCTCATGTCCGAGTGTCCAGAAACGGCTCGCGTCCATCACAACTGGGCCACTAATCCCGAAATGCGTCCAGAGCAAGCTCCCTATTCTGCAGTCGACTATGCAACTCTTCACCATTGTGGTCAGTTCGACCTCATGCGAGAGACCGGAGAGCGTCTTGTGAAACATCATGTCGTCGAGCACCAGCGGCACGAGTGCCGGGACGGTGGCGGTCACGTGATGGCCGAGTCGACGGGCGAGGCTGTACCCAAACCCGTCACTCCCCGATTTGGGGATCGATCGGCCTCCGGTCGCCAGAATGACCTTCCTTGCGTGCAGAGTTCCATGAGTATGATGAACTGAGAAAGTGGCCTGGGGACCAGGAAGATGATCGACTCTCGTCACGCGATGGTCAGAATGAATGATGACACCCAGCACGCGAAATCGATTGAGGAGTGCGGTCAGGATAGTTCGTGCCTTATCGGTTACCGGAAAGAGCTTGCCGGTCTTTTCGCGTTTGAGCTGGACTCCTAACGAGGCAAACCACTTCACGGTCTGCTCAACGGAGAACGCCGCCAGCACGTTCCTGATGATCCGGCGATTGCCAAAGTAGTCGGTGGGGGTGACGACCTCGTGCGCGACATTACAGCGGCCGCCCCCCGAAACGAGGACCTTGGCGCCGATCGTTTTTACACTATCGAGAAGCACGATCCTCTGCGGACGATCGCCCTTCGCGGCCGCCTCCGCCGTGAAAATCGAGGCTGCCAGCCCGGCTGCACCTGCACCGATCACTGCGATATCATGCATGTCTTCATGTGTAGACATTAGAGAGTTCTAACTGCCAGTTAACACCTTATTAATCTTGCAATGCTAGTGTTTCCCTTGTGCAAGGACGACTCGTCGGCGCTGGAACACATGAGATCAGGAGGTGGGCACGATGACCTGTCAAAAATGCAAAGGGCTGATGGTGAAAGAGTGGCGACCGGAGTTTTCGCAGGAAGCTGCTGTGCTCCGCTGTATCAATTGCGGGCTGGTCCTCGATCCATTGATTGCGCAGAATCGCGTGACCCCGTTGCGTGCGAAACAGCGGGTCCTGAATGCGGCTTAATGATTCGTTCGAACTCGTGAGCCAGTTCGGTCGGTAAGGACGACTTGCCGAACCGACCGAATTGGGCAAGTGTGGACGTTGCGCTCGTGGTTAGACCGAAAACTCCGCCCATAAGAATGTGTGATCTGAGGGGTCTTTCGCTCGCCGCGGCTCGACGTCCACCACTACCCTGACACAGTGCTCTGCCAACGAAGCCGTCGCCAGAATATGGTCGATGCGCCATCCTTTATTCGCTTCCAGCGAGCCCGGCGCTCGATAATCCCAAAACGTATACTGTTGCCTGTCCGGATAGAGTTTCACGAACACATCCTGGAATCCCCACGCCAACGTGTTCTCATACGCCCGCCGCGCATCTTCGTGATAGCAGACATGCTTGAGATGTTTCTCGGGGCTGTGCACGTCCATCGGCCGCGGAGCCACGTTCATATCACCGCACCAGACGGCCGGTTTGTTCGGCGACACATGCTTTTCGAAATACTTGCGGAGTCGATCATACCAGTTAAGCTTGTATTGATACTTGGGTGAGTCGATCTCGAACCCCTGGGGTACGTAGGTATTCACGATGGGAATCCCTTTGATCACCACGCGCAAGAGACGCGCGTCATCCGATTCGCCTCCATCATCAAACCCATACGCCACCGCCTCCGGCTTTTCCCGGCTCAGTATCGCGACACCATTGTAAGACTTCATCCCCCGGTAGGCGATCTCGTACCCGGTTTCCGCCAATGCCAGCAGCGGAAACTCGCTGTCCTGGACTTTGGTTTCTTGAAGACAGAGCACATCGGGCTTCTGCTGGGCAAGCCATTCGAGCACGATCGGCAAACGTTTGCGGAGGGAATTCACGTTGAAGGTCGCGATCTTCATTCAAAGACCCATCGATATTCAGACCGCCGCATCCTAGCAAAAGGCCCACGGTGGAACAAGGCAAGTGATAGGGTCAATGAAGCGATTAACGGAGGAGGCATTTTCGGTGCTTAGCATGACGTCATGATGGTGAGTCGGGTCCCCGAAGATTTTGTTTCACGCCCACCTCGATCCGAGAGGTTCTCAACATAGAACGGCCCTCAGGAAGAAAAACCTCCAGAGGGCCAGGCAATCTACTAACGCGACTGCGAGGACTTATGGCGCGGCAGCAGGGGCAGGGGCTGACATCGGAGCAACAGCTGCGGGATGGGCTTTTGCCGCATCTTTGTGCGCCTTCATATCGCCCTTCATCGCATCTTTCTCAGCCTTCATCTCGTCTTTCATATTACCCATCTCGCCCTTCATGCCATCATCAGCCAGAAGCAGCGAGCTGGTTCCAAGCAGGCACAGAGCGGCAAACGCGATGACGATCAATTTCTGCATGCGGCACCTCCTTATAGGAACACGAGTGTGAGATGAACCAATGATATCATGATGCGGCAAAGCGTCGCACGACTTTCGCGACCTCTCAAGGACCACCAGGACTGGCCTTGTGACGCGTTGTAGAACACCCCGTTCAGGAGATTGAGACCGGGTATAGCAGGGGAATCACCTGTTCGACGCGCGCGACCACGATCGGGGGCGGGGGAAATCTCAGAACCAAATGCACGTGGCCAGCTTCGGATAGTTAAATCGTAACCTGAGGCTCCGGAGACAGAGCTTCGAGTAGGTGGTCTGCTCCAACAACTTCATCTGACGACTGGCTTCTTCCATACATTGAGTACATTCGGGCTTGGCGCGTCAGCAGGTGCCGTTCGGCATCCTGCCAATTGTCCTTGCCCGCTGAGCGGAACGTGGGTAAAGAGCCCACACTCCTTGCCGGAATTCTCTTTGACCAAGGTATACGTAAACAGCAAACTGTTCAGAAACACTGTCCGCGGCCCGTATAGAGATGCGACGCGGGCCCTGCCCGATATCGAGGAGCTTGGTCGCAATAACGAGCGCCACGAGGGGCACCGCAAAGGCTTGGAATTCGTGCGCTCAGATGACAACCAACCCCGCCAGCAACACGAACACCATGCGTATTGGAGGTCGAAACAACTCGTCGACACTTTGCTACCATCGAGATGATCGGACCTTTTGCAATCGCTCGGACGATCAATGTCCGTAAGAATTAGAGAGAGAGCAGCGGAAGTGATGTGAGCCTGTCGAGCACGACTGAGCTATTGATATGCGACAACCAGGAGGGGATGGATCACAGTATTAGAACATTATTTGGCGTTGAGCGTATCATGGGTTCCCGGCACACATTCTTCGCGTTTCCACTGTTTCAGAATCTTATGTTCGTCGAAGGTCAGAGTATAGCGGTAGCAATACAACATTTCTTTGGGCCCTTCCCCCGGTTTTCCCATCAACGCGGTGGCTTGCGTCGTGGCATTGGCCAGACCAGCAAAATGCAACGGGCTCAATTCCTTTTCGGCCAAGGGCACGCGATAGGTCCAGACCGAATCCCCCCCGAGAACAGGTGTCTTCGACGTATGGGGCGGCCCGAACATCTCCGTTACCTCGTCTTGCGTGAGTCGATCCACGCCCTTCTTGAAATACCTGTCGCGCCATGGGCCTCCGCAGGCGAGCATCGCCCCTGCGAGGAGGATTATCCCGACCGTGAACATGTACGGATACACTCGTCTCATGACTTGGGCTGGCCCTTCAACTCTCTCATGCGCTTCACGGAACAATAGAGCGCATAGCTTTGGGCCAACATACCGGTAGCCAGCAAGCCCAACGCCGTCTTCAGCCACCGTGTTCCTGTGTCTTCCAGTCCATAGATCCCGATGACGAAACCGAGCGCAATCGCCACGATACCCATGAATCGCGCGATCATCCCGTTCATGCGCAAGTTGATGGGAGCCGGCTCGTTGCGCATCGCCATAGGGGGTACGCTACACTGGATGGCGCTGCCGGTTCAACTCCGCTTCGTGAGAAAGTTTTTGGCACGTAACTCCAGCGAGACTACCTCGCCTGCACGCCCTAGTTCCCGCAAGGCATTGGCAAGGTCCTCCGACGTCCTCTCACACCTGGAGGGAATGGCCCCAGCGCCCACTCTCGAATCGCCAAGGTTCGAGGGTGCAGCGGTTTCCGTTTTCTCCGACTGCCCATGGACCGCGGGCAACTGGGGCAGATTCACGAAACTCAACGCCATGTTGGATGATCGAGGCCAAGAGTTCCTCTTTGATAGCCAGAGCCCTTGTCAGCAAGGGCTCTGCCTGGGCATGCTGGCTGGTACACGCAATGGAGAATCCCCAGGTTATTGAGCGTGGAGACGACACCGGCATGAAATTCGCCGTGCACGGTTTGGTAAATCTTCAGCACCTGCAATTACACCGGCTCCGTCTCCACATACTTCCCTTTGCCGGCATAGACCTGCGCCAGTTGTGAGAGGTTTACCGACACGCGTCGGTCTTTCAAGCCGAACTTCTATGCTTCGTGCACCGCCATGAAAAGAATCCGCTCCGCTTCTGCGTAATTCCCCTGTTGCGCGGCCTGCTGTCCTGCCTCCGTCGCCGATTCCCACGTCTGTCGCTGGCAACCAAGCCATGTTACGATGAGAGGGTTGAGTGCGAGCACACAAATCTCTTCATCGTGCGCCCAACTGTTCGACCATGTATTCCGCTGGATAGGTCACGATTTCTGCCAACGTGCGGTGGTAGTGCGGCATGCGCAAGAGATCGGCGGCAGTCCCATGGTAATACATCACCGCGTTCAGTTCATGAATCAGTTCACCTGCCTCCGGGCCGACGATCTGCGCACCAAGGAGTTCGCCTGGCGACGGCGCACAGAGGAGTTTCACGAAGCCGTGCGTGGCTCCAAGACAGAGGGCCTTCCCATGATCGGCAAGGGGATACAAAGCTGTCAAATCGGGAACCCTTCCTGCGCGGCCGGCGGCTTCGTTGAGTCCCACAACGGCGACCTGGGGATCCGTAAAGACCACCTCGGCATCGAGGCGATGCTCGAGCTCTTTCGCTGGCCTGCCAAGATGCGTCACGTTGTACGCCGCAATCTCTCCCTGTTGGATGGCGAGATGTACAATGGGCGTGACATCGTTCACGTCACCCACGGCATAAATATGTGCTTGCGACGTACGCATGGTGCCATCGATGACAATCCGCGCACTGTCGACTGTCACCTCCGCCAGATCAAGATGAAGCCCTTCGATGTTGGGCCGTCGGCCTAAGGCCTGGAGAATCTCCTCGCCTGCGTAGGAATGCTCATGCCCATCTTTCATCACCCTCACCGTTTTCCCTGTTGCGTCGCGGCTCGCACGCAGCCACTGTGCGTCCGTGACCACTTCGATGCCCTCGTCGATCAAGGCGGCTTCAAGTGTGCGTCTGACATCCTCGTCCATCTCGGAAAGGAGCGTACGCCCCCGTTGAACAATCGTGACTCTCGTCCCAAGTCGAGCAAAGAACTGGCCGAGTTCGAGGGCGACAGCCCCACCGCCAAGAACGATTAACGAACCCGGTTGGGTGCGGAGATCCAGGATCGTGTCGCTCGTGAAATATCCAACTTGGGACAACCCAGGAATTGGAACCTCACTGGGCCTCGACCCAGTGGCCAGGATGAATGAGCCAGCCGACAAGACAGTGTCTCCGACGGTGATCTCGTGTGGCGACTGAAAGACCGCCTGCGATCGGTAGAGTGTGAGCCTTGAGTCTTGACGTTGGTGAATGCGATAGTCGGCAAACTCACGGACCAGCCGATCCTTTTGATCCACGATCGCCGACAGATCGGCCTGGACCGACACCGGGGAGAGTCCGAACTCCTTCGCGCACCTGAGCAGAGCCGCGACTTCGCAGAACGCAGAATGGCCTTTGTTGGCATGCAGCCACGCAGGATACAGAGCCCGCCAAGCGGGCCCTGATCCACGATTGCCAAGTCGGCGCCGGCATCGCGCGCGGTCCGTGCTGCGGCATAGCCCGCCGACCCGCCGCCGATAACGATGACACCATGTGTCTGGCGCGTCGGAACCTGACTCTGTGATTTCATCGTTTGTTCCCTTTCTTTATAGTATGAATTCAGGAAGGAAAAAATACATGATGGTGCGACCTGGCCGCTATCGGCACTATAAAGGCTACGAATATGAGGTGCTTGGGGTGGCTCGGCACTCAAAAACGGAAGAGGAATATGTGGTCTACCGCGCGTGCTACGGCGACGGCGGGCTGTGGATCAGACCAACGGCGATGTTCCTGGAGACTGTGATCGTTGATGGTCAGTCTTGCCTGCGGTTCCAGTTCCTTGCTGTCTCCTAGTGCACAGTAAGGTTCTGGCATCTCATTCCCGATCCTGCTTCCCGCTTGGGTTGCCAGGCAAAACCTTCCAGGCTTAAGTACTTCACGCTGGCCTCCGATAAAGACGTTACGAGGTCAGCCATGCCGATTATACGTGCGGTCAATGGCATCGTCCAACTGCATCCTGCGCTACCGGTCTCCCCACGCCCGCCTGCCACTCAGGTTGCTGCGGCTGGCCGAAAGGATCGCTCAAAGGGTCAGGAGCGCCAGACTGCTGACTACGCAACACTCCTCGCTCAACAGGCCTACCAGCAACAGGCGCACCAGGCCTCTGCACCGAAGCGGGCCCTCCTCGCACAGGACTTAATGACCTCGCCCGTAACATGGTTACCGGCCGACAGTAAGCTGCTGGAGGCACGGACTGTGATGAAACGCATGGGGAATCACCATCTCCCTGTTACGTCAGTCCACGGCACGTTGGTCGGTCGGAAAGACATCGAACCATGACCTGCTGCCCCATGTGCATGAGTTGGAATCCATCAATTCGCCGGAACCATTCGCCAAGTACACGCTCGCCCGTGAAATGAGCTGCCGGGTCTTGGCCGCCACATCGACCACGGAGATCTGCGAGATCGCCCAGGTCATGCTCGATGAACATGAGGGTGCAATTCCGATCTTCGACAGCCCCCCTCACCTGGTCGGCATTCTGACAACCAGCGATATTCTCCGGGCCATCGTCCACCGAAGCCCACTCGAACTCTGGACGTAACCAACCTGACTAGCTTGCGGCCTTGCGCCTCAGGACGACCGCAGGTTCACGACCCTTGGCCAGACCCCGAGCAGGCTGCGAAAAACTCTGTGGGCATGCCAGAAATTCACCGGTCAGCACGTCTGAAACAACGGGAGAACACCGCTGACGGGCTTTTTCAGCAACCTGCTAGCTCAACCAGGTCCATTGCGAAAATGTCGCGGCCTGCCCGACTCTCTGTCCCTCTGCATCCACGACATTCCAGATGAGGGCGTTCTCGACGAGAAAGCGGCGTCCTGTTGCAGTAATTCTCACACCTTGATAGGTGTCAAGATAGCCGCGTGTTCTGGCTTGTTCCAACATCCATTCGCGTTCGGCCCGATTCGTGGACTCAGCCGTCAGCCGAGACGGTGTCCGCATCAGGTCCTCCCAGGTCATCTCCCATAGCTCCAACGCGACCTCGTTACCGTAATTGAGGAGAGGGTCCTCTTCCATCCCGTGGGATATGACGGCAAAGGGACACTGGAAAAGCGCGTGGGCCTGATAGTCCTGATCGCCCGCTCGTTCAAGCAGTTCACGCCCGGTCCAGTGACGGAAACTGTTGAGGAGCAGTTGCGACCACTCCATGATGGCGGGATCGGTCCATATCTGAGAAGTCACGCCACAATCCTCTGGTGCAAGCTGCAGGGAAGGGGCCTCGTACCCACCAACCAGGCGGTGGTACCACGTCTGTTCGGCCAACGCAAGAATATGGTGAGCACTCTTGTACAGACCATAGGAGGACTCTGTATAATATGGCCTCATCTCGCACGAACTCTTTTGAGCGAGACCGATCATTGAGGAGTTACCATGGCCGCTCAGACCCTCTTCGAGAAAATCTGGGAGTCCCACGTCGTCCGTGCGGAACCGGACGGGACAACTCTGCTCTACATCGATCGTCAGTTGGTTCACGAAGTGACATCGCCGCAGGCGTTTGAAGGACTCAAGCTCTCGGGTCGCCGGCCTCGACGTCCGGGTGCCACGTTGGCGGTGCCGGATCACAATGTCCCGACCACCGACCGGACCATGGGCATCGCCGATCCCCTCAGTGCGAAACAGATCCAGACGCTGGAGGAGAATTGCCGTGACTTCGGCATCACACTCTTCGGCATGAACGACATCCGCCAAGGTGTGGTGCACGTGATCGGACCCGAACAGGGCTTTACCCTGCCTGGAACGACCATCGTGTGCGGTGATTCGCACACTTCGACACATGGAGCATTCGGCGCGTTGGCCTTCGGCATCGGCACCAGCGAAGTGGAGCATGTGCTGGCCACCCAGTGCTTGGTGCAGAAGCGACCAAAAACCATGGAGGTCCGCGTGGACGGCATGCTCTCGGATCGTTGTTCGGCGAAGGATGTGATTCTAGCAATCATCGGAAAGATCGGAACAGCCGGCGGAACCGGCTCTGTCATCGAGTACACGGGCTCGGCGATCCGCGCCTTCAGCATGGAAGGGCGCATGACACTCTGCAACATGTCGATCGAGGGCGGCGCGCGCGCCGGGATGGTCGCGCCGGACGAGAGCACCATCGCCTATATCAAAGGGCGTCCATTGGCTCCAAAGGGAGAGCTGTTCGAGCGGGCCGTACAAGCATGGCAGCAGCTCAAGACCGATGCGAACGCGACATACGATTTGACCGTCACGATGCGGGCCGATGACATCGCGCCGCAAGTCAGCTGGGGCACGAGTCCCGGGATGGTGACTGGAATCGATCAACGAGTGCCGGACCCGCGTACGATCACCGACGAGAACCAGCGCCAGGCTACTGCGCGGGCGTTGGAATACATGGGCCTCATCCCGAACATGCCCATGACTGATATCAAGATCGATACGGTGTTCATCGGATCCTGCACCAATTCACGCATCGAGGATCTTCGTCTGGCCGCAAGCTTGGCGAAGGGCAAGCATGTCGCCAAGACCGTTCATGCGATGGTTGTCCCCGGTTCAGGTCTCGTGAAACAACAGGCCGAACAGGAAGGGCTCGATCGACTGTTCAAAGAGGCGGGATTCGAGTGGCGGGAAGCCGGCTGCAGTATGTGCCTGGCGATGAACGCCGACGTGCTTCAACCCGGAGAGCGGTGCGCTTCGACCAGCAATCGAAACTTCGAAGGGCGCCAGGGGGCCGGCGGCCGGACCCATCTCGTGTCGCCGGCAATGGCAGTAGCCGCGGCGGTCGAAGGCCATTTCGTCGACATTCGCCATTGGTCGTGAGAACTGTAAGAGGTTAGACGTGAGGGGATTGGCGAACGGATTTCTAAAGACTACTCACGTTTCACGAGGATGCTGATGCACGCTTTCACGAAAATAACTGGTCTGGTCGCGCCACTGGATCGCGTCAATGTTGATACTGATCAAATCATTCCGAAGCAATTTCTGAAGACGATCAAACGGACCGGGCTCCGCGAGGGGTTGTTCTACGATTGGCGTAAGCGGAAAGACGGTTCACAGGACCCGGCGTTCTTTTTGAATCAACCGCGATTTCAGGGTGCAACGATTCTCCTGACGCGCGATAACTTTGGGTGCGGATCGTCGCGTGAACATGCCCCCTGGGCGCTCCTCGACCAGGGCTTCCGTTGTGTCATCGCATCGAGCTTCGCCGACATCTTCTACAACAACTGCTTCCAAAACGGCATGTTGCCCGTGGTGTTGGAGGCCGACAAGGTCCTGGCAATGATGAAAGACGTCCTTGCGACGCCCGGATACCAGCTGACCGTGGACCTCGGAAACCAGACAGTGACCACCCCGGACGGCATGCGCTCTCGCTTCGAGATCGAACCCTTCCGAAAAGACTGCTTGTATCGGGGTCTCGACGCCATCGGATTGACGTTGCAACATGAGGCAACCATCGCCGCCTACGAAACTCGACGGAAGAACGAGGCTCCCTGGCTATTCGCCGATCTCCCATCGTGAACTGAATAAATTCCACCATGAAGTGGCTGTGGCGCCCAGTATTCATGCTGACGTTGCTCCTGTTTCTGGGAGCTGCCTATCTGCTCGTCGCCTTCAACTACAGCTATTCCGACGGCAGTCGGGCCGGCTACATTCAGAAATTTTCCCACAAGGGCTGGATCTGCAAGACGAACGAAGGGGAGCTGGCCATGACCACGGTGCCGGGTGTCGCCCCGGTATTGTGGGCGTTTTCAGTCTGGGATGATAAAGTGGCGTCACAACTCCCGCAGGCCATGGGAAAACGATTGGTCCTCCACTACAAAGAGTATCGCTACCTCCCTACAACTTGCTTCGGAGAGACCTCCTACTACGTCGATCGCGTCGAGGTCACTGAATAACCCCTCGCTTCTCTCGACTCCAGCCCAAGGTTTCCTGCTGGAAGCAGCGCGGCATGGCAATCTCGTCAGGAGGTCCGCCCATGACCGCGACCGGCTGCCAGAACGACGCAAGCGCCCGCATCGTTTCAATCACCGAAGCCTCATTACTGATCCACCTTCATGCCATCACGAACACACCAGAATTGAACGCTGTGTGCCCAATTGATGAAGGTCGCGCCGCCGCCCAGGCCGAAATGCACGCCCCACGAGCCCCTGGCATCCTCATCAACCCTCGTCTCCGACCAATAGACGGCCGACTGGACAGCCAGAAACGGATGGCCCGGTGGCAGGGTCGGGCCCGGAGGGGCTATGGAGGGATCCACCAAGCTGGCCAGCTCTGGCAGGGACGGCAACCGCCAGCCTTTCTGGCCTCCGACTTTTTTCTCGATGCAGGTGCGGCGGGCCACGCTCCACTTGGCACTCGTCGTCTGCGGAGACTTCTCCCAGACCAGGCCGGTTTCTTTATCCAACACTGCGTCGCTGTTGAATGTCGGCAGGATGATGAACCGCTGCGCCGCCGGCAGTGCTTTATCCCGGGTCTGGGTGACGCCAGGCAGATCGGTCGATGCTCCTCCTTCCGCACCCGCTGGCGCGTCTGCACTACCACAACTTGCCACGAGCAGCCCACCAAACACCAGCGCACCCATCGTGACGGTGAGAAACTGTCGTCTCTTGATCACTCCCTCCCTTGGTCTGTTGATGTGGCACCCCCTGCCTGAATCTTGGACCATTGCACCGAACCCCATGCACAAGGCAAGAGGCACGATCACCTTTGATGATCCCTCTTCTCGCCCAGAGCCTCCAGCGTTTGACCCGCAATCTTTCCCTTTCCCCCCACGCTCGCGTGTGACTCCAGGACCGGTGCGTTGTTAGGCGAAGCCGGGTCGCAGCCGGCCAGCCACGGGAGGAGCATCAGGCTCAGAAGCAGCGCTAAACGTGGACACAGCAGACGCAGGCACGGTCGTGATGGACACATGTCCTCGGACCTATCGGGAGACTTGGTCGAGGCTGGATTGGGAACGGTCTGAGTGAGGCTGCCGTTGGTGAGGCGCTGTATCTGATGCAGGGACAAAACGTACCGGCTTACCAGCGTACCCAGCACAGGCAGGCCCACCAGACGAAGAGATGATAGACGAGTAGTTAGGTATCGAGTTGTGAGTGCGTGCAGCGAGAGGGCCGCGTGCGCGGAGGTGATTCGCCGAACCGTGTGAGACTGCATCCCGCCCTCCTGCAGAATGGCTTCTGGGTAAGGTTTTGCGGGCATCGAGACGAGGGTGTTACCCTATGCGGCGATACAGGGTTTGTCAATCCCTCAGCTCTACGGAAAAATTTTCAGCAATACTTCCTTTTGCCAAAATCCAGAACCCTGCCAGGAGCCTTTTGCCCAGCCAGATAGAGTGAACTCCCCTGGACAGAGTTTTATCGTGATTGGTGGTTTGAGGTGACTTTGAGCAGAATCATAGCGGACTATTTCATCAGGTTGTTAAAGCCACTTCTTCCGTTTGAAAAATCCCAGCATGGCGATCGCGATCGCTAGCATCAGCCCGAGTACCAGCGGGTAGCCCCATTCCCACTTAAGCTCCGGCATGTGCTCGAAGTTCATCCCGTAGATACCGACGATGAAGGTCAGCGGCATGAAAATCGTCGTAATGATCGTCAGAACCTTCATCACGGCATTCAGTCGATAGCTGATGCTCGACAAATAGATATCGAGACTGGCTGAGACCATTTCGCGAAGCGTCTCGATGGTATCTACGATCTGAACCACATGGTCGTACACATCGCGGAAGAATACCTTTGTCGATTCCCGTAAGAAGGGGCATTCCGATCGGGAGAGATTGTTCGTCGCTTCGCGGAGCGGCCACACCGCCCGCCGCAGAAACAGCAACTGCCGTTTGAGGGAATGAATTTGGCGTAGCGTCTCCGGTTTAGGGTCGCTGACCACCAGATCTTGCAGCGTTTCGATTTTCTCGCCTAAGACCTCCAACACAGCGAAGTATTGATCGACAATCGCGTCGATCAGTGCATAGAGCAAGTAATCAGCCCCGGAGTGCCGCAGGCGTCCCTTATTTCCACGAAGACGATCCCGCACCGGGGTGAAGACGTCGGTTCCGTTTTCCTGGAAGGACAGCACAAAGTTCTGTCCGAGGACCAGACTCACCTGTTCGACGATGATATCCTGTCGGTCGGTGACTGAGAGCATCTTCATCACGAGGAACAAGCAGGTCTCATAGTCGTCGAGTTTCGGCCGCTGATCGGTGTTGGCAATGTCTTCGAGGAGGAGGGGATGGAGCTGAAACTGCTTCCCGAACGATTCCAGTATGTCCATCTTGTGGACGCCCCCGACATTCACCCAGCTGACGGACTCATCGGTCGGTGGCGCAAGCACATCGAGCGACAGGTCCTGGCGTTCGTCACAGCGGGTGCCGGCGTAGTTGAAGGCCGTGATCGTGACGTTGTTCGTTTTTTTTTCGCCGATATGGACAAGGGTGCCTGGAGGGAGCCCCGTTTTTCTGGATCGTTTCTGGACCAACTTCATCGGTAGAGACCTCACAGGATCCCCTGCTTGTACGCAGGTTCTCTGCGATGGTCAAGTGGACCGTCGACGCGGGTCGACGAATGCCGTCTTTCCGCTTTGTCGATTCAGCGAGACCTGCTACTCTTCCTGATCCACACGGCGAGGCATGCAATATGGAGCGAGAATTGGCCGCGTTGGTCGAGGCCGTCCGGAACGCCGGCGCGAAGGTGCGTGAATTAGTCAGAGTCGGGTTCGAGGTGCAGACCAAGCACGATCGTTCGCCGGTCACCACCGTGGACCACGAGGTCAACCGCATCCTGCAGGAAATGCAGCGCCGGGAGTTTCCACAGGATGGATGGCTCTCGGAAGAGTCTCCCGACGATCCGGCCCGCCTCACCCACGCGCGCGTCTGGATTGTGGACCCCATCGACGGCACGAAGGCCTTGGTGAATCGGATGCCGGAGTTCTGCATCTCTGCTGCATTGGTTGAACGAGGCACACCGATCATCGCTGCGATCCTCAATCCCTCGACCGACGAACTCTTCACTGCGGTGCGCGGCGGAGGACTGTTCTTAAACGGCGCACGCGTCACCCTTTTGCCCACTCATCACTGCAATCCCGTTATCATGGTCAATGCATCGGAGTTCCGGAGCGGTCGATGGTCGACGCTCGCCGAGACCATTCGTTGCCGCCCCATGTACTCCATCGCTAATGCACTGACCCTGGTCGCCGCGGGTCGCGTCCAGGCTGCCCTGACCATCGAGCTGGAGAACGAATGGGATCTCGCAGCCGGAGTCCTACTCATTGAAGAAAGTGGCGGCGCCATCAGCAACGCAGCCGGGAAGCCTTTCGTCTTCAATCAGCCGACGCCGAGGTTTCGTGGCGTGATCGCTGTGGCCGCCACGGCCGGCATGGATCTGCGTGCCAACCTCCAGGCCCACGCCAAACATGCCCGCTCGCAACGAGAGCGAAAGCGAGCCACTCCATGACCATCGCCATGTTGGGAATCGGTCTGCTTGGTCGAGCCCTCGCTGAACGACTCCAATCGGTCGGCCATACCGTCACGGTCGACAACCGAACCGCGACAAAGGCGCTTTCCCTCCAGGCCTGCTGCATCACGGTGGTCACGCGACCGGACTAGGCGATAGCCCAAGCCGATCGTGTAGTTCTCATGTTGGCCTCTGCGGCGACGATCCGTTTCGTCCTGCTGACGGCCGGATCGAACGAGTCGGCAGATCCTATTGCGAGCCGCCGGTGCTGGGGAACCTTGCCGAAGCACAAGCCGGAACAATCTTCGTCGACATGGGCGGCGGTACCGAAGGACGGTTTGTCTGGTGTGGTCCGCTCTTCCGTTCGCTGAATCGGTAGTCACGTCTGGCCGTTCCTGTCCAGAAGGCCGGGTCCCTGAAGCTCGCCCTGAATCAACTGATTGCTGCAGAGATATCGGCTTTCGCCCTGAGCCTTGGATTGGTGCAGCGGGCGACTGTTCCCATAGACACCTTCATGCCGATCTTGCGTGAGAGCGACTTGTTCGCCCCGGCGTTCGAGAAGAAACTGCCGCGACTCCTGATGCGGGACTATCAGCATCCGAACTTTTCCGCACGTCGTCTCTTGAAAGACGTGGAGCTCTTCCTGAAGGAAGTCTCCGGTTACGAACTGACGGCGAGTAGTCTGGAAGGGATCAGGCTGGTGCTGGAACGGACCATTGCGCAGGGACTTGGCGACTCCGATTATTCGGCCATCTTCGAGATGGTCAACCCGATTCCATAGTCTCACCATCCCCCCGCAAGTTTGTTGCGGCTCCCGCGGCCGTTATGCTCGAGAAGGATCGCGCTCCTTTTCGATATTCGTTGTGAACGACGAAAATATATCTATACTGACAGTTGTTACGACCGGCAGCGAGCACTGAAACGGACATTGTGCTCCCTCCGGGACCCATGAAATTGGAACAATGCAGAAGGCGGCCCACAGAACTATCGAACCACGTGCCTACGATCCCTTGATCCACGAGGGCTTGATCCGCCAGTCGGATCTCGTGAAAGCTATTCAGGAGTCCCTGGAGGGATGGGTCGACTTGGAAGGGCTGCTGATCGAGAAGTACCGAATCCCAAAAGCGGCGCTCGGCAAGACGCTGAGCACGTTCTTTGACTGCCCCTACATTCCTTACGACGAACGGACCCTGGCTGACCCCCAGCTCCTCAATAATCTAAGTCACGATTACCTTCGCAGGCACCACTGGCTCCCGCTGAAGCTGCAGGGCGATATTCTGGATGTCCTGATTGACAACCCCCATGATCTCGATAGAGGTCATGACATCCAGCGCTCCTTCCCAGGCCTGACGATACGATATGCCTTGGGCCTGCGGCGTGACATCGAGCGGTTCCTCAACGCCACGATCGGAGAAACCGACGGTGGGTCTATCGCGGACACGCTGGGCGAGCTGGTCAACGACGCTCACCAGGAGCAGTCTTTCGACGTCGACTCTAGCGGCATTGGCGAGAACGATTCCGCGATCGTACGGCTCGCGAGCCAGATCATTGTCGAGGCATACCGACACGAGGCGTCTGACATCCATGTCGAACCGTACTCGGATCGTAAGGAAACAGCGATCCGTTTTCGCGTGGATGGTACATGTTCCACCTATATGCGGATTCCCGCGATCTATCGGCGAGCCTTGGTGTCCCGTATCAAGATCATGTCCAATCTGGATATTTCCGAACACCGGAAACCGCAGGACGGGAAGATCCGGTTCAAGCTGAACCAGGAGAGAGAAATCGAGCTACGGGTAGCGACAATGCCGACCGCCGGCAACAATGAAGACATTGTCATGCGGTTACTTTCGGCGAAGGAGCCCCTCCCTCTCGATGCGATGGAATTTGCTCCAGCCACGCTCTCGACGCTCCTTGAAATCGTAGAAAAACCGCACGGCATCATTTTGTGCGTGGGCCCCACCGGATCCGGAAAAACGACGACGCTGCACGCTCTGCTGCGATATCTCAACACAGACGAACGGAAAATCTGGACGGCGGAAGACCCCATTGAGATCACCCAGGAAGGCCTCCGGCAGGTGCAGGTCCATCCCAAAATCGGGTTTACCTTTGCCGCCGCCATGCGGTCGTTCTTACGAGCCGACCCGGATGTCATCATGATCGGTGAGATGCGGGACAAGGAAACTGCCGATGTGGCCATCGAGGCCTCGCTGACCGGTCACCTAGTCTTGAGCACATTACACACGAATGGGGCGGTCGAAACTGTGGTCCGCCTCCTCGACCTGGGATGCGATTCCTTCAACTTCGCCGATGTCATGCAAGGTGTGCTCGCCAAACGCCTCTGCAAGCGGATCTGCGTCAATTGTAAAGAACCGTACCATCCAACAGCGCAAGAGTACGATCGACTGGCGATTGGGTACGGTAAACACACGTGGGAGGCACTCGGAATGGGCTATCGCGAGGACTTTCAGCTCTATCGAGGGCGGGGATGTAAAACCTGCAACCAGACAGGCCTCAAAGGTCGAGTCGCCTTGCACGAACTCCTGAGCGGATCGGATGAACTGCGAAGCCTGATCCAGAACCGCGCCAAAACCACGGAGATGCAGAGCCTGGCCGCGAAGGAAGGTATGATTACGCTCGTGCAGGACGGAATTCTGAAAATACTTGCCGGCCTGACCACGTATGAACAAGTCCGGGCCGTCGCCATGAAATAGCCGCTTGAATCTTGTTGCGGGCCTTTGCGCTCAGGTCGTCGATTCCAACGACTTGACGAACCGCTTTAGCCGCTCCCCTTCTTCAGGATGAATCCTAATAAACTCAACACCGAACCTCGTCGCGTAAGACCACCGGACCGCTGCCAGATCGACCTGGACCGGCTCCTCTCGCTCTCGGAGTTGCATTGTTAGCTGTAGATATACTGCAACGCCGGAAACGGTTTCCGAAGTAATGGCGCAACCTTCCGCAGACAAATTTAAGATAGTGCCCCCGTGGGAAAGCTGGTCCCCCCTGAACGACACAGGAAGTTGCACCGCGAAACGGGTATGTTTACGGCCTTCCATGAGGCTCCCTGCCAATCATCGGCTATGGCGTAAAAGGCTTCTCACGGTGCCGGTGGAGTATCGCTGCGGTTGATAATAGCAGTCTTCTTGTTAAGATGAAACGTTCCGCCCTTTTGCGTTGGTGCATGGTCAGCTCCGATGCGGCTGTACCACCAGCGTCCTTTCCCTTCTGAGAAATCTGGTGACAACTCGACCGTAAATCCACCGTCCCGGTCATTCACCTTTTGAAACCACCTGCCATGCCAAGTATGGCCGATGAGCGTGTGTGTCCCGAATCGCCCCTCTTTCCAATCATAGTGACCGTTGCCCTGTTCGTCGAGTGTCAGCCGGACGACGGCGCCGTCTTCATATTCCCATTCACCGGCGAGGACATGGCGGTCACCGGGCTGAGACACCATCGATGGAGGAAGGGAATTCATGGGAACAGCCAGATGAACCGTCGGCTTGACGCAAGATGCTGCGAGCAATGCGCAGGCGAAAAGGAGAGGGACACCGATGTATCGTAGGAGCATGTCGGCCTTTCAACTCATATCGCTCCTTCCTACATACCACTTAGTGAATGGACAGACAAGCGGTCGAGCGAAATCGACGCACGGCAGCAGGCCTGAAACCAGTTCCTAACCAAGCCGCGCAAGCCTCCGGCAAGCGTCGTCAATATCGGAATCGATTTTCGCATAGCTGAATCGAATGAACTGTCGACCTTCAGGTCCGGAAAAGAAGGCTTCACCCGGCACACCGGCCAAGCCGATCGTCTCGAGGAGAGCCATCGCCCGTTCTTTTCCCGTTATGCCAGGCAGGCGCGACGCGTCGGCCAATACATAGTAGGCGCCCTGCGGAATCGACGGCGTCAGGCATGCCTTGGCCAAGGCCTGGCAGAACCGATCGCGTTTCCGTTCATAGTCGCGGGCCAAGTCGCGGTAGAAGGGCTCCGGAAGTTCCTGGATGCCCACCGCCACCCCCGCCTGCAACGGCGTCGGAGCACAGACATAGAGCAGGTCGTTCATGGCTCCGATCGCCTGTGCCCACCGTGCTGCTGCGACACTATAGCCGATCCGCCAGCCGGTGATACTAAATGTTTTGGAGTACCCGCCGATGGTAATCGTACGGTCGGCCATGCCCGGCAAGGTTGCAAAGCTCACATGTGTCCGACCGTCATACAGAAAGTATTCGTAGATTTCGTCGGTGAACGCGAACAAATCGTGTTGTTGTACGGTCGCGGCAATACTCTCCAGTTCTTGCCTGCTGAACACTTTCCCGGAGGGATTGCCAGGCGAATTCACAATGATCGCCTTGGTTCGTGGCGTGATCGCTCGCTCGACCTCAGCCGTGGAAAAGGTCCAATCGGGAACCCGCATCTTCACCATCACCGGAACCGCCTCAACCGCCAGCAATGCACTGATGTGATACTGGTAGTAGGGCTCAAAGAGGATGACCTCGTCGCCGGGATTGAGCAGCGCCAGGCAGGCACAATGAAAGGACCCGGTGGCTCCCGCGCTGACTGTCACGTCCGTTTCGGGATCAGCCACGATGCCGTTGTACTGCCCAAGCTTCTTGGCGATCGCCTTCCGCAGTTCGGGCAATCCATCGAATCGCGAGTAGACATTCTTCCCGCGCTCCAGCGCCTGTGCCGCGGCTCGAAGCACCACCGGTGGAACCGGCGTGTCGCAAACCCCTTGTGCCATGTTGAGGCCTTTCGCCTTGACACAGGCTTGGGTCATCGCTCGAATCTCCGAATGGGCCAATGCGGCCATTCGTTGGTTGATGAACCGTTTCATCGTCGCACCCCTCTTTGATCAAAGAGTCTTTCTTGTCGCAGAGCAGTTCCAGATAGGTCAAGCACTCTTTCTACGCGGACCGTGGAACAGGTCGGTTCGGATACGATAGCGGATTACGAGGTATTTGTTACATACATAAACGAATTGGCTATACTGTGATCAGGACCCTCTTGGCTCCTCTTCCGGGTTACTCCTCCTGAGGAATGTGAGCCGGCAACTCGTTCGGTACAGTCGTATTATGGTTGATGTGTACCTTCTCTGGGGATTGAGGGAAAGATTGAGGGAAAGGATGTGATCCGTGGCCACGCAGGATCCCAGATCCAACCGAGCTTTAGGCTCTGACCACGAGGCCGCGATGGCGGAACGTCGGGGTCGCCGTCTCGGCCTGAATTGCCGTCTATTCTTTTTTGGAGAGGATGACTTTGAAGGCGAGGCGACGGTTCGCGATCTCTCCACGAACGGCTGTCAGGCGACGTCCCTTACCCAAGTGCAGGTTGGCATGGTGTTCCGCCTGTCCCTGTTCCTTCACGACCAGCAATGGCCTCTGCGCATCGACGAAGCCCTGGTGCGATGGGTCAACGGCGAAAATTTCGGTCTCGAGTTTACGGGGATCAGGTCGGCCCAACGTGAACGAGTCCGAGCCATCATTATGAAAGCCAAGCTCTAAGAAGCCGCTCGTCCGGATCTTCCGTCTCTCCAGCTGTCTCTCCTTATCTCCACCGCGTGAAAGGGTATCTCCTCGTGTGCCATCACTCTGTGTCACGACCCATTCGTTGTCAAGGACATCCGCCACATGAGATCCTAATTCCCAAGAGGCCGGCGACGCAGAACAACCGGTAGGAAAAAATCCGAGGTAACCAGCAGCTCGTCTTGAACGCGTGAGGACGAGAACTCGACCTGGTTAGCGTCCCTCACTCACTCCTTGGCATTCTTGGGAGAAGTCTGCGGGTGAGAACGGAACACCTCATAGTGCTGCAGCACTTTTCTCACGTAGGCACGGGTTTCTCGAATGCGCGGAATTTTGTGATCTTTGACCCGATGGACCCCGGCGTTATAGGCCGCCAAGGCCAAGGGAAGATCGCCTTGGTAGAGATTCAGCAGATGCCGCAGCTGCCTAGCGCCTCCACGGATATTCTGGATGGGATCATAGACGTCGTTTACACGCAACGTGGCCGCGGTAGTCGGCGTCAGCTGCATCAAGCCGACCGCACCTTTGCGAGACACGGCATGCTGGCGAAAATCAGATTCGGTCTTGATGATAGCGCGCAGCAGGGCAGGATCAAGACGGTATCTCTTGGCGTACCACACGATGGCTCGACGGATCTCCTGTTTAGAATACCGAGGGTAGACGCCGTCGTAGTCGGGCCGCGTTGGCGTGGGGACGGCGGCGATCAGCAGACACAGCACAATCAGCGTGCAAGAGGTGCGCAGCAGGCGTGAACAGAGCAGTCCGCTCCTTGTGTTGTCGGTGGCCATGGTGTGCCGTTATATCCCGATGCACAAGACAACCTTCATAGAGGCCTGAAAGGTCTCAAGATCCGTGCCGAGATGGGTCTCCACTAACGTGCGGATAGGATAGGGAAAACGACACCTTTGCCACGTGACGCACTGTGCCGTGATCTACACAGAGTGAACGTTTGGGAACTGTTGGCTTTTCCCCAGAGGTGGCACAGTTCTTCTGGGGCGAAGACTTCTTGGAAATTTTCGATGAGAGAACCAGGGACAGCTGTGGGATTACCAGCAGGCTCCGGAAGAACTATTTTTGCTCACGAGAACTTCTTCGATGGTCCGCACGTGTGGCACAAGGGGAAAACACTCCCGCAGGATGCTCAAAAAGTTCGTCCAGCAAGGCCGCAGCGAGTGAAGATCCGGAGACGTACCCTCTGGGGTACGTTGAGGATCTGAATGATGCGAGAACGCCGCTGGCGGACTTTTTCAGCATCCTGCTAGAGCAGATCGCCGATCAGCTTCACCGCCTCTTCGGGCGAGGCAGCGGCATGGACGAGATGCGGCGCGAGATTCTTGAACAGGGCCACCCCGGCCTTATCGGCCCCCAACAGAATCACGGTCTTCTTTGCCTTCAGCGCCAGCGCGACTTCTGAGACCGTTCCAGTGCCGCCAAGGCCACAGGCCACGATGACGTCGCTGGACATGACGTTCACGTTGTTGCGCGCCTGGCCCAGGTCCGTAACAATCGCCACGTCCACAAACCGGGACACCTGTGCTTTGCCATCCGGCAGAACTCCGATCGTCAAGCTGCCGGGCACCGACTTCGCCCCCTCGCTGGCTGCGTCCATCACACCGCTCGCTCGTCCTCCCGTCAACACCACCCATCCTTGACGTGCAATGAGTTCTCCCAAGCTTGTGGCGTCGGCCAATTCTCGGACACCGGCCTTGGCCGGACCCATGACGCCTATCACTGGTTTTCTGGTCGATTGTCGGATCGGACGTTTCACGAACCACACCTCACTGGGAACAGGTATTGGCACAAGTTGCTGGGGTCAGAAATATACACTGAGGGCGGGGGGCTTGTCGCGCAACTCTTGTGAGGAATCAGGACAAGGGGAGAAGACGCACGGCTTACGTTATGGTTTTCCCCACAACTCTTCCAACCGCTTGGCGCGACCGCAACTGTATTTGTAGAATTTGTAGCGGACGGGGTTCTTCTTGTAGAAGTCCTGGTGGTACTCCTCGGCAGGATAGAACTGCGAGGCCATCACAATCTGCGTGACGATCGGCTCTGTGAATCGTTTCGATTGCTCGATTGCCTGCTTGGAGGTGTCCGACGCATGTTTCTCTTCGTCGGTCTGAAAAAAAATGGCGGAGCGATATTGGCTGCCGTGGTCGCAGAACTGTGCGTTCGGTGTGATCGGATCGACGTTGCGCCAAAAGGCATCCAGTAACTTCTGGTAGTTCACTTTGGCTGGGTCATAGACCACTTCGACCGATTCCGCATGCCCCGTTCGTCCAGCAGACACCTCTTCATAGCTCGGATTGGCGACCGTACCCCCCATATATCCCGAGGTCGCAGACAGCACCCCCTCAACCTTCTCGAAGGCTTCTTCCATGCACCAGAAACAGCCCCCCGCGAAGTAGGCCTTACCGAGTGTCGCATCCGCTGCAGCATTGCTGGTCGACTGGAGATTGCCCGCTCCGATGAGGAGAACGGCCATTGTAAGAACTGATAGAGCGGCTTGTCTTCTCATGAGATGGTCCCCCCACTGACTCAGTCGAATAGCTGTGTGAGGCCTTACACCTCCTACGGGTAGGGCTTCGATTCAGATGTTCCTGTAGGATCGAGACCCATGCGGACTATCGCCCGTTCCCTCGCGTGCTTTCTCCTTGTCGCCACGGTCGGGTGCGCCCCTCGGTTGATGAAAGGCGAACCCCCGGAGGTGCTAGTCACGCATATGACGCCCTTGGAGGGAACCGCGTTCGAACAACGATTGCAAGTGGACCTTCGTATCCGAACCCGAACGATTTCGATCTGCTCGTCACGAGCATCGATTTTACACTCAATCTCAGCGGATTGGACAATACAGCCATCACGGTCCCCCGACTCAGCGATGCCGTCGTCTCAGTTCAGACAAGCACCTCGACCTTCGATGTGCTACGCCAGTTATTGAGCTTCTCCCCGCAAGACCTCTCGTACGACATCACGGGCCGGTTCCACCTCAAAGACGGCCGCCTGCCCCTCGACAACTCCGGCATCCTCCTCGAAAAATGTCAGCTCTCCGGCGCGCCTTCTCCCTAGGCCATCACATTCGAGACGCAGACGGAATGAAGTCGGCATGGGCCCAGGCCTTCTTGAAACGATCCTCGGCTTCAGCCGCCTGATCGTCCTTTTGTTGGGCTCGGAGGCTCTGGATCAATCCAATCAGCGCCCATCCGTTGTCCTGATGGTACAGAAGGTCCACGTGATAGACCGCTTCCGCTTCGGACGGGCGATCGGCCAGCAAGAGCACCGCCCCAAGATGGTGCCGCACGGACAACGGCCAGAGCGGCGGTTCCGAGAATGGGAGCGCCTCTTCCATTTTGATCGCCTCCTCGAGCAGCTGGATCGCGTCATCATAGCGCTGGCGGCGCGCAGCGAGTTCTCCTGCCAGGACCCGCTCGGCAATCTTGAGAAGTGCCCGCTCGGTCTTTTCTTCCGTCGTACGATCCCGGCGGATCTGCTTCGTGAGGCCGGCAAGGGCGACGTGTTCACCCTCAGCCCCGGGGAGCCGGCCGGTCGCAACAAGGGCGAGCCCTCGTCCCAGTCGCCACATCCCTTCCGTCAATCGCAATCCCTTGGGCGGCGGAAGTTCCCTGAGCAACTCCTCCCACCGGCCGAACCGAATCATCGAGAAGATCGGTGTCGGAAGGTAGAGTTCCTTCCAGCGGTCTTTGCGGGCTTCCTCCGTAGTGATAGTCGTCGTCAAGTCGCGAGCTGCTTTCATGGCTTCGACGTTCCGCCCCTCCATCGCCAAGGAAGCCCAGAGAAAATGGAGATTATGCGTATAATACCCATCTGCATACTGGCCCGTTTGGTTTCGGCCGGCCAAGTACTGTTGATCGATGTCGACTGCCTGCTGATTCAGCTCCACCGCTTCGTGGTACTTCCCAAGCCGCATATAAATGTGAGCAGGCATATGAACGAGATGACCGGCCCCCGGCATTAGGCCAGGCAGCCGCTCCGCACAGGGCAAAGCCCGTTCCGGTTGCGATGACGCCTCGACCGCGTGCAGGTAGTAGTGGCAGGCCCCTGGGTGACCGGGGGCTTGCGCGAGCACGGACTCGAGTGTGGTGACAATCTCGTCGGTACCCGGCTGCGGTTCTCCATCCGGCTTCCACAAGTCCCAGGGCCGAAGATCCATCAGCGCTTCCGCAAACAGGATGGCAGCATCGGCATCCTCGGGGAACTGATGCGCCACCAATCGCATGGCCTTCGCATAGGCCTCATCGAGTCTCTTACGCTTGGCTCCTTTCCGGCCCACGTACCGTGTGACCAACGCGTCGATGTAGGCTTGTTCTACGGGAGTGGCGCGGTCCGCCATTCGCCGAGCCTTTTGGACCATCTCGATGGCGCGATGTTCGTTTTTCTTCTCCATCGCACCATTAATGTTGGGGCCCAGCGCCAGCGCAATTCCCCAATAGGGCATGGCCGCCTGTGGATCCTGTTGGGCCGCAGCTTCAAACGACCGGATCGCTTCTTCGTGGTTGAAGGCGTAGACGAGTCGGAGCCCCTGATCGAAATAACGTTGGGCCTGTTCCGATGTGGTGGTAATGGGATGGTGGAGGGAACCCAGATTGTCGAAGAGGGGCGGAGTAACAGTCTGGTCGGCAGGATCGGCTTCCGCCAGTGAGAACGTCGCAAGCCAACAGGTCATACCTACAACCAAGAATGTAACGAACATCCATCCTCCTGTAAGGTTCGCGATAGCCCGTTGCTTCGCTCATGTTCAATGCAATCTTGGTCTACTGCGATCCTTCGTCTTGATCAATGTTCCGAATAAGGACTGCGCGTCCCTTGTCATCCACGAAGGTTTCGATCCGATCCCCGACATGGGCCGGTCGATCGATTCGAGTATTTTCGTCATGCGCCACGCGACGTTCGATGCCACTGACTTCCTGAAGCACATAGGCCCCACCCTCGACCGCCGTCACCTGTCCTATTAAAGAAAAGACATTTGTCGGCATAGCGAGTCGCACATCGCCGGTCTGTTGGGCTCCCAGCGTGCCCCGCACGATCCCTTGTCCAAGATCCTCTTGTTTCGAAATCCCCGCGATGTCGCAGCCCGCCCCCAGCAGGCTCGTCCCCAGGACACTTATCAGGCACCACTTTGTCATAACCGTTATATTTTCCCCCACTCTTGTCTACCCTTGCTGTCCAGCCGAGTCAACGAACTGATGGTAGATTGTCCACTCATAACAGACAAACTTCAGAATCGGGTGACGCTCGAAAAGTTGAAGTCGCGGAGCGTCATCGCCGGCACGAGAAGCTTGCCGGTTTCGGACGTGATCGCTTCAACTGGATTAGTGAAGGCTGCGATCCGGTTGAAGACTCGTAGTGGGCTCTCGTGAAACCGAAAGTTCTTCACCGCCGACACAATCGCTCCATTCTCGACGAGAAACGTGCCGTCTCTGGTCATACCAGTCAGGGTAAGATCGATCGGATTGACCGTCCGGATGTACCAGAAGTTCGTCACAAGGATGGCCCGCGCCGTGCTCTTGATTAACTCCTGTAGGCTCGGCAAGGACGATCCGCTTCCTGAGAGGCAGGGGGCGTCAAGCGTGGGGATCTTGTCGATCCCTCGCCCCTTCGCTGTGAACCGATCGTACGCAAGCTGTGTGAGCACCCCGTCCGCAATCCAGTCGGATGCCATGGTCGGTAACCCATCAGCGGTGAACCCGACGCCTAAGAGATCCTCGTGCGCCGGCAGATTGCGGAGCGTCAATCGCTTATCGACGATCAACTGGCCCAGTTTGCCTGAGAATGCACTCGTGCCTTTCTCGTAGGACTTCGCATCGAGCATCCAGAGCAGCGAGGAACAGAGCCCCGCGACGGCAGCCGGCTCAAGAATCACGGTATAGCACCCCGGCGGCAGCTCGCGCACCTCCAGGCCCCGCTTGGCCTTATCGATCGCGGTGAGCGTCCGCTCTTGGACCCTCAGATGATCGATGGACCGATGGGCCGCGGCGCCCCAGCCGGTGGCCTCGCCGGCCTGAGCCGTAAGGCTGAATCGTGCATCGGTCCGTTCTTCGTGGGCAAAGAGTCCCGTGCTCGCGGCAACTCCAACCGTCGCAATCGACGAGGACACAATCCCGGCTGCGCCAAGATTTTCCATGCGGCATTGCCCGATCGCCTCGTTCGTATATTCCAATCGACGGGCCGGCCCGGCCGCGGCAGTTTCGCCGCGCATCGTAGGAGGCGTCAGATATGGCTGTGGCTCCACCGGCGGGAGGTATTCCGGATCGTCCGGCGACAAATGCGCGATCTCCGTGGCTCTGGTTACTATCTCTTGCACCGCCCCCGCGGTAAAGTCCGTCGTGCCGGCGGTGCCATGACGCCGCCCGAACGCCACCGTCACACTCAAAGACCCGCGCCTCGTATCGACGTTCTGGACAATCTGATTGTTCGCAAACCGCGTCGTCCCGCTATGCTGATCGTGCAACGCGACAAGCGTGTGGTCGCCGGTCGAACGTTTCAGGACCTGCTCCGCAATAAACTGGAACTCGTCCCGGCTCGTCAGTTTCGGCCAGGTCTTGTGGCCAATCGTACTCATGATCCGGACCGCCCTTCGATGACGTTCACGTTGCGGAACCGCGCGTGTGACGCCGCGTGGGTCATCCAGCCGGACTGGCCTGGCTGGCCCTTGCCACACGTGATAAACCCGTATTGCCGGCGGTGCGATCGATCCGCGACACCGTCGCAGCTGCCCCAGAACTCCGGCGTGATCCCATGGTAGATGACATCACGAACCATGTGTGTCCGCTTCCCATTCTCGATCAGCCAAAATGCGTCGCCGCCGAACTGAAAGTTATACCGTCGTTGATCGATGCTGTAGGACCCGTGTCCTTCTATGTAGATACCCCGTTTCACCTCGGCGAGCAGCTCGTCGAGTGTGGCAGTGCCCGGCTCAAGACCGATGTTGGCGATGCGGACGATCGGGACGCTGCCCCAGCTGTCCGCCCGATTGGAGCCACGGGAGCGCGTCTCGCCGATTTTTGGCGCAACCTCGCGGTTTGTGCAATAGCCGACGAAGATGCCGTCGCGCACAATGTCCCATTGCTGGCAGGCCACGCCATCGTCGTCGTAGCCGGTTGCGGCAAGGGTGTTCGGTTCGCAGTTGTCGGCCACGAGATTCACGTACGGAGAACCGTATCGAAAGGTTCCTTTTTTCTCGGTCGTAAGAAAGCTGGTTCCGGCGTAGTTGGCCTCATATCCAAGCGCGCGGTCGAGCTCGCTCGAATGGCCGCAGGACTCATGCATGGTGAGCGACAGATGTTCAGGATCAAGGACGAGATCGTACTGACCGGGCCCAGTGGTGGGCGCCCTCACTTTTTCGACGGCCTGAGACGCGATGCGCGGGGCCTCGGCCAGGAAATTAGCGTCCTCGATCAATTCATAGCCCATCCGAAGATGCGGCGTATTAAAGCTCCGCGAGGCGAACCGCCCGTCATGAACCGCTGTGGCATCGAAATCGCCGTTCACTGCCAGGAGGTCGAATTCCAGGCGCGATCCTTCGGTCGACAAAAAGAGCTTGCGGTCCTGACGAGCCCACAGGCTCGCGCTGCTCCGCACGATTCCGGGCTGACGATGGACATACTCCATCGTCTCTAGGAGTAGCGTCGTTTTGTTTTCAAGCGCGACGGCAAACGGATCGATCCGCCGCGCCGTGACGACTCGGTCTCGATGGACCGGTTCATCGGCGAGTTTCACCTTTTCACTCGCGAGAGACGCGGAGCCTTTAGCGATTTCGATTGCCAGCTCAGCCACACGCGGGACTTCCTCCGGCGAAAGCACTGAACTGGCGGCAAAGCCCCAGGCGCCGTGATAGAGGACGCGGATTCCAAACCCTCTGTCTTCTGTTTCTCGAATGGAAGCAATGTGGCGATCTTCGCCGCGAATGGTCTGGGTTATGCTGTCGAGGAAGCGGATATCGCCGTACTCAGCCCCGGAGGCAACAACGCGTTTCAGCGCGAGATCGGCGAGTTCGTCTTGATGAGAATTCTTATGACCGGGCATGGTGTCTGTATCCTGCCAGAGGCACCGACGTCATTCAACTCACCCTACAGAACTTGGTTTCCCTCACGCAATTCCCTACGATGCGCGACATGTTGCCTCTCGAACGGACGCCGCGTCAACGGATCATCGATTTGATCACGCGCACCAGGCTATCGTCCTACCAGTTGGCACAGATGCTGGGCATTCCCGAGCGACAGGTCGAGGAGCATCTGACCCACGTCGTGAAGACCATCGCGCATGACAAGACAAGACGGTTCATCCTGGACCCGGCATACTGTCAGGACTGTGACTTTGTCTTTCGTGACCGGAGCCGACTGACGAGACCAAGCCGCTGCCCGCATTGTCGAAGCGAAGTCATCGCGGCACCACGCTATGGCATCGATCTATCTGCGCCACAAATTGAGTAGCTCTCCTCCTGATACATTTCGCATTGTCTTTCTCCCTCGGTAATTTTTTTAGCGTAGCATAGAAGGCCTTGGCGGGATGACTCTTAATCAGATAAGACAAACGCCACGCGACCAACGCTGACGGCAGGAACTGTGAGAATGATCGGAGGAACAATGAGACGATGGATACACGTAGGGGCGGTAGTTCTCTGTGTTGTCCTAGCCGCCTGCAGCGGGGACAAGCCGAAGGAACTGCTCGAGACAGCCGAGCTGGAAGAACGGCAACACAACGTGGTCCATGCAAAGCAACTATACGAAGACCTCGTCCATCTCTACCCATCCAGCCCACAGGCGGAAACCGCGCGCAAGCGCCTCGTCTCACTCAACCAAAGGCAGTAGTTCACCCGTCCCGGTCATCCACTAGCCCCTCCCCTTCACTCACTTCTTCTGATCAAACTGCGGCAAGGTGTCCCTCTCAAAATCACCCATGCCCCCCTTATGAGGCATAGCGCCGAAGAGCGGCCCTGCTACGCTTGAAGCAGACACCTTAAAAGAAAGGGGCGGTCAACAGGGAGGGTGAGATGGCCATAACCTATGTCGTTCGGGCGGGGCAGCGTATTTCGATCCACTGTCCCTTTCTGTATCATGACGAGAACTTCCACGGGAAAGGGCACCTCTGGGATCTGTCGGAATCCGGATGGCGAGCAACTGGAGACCACCCGGTCACACCGGGTATGAGTATGCCGGTCTACCTCGAACTTGACGATGATGGAGAGTCGAAGTATTTACTGATCGACTCCGCTTTCGTCCGGTGGTCAAACGGACGCGATGCTGGGTGGGAAATCCGAACGATTGATGCGACATCGCGTGCCAGGCTGATTCGGTTTCTGGATCAGGTGGGAGACGAGTTGTCCTGTAAGTCGGTAGGAACAGGATCTCGGTAACAGGCCTTTTCTGCATTCACTTCGAGCCCCGCGGAAACCATGGGAAGAATGCGTTCGTCGTCCGTTGGTACTCTCGATAGTCCTCTCCCCGGCTCTCGAGGGCCTGTCGCTCCGCCCGAGGAATACCAGATACCTTCAGCAGCGCCCACCCCATCCCAACCGGTCCGATCCAGGTCAGGAGCCATCCAGGCGTGCTTACTCCCATGACAACGTAGGCCCACCAGTGCAACCATTCAAAGAAATAATTCGGATGGCGTGAATAGCACCAGAGTCCATCCCGACAAACCCGATCACGATTCCACGACTTGGATCTGAATTGCGCGAGTTGCCGGTCCGCCATGGCTTCCCCGGAAACAGCGACGATCCAGATCAGCAACCCGACGAGCTCGATCAGTGCAAATGGGGGTCCTGGGTGTTGGATCAGAACCAGAAACGGGAGGGAGAAGGCCACCACGGCCAGCGCTTGTAGTTGAAAATACCCAAACATCCTGACCGATTCTGAAGAACCCCATTGCTCGCGCAAGCGGCGATAGCGCACGTCCTCCGTCTTACCGATCACCCGATTGAGGAGGATGTAGAATCCCAGTCTTCCTGCATAGAGCACGGCTAAGACAGCCACCAGCATTTTTCGCTCTGTTTCGCCGGTGGCCTGTATGGCGTACCACAGCACCACCGCGATGAGACCCGCGCACCAGCCGACGTCTGCGATCGAAGCATTGCGCACTCGAAGTTGCAGCACCCATAGGCTCACCATGCCCGCGACCATTACGAGGTACGCAGTGACGACCAGCGAGAGAAGATCGGACTCCATCATCGCGTCCCCCGATGTCCCGGTCCCTGCGTTTCACGTTTCACGCCTCACGGACTTCCGTCGAGGTAGTCCCATAAGTCCGCACCTCGGCGTGAACGTCCGGCGAGCCATTCACGAAACCCGGGAATCCGAAACGAAAGGAGGCTCTGGATCTTGTCGCAACGGAGCGATAGGTCGGCGGGCCGGGGGCTCCCAACATGGTTCCGTGTGGAGCCTTTCATCAGGTGGCCTTTCAACTCCGGACACCAAGGCAGTAAAGTTTCACCAATTTCCCAGCGCGAGAGCCGTTCGCTCCCGCCTAGGTGATAGAGGCCCGCCTGCTCGCGATCGACTAATTCCCAGATGACTCGGGCGATGACACCGGCAGGAAGGGGGCAGCGGAACTCGTCGGCATAGAGCGTCACGTCCTTGCCAGCCTTAGCGGTCCGACACATTTCTTCGACAAAACTCCTGTCGCCGGTCTCCGAAGTTCCGGCAGTCAGGACAATTCGAACAACTGTATGTCTGGGATTCTGCAAGACGGCCTGTTCGGCTTCCAGCTTGGTCTGGCCGTACACGTTGATCGGGTTCGGCTCATCCGTCTCGCCGTACCAGCCGGCCCTCCCGTCGAAGACTTCCCCGCTGGACAGGAAGATGAAGGGAATGTCCTGGGAGAGCTGAGCGAGGTGCGCGGTGGCCTCCACATTGATGCAGCGAGCTTGTTCAGGATCTTGCTCGCAGTCTTTCGTTCGGCTCAATGCCGCGCAATGAATCACGGCGTTGGGCTTGATGGACTGCCACGTGCGTTCGACGTTCGCGCGATCGGTAAAATCGAGACCGGCACGGGTCAGTCCCTGCGTATCCCGATCAGGAGCCCATCTCGAGGCGGTCTTCACAAGGTACTGTCCGATCAATCCCGCCGCCCCGGTGATGATCGCGCGAGGTGCCATGGTGGGTGACTTACTGGCGTGTCAGCTTCCGGTAGCGAATCCGGTGCGGCTGATCGGCTTCCTTGCCCAAGCGCCTCTTCCGATCCGCTTCGTAATCGCTGTAGTTCCCTTCAAACCAGACCACCTTGCTGTCGCCTTCGAACGCCATGATGTGGGTCGCGATCCTGTCCAGAAACCAACGATCGTGACTGCTGATGACGGCGCAGCCGGCGAAACTTTCCAATCCTTCTTCGAGCGCGCGCAAGGTGTTGATATCGAGATCGTTGGTCGGCTCGTCGAGGATGACTAGGTTCGCCCCCTCTTTCAACATACGGGCCAGGTGCACTCGGTTGCGTTCGCCGCCGGAGATGTCCTTCACCTTCTTCTGCTGATCGGTGCCCGCGAAGTTGAACCTGGCGCAGTAGGCCCTGGCGTTGACTTCGGCCTTGCCGAGCATAATGGTCTCGTGGCCCTCGGAGATAATGTCGTAGACGGATTTGTTCGGATCCAGGCTGCGATCCTGGTCCACGTAACCCAGCTTGACTGTCTCACCAATCTTGATAGTTCCCGCATCCGGTTTCTCGATCCCGATGATCATCCGGAACATCGTCGTCTTGCCGGCTCCGTTCGGACCGATCACGCCGACAATGCCGCCTTTGGGAAGGCTGAAGTTTACATTCTCGTAGAGGACCTTGTCCCCATAGGCTTTGCTGACGCCCTTGGATTCGACGACTACATCGCCCAGCCGTGGGCCCGGCGGGATGTAGATCTCCAAATCTGCGGCCTGCTGGTCCTGTTTCTGATTGACCAAATCTTCATAGCGGTTGAGCCGCGCCTTGCCCTTCGACTGACGGGCTTTCGGCGACATGCGGATCCATTCCAACTCATGTTCTAAAGACTTGCGGCGCTTCGATTCCGCTTTTTCTTCTTTTTCCAGCCGCAGCTGCTTCTGTTCCAACCAGGAGGTGTAATTCCCCTGGAATGGAATGCCATGACCGCGATCGAGTTCGAGAATCCAGCCGGCCACGTTGTCGAGGAAGTAGCGGTCGTGCGTCACGGCGATAACCGTGCCTTTGTACTGTTGCAGATGCTGTTCGAGCCATTGGACTGATTCTGCATCGAGATGGTTCGTCGGCTCGTCGAGCAATAAGATATCAGGCTCTTGGATCATGAGACGGCAGAGGGCCACCCGTCGCTTCTCGCCGCCGGAGAGCAACCCGATCTTCGCATCCGGCGGAGGACAACGCAGAGCTTCCATGGCGAGTTCGAGCACGTTTTCCAATTCCCACCCGTTTGCCGCTTCGATCTTTTCTTGCAGCTGGGCCTGCTTCTCGATGAGCCTTTCCAAATCATCGGGAGTAGCCCCGCCCATCTTGTTGCTGACCGCGTCGTATTCGTGCAGCATGGCCACGAGTTCTTTCTTGCCCTCTTCGACGATTTCTTTCACCGTTTTGTCCTGGTCGAGTTGCGGTTCCTGCTCAAGCAGACCCACGCTGTAGCCCTTCGAGCGGGTGATCTCTCCCGTATAGTTCTGATCAACTCCGGCGATGATCCTGAGCAGCGAGCTTTTCCCCGACCCATTAAGACCCAACACGCCGATCTTTGCGCCATAGTAAAACCCAAGATAGATCTCGCGCAACACTTGCCGCTTCGGCGGATAGACCTTACCGACGTTGACGAGTGAGAATATGACTTGCTTATCGTTTGTGGCCATGGAACGTCAATTCTCCTTGTAAATAGCCCAGGTGAAGGGCCCACGATAACAAAAGCCTATCCTGTTGCACAACCGGCGGGATGGAGTCTGAGAGGGAGGGCTCGGCCCGTCAAATGCCCAATTCCTCGGAGAGCCTGACTTCCGATTCGTCGATAATCTCTTCCAGGCAGGTAAAGCAGGAAAATGGAAACCGGTCGATGGGAATCACGCAGACTTCGCCGACCGGCGATTCATCCAACGCAGGCCCGCCGCATTCTTTATGAATCAACACGAGCATCAGCCCCTCCTCTTGACTGCGCGGACGTACAGAGTCTTATTCCGTCTGTCGCGCTTTTCTCGCTAGTCTCGCCTCTCTCGCGTGACGCATTTACTAGCTTGGGTCCAACACAAGACGCCGAAATGTGTCCAGATGTTCCGGCCCGCTCAGTCGATGGTCGCCCATTTTCAAGGTCAATTCTATGGGGTAATCTGGGTCACGGGCTAGCAATTCGTCGACGAATTGCCAACTCGTACGCGGATGGATCGTCCGGTCCTGGAGGCCGTGTAACAGGGTTGTCTTGACGCGACGCATCTGATCGAACCGCCTCGACCAATAGGCTTCGCTTTCCTCGACCCATTTCCACGAGAGCGGCCAATCCTTGTGGACTGGGTCATCGTCCCAAGGCATCCAGCCGGTATCATGCCATCGTTTTCTCCGGTCGGCTGAAATTTCCCTGGCTCTGACGCCAATAGCATCGAATGCTGGGGCGATGAGAATAAGCTTTTCAACTGCCGAGCATTCCTGGGCCATCATCCAGGCGATCCAGCCACCGAATGAATTACCGACTATGGTGATTTTGGGAGGAGGCGCGTCTTGGCGCGCCTGGGATGGGTGGGTGAGATGTCGTCCATCTTGCAGCATATTCAACACAAGCCGCGCATCGGCGATCCAATCGGACAAGGTGTAGTCGGTAAACGTCCCCCCTGAGTCGCCGAACCCGCGCACATCGTAGCAACAAAACCCCCACCCGTTCTCTTCACACCACTGTGCGAGTGCCTTGCTCTTGTTACCCCACCGTTTCGAGAGGAAGCCGGTGATGAAGAGAATCTGTCGATCCTGGCCAATCGAGCGATCACCGCGAATCATTTTACCGTCGGCAGCTGCAAGTTCGAACGAATGCAGGCTACTCATATTGGGGTGATTGCCTTGGTGATGAACGGCCCCAGACGCTGCAGAACCGCTCTTGGAATCTCATGACCGCCACGGAAGCTGTGCCATTCAACCGAGAGTCCTGCGTGAATAAAAGTGTCTCGCAACCTCTCTGCACCAACATACGGCAGAAGCTCGTCCTGCATCCCATGGCTTTGAAAGACCGGCAGTCCTTTGCGTTTCTGGAGCAACGGAACCCATTCCTGTAGGGCCAAGAGCGTTCCGGACAGTTGGATCAGCCCGGCATAGGGCTGCGTCGTTTTGAGCATCACATCACAAGAAAGCATCGCGCCCTGGGAAAATCCCCCGAGGATGGTCTTGCGCGGGTCCGCGCCGAATTTTTGTTCAACTTCTTTGAGGAACGCCAGCATGGTCTCGCGCGCCGGAGCTAGGCCTTTCGGAATCTCTTGCGAGAGATCACGCACCCGACCTGCGGCTTGATCCGCTGCAATGCGCGCCATGTCGATGAGCCACCAGGCGCGCGCATCCCCCGGCCCAAAACTCAATGAGAGCGGGCCTTCCGGAAAGACGAACCTCGTCCCGGTCGGTACATTCAAGACGTCGGCTAGCGACACAAGGTCGTCCCCCGGCGCACCGAATCCGTGCAGAAGCAGGACGAGAGGACCGCGACCTCCACCCTTTCCATCTGTTCCGCCCGTGACCCTCGTCCGCAGACCGCCTAATTGTTCTTCGCGCATGAGTGCCCGTTATCTCAGATACAAATATTGCAGCAACGCGACCACGCCGTAGAGCGAGGATTCGACGACGGGTTGTTGGTAGAAGGGAACGAACGCGCCCTTCTGGTTGGCCTCGACCTGGTCGATAATGTACTGGACTTGCTTCGCACGGATTTCGTAGTCCTTGCCGAGCCCGAGGGCTTGGATCATTTGCTTGCTCAGCCCGGCCAAGACCGTCCGCTTCGCCCGGTCGGCAGATTGATAGAGCAACAACGACCCGCTCAGCGCCAGGACGACATTCAACGCCCAGGCCAGCAGCAGCAGGAGCGGGTAGTTCCAGATATCGAAGTAGTCGTTGCGCGCGGCGATCATGATCAGCAAGGCGATGAAGGGATACCGAATGAGGCGATTAACCGCTTCCGTCCGTCGGCTAATCAGGTCAATGCCGGCCAAATACTTGAGCTTTTCAAACTCGGCCTTGTGGCTCTGATTCAGTCCATACTCGCGCAAGTATTCCTGCTGCACCTGCTCCGACCACCCCCCGCTCGAAGTGTTCACCCAACCGACCCATCGACGGCACAACATGACCTCGTCGAACACCGCCAGATTCAGCAGCACCACGAGACTCATGCTGGCCAGTGTCATGATCACGTCCACTCGACAGCTCAGCCATCCCCGACAGGGATGGATCATCTCTTCGTCTACGACCCAGTGATCCAAGGAAATCATAATCGCGCCATACAGCAGGAACAGGACCAGCACGCGCGCCGTTCGCTGCAGCAGGCCTGCCGCGTCGAGGTACCAGGACCAGGCTTGATCGACCGTGGTGGCCGCTCTGGTGGCGGCCGGATGATAGACCCGTTGCACATTGGTCCAAAACGTCCTCAGGGTGAATCGGGAGCGAGGGCCCTGATCGATGCGGAAAAAGAAATTCTCGGTTAGGTGGTCGCTGTTCTTCATCAGATCGCGAGACCCTTTGACCAGGAAGACGAGGCACAACATCACAACGAGAAGCCGGAGCCATTCACCGGGCCAAATGCTCACGCCTGCGGTCCACGAAAATGGTTCGCCTTCATCGTGATGGGCCATGAGGGCTGTCCCGCCACCCATGGCCCAAAAGACCGCCGTCCCGACCACGATAATAAGGCCGACCACGGCGAGCAGACGCCAGAACCGCAGGACCCACAGCCAGATTCGCTGATTGGTCCAGGCGAGCACCGTCCCGACGAACAGCCCGATCGCGACCAGCGCCATCACGGTTGTGCTGCCGGGACTGATCCCCTGCTTCAGCTGACCCTGATTGTCCGAATGCTCGAGATCCGGACGCAAGGGATGGATCGTTCTCACACCTTCGACATCGACGACGCTTAAGTCCACAGCGCCCTCTCGACCCACTTCGAAGATCCGAGGATGTTCAGCCGCGTCGTAGACTCGGTCTTCCGGGGTCAGTGCCACGTGATACCCCGCCGTGCAGGGCGCCGCTGATTTCTGCCGATCGCCCGCAGCGCGACAGGCAACGTGATTCACCGCCCGGAGCACGGCAAAGTAGGTGGCTGTTTGATAGCTGCTCCGAAACGGCGGGACATCGCGTTGCAAACCGCCGTCCAACTGCAAACCGAACGGCGAGGCCACGACCATGTTCCTGGTCCACTTGTACTCGCTTGCTTGGAGATGGCGTGCGTCGAGATCTACCGTGAAAAAGACGGCATGCGGGAAGGCCGGCCGGAGCGCTTTGAGAATGAGCACGGCATCGTAGGGATCCGTGCCCAGGATGCCGATCGCTTTAGCCCCTTCCCCTTCGTCTTGGATCCTCGCGGCCAAGGCGCGGACATAATCAAGTTGACTGGTGCCTTCAGGACGTTCTTTCAACCCACCGGCCAGAGCATCCTTCGCTGTTTCATTGGCTTTGGGTTTCTCTCCACGCCCGGCCTTTACACTGTCGTCGCCCGGCACTTCGCCATCGAGACCGCTGAGATAGCTATACCGGAAAATGTTTAAGGTCAGGGATTCGTAGTCCGCCGAGCGTTGAATCTGTAAATCGATCGCACGCGGGACGGTAGAACACCAGGCCTTGATCGTCGTCGGCACCTGAATCTGCTTCAGCTCGGCCTCCGTGAAGGTCGCCACTTTCGCGCAAGCCGCCGCGCGGAACTCGATGGGCAATGCTCGGCCATAGAACGAATCCCACTCCCCAATGAGGATCACCGCATCCCAGCCGAGCCGCACCTGGCGACGTTCTAATTCCTCGATCAGCGTGTCGAAGAGCCGGTCGTCGGATCCGATCTCGTAAACGAGCCGCACATTGGCAGCCGCCAGACGATGAAAAAACTCCTGCTCGCAGGCTTCATACGTCTGGCACGCGGGGCCCTTCCCTTCTTGCTTCTTCAGCCCATAGGCCAAGAGCCCTCTCATCGCGCTGGCCCACGGCGAATAGAGTTCGATGGTCCCGTCCGTATTCGGCCAGACCCCGATCCCTTCATGGGGCTCGGCATATAAAGCCTCGGCCTCATCCAGGAGATGACGCAGGGCGGAGGAACTGCGGGGCCCCACCAGCTTGAACGTGACGGCCTGTTGCAACGTCGGATTCAGACGAACCAGCTTGCGTCGGTCATCGGTCAGGAGGCATTCGTCTTTCTGTTTCGATTCTTCGCACACCATGGTCTGCGACAACGAGGTCAGGGTGGCCAAGAACCCTCGGCTGAGGGCGTCGTCGGGGATCCAGATCACGAGGGTGCTCTGGGCTCGATCCTGTCCTTCGCCACAGACCCTTGTCTTGCGGAGCCGATACCACTCGTACGGCAACGCATGACCGACACCCTGAGCGCCCTCCTCGATAAACGAAAGATGCCCCTCGTCCTCCGGGACATAGCAGGCCACGCCCAGCGCGGTGCCCACCGCATAGCGATCTCGAATGCGGGACTCCGCACTCTCCGCATAGGGATCGCCGCTCATGGTCACCAATAGGACTGTGATCTGCTCACCCCTCTTGGCTCGGTCGGCAATCGCAAGCCGCAGTGGTCTCAGACGCTGATTGAGGGACGACTCAACTGACTGGCTGGGCGCGGGCTTGGGCAACCCGACCGCTGGTGGCTGAGCTTCTCGCATACCCCGCTGCACCGCTGCCAACGGATCTTCCCACAGCCGCGCACGGACCGACTGCTCACCGGTGGCTTGTTTCACATCCAACCCGGTTCCTACCGGCCGCGAACTGCGCAGAGGCTCTTTCACCAACAACACGCCGGCGAGCGCAACCGCGAGGGTGACCACACCCACCAGGGCAAGTTTCGACTCTCCACTTCCTTTTGCCATAGAAGAATCCGTGTTCTGTAATGATCTGCCGCCGGTTGGTAAGCCCTCTCCCACCCTACAGCAGGCCTGGATGAGTCTCCAACTGGGCGAGCACAGGGGACGCGCTAGGCCGATCTCCGCCACTCTACAACAGACAGTGAGGGGGACTGCAAGGTGATAAGTGCGGACAGAGGGGAACCTAGATGTGGTCGATGGAAAAAGGTCTATTGCAGGACGACTTTGAGGATGGCGTTGTTGTTGGAGACGTACACGAATCCGTCGGCGCCGAGCATGAGACTCAACAAGACGCCGCTCCCGCCTTTGTCGGCAATGTTGGACATGCCGGGCTAGGTGAGGTCGGCACCGCTGAGAACAATGCGGCGAATCCTGCCGCTGCTGAAGTCCACGAAGAGCAGATTGTCGTTGTCGTTCATCGCCACAATGCTCGTCTCGCCCACCGTCCCGATGACGGTGACCGTATTCGCCACGGCGATCGGATTCGCCCCGCCCCCACTCTCTGTGGGGCGCTGAGAATGAGCGCCAGCCCCGCAAGGGAGAGGGACCGGACGCTGATGCTCCGAGCCACGAAGGCAATATATCTGCCTGTTGAAACGGGGGGTCACTCCACGAACCCACCGGTACAGTGAGTCGAGCGACCCCCCACGGAGGAAACGCTGTCCATGAGTCAAAGCATAAAGAATGCCGGAAGAATGTCGTGTCTAGGAGCCTGTCCGACATTGCCTTCGTGGCGAGGCGAAGGAGGAGCGGCCAGATGCGAGGCCGCAGGCCTGGGAAAACCGGAGGTGTATTCGCTGGAACACATTGAGGATTTTTTTGGGCCGAGAACGACGCAGATGGTTGCAGATCGTTCGCCGCAGTAGAACGGTCAATGTCGGACAGGTTCCTAAGACGAGCAACTGACTGCTAAATGCTTGCCCCAGTTGGGAGGCGGGGCTGCGTAGGAGTCCATGCCTAGCTGGTCACTGTAGGGATTTTGCAGCAGGGCGAGCAACCGTTCGATCTCGGAGAAGTCCTTCTGCTGAGCCTTCTCGATGGCTGTCTGCACCAGATAGTTGCGGAGCACGTACTTGGGATTGACGCGGTTCATGCGTACCAGGCGATCGTCGCCTCGGCTACCCTCTTCGCGCAGCCGGTCCTCGTACCGATGAGCCCACTTGTCGAATGATTCACGATCCAGGAAGAAGTCGCGGAGGGGCTCATTCAGCGATGCGGACCCGGTCTGAAACAGGCCCAATGCGCGAAAGAAGATTGTGTAATCGACATGGTGCAGGTGCATGAGCGCCAATAGGTCTTGGATCAACGACGCATCCTCCTCCTTCGTCTCGAAGAGTCCAAACTTGGCCCTCATCAACTCCATGAACCGTCCTTCGCAGAGGGCGGTGTAGCGGTCGAGTGCAGCCTTCAAGTCTTCCTTCTCGGCCAACGGAAGCAGCGCCTGCGCCAGACAGCTGAGATTCCAGAGACCGATATAGGGCTGTTGATTAAAGGCATAGCGGCCGTTGTGGTCGGAGTGGTTGCAAATGAAACCAGGATCGTAGTCGTCCATGAACCCGAACGGACCATAGTCGAGGGTGATGCCGTGGATCGACATATTGTCCGTATTCATGACCCCGTGGGCCCAGCCGACGGCCTGCCATTGCGCGATCAGATTTGCGGTGCGCTCGACGACCTCGGAGAAGAATCGCGCATACTTGTCCCGCCCATCCGTCAGGTAAGGAAAGTGGTTCGCGATGACATAGTCGGCGAGGATTTTGAGCTGCTCGTGCTGTTTACGGTAATGGAAGATCTCAAAGGTGCCGAAGCGCACATGGGACGGCGCCATCCGCACGAGCATCGCGCCGGTTTCGACCTGCTCCCGGTAGACCTGGTGGTCGCTTCCGACGAGACAGAGCGCCCGAGTCGTTGGAATCCCCAGGCCATGCATCGCCTCGCTGCAGAGATATTCGCGGATGGTCGAGCGCAAGACTGCCCGGCCATCTCCCTCTCGCGAGAACGGCGTAAGCCCCGCACCTTTCAGATGCAGATCCCACTTCTCGCCCCGGTCGTTCCGTACTTCTCCAAGGAGGATGGCGCGCCCGTCTCCCAGTTGCGGGACATAGACCCCGAACTGATGGCCGGAATAGAGCATGGCCAGCGGCTCCATCCCAGGCACAAGCAGACTTCCGCCAAACACACCGGCAAATTCCGGGCGCCTGGCTTGCTCCGGATCAAGGTCGATCAATTCGGCCGCCGCAGGATTGAAACTGATGAGATAGGGGGGCATTGCAAACTGAGTGGGATTGAGCTGGGCGTAGAACGACTCGGGCAGGCGGGCGTACGAGTTGTCGAAGGAGAGAGTTTCCAATTGCCGTCTGGTCATTTAATGAGCATGCCAGGACTAGCGCGCTGCTTTCAAGCGAGGAGAGGAGTCATCCAGCAGTGAGGTGAATCGCTCGGAGTCTAAATCATAGACCCACACATCGCCGGTCGAGATGGAATAGACCCATCCGTGGAGATCGACTTTCTTCTGACGCAGAAGAACGGCGACGGACGGGTGAGTGCGAAGATGGTCCAATTGTGATCGGACGTTTTCTTGCGTCGTCCTGATCAGGCGGCGGGTGGTTTCCGCCTGTCCAACCCACTCCTTGACCGCCGGCAAGTCATGCACTTCCTCGGGATGCAAGAGCGCCCTCATGACGCCGCAATCGGTATGGCCACAGACGATAATGTGTGGAACCTTTAGGACGGCCATCGCGTATTCGATGGTGGCCGTGCTGCCGCCTTGCATCGAGCCATAGGGCGGCACCATGTTGCCGGCATTCCTGAGAATAAAGAGCTCCCCGGGATCAGTTTGTGTGAGGAGGGTGGGGTCAACCCGCGAATCGGAACAGGTAATGAAGAGCGCTCGGGGAGCCTGGTTTTCAGAAAGCCGGGTGAAGAGTTCCTTCTTCTTGTCGAACACCTCGGTCCGAAACTTGAGGAAGCCTTTGACGAGTTTTTCCATCCGTGCGGATCCGCCCTATCGACTTTCGTTCTGGATGTCGCGATCGACTGTGAACACTAAAATCCGTTCGCCGATTTGCACGTCAATGTCGGTAAAGAGCGCGAGGGTTTTGGCGCCGGTAATTTCGCTCACTTGCTCGCAGAGTTTGTCGCGACCCTGCGCAATCAAATTCTGCCGCAATCGCTTCACCATATCGACACCTTCCGCAGTTTTTGCCAGCTGACGTTCGGCCGGTGTCAGCACCCCCTTGAGCCGGACCACGACGAGGTCCCGCACGATGAACGCGCGCACTTCATCCGGTCCGCGGCCCATGAATTCTTGTTCAAACTTGATGATGGCTTTACGGATGGCGGTTTCCACGTGGTGCCTCGTCCGATTATGATGAAGGTCTTCTGCCGTGATGACCGACCCGGTGCAGGATTATAGGAGCGCGAGCCGGCCCGAACAAGTGCAAACGTAAGCCCTTTGTCCAACCCGTCTCGCGGCCTAGGGCTTTCGGACCATCGCGTGATGGCTGAGGGAACAAATTTATCGTCTAGCGCTTGACGACGGTCTACGGACCGTATTATTGATTGGGCCTGATTTCATAGTACGGCGATGTCTCCTGTTCCGAGATTCCTCTAAACAGGTGGGACGCCCACTTCTGATAGACAGGCGCCGTAGGGCGACCGGCAACTCGAAAGAGCGGCTGGTTGCAGTACAAGCCAACCGGGGATGCCGGTTGGCTTTTGTGTTTTTTTGAGGTCATGCGGTGAACGTCAAGAGGTTCCGGTGTTTGCTGTCATCCTAGTTCCTCTTCTCCCGTTCCTCGCGGCGCTCATTGTGCTGGTGGGCGATGAAGGCTCGCGTCATCAACGTGCCAAAATCGCGGCCTATCCGATCGGCGTGGCCTTTCTCGGCGCCATTGCGACCCTGTGGCTTGTGTCGACGCAGGGGCCCATTACCATTCGTTTCTACGACCCCGCTTCTCTCGCGATGCTGGCCTTCCCCATGGGTTTCTATATCGACCGCCTGAGCGCGGTCATGATGGTATTGATCGCCGGCGTCGGCACCATCATCTACACCTATTCCATCGGCTACATGTATCAGGATCGCCATGATCGCCGGTATCTAGCGCTCATCGGATTCACGACCTCTGTGTTGCTCTGCATGGTGTCCAGCGCCAACCTCATGATGCTGTTCCTGTTCTGGCAAGTCCTGAGCTACATGCTTTATCTCCTCGCCCACAATCATGCGCATGCGGCGACCCTCGAGGGGGCGTTCAGAACCTTTACCCTCTTGCGTGTCGGCGATGTGGCGTTTCTGTCGGGCGTTGTTCTCGCTCATCAGCTCTACGGAACGTTGGAGTTCCAAGCGCTCTTCGCCAAGGCCGCCGAATCGCCAGTCATGCTTTCGCCTTGGCCAGGCATCGAGATCGGCGGAGCGACGGCGGTCACGCTGCTCCTGTTCATTGGGGCCATGAGTAAGTCGGCTCAGTTTCCGATCCATATCTGGCTACCCCGTTCGCTCTATGCCCCGACGCCGGTTCATGCGTTGCTCCACGCCGGGATCATCAATGCCGGCGGCTTCCTGATCAACCGCTTGGCTCCGCTCTATGGCCTCAGCTCGACCACGCTGCATGTGACATTCGTGGTCGGCACGGTCACCGCAGTCCTCGGGGCCACCACGATGCTGGCGCAGAACGACATCAAGAAGACGCTCGGCTTCTCGACGATCGGCCAGATGGGTTACATGATTATGGAATGTGGATTGGGCGCCTTCTCGCTGGCCGTCTTCCATCTCCTCGCACACGGACTTTTCAAAGCCACGGTGTTCTTGAACTGCGGGAACGTGATCCACAAGGCCCGCCAGGAACCGGAATTCCCACATGCGGACCCTCGCGCTGAAGAACAGGAGTTTTCGCGCCTCACCTGGGCTACCGGATTTTTCACGACACTCCTCATTCCGCTTGTCATCCTCCTGGTATCCCATGGTGTGTTGCACATCCCGTTGCGGGATTCCCAAGGGACTGTGATCTTCCTGTTCTTCATCTGGGTTACGTCTTCCCAAGCCATCTTGACACTCATCCGCCTGCGCGCAGTCGCTTCATGGAAGGTATCAGTGGCGATGCTGCTGATACTGCTCTTCGTCGTGTTCATCTATTTGTTCGCCGTCGAGTCCTTCACCGCGTTCCTCTATCCGAATCCGGAAGAGGTGGCGTCCTACTTCCAGGCGGCGGCGCTCCCCAATTGGCTCTTTGATGGTCTCATCATCGGAACGGCCCTGGTGATCATTCTGGGGTGGTTCTATATCTATGCCCAAGCCCATGGCCAGACTATGTGGGTGCCGAGCTGGGTGGAAGGGCTCCGTCTCCGATTGTATGTCCTGTTCATGAACCGGCTCTATGCGGATGAGTGCTATCAAGCACTCGGTCGCGTGGTCATGCGTGTGGTCCATAGAATCGATAAGCGCGATGCGGGGTGGTCCAAATGACGGATATCGTGACCACTCCGTTGCTCTTGGCCACAGTTCCCATTATCGGAGCGATACTGGGCCTCGTGGTCTGGTCTCAGCCGGAGAAGCTGAGAATCTGGTCGATTATTGTGACCGTGCTTAGTCTGCTGGCTGTGATCGGAACGTCCGGAAGACTGACGGGAACGACTGAAGGGCTGCTCTTAGTGTATCTCCTCCCGCTGGGCGCTTGTGTCTCTCTCTTGGGAGGGCCTGTGCGTCGGGAATATCGGCTCGCCTGGGTCATGACCCTGCTGTTCCTTGGATTGGGATTAGGCGTCCTCACGAGCCAGCACGTCGTGGGCAAGCTCGCTCTGGTTGCGCTCCTTGGTCTCATCACGTTCCTCCTCATCTGGCATCATAATCCATTTTGGCCCACATCGTGGTTGGGTATCGGCACTTTTGGGTTTGGGACGCTCTGTGCCGGGCTCGCGGTGATCGCCGACCCTCCCGTCTCTTCCCTTGCATCGTTGGTGGCCTGTGCCATCTTGCTGCCGCTCGTGCCGTTCCATGACGGCTACGTGACCGCGCTCACACGACTGCCCGGCAGCCTGCCGCCGTTTATCGTGCTGCTGCTCCCTGCCATCGGACTCCACGGCCTCGCTGCGGTGTTGCCGACGGTGCCGGATGTCGCGGTTGCTACGATGAAAATCTTGGCGTTGGTGGGCGCCCTTTACGGTTCGGTCAAGGCGCTGGCGCAATCGCGCGTACGATTGCTCCTCGCCTACGGCAGCCTCTCGTTTTTCTCAATCCTCTGGTGGTTTGTGGCCGCTTCGAGTGCCGTCACCCCTCAGGCCGCTGTCTTTCTGGGCGGCGCGGCGCTTGCCACGAGTGGACTCCTACTTGCTTGGCAGGTCGTCCGTACGCGGTACGGGGACGACGTAGACCCGCGAGCCATCAGCGGGCTTGCCTCGCCGATGCCGGAATTCGCCGTCCTGTTGTTGCTCTTGGCGTTAGCAGCTATGGGCCTGCCCCCGTTCGGGGTCTTCGCCGGATTCATGGGTCTGCTCCTCACCTCGTCGCTCACATTATCTGCTGCCCTGCTTATTATTGTGATCGCCTGGCTGGCTGCGTCCTGGTACATCCTCGATATGGTGCAACGGTTGCTCTTTGGCCGGCAGCGATCGGATCTCCGCTATGAAACGCTTCGTCCGGCAGAACTCGCGTCTCTGCTGATGGTTGTTCTGATCGTCATCGCGCTGGGCGTCGCGCCGGTCAGCCTGTTCGGAATTCAGACTCAGCCGCCGCGCTTCGGAGCCGTCATGGAATCCGTCACATGGAATCGATAGACCACTCGATCGACATCGAAACCAGACGCATGGAACTCCGAGGCGTGGTCCGCCTCGCGGGCGAGGTCATTGCCCAATACTGGCCGATGCGGACCTTCGTGCATCACAATCCGCTCCATAGCCTCGAGTATCTCTCGTTTGAAGAAGCCGTCAGGCGCAGCCAACAATTCTTAGGGGGAAACGGCTATCTTCCCAGCCACCTCTATCGCGGCTACCTCCGCTCCGGCAGGATTCAGCTCGGGCATCTCGATGCCGCCCTCACGCCGCTGGTGCATGACAAGCGCTTGACGATCGGGGCTCGCACGGTCTCTCACGGCGAGATCCTCCGCGCTTGCCTGGCCGAAGGGCTTTGTACGCCGATCGAAGAACCGCTCGATGCTCAGTGGTATCATGATCCTCATCAGCAGCTGGTCGATTCGCTCGCTGGCCGCCTCGCCTCCGTCCTTACCTCTCCAGATCTGCGTGAGAAGATTCAGGCTATTGCGGAAGGGGACCAGTCCGCGCTCGGCCGTTGGATCACGCTCTCGCACTGGTGCGACCAGACGCTCGGCACGCAGATCGTCGGCCAGATCAACAGCGAGCTGATCAAGTGGTGCGAGGCCTTCTTGGACGAAGGCCATGCCACCTGGCCCATGCCAGGCCGAGAAAAAGGATTGTACGGAGCCTGGAAAACCCTCGCGGCGCAGGAATGGTCGCCCTGCGGGATTGCAGACAGCCGAAAGAAAATCTCACGGCTGCCCGACTACCCGGAAGATGCGTTGTTGGAGAGCCTTGATGCTCTTGCTATTCCTACAGAACTCCGGCAGGACTACCTGTCTCTCCAACTGACGGCGCTGCCGGGCTGGGCCGGATTCATCAAGTGGCGCGCGGAAGAGCGAGAATACGCGTGGCAACAGGCCTATCCGGTTGGTCTGGTGAAATACCTCGCGATCCGTCTCTGGTATGCGCGCGAGTTGGTTCAGAAGGCCTGCCAGGAGGAGCTGGGCATCGACGGACAGTACCAGGCAGTCACGGACTATATGCAGAGCCATTCAAGCGAGTACTTTCTGAGAAGAGAACGGGTCGCTGGGCGTCTACCGGCCGCGTATGCAGAGGAAGTCGACCACTTGCATCATCAAAAGAGAAACGGCTGGGAAGGGTTAATCGACCGCTACAGGACAGATGTCGTTCCCCGCCAGGAACGAGTCGCTCGACACGGCCCAGCCAAGCAGTTGCGTTCGCTCGCCCTAGCGCTGCACATCGATCCGGCTGCTTTGCTGGACAGTTCGCCGGTCGATCTCAAGCAGCTCGTGGATTGGATGAAAGCCTTCCCTGAATCGGACCATGGCCCTGTCTGGCTCAAGGCCTTCGAGGCAGGGTATCAGGACCGACTGCTCAGAACGCTGACCCGGGCGCAGGCAAAGTCAGCCGCACCGGCTCCCTCCGAGAATCAAGCATTCGTGCGCCCTCACTCCCAATCAGTCTTCTGCATCGATGTGCGCTCCGAACCGTTCCGGCGTCATCTCGAATCCACCGGCGCGAACGAAACCTACGGTTTTGCCGGCTTCTTCGCTGCCTTTATCCGTTATCGGGCCTGGGGCAGGGAGCATGACACCGAACAATTCCCGGTCATCATGCGCGCAAAAAACGAGGTCCGCGAAATCCCTCGCAGCTATCTGGATCACATCGTTTCGAAACACGAGTCCCGAACCAGGATGGTCCATGCAGGCCATACTCTTCTGCACGACTTGAAAGAAAACGTCGTCACGCCCTATGTCATGGTGGAGTCGTTGGGATGGTTTTACGGCCTCCCGATCATCGGGAAGACCTTGCTGCCTTCGTTGTACCGTCGCTGGACCGCCTGGTTGGCGAGAATCTTCGTGCCGTCGATCGCCACGACTCTCACCGTCCATAAACTGGCACAGGCCGAAACTGCAGAAATGCTGGCGACAGCGCAGCAGGCTACCGTACGGCAGGCGTTGCAAGAGCGAACCGGCTTGCGCAGCTCGCGGATTACGCCGGAGCTGGTCGAGGCCTTGCGGCAGCGGGCCTTGAGCGGGGAGGGTGACCCGGAACCTCCTTTGACCACGGCAGCGACAAATGCGGGGCTCTCGTCGGAAGCCCTGACCAGGTTTGTGGATGTCTTGCGGCAGCGCTACGAGATCAATCCGCGCTCGGCTTCCAGACAGAAGGAACGGATCACGCGGACCGGTTTCACCCTTGAGGAACAGATTCTCACGGTGGACACGGCCTTGCGCATGATGGGGTTGACGAAACATTTTGCACGGCTCGTCCTGTTCTGCGCCCATAGGAGTACCTCGGAGAATAATCCGTTCGAATCCGCTCTGGATTGCGGGGCTTGCGGGGGCAATGAAGGCAAACCTAACGCCCGCGTTCTCGCCATGATGGCCAACAATCAGAAAGTGCGGGAGCGACTGGCGAAGAATGGTATCGAGATTCCTTCCGACACACACTTTCTCGCCGGCCAGGTCGATACCACGACCGATGACGTGCAACTGTTCGACCTGGAAGATGCGCCGCCGACCCATCGCGCGGATATCGCACGGCTGCTCGAAGATCTGAAAGAAGCAACCAGACTGACGAGCCAAGAACGTTGCGCCCGTTTCCCCGAAGTCACGACGATCCTGCCGGCGCACAACGCTGCGGCGCATGTGCGCCGGCGGAGCGTGGACTGGAGCCAGGTGAGACCAGAGTGGGGACTGTCAGGCAATACGGCTTTCATCGTCGGACGACGGGGTCTCACGAAGGCACTCGATCTGGAAGGGCGCGTCTTCCTGCATTCGTATGAGTATCGCGACGACCCGAGCAATCGGTTGCTCGAAGTTCTGTTGACCGGCCCGCAAGTAGTGGCGCAATGGATCAACATGGAACATTATTTTTCAACGGTAGACAACGAGGTGTATGGCGGCGGGAGTAAGATTTACCATAACGTGGTGGGGCGCATCGGCATCATGTCCGGCCCGTGGAGCGATCTCCGGCTCGGACTTGCCCGGCAAACCGTGATGAACGGCGACGTGCCGTATCATGAGCCGATGCGCCTGCTGACCGTCATCGAGGCCCCGCGAGAACGGATCGAGAAGCTCATCGCCCGCCATGAAGTGTTGCAGCATCATTACCATAACAAGTGGGTCCACCTGGTCGCGCTGGAACCGGATGAAGGTATCCTCTATCGTTATCGACCGACGGGCGAATGGGATAGAATCGAGGATGGAACCGGCTCCGGATAGCGGGGTCATGATGGGACAACTCAGCAAGAAAGGAGTTCAACTGTGGGCGCGTTGACGTTGCATCCGATGAAGGAAATACGTGTGATCGTGGCGGGGGAGCACCAGGCGTTTGTGACAGAGTTGCTGGACCAGGTCAAAGCGACCGGCTACACGATCATCGGCAATGTTTCGGGAAAAGGCCATCACGGCGTGCGCGAGGCACATTTCATGTTCAGCGATCAGGAAAGCCTCGAGATGATCATGACCGTCGTCTCGGAAGAAAAAGTGGAGCCCATCCTGGCAGGGCTTCGGCCGCTCTTCGAACGCCACTCCGGCGTGATGTTCGTCACCGACGTGGCTGTCAGCCGGCAGGAATATTTCGGCAAGCAGCAGAGCGGTTCATGACCGAGAGCTCACAGGACCCAATCCATGACCAGATTCCAGCCCGGAGCGAGGAGCAACGATCAGACCGCCACCCTTGTCTTCACGACCAGAACTTGTCTAGAATGGGCCCACTCGCAGGGCTTGCAAGATGTTCAAAAAGACCATCCTTTTCGTTCGTGAATCGTGAGCGAGACAAGCAAGACGTGCGCGACAGGCGCGACTCGCGAAGATGAAATATCCGACCCGTTCCGCTTTTCTCGCAAGTCTCGCGCGAATAACGAGATACGCTTAACGGGTGTCGAGAGCGAAGCGGGAACGAAGCAGTCCGGGTTTTTCAACATCCTGCCGGGGAGTGGTCGGTGAAGGGACTACGGTTCGAGCGCATCGGGAAAAACCGTCACTACAATGTAGTGTTCCACATGGGGAGCAGCTATGTGCCCGTCACCGATGAGATCGTGGAAGAGCTCAAGGCCCAGAGTCTACTCCCCGTCGAACGGTTTCTCGACCTCTTGATCGACCGCGTGGGGTACTCCTCCTACCTCAAAGAGCAAATCCGCACAGAACTGAAGTCATCCGGCGATCCGGTGACGCAGATTACCGTCCTTCAAGGCGCGATCCGCGAACTCTAGTCGGCTGCTGAAAATTCCCCGCCAGCTGCGTTCTCAGTCGCGTGCCTCCCTGCGACGTACCGCAAGGGTACGCCTCAGTCGTCCCGCTTCCTGCGGCCTTGCTGGCGGAAATTTTGAGCAGCCGCGCTGTTGATGGGTCTATACTCACGCGGTTGTTAGGCGGCATAACTAGAAGCCAGATTTGAGTTCGTCCGCTGTTATTATTGGTACATATCCGAATTCGGCCACTCGGTGGTAGGCCTGAACAATCGAGTTGCCATCGACATCCGGATCGATCACGCCGTCCTTCTCCAAATGGGCCTGAAGTACAAGATATGTTTGTGTGAAGACCCAAAAACCCCAGAACAGCGCGAAGGAACTCCAGTAGGTTCTGAAGTGTTCTGAGGTGATCGATATTCCTTCGCGATTTCCCCAGGCTCGCCTGAGCAGCTCCGCAGCACTGAAATGGGCGAACCGTGAAGTTGCGTGGTAGAGATAGTCGTACTCTCGCTTTAGGCCTGTACGCTTTGCGAGGAAGGCAAGGGATGGAAGCGTGCCAGCCTCAGTGTTCTTTCGATCCCACCCTAGCTTGTGTCCTACGACCTTGAGATCATTGCGAATACGTGCCTTTATGCGAGTCGATCGCTCCAGATAAGTCAGTAGCCCGAGCTTTTTGGTGGCTGTCCGCCCAAGGTAGCCGTCTTGGGCCTTCAGGCTATCTTCGACTTCAATCTGGGAAATCAGAAGAACGAGCGTATTCGCTAGCACCCCATTGATAGTGTCAAGGTACTTGCACCAAATCAGCTCTTCGACTGCCGGACGAAGCAAGACTACCCCGGCATAGCCCCTCAAGTTCTTCTCTAAATATAAGATCGTGTCAAGGCACTCGTACTGCCGGACGAGTACGGCTCGTTGTACGATTGGCAAGACTCCGTCGATTCGAGGATTCCAAGTTCGCTTCCGAGCACTGTCAATCGTGGGCGTCATTCTCGTGAGGACGTGGACTACCGAGTCGCGGAGTTCATCAAGCGTTGCCATGAGCTTGTCTTCTTCCGCTTAACTATTAACTTACTGACCTGCGTATCTCGTCCCTGGAGACCACGCAAATTGGGGCGATTCTTCTCGTGTGTCAGTAATCTGTCAACGGTCTCCCTTGTGCAAGGTTATTCGCACGCATCGACCCAGCACCGCTTCTACTAAGATGATCCCTCCAAGCTCGCTCGTTACCCTCTTCCAAGGGGTCGCTTGGCTTGGTCCTCCCCAACCGCGCACATCGAGGGGCCATCATCCTTCTAAATGATCCTACCAAGCTCGCTTGCTTCTCTCACTTGGAATGGCACCCGTGCTGATCCCTTGCTACCGGAGCGCGCACGATCAGAATGTGCTCGCTCGACGGCCGCAGTGGGATCAACACGGGTGCCATTCCACCACTTTCATCGTGGGGGTTCCGTGAGCACGGGGGACCAACCAGGCTACCCCTCTCCTGCTGGCGGGCTTTTTCAGCATCCTGCTAATCCGCCATCTGGCCTTCTTGGAAAAGCTGGTTCAAAATCGCGTTTTTCTTTTCGGGATCTTTGTAGTACTTGAGCGCCTTTGTGAAATTGTCCAGTGCGCTCTCTCGCTTCCCCTTTTGGGAATAGTACTCGGCAATGCCGTGGTAGGCCCGAGGGTCTTGCTCGTTGGCCTTGAGGGCACGATTGAAGGCCTCGTAGGCGTCCTGCATGCGCTGTGTGCCCAGCGCTAACCAGCCGATCGCCGAATGAGCCGGACCGAAGTTCGGATCGGCGATGAGGGCCGCGTCATACTCCTTCTGTGCCAGATCCAGGCGGCCCCTCGTTTCATAGAGACCTCCCAGCGAGAAATGCACTGCTGCGTCCATGGGGTTCAGGCGTAGCGCCTCCTTGTAGGACTGCAAGGCCGGCTCGAACTTGCCCTGCTCGCCGAGCGCACAGGCGAGGTTTGCGTGGGCCACTGAGTCGTTGGGATGCAACTTGATCACTTCGCGATGTTGTGGGATTGCCATCTCCAACCGGCCCTGTTCTTGATAGGCCACCCCCAAGTTAGTCCGCGCCGGCGCATAGGAGGGATCCAGTCGCACAGCTTCACGATATTCCTTGATGGCCAATTCGAGATGGCTGGCCCGCTCATGAATCTGTGCGAGAAAATAATGAGGGTAGGCGGACTGTGGCGCGAGTTTGATCGACTCCCTGTAGGATGCGATCGAGTGTTCGGATTGGCCTGATTGGGCCAGGAATAATCCCATCACAAGATGGGCATAGCCCTGTTCCGACTGTCGCGCGACGAATCCCTCGATCCACTCTTTGACCTGGGCAATGTCTTCTGGTTCCTGCAGGCACTTCGGATGAGTGTTCCAGGCTTCGGCGAACTCCCCGCGGAGGAGGTGGATCACGTTCAGGACGAAATGGGGTCGAGGGTCCAGGTCTGTGCCTGTGGCGGGATGGCGGGTCCAGGCCAGTGCGGTCTGTTGCGCCTGATCCCACTGGCCCTCCAACAGCATCGTTTCACATTGGGTTTGGTAGTCAACCATCGAGGTCGATCATCTGACTTACCTGGTGAGGGTGTCTTCGATGTCCGGCGAGGTGGCCTGAATGCGATCCCCGAGCGCGGGATAGCGCGCCGCAAGTTTTTGTTTCATCAACCAGGCTACAGTCCGGTACGACCAGTGGCCTTTCACACCGGAGCGGAGTCTGGCGATGTACTCGGCTTCGGCATAATCCATCTTGAACAGGCACCGCACCTTGAATCCAAACGGCGTCGCGTAGAGCGACCCCTCCGCGCTCGTTTTCTTGAGCTGCTCGATGTCCGAACGGACCGCGTCCATCGCCTGCCGATACTCCTGATCCAAGCCCGCTTGCACGAGCGGCGGTGGAACCTCATACCCGTGCACCGTTGTAAAGTTCTGTTGAATCTGCTGACAGCGCCGATGCCGATGCATGTCGCGCCAGCCTCCTATGTCCATCAGTACGTCGAACGTGAAAGCGTAGCCGCTGCGGAACTCTTTGATCAGTTCGTCGTAGGGCCCTCGTGAGCTCATCGCCACGTCGACGGCCTCCTGTTTCTGTTTCTCGGTCCAGGTACGGACGACCGCGAGGAGGTTTCGATAGGGCGCATGCGAAACACGATACAGCAAGGTAGTCACGATTTCGTCCAACGGATCGTGAGGGTCGATGAGGTCTACTGGTTCCGGCTCGCCCCAGGACGTCGGTTGATCCAATCCGGTTCCCTGGAGCGCCTCCTTGGCGTATCTGGCGAGGTCCTGGTAGACCGAGGCTTGATAGTCGTTCGACTTGGCATGGCGAGCGAGCGTCGGCGCGAGCGGCTCATGTACTCCGGCTGGCTGGCCACAGAGCTCGCCCCAGAGGTTCACGGGTGACCGTTGGCAGGCATCCTTGAGTTCGTCTCCGATCATGCGCAATTCTGGTAATTGTGACGACAGTAGTCTGGTGATTTGCTTCTCCAATGTCCTGATGCTGACGACTTGCCCGATGTTCGTCCTGGCCGCGAGGGGCAGGAGATACCGCGTCACGTCGAACGCGCGCGCGGCAATCGTCCGTTGGTAATCGGCAGGTTTCATTGACTCGGGACGCGGCTCACGCTCAGAAATAGATTGGGTCAGGGGTTGATGCAAGAGCCGGTAGATCTCGGCGAGGCTGCGGAGAATACCGTGGTAGGTGCCTTCTGTTTCCGATCCTCGAATGGAATCCGGTACAAACCATCCGCCGGACGCAAAGTTCTGATACCGGCTTGATTTCGCCTGGCCGTCCCACAAGGGCTCGTCCTCGAGCCGAATCGCGGCGACTTCGGACACGTCCTCGAAGCAGACGATAACATGGCCCAGATCTGCGATCGACGCATGGCCGTAGTCGAAGTAGAATTGATCCCAGAACTTTTCAGAAGAATGTCCATGTACCCAGCGGAGGCTGCTTTCGATAGAGTCGGGCGAGCGGCTGTAGCGGGCCAAGGCATAGGCGGATTTCTCGGGCGGCATCGGTGCAAGTGCGATTACGCGGCGGGTCGGTTGATCTACACTCATGAAGCCTCCCGGAACGGCAGATAGGCCGCGAACTATACGCCCACGCGTCAATCGGCGCAAGAAGGCGCGGCGTCCCTTGTCGTTCGTCGTTCGTGTAGCGGCAGAATCTCCGAACTTGCGATCTCGCGCACGGCGCTTCACGATCGTCGATCTACTGCCTTCAGCTTGCGTTGACTTGCCTGCAACCCGCCGCTATAGTCCCGAATCTTTCGCAACGGTCGCTGGCTATGGACACGATCAAGGGCATCAAGGGCATCAAGGATATTCTTCCGGAGGAAACCCCTCGGTGGCGTCTGATTGAGGATTCGGCGAGGCGCTGGGCGCTCTGCTACGGGTATCAGGAGATCCGTCTCCCCATCTTCGAACTCACTGCGCTCTTTGCCCGGAGCATTGGCGCGGAGACAGATATCGTTGAGAAGGAGATGTACACCTTTCCCGACCGGGATGGAACCTCCTTGACCTTACGCCCGGAAGGCACAGCAGGCACGGTCCGCGCTTTCATCGAGCACAATCGGGCGGCCGATCCGCTCCCACAGAAATATTTCTACATCGGTCCGATGTTCCGCCATGAGCGGCCGCAGGCGGGGCGCCTCCGGCAGTTCCATCAATTCGGTGTCGAATTCTTTGGCACGTCGGACCCTCGTGCAGACATCGAGGTCATTGCGCTGTTGTGGCGCCTGCTATCGGATCTGGCTCTGCCTGACCTGATACTCGAGATCAATAGCCTGGGAAGCTCCGGTGACCGCGCTGCTTACAAACCTATCTTGATCTCGTTTCTCTCACAGCAGGAGTCCCGACTCTGTGCAAACTGTCGGCGCCGTATGAAGACGAATCCCTTACGGGTGTTGGATTGCAAAGTGCCGGACTGTCGAGCTGCGACTGAGTCGGCGCCCCGCCTGATCGACCATCTCTCTCCGGAAGCCTTAGCACATTTTGATCAGGTCCTTGCAGGTCTCGTGGCCATTGGAATCCCCTACCGTCTCAATCCTCGTTTAGTGCGGGGGCTCGACTATTATTGTTTGACGAGTTTTGAAATTACGTCGACTCATTTAGGAGCTCAGAACGCGGTGGGTGCTGGTGGCCGCTATGATGGATTAATCGAAACGCTCGGGGGCCCCTCTGTTCCCGCCATAGGATTTGCGATAGGGCTTGAGCGTGTGGCGTTGATGCTTCCACAGGCATCATCGTCCTTGTTCAACGAATGTCTTTACTACGTCGCGGCTTTTGGAGAGACCGGGACCAAGCTTGGTCTTGTGCTTCTCGACGAACTCCGGAGAGCCGGACTTTCGGCCCAATGTGACTATCGCGCCACTACGCTCAAGACTCACCTTCGCCAAGCCGATCGATCGAAGTGCCGTTACGCCATTCTTCTCGGTGATGATGAGTCAGTTCGTGGCTCCGTGATTCTCCGCAACCTCGAGTCGAAGGCTCAAGAGGAACTCCCTCTGACCGGTCTCTCCGCTCTCCTTAAAACTCGTACATTTTCCTCATAAAAAAACAAATTTTTAATATTGACTTTCTGAAAAAAACCTCGTAGGCTCGTTAATAATAATATTTCATAAGTAATTGATTATATTGATTTGTTTGGTTAGTTTTATGGCGGCTCTCAAGTTAGGTCTCTTGTTATCCACACCCCCTTCTCATCCCAGTGTTGAGACTGTTGTTCAGCTGGCGCAGGCTGCTTTGCGGAGAGGGGTCGAAGTCTATCTCTATCTCATTGATGAAGGAGTAAAGACCGTTGTAGATCGGCGCTATCTTGGTTTGATCGATGCTGGTGTAAAGATGTCTGTCTGTGCCTATGGCTGTCAACAACATGGTGTTCTCACGACCACTATCGATTCAAGGGTTTCTTTGTCCGGGCTGGTTGTATTGTCAGGAATAATTGATGGTTGCGATCGCTTTCTCGCGTTTACATAAGAAGTTGTTGTTATTGCATTTAGTTTTCTATGTCGAAACGTATAGCTGTGGTGATTTCGGAAGATCCTTTCGTAACAGCTCGTCCTGTTGAAGCACTTCGTATTGCGCTGGGCCTTTGTTCCGGGAACCATGAGACGACCGTTATCCTCCTAGGACGCGCTCCTTCGCTTCTGATGGAAAACACAGACGAGATAGTCGATGTCGACATTCTTGAAAAATATCTTCCTTCCTTTAAACACTTATCCATTCCATTTATCGTCGAGCCGGGAACGGTAATGGATGCGTGGTCTGATGATTTTTCCGTGACAACTCGAACAGCGGACGAAATCAGGCTTTTTGTTCGGTCGACTGACTGTAGTCTGATTTTTTAGGACTTGTATCATGGGTACGACACTTTATATTCTTCGACAACCTCCAGATCTCATCTCCTCACCACTCTTTCGAGCTATTGATACCGATATGGATATCGTCTTCATTGAGCAAGCGGCATCGATAGGTCCTTCTTCTGTGAAGGGAGTGGTAGTTGCTACCGAGGGAATGGCAGGTGGGCTTCCACATCCAACGATGACATATGACGACTTTGTCGAGAAAATTTTCTCATCTGAACACATCATTGTTGTATAGGTGAGTTACAGCTCTTTTCCGAAAATATTATGTGATAGAGAGAGATCGGAGGAGAAGAAGGAGTAAGAGTAGGAGTAGTGGATATTGTGGATAGAGATTAAAGAGTTGAATAGTAAGGTTTCTTCCGGGACCGTCTTTGTGGAGAGAATTGGGGATTGACTCTGGGTAACTCCTGTATGCAGAGCCCATAAGCTGTGGTGATTAAGGTAAAGGGTAATGAAGTGATCATTCTAAGGTCTGATAATGATTGAGATTAAGAACAAAAGACCTCACGAAGAAACAGGTTATCAACAGGTGTGAATAAGCCTGTGTATGTAGATTGATGCAGAAATTATGACTATCACAAGCGAGTGGCAGACTGCCTTGGCTTATATCCAAGGGAAAGTGCCAAAACAGGTTTATGATACGTGGTTTACACCGATTCACCTCGAAAGGATTGAGGACTCCACAGCTCAACTGAGTGTCCCGAATAAGTTCTTTGGTGATTGGTTAAGCCAACACTATGGGCCCCTCCTGGCTGAAGCCGTCTCTGCTGCCCGAGGTGGAGAAGAAACCGCAATCACGTTCGTCATCTTTCATAAACATGCGACAAAGCAGACTGAGAATAGTGGGGGTACTGCCGCAACCGGGCGGTCAGGTGCCGTGTCACGGTCCAAACGAGGGATACAGCTTAACCCAAAGTATACATTCAAGAATTTCGTTGTGGGAGCGGGAAACCAATTTTCCCATGCTGCCTGTATGGCGGTCGCTGAGCAGCCGGCGAAAGCCTATAACCCACTCTTTATCTACGGGGAGACCGGGCTAGGGAAGACGCACCTTTTGAATGCCATTGGAAATTATGTGGCAGAACGGACCGATCTCCGGATTGCCTATCTGACGACTGAGCAGTTTACGAACGAGGTCATCAACTCCATTCGATACGACAAAATGATGGATCTGCGCAAGCGATATCGTCATATCGACATGTTGATGATCGACGACATTCAATTTTTGGCGGGCAAAGAGCGCACGCAAGAGGAATTTTTCCACACGTTCAATGCTCTCTATGAAGCGCATAAGCAGCTCGTCCTCTCAAGCGATCGCTTTCCGAAAGATATGCCCGATATCGAAGAACGATTGAGGTCACGGTTTGAATGGGGACTGATCGCGGATCTCCAGCCGCCGGACGTTGAAACACGGATTGCCATCTTGCGGAAAAAGTCCGAGGACGAGGGCGTCACGTTACCGGAAGATGTCATCCAGTTTCTCGCTACGACGATGAAGAGCAATATCCGCGAGCTCGAGGGTTCCCTGGTGCGCCTCGGCGCCTATGCCTCGCTCACCGGCCAAACGATCACGTTGGAGATGGCGAAGAGCGTGCTTCGGGATCTGATCGGCACCAAGAAAAAGATCGTGTCGATGGATGATATTCAGGAAACGGTGGGGGCGCGCTTCCATGTGAAGATCGCCGACCTGAAATCCCGTCGCCGCAGCAAGACACTGGTGCATCCGAGACAGATCGCCATGTATCTTTGTCGGGAGCTCACGGACTCCTCGTATCCCGAGATCGGGCGGCAGTTCGGAGGCAAAGACCACACCACGATCATCCATGCCTGCAAGCAGGTCATAAAAGCGAAAGACAACGACAGTGCATTGAGTGCCACATTGGACAGTTTGAAGGAGCAGATCCTGCGAGCGTGAGGGGCTGCGCCAAGGGGAAGAGATAATGAAACTGCGAATGGGACGAGTTGAACTCTTGACGGGTCTCCAGCGGGTCCAAGGTGTCGTCGAGAAGCGCAACACGATGCCGATCCTCTCGAATATCTTGATTGAGGCGAAGCAGGAGGGGGTGGAAATTATCGCCACCGACCTCGAAATTGGCATGCGCGGGCACTACAAGGCTACCGTGGAAAAGCCGGGAGGGGTCACGATCTCGGCTCGGAAGCTCTATGAAATCATCAAGGAACTGGCGGTCGGTGAAATCGATATCACCTCGGGTGACAATAATTGGACGACGATTCACGCCGGCAAGAGCCAATTTAAGATCGTCGGGCTCCCCAGCACCGACTATCCCGCGTTGCCCACAATCGATCGGGAGGGGCTCATTCCTCTCGCCGGGGCCGGTTTCCTGGAGCTGATTCGCAAGACCCTCTTCGCCGCCGGAGACAATGACGCGCGCTATATTCTTAACGGACTACTGGTGACCCTCATCACGTCGGAGAAGAAAACGATCTTGCGGTTGGTCGGCACTGATGGACATCGGTTGGCGGTTGCCGAGCAGGAGGTCGGAAAGGCCGGCGCCAAAGGTGCTCCGCAAGAAATCAAAGCTATCATTCCGAAGAAAGCGGCGCATGAGATGCAGCGTCTTCTGGAAGAAGGCGGCGAAGGCGAACCTTTAATCGGGTTCACCAAAAATCTCATGATTTTCCGGAAAAGCGGGCTGCTGCTGACCTCGCGGCTCATGGAAGGGAACTACCCGAATTATCAGCAAGTGATTCCGAAAGAGAGCGGCGTGAAAATCGGAGTCAACCGTAGCGAGCTTGAGAGTGCACTTCGGCGTGTCTCCGTACTGTCCCGTGATAAGGCGAGCGCGGTGAAGGTGTCGTTTGTCTCCGGACAGATGACGCTATTTTCCAGCAATCCTGATTTTGGAGAAGCGACTGAAGAGCTTGCGGCACGGTACGAGGGGGAGGCCTTGAACACAGGGTTCAACGCCCGCTACTTGTTGGATGTTCTCGGGGTGATGGACGGAGAGACGATTTCTCTGCAAATGGATAATCCGCTAAGCCCCTGTTTGATCCAGGAGTCAGACAGTCCCGGATTCAAGTGCGTGGTCATGCCGATCAAGATTTGAGGCACGGTGAGAGGGGCGCGAGGCTTGAGGAGAAAACATCTCCCAACCCGTTGTCTCTCGCCCCCTAGCCTCATGCCCGTGAAATAGGAGACTGATGGCCAGTAACGACACCGAGACCACACAGAAATCCGACAGCTATGGCGCGGATCAAATCAAAGTATTGGAAGGGCTGGACGCTGTGCGGAAGCGGCCGGCGATGTACATCGGCAGCACCGGTGTGGACGGCCTCCATCACCTCGTCTATGAAGTCGTCGACAACAGTGTCGACGAGCATATGGCGGGATTCGGTGAGACGATCGAGGTGACGATCCACATCGACGACAGCGTCACGGTCGTGGATAACGGCCGCGGTATTCCTACCGGCATGCATTCCACTCAAAAGAAGTCTGCCGCCGAAGTGGCGCTGACAGTCTTGCACGCGGGCGGCAAGTTCGAACAGGGCGCCTATACGGTCTCCGGTGGGCTACACGGCGTCGGGATCTCGGTGGTCAACGCTCTCTCTGAATGGCTCGAGCTGGAGATTTGGCAGGACGGCCAGGTGTTCGAGCAGCGCTACGAGCGCGGCAAGGCGACCGCCCCGTTAAAGATGACGGGTAAAACCAAACGCCGTGGCACGACAGTCACGTTCAAGTCCGACGGGCAGATTTTCGAGACACTCGACTTCAGCTTCGATGTGCTGGCGCAACGACTGCGCGAGCTCGCTTTTTTGAACAAAGGACTCGAGATCACGCTCAAGGATGAGCGGAAAGAGCCGGTCAAAGAACAAGTATTCAAGTACAAGGGCGGGATCGTGTCGTTCGTCGAGCATCTAAACGAAGCGAAGACGCCGCTGCACAAGCCTATTTACGTGCAGGTTGAGAAACAGGAGATGGTGCTCGAGGTCGCGCTTCAATACAACGACAGCTACGCCGAGAACCTATTTTCTTTTGCGAACAACATCAATACCAAGGAGGGCGGCACGCACCTGGTGGGCTTCAAGGCTGCGCTCACCCGTACGATTAACAACTACGCGAACGCCAACGACTTACTCAAGAAAGACACTGAATCGCTCACCGGTGACGATGTCCGTGAAGGGCTTACCGCCGTCGTCAGCGTCAAGGTCCGAAATCCTCAGTTCGAAGGACAGACGAAAGCCAAGCTGGGCAATAGTGAGGTGAAGGGCATCGTCGAGTCCGCGGTCAACGAGGCGCTCGGGACCTATTTCGAAGAGAACCCGACGGTGGCCCGAAAGGTCATCGGGAAAGCGATCGACGCGGCTCGCGCTCGTGAAGCGGCGAGAAAAGCGAAAGAGCTCATCCGACGCAAGAGCGCGCTTGATGGGGGGTCGCTTCCCGGCAAGCTGGCCGATTGTGCGGAGAAAGATCCGGCGTTGAGCGAGCTGTATATCGTCGAGGGTGATTCGGCCGGCGGGTCTGCGAAGCAGGGACGTGACCGCAAGTTTCAGGCTATTCTGCCGCTTAAGGGCAAGATTCTCAACGTCGAAAAGGCGCGCTTCGACAAGATGCTCTCGAGCGACGAGATCCGAACCTTGATCATGGCGCTAGGAACCGGCATCGGCCGCAAGCGCGAAGAGATCGAAAAGGCCGACAAGGACTCGTTCGACATCAGCAAGGCTCGGTACCATAAGATCATCCTCATGACGGACGCCGATGTGGACGGCAGCCATATCCGGACCCTGCTCCTCACGTTCTTTTTCCGGCAGATGCCGGAGCTGCTCGAGCGGGGCTATGTCTATATCGCGCAGCCGCCGCTCTTCAAAGTGAAGAAGGGCAAGACGGAACGGTATCTCAAAGATGAAATGGCATTGAACGAGCACCTGGCTGATATCGCCGTCGATGATGTGGAAGTGTATATGGAAGGGGCCCAAGGGTATATTACGGGGCGGCGGCTCCTGCCCATTCTCAAGAGGCTGATCGCCTTCGAGACGTTGCTCGGCCGGCTCAACAAGAAACCGCATGAGGCCAGCATGGTGCGGGCGTTTGTGGATGAGCCGGGTCTCGATCGCGAGCACCTCAAGGATCAGGCGGCTCTCAAGAAGGTCATCGCCAACGTGAAGAAAACTCTCGCGGTGGTCTATCCGAAGCTCACACCGACGTTGGATCTCGTAGAGGACGAAGAACATCAATCGAACAAAGTCACCTGTCGGCTGCATGCCAACGGGGTCACCCACAGCGTTGCCGTGACGCACGAGCTGGTCGGCTCCGCCGAATTCCGCGAGCTGCAGAAGCTCTCACCGTCGGCGATCGGCTTGGGCCGGGCGCCCTACAAGATCAAAAATGACGGTCAGGAACAGCTCCAGCCCGCGACGGCTGAGTTGGTCAAGGCGATCCTCGATAAGGGCAAGCACGGGCTCAGCATCCAGCGCTACAAAGGTCTCGGCGAAATGAACCCGAATCAGCTCTGGGAAACGACGATGAATCCAGAAGTCCGGACGCTGTTGAAAGTCAAACTGGAAGACGTGCCCGGCGTCGACGAGATATTCACGATTCTGATGGGTGATGAGGTCGAACCCCGACGAAACTTCATTCAAGCCCACGCATTGGAAGTCAGAAACTTGGACGTGTAGCAGGGAAGCTGTCAGCCTTCGGCAATCAGAATGTAGGATGCTCAAAATGGTCATCCAGCGAGACCACAGGCGACGCCAACACTGTGTCCTCAGGGTACATTGAGGATGTTGGCGAGGCCAGAACGAAGCTGGTGATCATTTTCAGCATCCGTGGAGAATTAGATGCCCCCTGATGAACGGTTAGGACAGATCGCCATCGAAGACGAGATGCGCTCATCGTACTTGAGTTACGCGATGAGCGTCATCGTCGGTCGGGCGCTCCCCGACGTGCGGGACGGCCTCAAGCCGGTCCATCGCCGGATTCTCCACGGCATGAACGAAATGGGCCTGGCGTCGAACCGGGCCTACCGCAAGTCCGCCAAAATTGTCGGCGAGATCATGGGGAACTACCACCCCCACGGTGACAGTGCGATCTACGACACGCTCGTTCGGATGGCGCAACCCTTCAACATGCGCTATATGCTCGTGGATGGTCAGGGCAATTATGGATCGGTCGACGGCGATCCGCCGGCGGCCATGCGGTATACCGAAGCCCGACTGACCAAAGTCGCCGAGGACATGCTCGCCGATATCGACAAGGAGACGGTCGATTTCGGGCCGAACTACGACGAGACACTGGTCGAACCGTTGGTGCTCCCCTCTAAAATTCCGAATCTTCTTGTCAACGGCGCCGGCGGCATTGCGGTGGGCTATGCCACCAACATTCCGACCCACAATGTCGGCGAAGTGATCGAGGGCCTCCTCCTGTTCCTGGAGAATCCGCAAATCACGATTGCCCAGTTGATGAGAAAAATTCCAGGCCCCGACTTCCCGACGGCCGGATTCATCTACGGAACGTCCGGCATCAAGTCCGCCTACGAGAGCGGACGGGGTCTTCTCACGTTGCGCGCGAAAGTGAAGATCGAATCGGATGAACACACAGATCGCGAACGGTTGATCGTCACGGAGCTGCCCTATCAGGTCAATAAGTCCAAGCTGATCGAAAAGATAGCCGAGTTGATCCGGGACGAACGGATCAAAGGGATTTCCGATCTGCGCGACGAATCCGATCGGGAAGGTATCCGCGTCGTTATCGAGCTCAAGCGCGGGGAAATCCCGCTCATCACTTTGAACAATCTGTATAAGCTGACGCAACTCCAGACGACCTTCGGGGTCATCATGCTTGCGCTGGTGAACAACCGGCCGGAAGTGTTGAATCTCAAGCAGATCCTGCATCATTTCATCGAGCACCGGCGCGAGGTCGTCGTCCGTCGGACCGCCTTCGAACTGCGCAAGGCGGAAGAACGGGCCCATATCCTCGAGGGTCTCAAGATCGCGCTCGATAACCTGGATGCGGTGATCACCTTGATCCGACGGTCGCAATCGCCCGATGAAGCCCGCGTCGGCCTGATGCGGGAATTTGCGCTGAGCGAAATCCAGTCAAATGCGATTTTGGAGATGCGGCTCCAGCGGCTCACGCAATTGGAGCGCAACAAACTTATCGAGGAATATAAAGAGGTCTTGAAGCAGATCGAGCGTCTTAAGTCGATCCTGGGAAGCGACGCACTGGTTCGCACGATCGTCAAGGATGAGTTGATCGAGGTGCGTGAAGCCTACAAGGACGACCGCCGCACGAAGATCGTGAAAGAAGAAGCGGAGATCACCCTGGAAGACATGATCGCGAACGAAGAAGTGGTCGTCACGATCTCGCACGCCGGCTATATCAAGCGCAACCCGGTCACCCTGTATCGGGCGCAGCGGCGCGGCGGCAAGGGCAAGATCGGGATGGGGATCAAGGAAGAGGATTTTGTCGTGACCCTGTTCACTGCATCCACGCACGAATCGCTCCTGTTCTTCACGGACGCCGGGAAGGTCTATTGGCTGAAAGTCCATGAGATTCCGGACGCCGGGCGGGCTGCCAAGGGGAAAGCGCTCGTGAATCTGCTGGCGCTCTCCGGCGATGAGAAGGTCACAGCGACCGTGCCGGTCAAAGAGTTCCGCGAAGACCGGTTCGTCGTGATGGCGACCGCGCAGGGCATCATCAAGAAGACCGAACTCTCGTCCTATGGCAATCCCCGCCAGGGCGGCATCATCGCCTTGTCGTTGGATAAAGGGGATCGGCTCATCAGCGTGCATGTCACCGACGGCCAGCGGGAAATCCTGTTGGGCACGAAAAAGGGCATCACGATCCGCTTCAAGGAAGACGACGTTCGCCCGATGGGACGTACGGCGCACGGGGTGCGCGGCATTACGCTTGAAGAAGGCAACGAAGTAATCGGTATGGAAACCATCACCCCCGACTCCACCACCCAAATCCTCACGGTCACGGAGGGCGGCTACGGAAAACGCACGCCGGTGAACGATTATCGCGTCCAGGGACGCGGGGGGAAGGGCATCATCAGCGTAAAGACCAATGAGCGCAACGGACTCGCCGTCGGGTTTCTTCAAGTCCGAGACGGCGATGAGATCATGCTGATGGCTGCTCACGGCAAGGTGCTTCGGTGCAAGGTGGATGAGTTCCGTGAGATTGGACGTAACACACAGGGGGTTCGGATCCTCGATCTCGAGGGCGAGGGCGACCGGGTCGTGGCCGTCGCGCGTTTGGCGGAAACTGCAGAGGTGCTCCCCGAGGAAGGCGGCGGGTAACGGATACACGCGACATCATACGCTATCTTCGTTAAGCCTGACCTGCATTATTCATGAACACTTCTGCTGCAATCGCCGATCCGCTGCTACGATGGGCCTTCGGCCGGCCCCTCGCCGCTCGGCCCCTCACCGTACTGCATGAGTACGCATCGGGTCGTGACGGCTCCGGCCGCCGGTCTTGCGACGCGTCGCAGCGATTTCGCCACGAATCTTCATGAATAACGCGGGCTAGGCCTTCCATGCACGAGCAGGATTCTTCTCCAACGCCGCTTCCAGGATCCAAGCCGAAGAAGCAGAAGAAGCCGCTGGATACGGTCGTCAAGATGGCCCTCGGCGTACTCATCGGGTCCTTCACCCTGATCTGGGGGGGGATGTATCTTAGCCGTCCCGATCGATCGATCCCTCCCTATACTGTCGGCTCCCAAATCGGACAGATCGTGGCGACGCATGTGCCTTCGGACACGACTGACCAGGGGATTGAAACCTTACTGAAGCGTTTTCGCAAGGTCGGTCGCCAGACACACCATTTCGCCGCGATGAAGATTCAACCTACGACGCCGGGCGATCCGGGCGGTTGGTACAGGCGGGTCGTGGTGTATGTGTTCGATGATGACGGGTGGGCTGAGCCCGAGATGCTAAAGAAATATGTGGACGGAGACGCTTCGGTGGTCAAGAATTTTGAGAAGGCGATGCGGGGGTACTATCGGCTGCAGGATCAGGAAGAAGAAGGAGGCATGGGCCCCATGCCCAAGGCCGACAAGGTCTCCGATGCCACGCGCATTCTGTTCAAGGGACGCGTGACGGATCCCATCCCGACGGAGTTGGAACCTGAGGATATCTCGATATCACCTCTGTAAACCGCAAGCGGAGATCCGGATCGTGTATCGCCGAGACATGGGACGATGCTTCAGCCAGTATGACCTCGGAGACAGTGAAGTTGCCATCAATGCGGTCTGTTGTCGCAGAAGCCGCTGCACGTGACGGGATCTCGCCCACGCGCAACATAATATCGGTGACGAGTTCCCCGCCGGCTACACCGTTGAGTTTGTGAAGGAGTGTCGGCTTGAGGAACGTGAGCTGGTGCAGCCAGACACTGTTGTGGACCAGGAGATAGAGCTTCTTGTAGCGAATCTGGTCGGGCCAGGTATTCGATGCGATGGGTTCCCCGACGATGGAGACCCAGTTCCGGCGCAAGCGGCTTTCGAGCAATTTGGATTCGAGACCAAGGCGACGAGCCAACCCTTCGAGGATGCTGGAGAGAGAATCGATGGAACCAAGTCCGCGCATGGCGGCATCATAACAAAAACTGCTGTGGCAATCAGCAGCCGGTTGTCGGGCACGCTCGTACGATCTCTTCCTGGGTGTTCTGAACGGAAGGCTGACAGCGACCTACCTCTGGAAGTGAAAGTCTGACGCCTGATGGGGAAAGAGAAGGACAGCTTCGAAAAATCGGTGGTTACGAATCGTAAGGCCTACCATGACTATTTCATTGAAGAGAAGTTTGAGGCGGGCATCATGCTCCAGGGTACGGAGGTCAAATCTCTGCGAGAGGGGCGCGTAAACCTGCAAGATAGTTACGCCAGCGTGAAGGGCGACGAGATCTTTCTCCACCACTGCCATATCAGTCCCTACAGCCACGGCAACATCATGAATCACGAGCCTCTCCGCACGCGGAAACTGCTCCTCCACCGCAAGGAGATCGATAAGCTCCTCGGCAAGACGAAACAGCAAGGGCTCACGCTCATCCCGCTCCGCATCTATTTCTCCAATCGGGGCCTTGCCAAGGTTGAACTCGGGTTGGCCAAAGGCAAGAAGCAGCATGACCGCCGGGAATCCATCAAAACGCGCGAGGCCAGCCGTGAAGTGGAACGGGCGATGAAAGGGTCTCGACGCGATCGATAAGCAACGGCCCTACCGATCCCACCTCGCTCGAACCGATTGACCTCACTCACAATTTCACGAAAGAACCAAGCGAGGCATTTTCCCTGTTGACTTGGTTCTAACTAGGACTATTATTACTATGGTCACAGCTCAGGAGAGGTTCATGGGCCTCGTGGACCGTGATGAGACAACCAAAGGAGGTGCGCGATGCGGCAACTCTTTCAAACAGATGATAGCTGGACCGGGCTTGTTCTTCGTCTCACTCTCGGGCTGGTGATGTTCCCACATGGAGCCCAGAAGTTGCTGGGGTGGTATGGCGGGTTCGGATTCTCCGGGACCATGGGATTCTTTACGGAGACGATGCATCTGCCTTGGATCGTCGCGTTGTTGGTGATCGTTGGAGAGTTCTTCGGCAGTCTGGGGCTAATCGCCGGATTGTTGACGCGCTTCACGTCGGCAAGCTTTCTGGTGATTATGCTCGGCGCCATCGCAACCTCGCATCTCCAAAACGGATTCTTCATGAACTGGTTGGGCAAGCAACAGGGTGAAGGTTATGAGTTTCATCTTTTAGTGATCGGCATCAGCCTCGCGCTCCTTGTCACTGGCGCGGGGATGTGGTCGGTTGATAAGGTGCTTGCGGAGCGGGTGCGCGCGTGATGCACATCCGATGAATTTTATGGAAGAGAACATGGCCATGACACAGACACTTCGATTGGTCGCGAACGACGAACACATGATCACCGGCGGCGTCCTACATCATTCGGTGGCAACCGATGACGACCTGTTGGATGCCTATTCGCAGGCGGTGATCACCGCATCCGGACAAGTCAGTCCAGCTGTCGTGAACATCGAAGTCAGCCATCGATCGGGGAGGTCGGCCGGGGATGTGAGGACTCCACCTGGTGTAACCGGCAGCGGCTCCGGCTTCCTCTTTACGCCGGACGGTTTTGCGCTCACGAACAGCCACGTCGTGCATGGTGCAGAGCAAATCGATGTCACCATGTCGGATGGTCGTCGGCACTCAGCTCATCTCATCGGTGAGGACCCCGATACGGATCTGGCAGTGATTCGGGTCGAGGCGCCGCTGCTCAACCACACAGAGTTCGGTGACTCGCACAGGATTCGCGTGGGACAACTGGCCATCGCCGTAGGCAATCCCTATGGATTCCAATGCACGGTCACAGCCGGAGTGATCAGCGCGCTCGGGCGCTCATTGCGTTCGACGTCCGGCCGATTGATCGACAACGTCATCCAGACGGATGCGGCGTTGAATCCGGGCAACTCGGGTGGGCCGCTCGTCAACTCGCGCGGCGAAGTCATCGGCGTCAACACGGCCATTATCCGATCGGCCCAAGGCATCTGCTTCGCCATCGGTATCAATACGGCGAAGTTCATCGCGGGGCGGCTGATCAAGGATGGGAAAATTCGTCGCGGCTTCCTCGGGATCTCGGGCCAGAACGTGGAGCTGCCGCGGCGAGTCGTCCGTTTTCATGATCTGGAAACTGAGAGCGGGATTCTCGTCGTGGCGGTCGAGCCCGGCAGTCCCGCGCAGCGAGCGAGTCTCGCCGGAGGCGATGTGATCATCGGCTACGGCGACCAGACTGTTCGGGAGATCGATGATCTGCACCGGTTGTTGGTCGAGGAGAAGGTCGGCATCCCGATGGTCTTGACTTTTCTGCGACGCGGCGAGAAGAGGACGATCTCGGTGATCGCAGAGGAATCATGAATTCAGGCTCAGATGACCACCACATAACCAGGGCTATCACGAACTCCGATGCCAGGTAGCCGAGGCTGCACTTGGCGAGAGGGGGAGAAAGGGAGGCTCACAATGAGAGACACGATGTCGGCAACCTACGTGAAGAAGACGGATCAGGTGAAAGTCTATCAACCGGGCTCTCAGCACGTCGTCGGGGACGGATTTCACGTGCGAAATTTGTTTCCAAGCAATGACCTGGATCGTGAGTTAAGCCCGTTTGTTATGTTGGACTACGCGGGCCCCACGTTCTATCCGGCGACGGATACTCCACGAGGGGTCGGCGAACATCCGCACCGTGGGTTCGAGACCGTCACAATCGTCTACCAGGGCCTTGTCGCGCATCGGGATTCGGCCGGGAACTCCGGCGTGATCGGCCCGGGCGATGTGCAATGGATGACTGCGGCATCCGGGATCGTGCACGAAGAATTGCACGAGAAGGAGTGGGCCAAGCGTGGCGGGACATTACAAGCGATTCAACTGTGGGTGAATCTGCCCAAATCGTCCAAGATGTCCGCACCCGGCTATCAGACGATTGTGAACGATCAGATTCCGGTCGTGCAGTTGGACGGGGGAGCCGGTTCGCTTCGTGTGATTGCTGGGTCTGTAGGGGGAGCAAAAGGCCCGGCCAAGACGTTTACGCCCATCGAATTGTACGATTTGCGCCTGCGTGCGGGGCATTCGATGCCGCTGCAGATCCCGAACGGTTACAACGTCGGTCTGTTGATCCTCAGTGGTCAGGCGTCTGTTGAGGGAGCGCACAGGTTATCGGAGGCCGATCTGGCTGTCTTTCTCTCAACAGGAGAGTCTGTGACGATCATTGCAGAGGAAGACGCAACGATTCTGGTGATGGCGGGAGAAGCAATTGATGAACCAGTGGCTCGTTATGGGCCGTTCGTGATGAATACGAATGCAGAACTGGTCCAAGCTGTGAACGATTATCAGGCCGGAAAAATGGGTCATTTGAGTTGAGCAGTAACACAATGTGACGAAATCCACGATGCAGATCGAGATTTACTCCGATGTCGTCTGTCCCTGGTGCTTCATCGGAAAGCGCCGGTTAGAACAGGCGCTCGAGATTTCCGGCTACGTGCAACAGACGCACATTGCGTGGCGTCCGTTTCAGCTGAATCCGACGATGCCGAAGGAAGGCATGGACCGGCGCATCTATCTTGACGCGAAGTTCGGCGGCACAAAGGCCCGACGGGCGATTGAAGAACGCGTAGCCGAGGCTGGTGAGGCGGTTGGGATTGTCTTTGCCTTCGATCGGATCGAACGGACGCCGAATACTTTCGACGCCCATCGCCTCATCTGGTTCGCGGAGCAACAAGGCTGTCAGGATGAAGCAGTCGAGGCCCTCTTTTACTCGTACTTTACAAAGGGGCGCGAGATCGGGAATCTCGATTCGCTGGCTGCGATTGCGGTCGACTGTGAGCTCAATCGTGAGGAGGTTGAGCGGTTTCTCTCCAGTGACCGGGCGGTCCAAGAAGTCCGCACCGAAGAGGCGGCCGGGCATCGATTGGGCATTCGCGGGGTGCCCTATTTCGTCCTCAACGGCAGTATCTCGATCTCTGGCGCGCAGCCTCCCGATATCTTTGTGTCTGCTCTTCAGCAGGCCGAGGAAACAGTCATGAAGAGAAAGGAAGGGGCATGATGGCAGTCCAAGTCTTCGGATGTAACCATATCGTCATAGAGGTCACTGACGCTAAGAAAGCGGTGAAATTCTATGCCGATGTCTTTGGCTTGAAGATGCTCCGCGGCGGCGAAGGTGCGGCCTGGTGCAAGCTGGGCGAGCATCAATTCATGGCGATCTTCGAAGTGGACACACTGCAACCGGATCGCATGAAGCATTTCGGTCTCATGGTCCGTGACGAGAAACAAATCAAGGAAGTGCGGAAGAAGCTCATCAACAAGTACAAACTTACACTAGTGCCCGGCTTTCGTTGCGACTTCCGCGATCCATGGGGGAATCGTATTCAGGTCGGCGATCTCAGCGATGAATCGCTTGTCTGGCTCCTCCCCTACCAGGAAGTGCGGAAATCAGGGATCACATTCACCGGCAAACCTCGAAAGGAGAAGCGCTCATGAGCACGACCGATCTACGGCAGCGGCTGAACGATCTGCTCGACTACATTCGTCAAGGCAAGATCATCGAGGCGATCCAGGAGTTCTATGACAAATATGCGGCGATGCAAGAGAATACCAATCCTCCGACCGTCGGCCAGGCCGCCAACATAGAACGGGAAAAACAGTTCATGAGCGGCGTCAAGGAATGGAAGGGGTTTAACGTGACAGCCCTTGGTGTGGGCGACGACGTGACTTTCTACGAGTGCAACATAGACTTCATCGCCACGAATGGGCAGCCCGTGCATATGGAACAAGTGGTGGTTGCCAAATGGAAAAACGGCAGGATCGTGCACGAGCGCTTCTATTACGATACCGGCAAGAAGGCCTGAGATTGCCGGATATTCACCCACGGTGGAGGAAACGATGGGAGTGGATGGCAAAGTCGTGCTGATCGCCGGAGGGTCCGGAGCACTGGGACAGACGGTTGTTCCAGCGTTCTCGATGGCAGGCGCCCAGGTCATCACGGTTGACCGCAATCCGCCTTCTGTTCAAGTGGGAGGTTGCGCCGCGATGAAGGCTGATGTCACCGATGAAGCCGACGTCCGACGCCTCGTGGATGACGTGATCCGAACACGTGGTCGCATCGACGCGTTGATCAATCTGGTCGGCGGCTTTGCGATGGGGCGTGTCGTGGAAACCGATGCGTCGCTCTGGCAGCGAATGTTAACCATGAATCTCACGACGGCCTTTCTGCTCTCTAAAGCGGTGCTTCCCCACATGGTGGCACGCGGGACAGGTCGCATTGTGCATGTGGCAGCCTGGGCAGCAGTCGAGCCCTTCCCTGGAGCCGCTGCGTATATTGTCTCCAAGTCAAGCCTCCTCGCGCTCATCAAAGTGCTGGCGCTGGAGTTGAGTGGGTCCGGGGTGACCGTCAACGGGGTGCTGCCCAACACCATTGATACGCCGGCCAACCGTGCAAGTATGCCCCAGACCGATCCGTCCACATGGACAAAACCGGAATCCATCGCAGACACGCTGCTCTTTCTCGCTTCCGAAGAAGCCCACCAGATCAGTGGAGCAGCCATTCCAATCGGTGTCAGGGTCAGTGCGAAGTCTGTAGACACGTAGCCAAGGAGGCTGGATCATGTCGAGCCAGGACCGCCCAGGTGCGCACCTGGACAACATTTTTCGGGCGCTGCTTCGTCTGCACAAGGCCTTGCTGGACGACGAACGGGTGTCCTATGAGCGTGTGCATGGGCGTATCCCCTCCAACGGAGCGTTCTTGCAACTGGTGTTGGAAGATGCGTGGTTTGCCTGGTTGCGTCCGCTGTCTCAAGTGATGGCCAAGCTCGATGAACTCGGTGAAGAAGATAAATCGCCAGACGGCCCGGATACTGCCACCCTTATCGCGTCGATCCGAACGCTTCTGACTCCATCGGAGGAGGGAACAGGATTCGGGAGACACTATTACGAGGCTCTTCAACGAGAGCCCGATGTGGTGCTGGCGCATGCTGCGGTCAGAACGCTGCTCCGGTGACCGTACAAGGAACCGGAGAGAGATCAGCCCATTTGGCGATGGCAAAGGAGTCAATTCAATGAAAGCACACTACCTTGGTCATGTCGTATTCTACGTCAAGGATCTGCAACGATCGCTCGCGTTCTACCGCGACCTGTTGGGCTTCAAGGAAATCGGACGGGTCTTCAATAGTGCAGCAGCAGCCTTGACCTCCGGCCGGACCCATCATGAGCTATTGCTTATCCAGGTCGGTGAGGCCCCTGGGCTACCACAGGGCCGTCGTCGCGGGCTCTATCATATCGGTATCAAAGTCGGCAATAATTTAGATGAACTGCGAGCCACCAAGCGAGAATTGGAGCAAGCGGCTGTCACGATCGACGGCATGAGCGATCACACGGTGAGTCAGAGCCTCTATCTTCAAGATCCAGACGGCAACGAAGTGGAACTCTACGTCGATGCGGACGAGTCGTTGTGGAAAAACAATCCTGCTGCCGTCCTCGCACCGATCAAGCCGTTATATTTATAACTTACAAAAGGAGGGCCGTTCATGGAGAAGCCCCGCATTGCAGCCAAGCAGCCGGCAGTGCTTTCGTTGGACCCGGGAACCTACTATTGGTGTCAATGTGGACGCTCGAGGGACCAACCGTTCTGTGACGGGTCCCACCAAGGAACGGGGATCGAGCCGGTCGAGTTTTCAGTAAATGAGAAGAAAGAAGTCGCCTTGTGCCAGTGCAAGCAGACCAAGACCCCGCCGTTCTGCGATGGCACGCACCAGACGCTGTGAAGGTACGAGGGGAGTGAGAAGATGAAGATCGCGCTGATCGGGGCAACTGGATTTGTCGCGTCGGCGATCTTGAAAGAAGGATGGCAGCGCGGCCATGAGGTGCCGGCGATCGTTCGGCACACGGAGAGACTCACCTCATACTCCGGCACCGTTTCACGGTGGGTTATTGATGAGCGACAGATTCAGCCTGGAAGTCTCCATCACGCTCTGAAAGGAGGAAGCATCATGGACTGGCAAGCACCGTCGTTCGTGGAAGTGAAAATGGATGCCGAAATCAACTCGTATCAAGATGACTTTGCGGACATTCCAGATATCAAAAAGCCGTCTGCGGAAGGGTCGGTCATGACCACCCCTCAATAAAATCGATGGGTGAGTGGGATGATCGTTCGGATCCTAGGGTCGGCAGCCGGAGGCGGATTCCCGCAATGGAACTGCGCCTGTTCTCATTGTCGAGGTGTGCGGGAAGGGCTGATCAACGCGAGCCCTCGAATGCAGGAATCAGTCGGTCTGAGCGCGGACGATGGAGACTGGTTTCTCATTAACGCGTCTCCGGAAATTCGCTCGCAGATCGAGAGCTTCGCTCCTCTCCATCCGGGGAAATCACGCACTACACCCATCCAGGCGATCTTTCTGACCAACGGGGACCTGGATCACTGCTTGGGGATCCTTTCGCTCCGAGAGAATCATCGACTTGTGATCTACGCGACTGAGTCTGTGCGTCGCGGATTCACCGAAGGCAATGTCTTGTATCGAACCCTGCAACGGTTTGCCGGTCAGGTGACCTGGCGAACCCTAAAACTGGGTGTTGAAGAGACCGTGCTGTGCGCAGACGGACGCCCGTCAGGATTGACGGTGGAAGCCTTGGCCGTCCCGGGAAAGCCTCCCATCCATTTGGAAGGACTCGTCTCGCTTAGTGATCCAGAACTGAATGTGGGACTCAGGTTTCGCCAATGTACCAACGGGCGAGTGCTGGCCTATCTATGCTCTGTCGGCAGGATCACGACCTCGGTTTTCGAAGGGTTGGCAGATGCGGATTGCGTCATGTTCGACGGCACCTTCTGGTCGAGCGATGAACTCTCCGCCCCGGGCTTCCTCGAGAAATCAGCCGAGGATCTGGCCCATTGGCCTGTCGGGGGGCAGAGAGGGAGTCTTGCGATGCTCTCGAAACTCACGGCTCCTCGGCGAGTGTTCATCCACATCAACAACACCAATCCGATGGTGAGGGAGGATTCCACCGAGCGCAAGATCATTGAGGCAGCTGGATGGAGCGTCGCGTGGGACGGGATGGAGATCAGGCTATGAAGGACGATCAACATCGAGCTCCACTTTCAAAAGAAGCCTTCGTGGAATGGCTCACGCGTGAAGGTTCCACCCGCTACCATGACCATCATCCGTTCCACAAGCTCATGCACGAGGGGAACTTGACGAAAGTCCAGCTGCAACAATGGGTGTTGAACCGGTACTACTACCAAACGCGGATCCCGATCAAGGATGCTTTGATCGTGTCGAAGTCCGAAGACCCGAGCTTTCGACGGACCTGGCTCCACCGTATTCAGGACCATGACGGGCAACAGGAAGGGGAAGGCGGACTCACGTCATGGCTCGAGTTGGCCCGAGGCGTGGGTCTCGACGTCGAGGAGGTCAGGAGCTTGCGGTCAGTGCTTCCGGGCGTCAGACTCGCCTGCGACGGGTACGTGCAGTTCGTCCGTGATTCATCGCTTCTCGAAGCAGTGGCTTCCTCACTCACCGAGCTGTTTGCTCCAACGCTCATGTCCCATCGCATCGAAGCTTGGAAGCACCATTATCCCTGGGTGAGCTCAGACGCCCTGGGGTATTTTCAGATGCGTATAGCCTGCGCCAGCCTTGATTCGAAGCAGGCCGTTGAATTCGTCGTTCAGCACGCCCTCACGTATGAGCTACAGGAACGATGTGTGCGGGCCCTGATCAAGAAGGCGGAAATTCTATGGCACCTGCTCGATTGCCTGCATATGACCAACCGCATGACCGGCGACATATCCAGACCTCAGCTTAGTCCCAAAGTTCGTCTTCGTTTTGATCGACGAACCGGTCGCTATCTGCTCTTGTACCCTGAAACGGGTCTTGAGCTGAGCAGGACCGCGACGGAGATTGCGCGTCTTTGCACGGGAGAATGGACGGTTGACGATATTGCACAGTATCTGGCTCAAATTCATACCGAGATCTCTCCTGGTGAAATCATGCGGGATGTGCGCGACTTTCTCAAGACCCTTGCGGGCCGAGGTCTGCTTCAAGGCTTCAAATGAAGAACGAGTATCGTCCCTACACGTTAATCGCCGAGCTCACCTACCGGTGTCCGCTACGATGCCCCTATTGTTCAAACCCTCTCGGCTATGCCGGTCATGGAAATGAGCTCGACACCGACACATGGCTTCGCGTCTTCCAAGAGGCGGAAGCACTTGGTGTAGTCCAGCTCAACTTGACAGGGGGGGAGCCGTTGTTGAGGGATGATCTGGAACGGCTCATTGAGAGGGCGAGCCGGCTTGAGTTGTATACAAACCTGATCACCAGCGGCATCCCACTGACCTTTGAGCGGCTGTCTCGGTTTGCGACACTCGGACTCAATTGTGTGCAAGTGTCTGTTCAAAGTTCGCGGTCGACAGAATCAGACCGGATTGCCGGAGCACCCTCCTTCCACCGGAAGCTCGAAGTCATGCAGTGGGTCGCATCGCTCGAACTCCCACTGACCCTGAACGTCGTGCTCCATCGCGGCAACATCGGTGAGATTGCGGAACTTATCGCTCTGGCCGAGCGCGTTTCCGCCGACCGGCTCGAGCTGGCGAACGCGCAGTACCTTGGATGGGCTCTCAAGAACCGCGCGGCGCTCCTTCCGACTCGCGAGCAAGTCGAAACTGCGCGAACCATTGCGGCTGACGCAAGGGAACGGCTTCGGGGAACAATGGAAGTGCTCTTCGTCACGCCCGACTATTATTCGGTGCATCCCAAATCCTGTATGGATGGATGGGGACGACGGTTCATTGTGGTGAATCCGGAAGGGCTTGCCCTACCCTGTCATCTGGCACACACGTTGCCCGGATTGCGTTTTGACAATGTCACGAAGCGCCACCTCGCAGCTATTTGGCATCATTCAGACGGCTTTAATCAGTTCCGTGGAGACGGGTGGCTACCCGACGCCTGCCGAAGCTGTGACCGTCACTCCAAAGACTTCGGAGGATGTCGCTGTCAGGCCTTTCATGTGACGGGGAACGCAGGCGCTACCGATCCCGCTTGCTCTCTCTCACCTGATCATGGGCACATTGAATCTGCCCGAAGCCAGGCGAGTCATTTGGCCGGTGTGCCGATCTTGTTCGACTATCGGACCGGTCGAGGGTTCTCCCAAGCATGAGCCGGCGTATGGATATCAGCCTGGTGATATTGCTCGTCCTGCTCGTCTCCCTCGGCTTATTCGCTGTTGTAAAGGACCGCGCTCTGCCATTGCAGGGATTGTATGCAAGCGGCCGGTTGTTCGGGAGCGTCTGGATTGAATTGCTGTTGGGCTTTATCATTGCGGGGCTTCTTGAAGTGCTCATCTCTCCATCTGAGATCACCGCGTGGCTGGGAACTGAGTCCTCCACGCGAGGAATTCTCGTGGGGTGGCTGGCCGGCCTAGTGATCCCAGGAGGACCATACCTGCTCTTTCCCATTGCGGCGAAGCTTTGGAAGACCGGAGCGGCCCCCGGCGTCTTGATCGCGCTGATTACCGCAAAGTCCCTCGTCAGCCCGATCCGAATGCTGACTTATGAAGCTCCGCTGCTGGGTTGGCCCTTGACCCTTGCCCGTTGTTTGCCGGCTCTCTTCGTTCCTCCGATTATGGGAATACTGGGGCAGTGGGTCTTCAATCTATTCATGAGGAAGTAATCATGAACAGGGACCACAGGAACAAAGGCAATACGATGAGTCGTGTTGTTGCGCTAGTATTTTTTTCGATGATCCTCTTCTTCGTCGAGAACCGGATCGAAGCCGGCTCCCTCCCTCTCGATACGATCAAACTGCCCCCTGGTTTTGCCATCACGGTCTATGCGGATAATGTTCCGAATGCACGCGGTATGACACTTGGGCAGAACGGCACCCTGTTCGTCGGCAGCATGGGCAAAGGCGACGTCTATGCAGTCATCGACAAAGACGGTGATCAGCGCGCTGATGAAGTGTTCATCATCGCCAGCGGCTTGAACATGCCGGTGGGAGTCGCCTACCGAAATGGCTCGTTATTTGTCTCCGCTGTTGATCGCATCCTGCGATTCGACAAGGTCGAACAGCGGCTGACGAATCCACCCACGCCGGTGACGATTAAGGATGGCTTTCCGAACGAGGCACATCATGGATGGAAGTTCATCGCCTTCGGTCCCGACGGGAAACTTTATGTGCCCGTCGGTGCCCCGTGCAATATCTGCGAACCTGATCCAGACCGTTATGCCTTGATCACCCGCGTGAATCCGGATGGGAGCGGTTACGAGATCGTTGCGCGTGGAGTCCGGAACTCGGTCGGATTCGATTGGGATCCAACGACCCATGACTTGTGGTTCACGGATAATGGTCGGGATAATCTCGGGGACAATCAACCGCCGGATGAACTCAATCATGCGCCGAAAGCTGGGCTGCACTTTGGCTATCCCTATTGCCATGGGGGAACGATCCAGGATCCTGAGTACGGCAGAAAACACGCCTGCCTTGAATTCACGGCGCCTGCGGTCACGCTCGGTCCCCATGTCGCCTCGCTAGGTATGCGCTTTTACACCGGCACCATGTTCCCCCTGAAATACCAGCGCCAAATCTTTATCGCGGAGCATGGTTCGTGGAATCGGAGCGAGAAAATCGGCTATCGGATCACGCTCGTGTCACGAGATGAGCAAGGACCAATCCGGTATTCAGTATTTGCAGAAGGGTGGCTTCAGGGCCAAAAGGCATGGGGACGCCCCGCTGATGTTCTCGTCATGCCGGATGGCGCTCTGTTGGTTTCAGACGATTCGGCGGGAGCGATTTATCGAATCAGCTATAAAGAGCAGTAGCAAAGAGTTTCACGCGCTTGACCTCGATCAAGGCTATTCATTCAAGGTGGCAGTCTCTTCCGCCTCAGCCGGCTAGCCGCCAGTATAGCTTGTGCCTGTTGAATTGGTGTCCGGTGCAGGGACGGTCCTGGTAATTTGGTTGCCGAGAGGCACGTTGGCGAACGGGCCTACCTAATGATCGACCGCTTGAGCACCAAACGACGGGCCAAAGGCTCTAGCTTGACGATCTTGACTGGCAACGAAGCGGAACTGTACGTGGATGCGGATGAGTCGGTGGAGAAGGACAATCCGGCCCGGGATCGAGCCGGTCGAGTTTTCAGTAAATGAAAAGAATGAAGTCGCCTTGTGCCAATGCAAGCAGACCAAGACCCCGCCGTTCTGCGATGGCACGCACCAGACGCTCTGATTTCACCGGAACGCTTGCATACCTTCCGTATGTTTCGCAGCAGGTAAACCTACGTACCGATTGTGCGTATCTGATCGTGATCGCGGTTCAAGTGACAGATCTGCCCTATCCCGCCACTCGACCGAAGAGGAGCGCACCATGAAGATCGCATTAGTTGGCGCGACAGGTTTTGTCGGGTCAGCGATTTTGAAGGAGGCCTTGGATCGTGGCCACGAGGTGGCCGCCATCGTGCGGAATCCAGATAAGCTGACACCGCACGCGAAGCTTCATCCAAAGAGAGGCGATGTCTACAACGAGGATGAAATGGCCTGGTTGGTAACAGGCTACGATGCGGTGATCAGCGCCTTCAATCCGGGATGGAGCAATCCGGACATCTACAACCAGCAGATCAAAGGCACGCGCTCCATTATCAACGGCGTGAAGAAGGCAGGTGTGAAGCGGCTACTGTTCGTGGGTGGGGCAGGCAGTTTGGAAGTCAAGCCGGGGGTCCAATCCGTTGACTTGCCTGGTTTTCCGACCGAATACAAGCAGGGTGCGCTGGGGACGCGGGAAGCTCTGAACATGCTTCGGAATGAAACGGGCCTCGAATGGTCGTTCCTCTCTCCGTCGGCCGACGTATTTCTTGGCCAGCGCACCGGCCAGTTCCGACTGGGGGCAGATCAGTTGCTGACGAATGCTCAGGGAGAAAGCCGTATCTCGGTCGAGGACTATGCGATGGCGATGATCGACGAGGTAGAGAAGCCGAAGCATATCCGCCGGCGCTTTACCGTGGGTTATTGAGTTGCCATGATTGGCCACACGAGCACAATAACCATTGCGTCGTCGCACGTGGATGCCATCGAAAGAACGGTTCGAATTCACGGCGCAGGGCGTCACTGACCGAAAAGAGCTCCCATTATGTCTCCTTCTCGCATTGTCTTTCTCTTCGACGTGGATAACACGCTGCTGGACAACGATCGGGTGACGGAAGACTTGCAGCGTTATCTTGAGCGCGAAGTTGGCCGCGAGTGTCAGGAACGATACTGGACAATCTTCGAACAGTTGCGGGCCGAGTTGGGGTACGCGGATTATTTAGGGGCCCTTCAACGGTATCGCACTGAGTACCCCCGTGATCCGCATCTGTTGACGGTCTCTCATTTCCTGATCAATTATCCATTCGCCGACCGGCTGTACCCGAACGCGCTCGAGGTGATTGAACGCGTCAAGCAGTGGGGGCGTGTCGTTATCCTGTCCGACGGGGATGTGGTCTTCCAGCCGAGAAAAATCGAATGCTCCGGATTATTCGAAGCCGTTGGCGGGAACGTCTTGATTTATATTCACAAAGACCAGGAGTTGGACGACGTGGAGCAGCGCTATCCTGCTGAGCATTACGTCTTGATCGACGACAAACTGCGTATTCTCTCGGCCGTGAAAACCACCTGGGCTTCGCGCATCACGACGGTTTTTCCTCGCCAGGGCCACTATGCATTGGACCAGCAGGTACTGGCTCGTTTTTCACCAGCGGACGTGACTGTCACCCATATCGGGGACTTGCTCAGCTATGATCTCTCGATACTGCTGGCGGGCAGGGGTGGGCCTGAACAATAGAGAAGGACGTGCGTGATGCTGATCGTCGCGCGGGCCGTGTTCTTATAGCCATGATGAGGGAAGTGAGCTCATGAAACGAACAGCTTCAGCGGTATGGCAGGGCGATTTAAAGAGCGGCAAAGGGACAGTGTCTATCTACGGAGAGCGGCGTGCTGTCGCAGACCCAGTATTCGTTTGCGACGAGAGTTGAAAACGGGAAGAGCACGAATCCAGAAGAACTGATTGCCGCAGCCCACGCCTGGTGTTTCACGATGGCGCTGTCGGGGCAGCTTGGAAGCGCCGGACTGGTGGCAGACAAGTTGGAGACGACGGCGACGCTGAGCTTCGAAAAACTTGAGGCAGGCTGGACTGTGACGCAGATTCATCTCGACGTGAAGGGGAAGGTTCCTAACGCGGACCAAACCGCCTGGGAGAAGGCGACCGCCGCTGCCAAGACCGGCTGCCTATCTCGCGCGTATTCAACACGACGATCACGATGGAGGCGAAGTTAGAAGGATAACGTCTCAAACAGGAGGACAACCATGGTGACCAAGCTCAAGATTCCCAGCGCCGCGAAAGCCTAGAAGTATTTCCAGGACAAGATGGCCCTTACGACCGGTCCGGTCGAACTAGAGCGATGGTTCAAGCAGGGAGAGCCGGTGAACATCGTGGATGTCCGTGCGACTGAAGATTATGCAGAGGGGGGCATATCCCTGGCGCACTCAATCTGCCGAAGGGCCAGTGGGACAACGCCAAGGTCGTGAAGGCGCGTCTCCACAAAAACAAGATCAACACCCTCTATTGCTATTCACACGTCTGTCATTTGGCGGCAACAGCGGCGGTTCTGTTCGCGAACAAGGGCTATCCGGTGATGGAACTCGAGGGCGGATGGCGCTGGTGGAAGAGTGATGGATTTGAGATCGAGAAGTAAGGCCGTTCGATGAGGTTATCCTCATGAAAGCCATACGGTTGCATCAGTTTGGTGGGCCGGAATCATTGCGCTGTGAGGATGCGCCGAAACCCAGTCCGAAGAACAATCAGGTACTCGTTCGAGTCCATGCCACCGCGATCACGCCGACAGAGTTCGCCTGGTATCCCACATTCCATACTTCTGAAGGCAGCAGCAGACCGTTTCCCATTATTCTCGGTCACGAATTCTCCGGTGTTGTCGACGCGATCGGACCGGCTTGCATGGGTGTCCAGGTGGGTGATCCTGTCTATGGCTTGAGCGATTGGTTCATCGACGGTGCTCAGGCGGACTATTGCCTGACAGTTCCAGCCAACATTGCGCCGAAGCCTGGAACACTTGACCATGTTCAGGCGGCTGCGGTTCCGATCTCGGCCCTGACCGCCTGGCAGGCACTCATTGGGCGCGCGCAGCTTTCGCAAGGGCAACGGGTGTTGGTCCATGGTGCAGCTGGTGGGGTCGGCAGCTTCGCGGTGCAGGTGGCCTGTCATAAAGGTGCGCATGTGATTGCGACGGCCTCAGCGGCGAATACTGACTTCGTCACGGCGCTCGGGGCCGACGAAGTCATTGATTACCGGACGACGCCGTTCGAGACAGTTGTCCGAGACGTTGACGTGGTGCTTGATACTGTCGGAGGGGAGACGAGAGAGCGCTCATGGGGGATCCTCAGCAAGGATGGTCGGTTGGTGACCATTGCGGCTGACGCCGAACGGTTGAGCCAGCCACGAGTGCGTGACGCATTCTTTATCGTCGAACCAAACCGGGTTCAGTTGATCGAAATCGCACGTCTGATCGATGCCGGTGTCATCCGACCGATCGTGGGCGCCGTCTTCGCCATGGAGCACTTTCGGCAGGCCTACGACCAGAAACCTATTCGCGGCAAGCATGTGCTGCGCATCGCTGAGCCGTGATGCACACAACGCAATACACGAGAAGGGAGCACTCCGATGATGATTGCGTCCTCTACCCGCAGAGTGGTGAAGCAGGCATTGCAGTGGACCGCACTGGCCGGAGCGGCCCTAATCATGGGACAGGTACCGGTGTTGGCAGGAGATAGCGTCTCGGTGCTGATGAAACAGCCTTTGGGCGACTTGGCCGGGAAAGTGGCCACAATGCTGATCGTGGACTATACGCCGGGAGCCGCATCCGACGCGCACGTTCATCCTGGCTCGGTGTTTGCCTACGTGTTGGAGGGAACAGTCGTCGCTCAGTTAGAGGGTGAGCAGCCGATGACGTATTCCAAAGGTCAGAGCTGGTATGAGTCTCCCAAGAAGCCGCATATGGTGTCCAGAAATGCGAGCGTAACGGGACCGGCCAAATTGCTGGTGTTGCTCCTGTCGCAAGAAGGCGAAGCGCTCAAAGTGCCGGTGAATGCACCCGACAGCGGGAAGTAATCCTCTCGTTCGCAGCTGCTTTCTCTGGGAGAGATCTGAGTCTGGCCCCTGCCACAGGAGATATTGGAGACTCTTGAGCCATCACAGACCGACAGGCCATACTGAGCGCCTATGGATCGGCATTCCTGATCCCCCTTTGAGACGCTGGCGGAGCGGTATCAAGCTTTGCTGGAGGTTGCCGAGTCGATTTCCGCACATCGCGATCTCCACGAACTCTTTCGAGACCTTGACGAGCGCCTGCCCGTTGCCCTCAATTGGGTATTGCCTCTCCGAGCAGTTTATCACGGCATGTTATGCGGATCAGCATAACACCACCTCCGTGAAAGAGGTCAGGCCCGTCTAACGGACTACGAACGCCTGCCGGGCCCCAGTTGAGGACATGAATATAGGAATGGACATAGGGACATTCTAAATGGTTGCAGCGGCTGCTCGACTCACGCATCAAGAAAACCAGAATGTCCCCTTAGGTTTCCCATTTGAAGTGGGGTCCGAAAGGCGTAGCGGAAAATGCGTCCCACTCCAGGCAATTGTTAGGTTTCTGCCTCATTGAATAGCCTGATTCTTTCCGCTGGAATCCTCAATCGAGCCAATAAGTACTCTTTAAATGATGCCTCATAGGGCTGAACAGAAATGGCGCGTTGCATGCAGAGCATCCATGCGTCTCGCTCGCCAGTTCCAATTGGGAATTGCCTATGAAAATCAGGGAGGTTGACTCCGCCGTAATGCTCGATATACAGCCTGGGGCCGCCTAGCAATCCGCAAAGAAAGAAAGTTAATTTCTTCCGCGACTCGGTTAAATCCTCGGGATGCATTTTCCTAATAACACGGGCTTCCGGAAAACCATCCATGTTTGAGTAGAAAGCATCGACGAGACTCGTTATCCCTGCAAGTTCTCCAGCTGCACGATATGAGTTCATGCCATTGCCGTATCCGTTCATTTGCATATGAATCCTGTGCGAGCGTGGAGAAGAAACCTAACTATAAATAGGCTGACTCACATAAGATGAGGAGGTCTGGCTTTCTGTCCGTACAACATACCGTGGGATGTCTAGGAAAAGAAACGGGGGCATTTTGAATAGTTGCGGGCAGCCGCTCGATTCACGCGTCAAGAAAACGAGAAAGTCCGCTTACGTTTCCCCCAATCATCAGATCCCCTGAGTTGAGATGCGCGTGAGCAACAGAAGTTCCTCAAGCATTTCAAGAAGCAATCCCGGCGGAGGTAAGTAGGTCGGTTTCCCATCCTCAACGAGCGCAGAATACCGAAGTGCGTGAGTTTTGTGCTGCTCAGAAAGCTGACGCACCAAACTGGTCGTTTCTGGCGTTACCGTAACATCTTTTGCCATGAGCGCAGTGAGGAGCTTGTCGAGATTGTGTCGGTAGTCAAATTCTCTCAACTCCTGCTCTGAGAATCCTCTCTTTAACAGCGCCGATTTCAATAAAAGCTCTGTGGCATGGGAAACGAGGAAGTAGAATGGGAGCGCCGTCAGCTTCGTGGGTACCCCCCGGTCGTCCACATCGATCTTCTCACTCAAATGCTTGGCGCTCTGCCAGAAATTCACGCCAGTGAGGTGGTAGATACTTGCCATGTAGAGACTATCATGCATTTCGGTCCAATTATTATGTGAGCTGCAGGGGCCATGTCGTTCTGTGGTGGCCTTCCCAATAGCCTTCTTACTCCTTCATGCCAGATTTTCAAACATTTTCATGCACTCTTGAACATGTGTCAATGAGGCCTTTCAACATCAGACCGCCGGCATGGCAACAGATTTTCTCTGTTTCGCCCTGGAAGGGAACAGCCAGACGGTCTTTCCTTGCGCGCATCGGACGAGCACCGCTTTATCGTGCGCGTTCTGCGAGCAAGAAGGATGGTCTGGCTGTTTCCCTCCTGTTCTTCTGAGACCACGCGTTACCTTCTTTCAAGGGGTGGCCTGGCTTGGTCCCCAACTGCGCACGCCAACCATTGCTCTAATTTTGATCCTTTCCAGCTCGTTCGTTGTATCTTCAGGGATGGGGGCTGATTGATCTTCCACTGCGCACGTTCTCTCAATTTCTCATTTCACTTTCAAGGGTAGCCTGTTCGATCCTCGATTGCGCGCGTCGAACGAGTACATTCCTATCGTGCGCGTTCCGCGAGCAGGAGGACGACTAGGCTACCCTTTCCATCTCTCTGAGGCCGCGCGTTGCACGTATCCCTTCGAGCTCTCTTCATCGTTCTTCAAGGGAGTGGCCAAGGTTGCCCTCAACTGCGCGCATCGAACGAGCACATTCTTATTGTGCGCGTTCTGCGAGCAAAGAGGGCACCTGGCCGCTCCCTCCCCCCTCTTGAGCCGTCACGGGTGGATAGGCCATACTGCACGTCTATGGATAGGTATTCTGCATCTCCTTGTGAGACTCTCGCGGAGCGGTACCAGGCCCTGCTGGAAGTCGCAGAGGCGATCTCCGCGCACCGCGATCTCCACGAACTGTTTAGAGACCTCGCCCAGCGCCTTCCCCGAGTGGTGCACGTCAATTTCGTCGCCCTGTCTTTACACGACCCTGCTCGCAACACGATGCGATTACACACCATTCAGGCGAACGTGCCGGCCGACCTCGTGGGTGGCCATGAGGGGCCGGTCGAAGAGTCTCCCGCAGGATTGGTCTGGCAAACGCAGCAGCCCATCCTCGTACCGGATCTTGCCGAAGAACATCGCTGGCCGAAGGTCACTCAATGCATGAAGGAGGACGGCGCGAACTCATTTTGTTTCGTTCCCCTGACCACCGCGGTGCGGCGGTTGGGCGCTATGGGGTTTTTGAGCTTGCAGAAAGCGGCCTATGGTGAAACGGACCTGGAATTTCTCCAGCAAGTTGCCAAACAAATCGCTGTGGCGGTGGACAATGTCCTCCATCATCAAGACCTGATTCACGATCGCGACCAGTTACGGCTTCTCCTGGAAGTTTCCGAAGTCATCGTGTCGCACCGCGACCTGTCCTCGCTCTTTCGGGATCTCGCACAACGCCTCCCGGCAGTCGCTCCGTTCAACTTCATCGGCTTGATCCTCTTCGATCCCACAAAGAATCTGATGAAGATCCACGTATTGGAAACCGCAGCAACTCACCGCCTCACAACGAGACTGGACGGGCTGGAGCTCCCGATCGAGGAGTCCTCCAGCGGCTGGGTCTGGACCCACCAGCAACCCTTGATCATTCCGTCTCTCGCTGAGGAAACTCGATTTACGATGGGGATGGCGGCACTCAAAGACATCGGCGTCCAGTCCGTCTGTCTGTTTCCCTTGACGACTGCCATGCGACGTCTCGGCGCGATTGGATTCGGGAGCCTCGAATCTCATGCATTCGAAGATAAGAACATGGGGTTGCTCGGTCAGGTGGCCAAACAGGTTGCCGTGGCCGTGGACAACGTGCTCAATTTCGCAGGCACGGAAGCAGCGCAGCAGTCACTGGCTCGAGAACGAGATCGGCTCAGCTTGGTGTTGGAGATCAACAACGCCGTCGTTTCGCACCTCGAATTGCGAAAACTCCTGAAAGCTATCTCCGGCTGCCTCGGGCGTGTGATCCCGCACGATCTAGCGTGGTTTTGTCTCTATGATCCCGCTTCTCACCAGTTGCAGACTCATGCGCTGGACTTCCCTGGCAATCAAGACTTTGCCGAAGCAGGAGATCCCATTCCATTGGAAGGAACCCCGGAAGGGTTGGCATTCACTACTCAGCAGACAGTTCTGATCAGAAGTCTCAGCCTCACCGAGTATCCTGCGGAGATCATAAAGCGGGGGGCCGCCGCAGGCCTGAAATCCGGTTGCGCCGTTCCTCTGATCTCGCACGGGCGAGCACTTGGCACGTTGAGCGTCGTCAGTATGCAGGAGGGCGCTTTCACCGACGACGATGCGAAATTGCTCAGCTGGATCGGCGATCAGGTCGCGCTCGCCGCTGCGAATTCAATGGCGTACCAGGAAATCTCATCGCTGAGGGACAAGTTGGCGAAGGAAAAGCTGTACCTAGAGGAGGAAATCCAGACGGAGTATAACTTCGAGGAAATCGTCGGTGACAGCCGGGCTCTCAAGCTGCTTCTCAAAGAGATCCAGACTGTCGCTGCGACTGATTCCACTGTATTGGTCTTAGGCGAAACAGGTAGCGGGAAGGAGCTCGTCGCGCGGGCGCTCCACAATAGCAGCGATCGGCGAGAGCGAACATTCGTCAAACTCAATTGCGCCGCGATTCCGACGGGGCTGTTGGAGAGCGAGCTCTTTGGGCATGAAAAAGGCGCATTCACCGGTGCTATTGCCACCAAGATCGGCCGGTTTGAATTGGCCGACCGCGGAACGATCTTCCTCGATGAGGTGGGGGAAATTCCGTTGGAATTACAAGTAAAGTTGCTCCGAGTGCTCCAAGAACAGGAGTTCGAACGCCTGGGCAGCACGAGGACGATTCATGTCAATGTCCGCGTCATCGCCGCGACCAACCGCGATCTCGGTCGGATGGTGGAGGAACAGGAGTTTCGCAGCGACCTTTATTACCGGCTCAAGGTCTTTCCGATTACCGTCCCTCCCCTCCGGGACCGCCCGGAAGATATTCCCTTGTTAGTTCGACACTTTGCTCAGAAATTCGCCCAACGGATGAAGAAGCGCATCGAGACGATCCCATCGGAGGCCATGAAAGCGCTCCAAACCTATCACTGGCCCGGTAACGTGAGGGAGCTGGAGAATTTCATAGAGCGAGCGGTGATTCTTACCCAAGGACCTGATCTATTTGTTTCGCTCGCCGAATTAAAGCGGACGCCGGGTCACACAACGAACTCTGGGACCACGACCCTCGAACAAGCTGAGCGCGAACATATTCTGAAGGCGCTGCGCGAGACGAACTGGACCATCGGCGGGCTCGCTGGTGCCGCCGCCAAGCTTGGGATGAAGCGAACGACCCTGCAATCCAAGATGCAGAAGCTCAACATTTCACGACCACGTTAGGCCCGCCGACCATTCGGCATCCGCCGGTATGTCGGCAGCCGATTCCCGGCACAGCCATCTCTTCGTCTCGACTCAACAGCCCCGTTGAGCGAAATCCTCACGGTTTTTCCACGCGTTTGAATTTTGTCGCAGCAGACAGCTTCTGTGGAACGATCATTGCCATCTCTCAAGAGCATACCAGGATTCAGGCATCACACTTCATTCAGCTCGCGAGGGCCAGGCATGAACGAAACCTTTCATTTTTTGACGAAGCACGGAACCATCGTGCTCTTCGTCGCTGTATTTGCGGAGCAGATTGGACTCCCCGTCCCTGCGCTCCTGTTTCTCATCGCCGCCGGTGGATTGGTGGGCACCGGTCAAATGGGAATAGGTGTCGCAGTCGGGTCAGCGGTTCTTGCAGCCTTTTTGGGGGATCAGTTGTGGTACGAACTCGGCCGTCGCCGTGGCCGTCAGGTTTTGGGCTGGCTCTGCCGGATCTCGCTCGAACCGAATTCCTGCATACGTCGAACTGAAGACTTCTTCACCCGCTATGGGGCGCGTTCGCTAGTTGTCGCAAAGTTCGTCCCAGGTCTGAGCACGATCGCTCCACCACTTGCAGGGATCGTAAGACTTCCAGTGCCGCAGTTCCTCTTGTACAACGGGTTGGGGACAGTTCTCTGGGTGGGTTCCGGCGTTGGACTTGGCCACGCGTTCAGTAACCAACTGGAGCAGGCGACATCCGTGGTTGCCTATCTTGGGCCGACGATGGCACTGATCTTAGTCGGAAGTGCCGCTGGTTATGTCATCTCGAAGGCTCTGAATCGGTATCGTGTGGAACGTAGGTTACCGCGGCTTACCGTTCAGGACGTGACGGAGAAAATCGCGGCAGGGGAAGCCCCTGTCATTATCGACCTGCGTCCTCATGGTGCTCGCCGGGAAGTTCCGGGTATTCCAGGCTCGCTGCCTCTGTCAGTGAACGAAGTGATGGCTGGATATCGCAATCTTCCCCAAGACCGTGATGTGATCCTCTATTGCGCCTGTCCATGGGATAGAGCGAGCGTCCAGACGGCAAGGAAGCTTCGTGAAAAAGGTCTGGCGCGCGTCTGGCCGCTCGTCGGAGGAATAGAGGCCTGGCACGCGATCACGTCGAAAACCGAAGCGAGGGTAGAGGACTCTGAGGTTCACACTGTCGCAGCCTGACCGGTCGAGTGCCGGGTCGAACAACCGCTGATAAAGGAGAGACGACGATGGAATTGAAGATACCGAGTCCGGAACAAGCCTATTGGGGGTTGCGCGCCATGAAAACTGTCGCTTTGGCGGATGGAACGCTCGACGATGCGGAACTGCATCTGCTGGTGTCAGTCCAACAGATCTTCGGCACAACACATGAGCTGGAACAGCTTTCTCCTATCGCGCCGGCGGATCTGGCCAGGGAATTTCCCGATCTGCAGCTCAGGCAGCAACTGGTGCAGGGATTAATTGTGATGTCCCTCATTGACGGAAAACCAAACGCCCAGGAAACGGACCTGGTCGAGCAATTCGCGCAGGCGCTGGAGGTTAGTGCTCCCGAGGTGAAGGACCTGCGGCATGTCCTCAAGGGAGAGATGTTTCAGCTGCGCCTTGATCTGGCGCGCCGATTCTGGCTGAGAGACAAAGTCAAGGACATCTGGAACACAGAGGGTGTTCGGGGCATCTACGAGTTTATGCGCGGGATGATCGGAAAGTATGAAGATACGGCGCTCGCGGCCCGCTACCAGGCCATGGAAGATTATCCCGCCGGTTCACTGGGGCGTGCCTACTGGGAGTACTGCCGAACGAACGATTTCGCGCTGCCCGGGGAGAAGGGCGGTGCGGCGGAACCGATTCTGTTTCACGATTGCGCGCACGTGTTATCCGGCTACGGAACGGAGCCGGAAGGAGAAGTCCAAGTCGCCTGTTTCAGCGCAGGTTTCCAGCGGCGTGACCCGTGGCTCTTCGTCTTCTTTGTCCTGCTGCAATTCCACCTGGGCATCCGTATGACGCCAATCACCAAGGCCAGAACAGGATTCTTCGACCCGGCGAAGGCGCTGATTGCTATTCGGCGAGGGGCGGCGATGAACGTGGATCTGAACGACGGCTGGGACTACTGGCCGGTCATGGGGGAGCAGGTCGAGGAACTCCGCAGGCGGTACAACATCCTTCCGTCGGAAACATTCGAACCGGCAATTCGGCAAGCAGTCGGGAATGTCGCATGACAATAGAAGTGAGTTTCAAGGCCGAGAAGGCTCTGTTGCTGTTAAGTCTTATTTTGAATGGCGTGAGGTAAACCGGTGGATCGCTGAGGAACGTATCGATGGCTACGGCGCTAGCGATGACACAACAAGAATTGATTGAAGCGGCGGCTCGAAACTGGACAAGAATCCACAGCACGGATCGTTGTCCGCGCTGCGGCGGACTCATGGTCGCCGAGTGGTGCCAGGACCTGTCGGACTACTCCGGCCAGCGCTGCGTGCAATGCGGCGAGCTGATCGATCCGGTTATCCTGCAGAATCGCCGACTGTAGTTTGGCTATACATTCGGTTCAGGCCAAAAATGAGAGCGCACACCGGGTGCGAACGGTTCAGGAATCATGATATGCAAGTGAGAGTCTCGCCCAGGACTCCCTTAACGCCCTCAGGCAATGACCGAACTTTCAAAACGGACATGGGAATTGAGCTTGATCAGCGGGTATGCAGACAAATATCGCGGGACCGAACTCCAAGGCGTGCCCGTGATCCCGGGAGGAGGCATCGGCGCGGCCGATGCCGAGACGGCCGCGAGGATCGGGAAGCATGTTGCGTAAGTAGGTCAAGCATAACGTGACGGGAATGAGTTGTTGCAGGCAGGAAAAGCGGGTAAGGCACAGTTGTGTAATTCTGATATCGATAAAACCAGCAAAGGACAAACCCTATGACATCAGCGAATAGTTATGTGACATCCTGGGAACGTTTTTGGAGTACCCTGACCGGAACACCTGGCGAAATATTTTGGGATGCTGATCCCGCTCATGCGGCCCAACACGATTTGGTGCTGTTCCAAGACCATGCCGACCCACAACGTCCGTTGATTGACCTGGGGTGTGGCAACGGGACGCAAACGCGCTTTCTTGCGGATCATTTTGCAAGGGTGATTGGCACTGAAATTTCTCCCACAGCGGTTGCTATTGCCCAAACGCAGAATGCTGCTCCCAACATCTCGTACCGTATTCTTGATGTGCTTTGCCCTGAAGACGCCCAAGCCCTCCATGAGGAAATTGGTGACGCCAATATCTACATGCGGACGGTGTTGCATCAACTTTTGCCTGAGGATCACGCGACAGCGATACAGAGTATAGAGCGGCTGCTTGGGAGAAGTGGGATATTATATTTTGTTGAACTTTCATCAGCTGCTGAACCCTACTTTACCCAACTGATTAAACAGTATGGGCCGCCTCCCGGCCTTGCACGGGTATTCCAGCATGAAATTACACCAGGCATGTTGAACGAAAATGACTTAGAAGTGCTGTTCCCACCGGATCGTATTACGCTTCTTGGTACCGGCCAGAGCCATATCCACACCGTGCATACCCTCCCTACGGGTGAAGTGGTTAAGGTGCCGGCATTCTACGCCATTCTTCGGCAAGGGCAACGCCAAACTTAGTGCGTCTTTATTGGGAATCGATGGGGATTCCGGCGAAGTGCAATGGTGTTGGTTGTTCCGGTAAAGCAGAGTGAGTAAATGGGAAGCGCTACCCACCAATCGAGGCTGTGAGGCTTAACAGACAGTTGGAGCCCAACGCTCGCAAAACTCGCGCAGGCTCCCCCGCGACGATCTGTGTGTAAGCTATCTGCTGCCGCGACAGGTTCCCCTTCTATCGTTCCAAAACGCGGCAGCTTCTTACCAACGTGACCCGCCTGCTCGGCGATTTTGATGCAGCAAAAGCGGCGCTGCACGATGCCTTCGCCCGTAGCGATAGAGCAATGGGCGCTTCATAGTGTGCGGCCAATCCACGAGCGTGGCTCGTGTTGACCGACTAGCTAACTGAGCATTCACATAATCTCGTTTGCGTTAGGAAAAAAGTCTGGGCAGACCACTCGGTGCTCCAACCCTTCAGCTCCTGCCGATGGCTCGGCGTGTGCCGGTATATCGGCAGAACATTGTCGTCAGCAAGCTTATCGAATTGACAGCCCTTAAATTTCGCATTGTTCTTTCAATAGGTTAGTTGTTCATAGCCAATTGGTGTTGCTGGAACGGCCCTTGCCCTTACTGTGGAAGGAGAGGAACAAGAGATGTTGAAGATTACCCAACAGCGAGATCCGGCGTCGGAATCCACTTCACTCATATTAGAAGGGCGGTTAGGGGGTCCTTGGGTGGAAGAACTCCATTCCTGCTGGCGTCAGATGGCTGTGAGCCAACAGGGTCGCACCGTGATTGAGTTGACCGGCGTGACGTTCGTGGATGCAAAAGGGAAAGCGCTCTTGACCCAGATGTGGCAACAGGGCGCGCAGCTTCATGCAGTCGGCTGTCTGACACGATGCATTGTGGAAGAGATTACGAAGGCCAGCCGTGCAGGTTCATCCTATTCAAGCCACAAGGGTAAAAGGGAACAGGAGTGAGCGCGCTCAGGTTTAACTTGGTCGCGTTTGCGAGCCTCCTCTTGCCGCTCATATACGTGGTGCCGCTGGTTATGGACCTTGTTGGGTTTGAGAACATACCGCTACAATGCCCGCTCGATAGAGGTAACAAGAGTAAACGTCGATCGTAAGGTCAGCCGTACGGAGAAAGCCGCCATGTCTTCAATCGGTCACAGGTTTCGTGTTGCTGCAATCTTTCTCGCATGTGCGACGTTAGCCGGCCTGCTCGGCTGCAAGCAGGAGGCGGCCTCCACGCCGGCTCGTCCCATCCCGGAGGTGCCGGTGATCACGGTGTCGCCCGGCACGATGCCGGACGAACCGGAGTTTATCGGTCAGACCGAAGCGTCGCGACCGGTCGAAATCCGCTCCCAAGTAACGGGTATCCTCAAAGAGCGGTTTTTTGCGGAGGGGCGTGACGTTAAGCAAGGCGACCGGCTCTATCAAATTGATCCGATTCCGTTCAGAGCGGCCATGAGCAGCGCCCATGCCAAGGTGGCGCAGGCGGAAGCAAGGTTGGTACAAGCCAAGCAAAATTTTGCTCGAGTGAAACCGCTGCTGGAGGAACAGGCGGTCAGTCAAAAAGATGTGGACGATGCGGTGGCGGAGGAATTGGCCGCCAAGGCGGCGCTGGAGGGAGCCAAGGGCGATCAGGTGAAGGCCAAGTTCGACCTCGACAACACGCTCATCACTGCTCCTATCAGTGGTCGGATCGAACGGAGCCGGCTCTACGAAGGGCGACTCATTTCCGCGCAGACTGATCTACTGACCACGATCCACCAGTTAGATCCCATGTATGTGAACGCGAGCGCCCCAGAAACGTTTGTGCTCAAACGCCTCCGGGAGCGCGCGACTAATCGGATTCAAGGCGCGACACTCTACGAGCTGCGGGGTGTCATCACATTTACGGACGGCAGCACCTATCCCCAGGAAGGTAAGTTTGATTTGCTCGAAGTCGGCGTCCGCTCGGCCACCGGTACCAGAGACTTTCGCGTGACCTTCCCTAATCCGGATAGCGTCCTGTTCCCGGGACAGTTCGTAAAAGTCCGCATTTTGGGCGCCGTGAGAACCGGCGTCATCCTGGTCCCCCAGAGCGCCGTCCAGCAGGGACCCAAGGGACCCATCGTCTTTGTGGTCGGGGCTGACAATAAGGTGGAAATCCGCCCTGTTCGAGCCACGTCCTGGCGCGGCAGTCAGTGGTCCATCGAAGACGGGTTACGCGAGGGAGAGCGGGTGATCATCGCGGGATTCCACATGATCGCACCGGGCGCGCCGGTGAAAACCGTTCCGTTTAATCAATCCGACCCAGCCGCTTCCGGCCAGCCGGCAGATGCGAAGCCGGAGCAGGCAAAATGATCCCGCACTTTTTTATCGATCGTCCGATCTTCGCTTCGGTCCTGTCCATCGTGATTGTCGTCCTGGGGCTAGTCTCCTTACAAGGCCTGCCCATCGCCCAGTTTCCGGAAATCACCCCGCCCGTCGTCCAGATCGAGGCGGACTATCCAGGCGCGAGCGCGGAAGTAATCGCAGATTCGGTCGCGCGCCCGATCGAAGTGCAGCTACCCGGCATCGACAACCTTCTCTACTACGATTCCACCAGCACCAATGACGGGCACATGACCATCAAGCTCACATTCGAGATTGGTACGAATGTGGACATCGCGCAGGTACAGACCCAGAACCGCCAGAAGCTGGCGGAGCCCCAGTTGCCGCCCGAAGTTGTCCGCCAAGGCATTTCAGTCAAGAAAGTGTCGCCGGACCTGCTGGCGGTCGTCGCGCTCAGTTCCAGCGATCCCACGAAAGATACCGTCTTTATCTCCAACTACGCGATCCTCAACGTGATCGATAATCTCAAACGGTTGCGTGGCGTCGGAGACGCAGTGGTCTTCGGCGGACAGAATTACTCGATGCGCCTGATCCTGGACCCGATCAGGATGGCTCAACTCAGCCTCACGCCCACCGACATTGCCAATGTTGTCCGCGAACAAAATCGGGACTTTCCAGCTGGGACGATCGGGCGAGAACCGGCGCCAAGAGGTACCGAAATGACGATCCCTGTGATCACGCAAGGCCGTCTCACGGATGTGAAGGATTTCGAGGAGATGATCGTTCGGGCCCTCCCAGACGGGTCGATGATCCGCTTAAAAGATGTAGCCAAGATCGAGCTGGGCGCTCAATCCTATAGTCTCGAGGGCCGATGGAACGGCAAACCCAATGTGTTTCTCTTGACCTTCCTGTCGCCAGGTGCCAATGCCCTCGACACGGTGAAGCGAGTCCGGAAGGAAATGGACGCGGTATCGAAGAGCTTCCCACACGGGGTCTCCTACGATGTTCCATACGATACGACCAGATTTATCGAAGTGTCCATCAAAGAAGTGGTCAAAACCCTGGCGCAAGCGATGGTGCTAGTCATCCTCGTCGTGTATCTGTTCCTCCAAAGTTGGCGCGCGACGCTGATCCCAGGCGTGGCCGTGCCGGTTTCTCTCATCGGTACCTTTGCCGGCATGCAGGCACTCGGATTTTCAATCAATACCCTCACCCTCTTTGGAATGGTCCTTGCCATCGGGATGGTAGTCGATGACGCCATCGTGGTGGTGGAGAACGTCGAGCGCCACATAGGAGAGGGACTCTCGCCGAAGGATGCCGCCAAAAAGGCGATGGATGAGGTGACTGGACCGGTGATCGCAATCGTGCTTGTTCTCTGCGCCGTGTTCGTGCCGGTGGGGTTCTTGGGTGGCATCACGGGCGAGCTGTACAAACAATTTGCCATCACCATCGCCATCTCCGTCATCATCTCCGGGATGGTTGCCCTCACGTTGAGTCCAGCCCTCTGTTCCCTTGTGTTGAAGCCAGGCCATAGCCAGCGGAGAGGTTTTTTCGGTGTCTTCAATCGATTCTTCGGTTGGACGCAGGCTCGCTATACGGCTGTCGTGGGGACGATCCTCAACCGCTCGGTCTTATCCTTGGTGCTCTTTGGCATCATCGGCCTCTTCGCCGTCGGGTTATTCAGGACGATTCCCTCCAGCTTCCTGCCGGAAGAGGATCAGGGCTACTTCATCACGATTGTCCAGCTGCCAGACGGGGCGTCTAAGCAACGGACCGATGTGGTGCTGAGTAAAATTGAAAACTACTTTCTCTCAGTTCCGGCAATCCATTCGACCGATGCGTTGGCCGGCCAGAACTTCGTCTTCGGCACCAGAGGGCCGAACGCGGCGACGATGTTTCTGCCCTTGCATCACTGGGATAAACGGCAGGGACCGCAGAACCACGTGAAGGCCCTGATCGGCGCCGCGTATGGAGAGTTCGCGAAAATTCCTGAGGCGCTGATTCTGGCCTTTAACGCCCCGTCTATCCGAGGACTCGGCGCCACGGGCGGGTTTTCCCTCCAGCTTCAAGATCCTAGCAGCGGTGATTTCAACAAGTTCGCCGGTGTGACCCAGGAGTTTCTCGCCAAAGCCAGACAGCACCCGGCGATCGGAGCGATCGGCTCCAGCTTTCGCGTGAGCGCACCGCGAATCTTTGCCCATGTGGACCGGGATCGAGCCAAATCGTTGGGCGTGCCGATCTCCGAAGTGTTCGACACGCTGCAGGCCTATTTTGGCAACCTCTACATCAATGACTTCCTCAAATTCGGCCGTGTCTATCGGGTGCAGACGGAGGCAGAGGCGCAGTATCGATCCACCCCTGAGGACGTCGCCAAGATCTACGTGCGTGCCGTGAATGGACAGAGATCCACCATGATTCCGCTCGATACAGTGGTGACGACGGAATTCACCAGTGGACCGGATCCGGTCACCCACTTCAACGGATATAACACGGCCCTGGTCTTGGGAGCAGCGGCTCCGGGGTACAGTTCCGGGCAGGTACTCGATGCTCTGGATCAGGTAGCCAAGGAGGTGTTGGTTCCCCAAGGATACGGGATCGATTGGAGCGGGATCTCCTACCAGGAACGCATGGTGGGGCAGCAATCGCTTTTTGTCTTTGCCTTCGGCTTGCTGATGGTGTTTCTTGTGCTGGCCGCGCAGTATGAGAGTTGGGCTGTGCCCTTTGCCGTGCTCCTCGCCGTGCCCTTTGGTATTTTCGGCGCCTTATCCGCCGTGTGGGTGATGGGAATGTCCAACGACATCTACTTCCAAATCGGATTGGTCACGCTGATCGGACTCTCTGCCAAAAATGCAATTCTGATCGTCGAGTTCGCCAACAAACGTTACGAAGCCGGACACTCCCTGGTCGATGCCGCGATGGAAGCTGGCAAAATTCGGTTCCGCCCGATCGTAATGACCTCCATGGCCTTTATTCTGGGCGTCGTGCCGTTGGTCCTCGCAACCGGCGCGGGAGCAGCCAGCCGCAATTCCATCGGCACCGGCGTCTTCGGTGGCATGTTGGCTGCCACGTTCCTGGCCATCTTTTTCGTTCCGCTCTTTTTTGTACTGGTTCGGAAACTGAGTCGACTTGGTGCTAGTCAAACGCCCCCCCATCCTAGGAAAAGCTCGATTCCGTTCGAGATAATAGAAGGAGGAGAGTGACATGCGCAGCCTCATCCTCGCAGCCGTTTCGATGCTCCTGCTCTCCTGTGCCATGGGGCCCGACTACTCTCGCCCTGACATCGCAACCTCCGACTCCTTTCGCATGGCCGGGCAAGAGAAAGACTTACCATCCCTCGCCAATGTGCCTTGGTGGGAACTCTATCATGACGAGGAGCTCCAAA
>DASYRC010000029.1:0-3566 GCA_036004925.1 Nitrospiraceae bacterium | reverse complement strand
CTCGAAGCTGCGGTGGACGCGGATCGAGCCGCTGTCGAAACTGCCAAGGTTCAGCTCAGTTACTGCTACATGTATTCCCCCATGGACGGACGAGTCGGGAGCCTCCTGGTCTATGAAGGCAACCTCGTTCGGCTAAACGATCCCACGGCGATGATTACGATCAACCAGATCAACCCGATCAATGTTAGCTTTTCTCTACCTGAGCAAAACTTGCCGGAGATAAAAAAGCGCATGGCTGCGACTGTGCTCAAGGTCCAGGCGATTATCCCTGAGAGCGAAGACCGTCCGGAAGAGGGGAATCTCACCTTCATCGATAATGCAGTGGACAGAACCACAGGAACGATCAGACTCAAGGGCGGCTTTGTCAACTCCAATAGGCGACTCTGGCCGGGACAGTTTGTGAGAATCGTGCTGACACTCTCGAGTCAGCCAGACGCGATTGTGATTCCTTCACAGGCTATTCAGACGGGCCAAGATGGGGAGCACGTTTTCGTTTTAAAGTCAGACTCGGTGGTCGAACTGAGGCCCGTGGTTGTCAGTCGAACCCTGGGCACGGAATCCATTGTTGAAAAAGGGCTTGCGCCGGGCGAGAAGGTAGTGACGGACGGCCAGTTTCTGTTAGGTCCGGGAACCAAGGTGCAAGTGAAAAAAGAGGTTCAATCATGAACATCACAAGTCCTTTTATCTTTCGTCCCGTTATGACGACCCTGGTCATGGCGGGAATTTTAATCTTTGGCGTCATGGGATATCGAGCACTTCCTGTCAGCGATCTGCCCACGGTGGATTTTCCAACCATCGTCGTCACGGCCAACCTGCCGGGCGCTAGCTCGGAAACCATGGCCGCTTCCGTGGCATCGCCTTTAGAGAAACAGTTCGCAACCATCGCGGGCCTCGATTCTATGAACTCAACGAGCACCTTGGGGCGGACCCAGATCACGCTTCAGTTCAATTTGAGTCGGAACATTGATGCCGCGGCCCAGGACGTCCAGTCCATGATCGCTCGGGCGGCCAGAGAGCTTCCTACGAATATGCCTAATCCGCCGTCCTATCGGAAGGTCAACCCCGCCGATATCTCGATCATGGGGTTCGCGTTAACCTCTGAAACATTGCCTCTTTCTGCGGTGAACGAATACGCGGAGGATATTTTGGCCCAGCGGATCTCCATGGTCAGCGGCGTCGCTCAGGTGGATGTCTTCGGCTCTCAGAAGTACGCGGTGCGTATCCAGCTCGACCCGACTGCCCTTGCCTACCGACAGATAGGGATTGACGAGGTTCTCAATGCCGTGCAACGAGGCAATGTCGACCTGCCCCTGGGTACTCTGGACGGTCCCTATCGATCCCTCACACTAAAATCGAACGGCCAGCTGATGAAAGCCGAGGACTATCGCCCCCTAGTTGTCACTTACAGAAATGGCTCTCCCGTGCAGTTGCGGGATGTGGGCAAGGTCATCGACAGCATTGAGAATGATAAGGTCGCGGCCTGGTACAACAACAAACCTTCAGTGGTTCTGGCAGTACAGCGCCAGCCGGGCGCCAATGTGGTCGAAGTCGTGGATGGCGTCAAGAATATCCTGCCGGCGCTGCGCGAACAGATTCCACCCTCGGTCAACCTGGAGATTTTGTTTGACCGCACGCTCGCGATACGGGAATCGGTCCATGATGTTCAGTTCACTCTGATCCTGACCGTCGCCCTCGTCGTGCTCGTGATCTTCCTGTTTCTGCGGAAGCTATCAGCAACGGTCATTCCTAGCTTGGCCCTGCCGATGTCGATCATCGGTACTTTTGCGGTGATGTATCTGCTGGGCTACAGCATGAATAACCTCTCTTTGATGGCCCTGACCCTTTCCGTCGGCTTCGTCGTCGACGACGCCATTGTCGTATTGGAAAATATCGTCCGCCACACAGAACAAGGCGAGGGGATCTTCGAGGCGGCAATCGAGGGAGCCAAGCAGATCGCATTCACGATTCTTTCGATGACATTGTCCCTGGTGGCCGCCTTTATCCCAATTCTCTTTATGTCCGGGATGCTGGGCCGGCTGCTGCGGGAATTTGCGGTCACGATCTGTGTCGCGATTTTGGTTTCGGGTTTTGTCTCGTTGAGCCTTACCCCCATGCTCTGCAGCCGCTTCCTCCGCCCCGCCGGCTCAGAGCGTCATGGCCGGCTTTACGAAATCGTGGGGCGCTTTTTCGACGCCATGCTGCGTTTCTATGAACGGACCCTTCAGTGGACTTTAAGGCACCGACTGGGCACCCTGGTGGTTTCATTTCTCCTGCTTGCGCTGACCTACCATCTCTTCGTCGTCATTCCTAAAGGATTTGTTCCCAGTGAAGATATGGGCCAGATTATTATCTTCACCGAAGCCGCCCAGGGGACTTCCTTTACGGACATGGTCCGTCTCCAGAAACAGCTCGCCGGCATTGTGGCCCAGGATCCTAACGTGGATGGCTTCAGATCCAGTGTGGGCGTCGGTGGTGTCAGCACGACTGGAAACTCCGGGCAGCTTTTCATTCGCCTAAAGTCCCGGTCCGAGCGTTCGTTGACAGCAGATGAAATCATCCAGGAACTTCGCCCGAAACTAGCCGCGGTCCCCGGTATCCGTGCTTCGTTACAGAACCCTCCGGTGATTCGCGTCGGCGGCAGGCTTTCCAGGAGCGCTTATCAGTACACGCTCCAGAGCCCGGACGCTGCTGAGCTTTATCGCTACGCTCCTATGCTCGAAGAAAAAATCGGCATGCGCCCCGAATTTCAGGATGTCAATAGCGACCTCCAGCTCAAGAATCCTCAGTTGGAAATCATCATTGATCGGGAGAAGGCCTCGACCTTGGGTTTGACAGCACAGGGGCTCTCTTCCCGACAAATCCAGGAGGCGTTCTACAGCGCCTACGGGTCCCGGCAAGTTTCAACCATCAATACACCCAACAATCAATACCAAGTCATCATGGAATTGGATCCCAAATACGGAAATGATCCCTCCGTGCTTTCGCTGCTCTATCTTCGAGGCACCACAGGCCAGAATACCCCTCAGACTGCTTTAGCCATAGGAAATTCGTTGATTCCACTAAGCTCGGTGGCGACTTTGAAGCAGGGCGTGGGACCCATGTCCGTCAACCATTCCGGGCAGCTTCCCTCCGTCACCATCTCCTTCAATCTCAGGCCCGGAGTCGCGCTAGGAGATGCGGTGAATACGGTGAATGAGCTGGCTCGCGAGACCTTACCGGCTTCTATCACCACGGGTTTTCAGGGTACCGCCCAGGAATTCCAATCCTCGCTCCGCAGTATGTGGATCCTCTTGGCCATGGCGATCCTGGTCGTCTACCTGGTGCTGGGAATACTCTATGAGAGTTTCATCCACCCGCTGACGATTCTGTCGGGTCTACCTTCTGCGGGGCTGGGAGCCTTACTCATCCTTATGCTCTTTGGCATGGATCTCAATATCTACGGATTCGTAGGCATCATCATGCTGATCGGCATCGTGAAAAAGAACGCGATCATGATGATCGACTTCGCGATTGAAGGTCAGAGGAGCGAAGGGAAGAGTCCTTTCCAAGCTATCTATGAAGGATGT
>DASYRC010000028.1:0-6702 GCA_036004925.1 Nitrospiraceae bacterium | reverse complement strand
GAGAATTGCCCAGGTTGCCCCCTTGTGGGAGAGCGTTCCACCGAAACTCTATGGAGGAACGGAACGGATCGTGTCCTACCTCACCGAAGAACTGGTTCGGCTCGGTCACGACGTGACCCTGTTCGCGAGCGGCGATTCGGTGACTACCGCTCGTTTAGAATCGGTCTGCGCTCACGCACTGCGGTTAAATACAGGGATCTTCAACCGCGATGCGCCCATGACGATGCTGATGGAGCAGGCGCTGGGGAAAACCGGCGACTTCGACATCATCCACTCCCATCTCGATTTCATGGGTTTCCCTCTCGCGCGGCGGAATCCGACCCCGACGGTGACCACGTTCCATGGTCGGCTGGATCTCCCTGAACTGCAGCCGGTGTTTCGGGAGTATGCGGAGATGCCGATGGTGTCGATATCGGACGCCCAGCGGAAACCTGTCTCTTGGGCAAATTGGTACGCTACGGTCTATCACGGCTTGCCGAGGGATCTTTATGGCTTGCATCCGAATCCCGGAGGCTATCTGGCTTTCCTGGGGCGTATTGCCCCCGAGAAGCGACCGGATCATGCGATTGAGATCGCCAAGCGGGTAGGGATTCCCTTGCGGATTGCTGCGAAGGTCGATCCGGTGGATCAGATATACTTTCACACCGAAATCGAGCCGCTGCTCTCTGATCCATTAGTCGAGTATCTCGGTGAGATCACGGATGTCGAAAAGAACGAATTCCTGGGTCATGCCATGGCGCTCGTCTGTCCCTACGACTGGCCGGAACCCTTCGGTCTCGTGTTGATCGAAGCCCTGGCCTGCGGAACCCCCGTGCTGGCCTATCGGCGTGGGTCCATTCCTGAAGTCATTGAGGACAGAGCCACTGGATTCGTCTGCGAGGGGCTGGACGAGATGACAGCGGCTATCCAACGTATTCCTGAGATCGACCGTCGACGATGTCGCTGGAGCTTCGAGCAGCGATTCAGTGTGGAACGAATGGCGCAAGACTATCTCCGGGTGTATGAGCAGGCGCAGGCGCTCGGTAACACCTGCGAAAGGGAGGCAGAGGACACGAGTTTCGTTTCCTGCCCTATTCTCTCGCCCAGTGTGTAGACGTGTGGATCTATCTCGCAGGGCGGGAAGACAGGAAGGAGGTCTTCCTCAGCTTCAGAAGGAGGTCCATATGAAGTCTCTAAAGTCGACCGGTCTTGCCACGGCAATTGTCACTGTCGGCCTTGTAGGGGCTATGGGAACTCTGGCGGAAGCCCAGGCGCCTTCGGAATCGACACCTTCGAAGGTTGTGACAGGCGAAGTGGCTCAGGTTAAAGGGGAATTTAATATGGCCAAGGATCCGAAAGGCGAACTCACACTCGATATCGTGGACAAGTCCTATGTCATCATCACCAGCCATGCCGGTGATGAGGTGCGGCTCGAACTTGACGACAATACCAAAGTCCGTAAAAGAGTCAACCCGGGGGATAAGATCGTAGCCAAGATCTCACCCCAAGGCCATACCCTCTCGGTCACGCGACTCGAGCCATAACTCAGGAGCCCGCCTAAGGATAGTAAGATTATGCCCATTCAGACAAATAGAAATGTCGGGCCGGCAGTCCAACCGGCACGCTGCCGTACCCTCACCCCTGACACGCCCGGTTCAGCCTTGAGGCAAAAGCCAGGATGGTCGTGCGATGGCCGCGGCATGCTTTGGGATAACTACAAGGCAGATGGGAAGATTGCCGTTGAGCGAGGACAATACGACAAGGCTGAGAATTTCTTTCATGCTGCAATCGAACAGGTTGAACAGGTTGGATCGCTCAATCCATGTCTTGCCGACTGCTTGAACGAATTGGCCATTCTGTACGCCAAGCAACATAAGTATGCGCAAGCGGAACTCTTGTTCCAACGTTCACTGGGAGTGAGTGTGGCCGCCCTGGGTTCAGATCATCCAGACGTGGCCATCGTCCTGAAGAATATAGGGATTCTGAAGGCTTCCCAGCGACAATACGCTGAAGCGGATCTCCTGTTGAGCCAGTCGCTCTCGCTGACAAACCGGGTCTTGGGGCACGAGCATCCAATCGTGGCGAGTATGATGAGAACGATCGCCGTGTTTCAGAGCATCCAGGGCCACTATGGGGAAGCTGAGCGGTTCATTCGTCGTTCGCTTGAGATCAGCGAGAAAACCCTTGGATCGGAGCATCCTGAGGTGGCGGCAAGCCGGAAGGTGTTTGCTCAGGTCCTCCGCACGGGACATCGAGATACCGAGGTTCATCGGGCAGAGTCACGGGCTCAGGATATGAGAACCAGATCTGCTTGCGGCAAATGAGAACATGTGAGTGGGACGTGGAGTATTCACGAACGGTTTCCAGCCGGTGTGTCGGTTGAAGAGAAGAGGAGGTTTCGCCGTGGCTGACATGGACGAGGCGATGGAAGGTCGGGCAGGATCAGGGTGGGAGTTGCTGAGGACGAGGAGTTTCGGCCTTCTGTTTTCCGGCCAGGCCGTTTCCCAGATCGGCGACAGCATGAACAAGGTGGCTCTGCTGTGGTTTGTGTATGACCTGACTGGGTCGGCCTTCAAGATGACGGTGATCGGATTACTCCAGACAATTCCGCCGTTGGTCTTCGGTCCGCTCATCGGTGTCTATCTCGATCGGATGAAGAAAAAACCAGTGATGATCTGGGTGGACCTCATCCGCACGGGATTGGTCATGCTCATACCCTTGCTGTATGCCATGCAGGCCCTGACGCTCGAATGGCTCTATGTGCTTGTCTTCGTGACATCGGTTGTCTCCACGGTTTTCGGTCCGGCATTGGCGTCGACCGTTCCGCTTCTCGTGTCACGCGCTCAACTGACCGCTGCCAATGCGTTGATCCAAAGTACGACCAATATCGGCCTTCTGATCGGACCAGCAGTCAGCGGGGTGGGTATTGCAATGATCGGAGCCCAGAATGTTCTGTACCTTGATGCGGCCACGTTCATGGTGTCTGCGTTGTGCCTTATGCCGATCCGTCTGCAGGAGACATTTCAAGCGCACGCGCGATTTGCCGACAGAGCGACTATCCTCCAAGATCTTTTGGTCGGATTTCGATTTGTCTTCGTCCAGCATCGGACCGTACTCCTGCTCATGCTCACCGCCGCCCTCTACAGTTTGGGCGCGAGCGCCTTCGTGTTCTTGCTACCTGTGTTTGCGACGCAACTTCTTGATGCGAGTGCGGTCGAACTCGGGTGGCTGTGGTCATCGCTCGGGATAGGTATGCTGGCTGCGTCCGCCTGGCTGGCTTGGATCAACCAGGGAGATTTCCAAAACCGTTTGCGTTTGATTTCTGCTGCTCTGGCCGTCGGCGCCGTTGCGGTGTGTACGCTTGGCATGCTACAGGCGCCGGTCATGGCAGCTGCCCTCATCATCGTGTTCGGCGGAAGCACCGCCGTGTTCACGCCGGTTGTGTGGGCGATGTTGCAAGAATTAACGCCTAAACCTCTCTTAGGCCGTGTCTTTACCACCTTCAGCACCGGTGCCATGGCCTCCGCCATGGCTGGGATGGCAGGGTTTGGCTGGGTGGCGGATGCCATCGGACCAGCAGCGAGCCTTGTGGGTATCGGGGTGCTGTTGTTGGGCACCGCGACCGTCGCGGCTGCTTTCAGCCGACGACACCCCGACACGGCGGCTCCCGATTTCATTTCGGCGTGAGGCGGTTCCATCGTGTGTCATCGCCTAGGCTGATCTCGATGGAAATGAGCGTGAGAAATGTGAAACGGTCCCCGCTCCGCCGCAGCGGTTTTGGAGAGGGGGCGACCCTCCTGGCACTGTGCGTTTGTGCTCTGCTCACGGGTCAACTCACGAATCCCATGTTCGCACAGAGCGATCAGCGTTCGGTCACATCAGCTCAGTCTTCTGCCGATCAGAGCAAAGTGGTGGATTCCAAGCTTCCTGCCAAGCCACAGAAAGAACTAGCGCCAGCCCAGTCGTCTGCTCAGGAATCGAAGCCGGCTCAGCAGAAGACGCAGACAAGCAAGAGTGAGGAATCGAAGCCGAAAAAAGACGATGGAGAAGAAGGGACAGAGAAAGAAAAAGAGGGTACGGGCAAGAAAACAGTGTCCTCGCTGATTTTGACGGTCAAACTCGCTTTGCTGGAAGACCCCCGCTTGTTTCCGTATGAGATCGAGGTGGAGGCCGGATCGGACGAGGTCACACTTGAGGGGAAAGTGTCCACCGAGGCGGAGAAGGCTGCCGCAGCAAAAATCGCGAGCACAGTGCCGACCGTGAAATCTGTGTCGAACAAACTGGAAGTGGTCAAGGATTTGCCGGAGCTCATCGCGCACAAACAGGACGACTTCATTACCCGCCATGTCAAAGACCGATTCGCCAAAAGTGCCACCGTGACCGCCGCCAACTTCGACGTGAAGACAGAACAGGGAGTGGTTTCGCTCAGCGGCACCGTCCGATTCCAAGTGATTGTGTTGGAAGCGGCAGAAGCGGCCAGGGAGGTTCCGGGGGTGAAAGCCGTGAGGACAGACAAGGTCAAGATCGAGAGTGAGGGATGAGGTCTTGGCAGACTCTGAAGATCAACCGAGATTCTGCGTGGCACGACGGAGCTACACAAAAAGAGGCGCGGGCGGTGAGTCACTGGCGTCTGCTTTTTTGGCGAGATTTTGGATTGATCTGGCTCAGTCAACTGGTCTCCCAAGTTGGCGACGGTATCTCGAACCTTGCCCTCCTCTGGTTCGTGTATTCGATTACCGGTTCGCCGGTGAAAACCACCATCATCGGACTCCTTCATACGATTCCACCCATCGTGTTCGGTCCTCTTATCGGCGTCTATGTGGATCGGTTGCCGAAAAAATTCTTCCTCATCGGATCGAACGCATTGCGGGCTGTGCTGATCGGCATCATTCCCTGCGCCATCCAGACCGACAACTTCACGGTCAATCTCTTGTATGCCCTTGTCCTTCTCGACGCGATGGCGGTGTCGATGTTCAATCCGGCGCTGACGTCGTCGGTGCCTCTGATTGTCCCGCGCACGCAACTCACGGCCGCGAATGCGCTTATCCAGAGTACGACCAGCCTGGGCATCATTTTCGGTCCGGCGCTGAGCGGGATAGGGATCGCCCTGTTCGGTTCGCAGGAAGTGCTCTGTCTGAACGCGGTCACGTATTTCGTGTCAGCGCTCTGCCTCGGGTTGGTGCGGCTGGGAACACGGCAGCCATCTGCCGGACCAAAGAAGACCGGTGGTTCAGCGTTGCAAGATCTCAGGGAGGGGCTGGCCTTCGTCGCGATCAAACAACGTGTCATCGTGCTGCTGGTTGTAACCGCTGGGTGTTACGCATTCGGCGCCAGCGCCTTGACGACGTTGTTTCCGGTCTTTGCGAGAAAACTGTTGGGTCTGGGGCCGGTCGAGGTGGGGTACCTCTGGTCCGCCCTGGGAGTGGGGCTGCTGCTCATGTCGATGATACTGTTGCGGTTCACCGAGTGGAACTTGTCGGACCGCACTAAGATCATAGTGGGGGCGTGCGTGGCGAGCGCATTGGGGATCGGGGTACTCGTCTGGACCAAGGACCTGTTCCTGGTCGGCCTGCTCATGATCGCAATCGGTGGGGGCATGGGGGCCTTCACCCCGATCGCCTGGGGTATTGTGCAGGAACTTACCCCCGAGAACCTCGTCGGACGGGTGATGAGTCTCTATAGCGCGGGTGCGATGACGGCCGCCATCAGCGGGATCAGCCTATTCGGCTGGGTCACAGAACGGTTTGGTGAATCAACCGGAGTAGCAGGCGTTGGCGCGACCTTCCTTCTCACTGCCTCCCTCGGAGTCTGGTTGAGCTGGTCGATCCGAAACCGATGAGAGAGACTTATGGAACACGTCGATCGGCAGAATGATCAATGCCCCATTGTTGCCTCCTCCTCGCTGACCGATGACTACATCGAAGTTCTGAAGCAGGGCGACACGTTCGGCTTGTTCGATCGATACGGCGACATCCATTCGCTTAGAACGGGCTCGCTAGGCCTCTACCACGAAGGGACCCGTTTTCTGTCGCGTTTCGCGCTGACCATCAATGGGGAGCGGCCGTTGCTGCTCAGCTCGACGGTCAAGGAAGACAACGTCGTGCTCAACGTCGATCTCACGAATCCCGACATGACCCATGAGGGACAGGTGGAGGTCGCGCGCGGGGCACTGCACCTGTCTCGGGCTCGATTCCTGTGGCAAGGCCGCTGCTTCGAGCGTCTGCGAGTGCACAACTACAGCCTCCTTCCCGTTCCGGTCCGGCTCTCCTTCTCAGTGGGTGCGGATTTTGCCGACCTTTTCGAAGTGCGTGGGTGGGTACGAACCAGGCGAGGCCGACGCTTGGAGGCCGTCACGTCCAAAGACGGAATGTCGCTCGGGTACGAGGGATTGGATCGTGTGGATCGGTGGGTCACCGTCCGCTGTGCACCGGCTCCGACTGCAGTCCATCCCGGTGAGCTCCTCTGCGACACGCTCTTGCCGGCGGGAGAAGTCGTCCAGTGGGATCTCACGATTTCCTGTGAAGTCAGCAGGCCAATCAGGTGTGAACTCTCGTATGCGAATGCGCTCGTCGAAGTAGAACGAGCGCTCCATTCCGCCAGGGCTGACGATTGCCTCATCGTGACATCGAATGAGCAATTCAACGTTTGGCTAAACCGCTCGCTGGCCGACCTCCACATGATGATCTCAGACACCTCCGACGGCCCATACCCCTACGCCGGTGT
>DASYRC010000027.1:0-54131 GCA_036004925.1 Nitrospiraceae bacterium | reverse complement strand
GTTATCTACAGCGAGTGGGTTGAGCGTGGCGGCAGAACGCGCAAATTGCATCTGTGCCGCCTGTTCAACCTTCAAGTTGCAGTCCAGACAGAGAAACACGCCATTATCGTACTTGCAGAAAGCGAGTTTCCCACACTGATTGCACTTCATGGTGAACGCTCAGGTTTAGGGTATGCAGGATAGCACCTTTGAAGATGGGACGCGAGGCGGGGATGGAAGCATCGGGGGCCTCGCAGGGAGGCGTATTGTAGGCGGGAGGCGACGGAGGGCGCAAGGGTCACAAACGAGGTTCTGAGGTCGGGTCGCTTCAAACCGAAGCGCCAGCCGCCGGTGATACTCCCGCCCTCCTTGCGCGGTCTATATTTCCCTCAAGTCCGGTGGACTAACAGATATTCATGGCACCCCCGTGTCTCTGTCATACAAATTCCGACATTGCTGGTTGTATCGATTCGACAGAGAAATCCTCCAAATGTCGATAGGTTTTCGACCACGAGTCGGCTATAACGTCATACATACGAGCCGACGACCAATAAATTCCCACTCTAGGGCCTGCTCTCCGTTTCTCGCCAAAGGCCATAGATAAGAGACAGAGGTGGCTCGCGTTGATCTCGCTGCGTTGTTCGCTTCTCAGAGGTCGGTAACAGAAAACGTCAACGGCAATTTGGCACAAGTTTTTCGGTTGTCTGCCGCACACTATTCGAAATAATCTGCTTCACAAGGAGTTGCTATGGAAGATCTGGTGATCGAAGAATACGGCGCCTCATCCGCACTTCAAATTACACTTAGTGATGTTCTCGTCTTCATCAATTGGATGATTCAAACTGAAAAAGCTCTTGATCGCGCTGAAGCCATGCCGACCCTCCCTGAGTTGGTTTCCGGCAAGGTCAAAGGCTGGATTCAACTCGTCCAGCGGCTTGAGGAACGCTTCCGCCGGAGTGAAGAAAAGAAACAGACGCTCGAAGCGAATGTAATTGCACAGGAAGCACAGTTGGGACAACTCTCGTCGCACTTGCTTGCGAATATCGCGTCACTCTACGACAACCTTGGACAATCGCAAAAAGCCGAAGAAGTTCGTCGCCGTGCTGAAGCACTCTAGGTAGGTTAAAACTAGGTTGCCTGAATCCCAGATCGTCCGCGTGGTACGTGACGACGCAGTGCACGGGGAAGCGGCGGTAGGGACGAAGCGAGAAGGGTACGGATCAAACTGCTAAGAAAAGCCCTAGCGAGGATTCAGAGCTCGAAAGTCGTTCGCGAATATTTTGACCCATGTTTCAATTACGTCGAGGATTACGTCCCTTGACTATTACGATCACGATGTATCGCATAGGACCTTCCGTTATGATTGGCCTAACGATACTCTGGACGGAAATAAGTGACAACCCCAACCGCCGCAACACCTCGGCCTTGATTGCGTGAGCATCGGCGTTCTCGGCGCTCGTCTGCGCGTGTACGAAAACCGGCCCCACCGCAGGCCCTGGGCCGATTAGCGCCCTTTGCGGCGGGCCCAATAGCGTTCGCTTTGCCCGATCAGCATACTGGCGATCAAGGCATTGTCGCCCAGGCCGTTTGACCGAAGAAGATTCTGCAGCCCTGGCTTGGTCTTTTCGAGCTCTTCGACCATTCTCCCGGCGGCTTGCAGCTTGGCGTCGAGATCCTTGCCATAGACCCGCTCCAGCTTCGCAAATTCGTCGAAGCCATATTGTTCGAGCTGATTCGCGTCCATGTGTTTCGTAGTTTGCGCCACCTTCTCGATGGTCGTGATGAGCGAGTTCCCGAGTTCGCGTGGAAACTCGGCCCCGCTCAACCACGTTCTCGCGCTCTGATCGAACTGTTTCCCGGCGTCATCGGGGGGCGAACTGTCCAGGATCGGTATACCGAATCTGGTAATCCTCCGGTTTCGCCGCCGGGAAATGTTGATCTAAGAGCTTCACTTCGTCGCTACGCGTCTCGGCGGGCGTGACGCGTTGGTCCGGCGGCGTGCCCAAGTCGTCGAAGATTTTCGCGGCGGCCTCGGGGGTAATTTTCCCACTGGCCCCATCCTCGCGTGCCCACTTGGCCATAGTGACCGCTTCGCTCGGCGAGAGGCCGCTGTGACTGTGGGGCTCGACCGGGGCAGGCGGCGGCGGTGCGGCGGTCGGTGGGGGGGCTGGTGCTGGTGTGGCCGGGACGGGGCTGAAGACGGCGGTGAGCGTTGCGGCTTGGGGCGTGAGATCTGGCATGATTATGTCCTTTCGTGAGGGTTACCTGCGTCCTGCTGTCATCTGGCGTCAGCGCCGCCACGGGTCCTCGGCTTTCAGCCGTGTCTCGAACTCCGCCTCCCGCAGCTCGAGGTAGCGGTCTTGATCCTGGCGGAACCGCTGGTCCCGCAAATACTGATCGACCGGGCTTTCGGCGGAGACGGACCAGGCGGTCGCCACGACAGCACCGAGAATGACACCGCACAGAATACCCAATGTGAATTTCATGTGGCCCTCCTTACTGCTCAGGACTCCCTGCGTGTGCGACGGCCTCGCGCATTATAGCCTCGTGCATGCTCCCGTTCCGCATCGATCACGGCTGGATGCTTAATCCTGCAGAATCCCCCCCACTCTGCCTTGCTCAGGATCCATCTGGAGTCTCGGGACGCGCCATCGACCCCCTGCAACTGATTGGAACATCTAGGACACCTGGCACTGGACACGATGTGATGATCCCCTGGCATCGTCTTTGCGATTTAACGAGGGTGGTCCTGAGGCGTGACAGGGACAAGCCCCTGTGACCTCCACATGAGCGGGCGAAGAGGCAGACGGGCTGCACACTCAGCGCTGGGACGATCCAGCAAAGGAGGAGAGCTATGGCCTATGCGACCACATCCATCGCCTCGCGCATTGAATGGTGTCAACGACAGCGCACGCAGACGTGTGCGCAGTTGGAGCGTGCAGGATGGCAAGCCGAAGAGGCAGGTCTCTGGGACGCGCTCCTCAATAGAGATCGCACGACCCAGTATCAGCAGGGTCCGCCCGCTGTGTTCGAGCGGTACGCGCTGGGGCTTCAGGACGGGCACGCGATGATGCGCACAGCAACGGTATCCCAACATTTCGCAACCCCCACTCGCAAGGCAACGACAGGGAGCAATGCGGGTATTGACGGCATGGATCACGTGAGCACGAGACACATCATGGGGCTCACGAAGCGCGCTAGAAAATACTTGCAGGAGTGCCGAGTCACGGGGCACCACAAACAATAATAGAAGGATGGCTGCGTCATGGGCTCGGCCTCACTGCAAAATTAATTTCAAAAAATTCCAGATCGTACAGATTTCATCTCCAGGGACAGCAGCATTGCTGCGTGACAGTTGAGGAGGTAGAAAAAGCAGGCCCGCCCGGCATGCCCCCCTGTCCGTTTTTGATTGCTGCGCATCGCCAGTCTGCTTCTCTCACTCACCGCGTCAAGCCTACTGCTCCGGTTCAATCCCCACGGAACGGCTGCCACTTTTTTTCCGCCGTCCGCCGCGTCGCAACTAGTAAGCTGAGTTAAACAAAAACTTGAGGTTCCTTCCCATGCCCCTGCACTTATTGATCGGCACGAAGCGCCAACTGACAGAGATGCTCACTCTGAGCGAGCGGCGAATCACAGCCTTCGTCACAGCAGGGGTCATGCCGGCCCGTGGGCCGCACGGGTTTGACTTGATGGCCAGCGTGCGCGGCTACATTCGCTTCCTGAAGTCGAAATCCCGTACCTTGACGGACGAGCGCGCCCGGTTAGTAAAATGCCAGGCGGACGCGGCGGAACTCAACTTGCGGGAACGAACCGGCGAGCTCGTGGAACGAAAAGCCGTTGCGGACTCCCAGTTCAAGATTGGCCGCCGCGTGCGTGACAGCATACTCAACGTCCCGTCGCGCATCTCTGGTTCCTGTGCGGCGGAAACGGATCAACACAAAATCCATGTGCTCTTGACACGGGAACTGACCCAAGCCTTGGAGGGCCTAGCCCATGGCTAACATCGGCTCCTTGATCGACAAGATTGGCGCGGACGCCGCCTGCCTGGCTTGATGGCCATACGCCTGGCCTTCTCAGTGTCGGAACTTTGTCTTTCGATCAACCCTGGTTGACAGCCTTGTTAACGGCGCTTAATAAGCGCTCTTGTTCAATCGGCTTCGAGAGGAATTCCCCGACGCCTTGCTTAAACAGGACGCCTGGTTTAAACAGTTTTGTGGCAGTCTCCAGCGCATCTGCTCCGCTCAAAACAATGATGGGACACGACGGAAACTGAAAAAGAAAATTGGGGATCGCCTCTATCCCGCCCATCTTCGGCATATTGAGGTCGCAAATTATCGCGTCTACCGCGAGTGGGTTATCGCCCGACTTCAGTGCGTTGATCCCGGCTTCTCCATCCTCGGCTTCGATCACATCGTACCCCGCCTTCGACAAAGTGAGGCGCACGGATTTTCTCACGTCCGCCTCATCGTCCACGACCAGCACTCTCCCTTTACTCATAGCATCCAACCTCCTTTTTTTATGTTAGACCCTGATGAAAGACGGGGGCAAGTTCCAAGCCCAACGGGTGAATCCTCGCGGCCTCCCACGGTGGCATATTGTCGGTGGGAGGCGAAGGACGGCGCAACTGGTGCGACAGGCCGTGAGTGACGGCCGCCGCGCCTATGTGCTGGTCAATAACCGCAGTGAAGGAAATGCGCCCTTGACGGTGCAGGCACTCGCAGAGATGCTACGCGACTAGATCAACGTTTCGATCGCTCAGTGAATAATCTTCCTCCCACCTTCTCCCTATTGTTGATCCGCACATTTCGTCCTGTCATTCGGAGAAGGAAGGACCGGCAGGCTGCCTGGGTGCGCGGATCCTGAAGACGTGGCAGGCGTGAGGGGAGAAGAGGCAGCCGCCTCTTCGCATCTCCGGATTGCACTTCGCAGCCGCGCTTGCTGGTCGGACTCCATGCGGATGAATTCGACGCCGAGCTCTCCGTTTCTCGACCATCGCCTCACGGCCAGATCGACCCTCAGTGTTTCGTGCGGCTCGTCGAGTCTGATCTCGACCTGAACATACTTCAGGTCAGGCGCGACGTCGGGACATCGAATCCGGCACCCTTCGCGGGAAATGTCAACGACCGTTCCGCTCTGAGCGATCACGCCGTTGCCGAAATACACCGGAAGAGAGACAGCTAACCGTGGAAACTTGCGCTGGTCTGTCGAGCTTGACGGGAGCACAGCGTCTTTTGTTTGAGGTAGGCCATCGAGGACCTCTTGGATGGTCAAGAGAAACGTCCGTTGGTCGAACGGTTTCACGAGCACCCGGTCGGCCCCCAGCGCGAGGGCGTTCGCCCTCCAGTCGAGCAGGCCCTTCTGCCCGCCCCCGCTCATGGCGATGATTTTGGGTTTTCTCGCTACCTTTTTCATCTCCATGAGGACCTGGATCCCGTCCTTGTCGGGCATGAAGATATCGGTCACCACGACGTCGATCGGTTCCCGATGCCAGAGCGCCATCCCTTCGCGGCCGTCCGGAGCGTCGAAGACCGTATGGCCCGCCCGCTCCAGCATGATTCGAAGAACCTGACGGAGTGATGATTCATCATCAATGATAAGTATGCGTGACATCGTCGATTCCTTGTAGCCTGAATCGCGCAGGAGTGGGGGTCGATGGCCCGCCGGCGACTCAAGACCCAAGCCGCGGAGACGGTGTACAACAGTTTCCTGTTGCTTCTTCGTCATCGATAATTAACATGCGCCCCCGCCAGTCTTGCCTTTAGAAGTATATTCACAATACGTAAATACTCAATCATTATGTCTATATAGCGCAGCGGTACCTGCTCGTAGGCTTCCAGCAACCGCGGTTTCCTCAGTTCCCTCCTAGAATACGCCTCCCTGCGAGGCCCCGATGCCCTTCACGCTCCCCCATGCACTGCGCCGTCTCCTACAACGCGGGACCATTCCGATGGCAAGGCACGGTGTGGAACTTCTCGTGTTCCGGCTGGCGACTCTCGGTAATCTGCCGATGCGGCCAGGGGAGACCGTCACGCTGCCGAATGAGCAACGGATTGAAGTGCCTGAGGCGGTGGTGCGGTGACATGACAGATCAGGTTAGTCAAACAGAGGCTGCGCTGCCCAAACTCAAACAAGGCGAAGTTCCAGAGGAAGTTTCCGCCCGCCGACCAACCCAATCTGGGCCACAAAGGCCATCGTTTCCGCAATGGCTGAGCGCTATTTTTGGGAACTCCAACCGTTGGGTGGCTCTGTTTACTGGGCTCTTGCTCGTGGTGGCTTACTATCAATTGATCGCCTCGCAAGAAGCCACCAAAGTTGCTAACGGAGCCCTCAAAATCAGTGAGGAGTCTCTTCGAGTCAGCCAGGAATCGTATCGGATAAGTGAACAGACCATGAAATTGGCTGAACGGGCGTGGGTGATGGTCAAGGATGCTAGTATCGTTGGCCCTATTGCTGTGGGCAAGATCCCAATAGTGAAGGTTACATTCCAAAACAGCGGCCGTTCGCCTGCCTTAAAGACTAAGATGCGTCATTTGATCACGGTATTGCACTTGAGTGACCTGCCTGACTTTGCGATGCCAGAAATTAAAGCTAAAGGTGCTGAGAGCATTACCGTTATGGGTCCAGACGCTGTTACAAGTAGCGTAATAGTCCATGGTGCGCCGCTGAGCAAGGAGGAAGTTGTACACTTAAAAAACAAGGAATGGGTGATTCTGACGTATGGCGTTATTTCCTACTTCGATACTTTTGAAGCCCAACATGAGACGCGGTTTTGCCTCATCTGGAGGGATATTTCAGGTGGGGCTCTGAGCCCATGTGGCAAATGGAATGAGGCTAACTAATAATCACCAATAAGAACGACCCGACCTCGCACCAGTCCATGAATTTGTCGGAGCGGTTGGGCGAACCATTGAGATGGGGCGGCGGGTGGCGAAGGGGACGACGCACTAAAAGAGGTAGATTATGTTGCCACCAATCGCGAGTTGGACACTCCGTGTAGGACTGGGAAGCGTGCTCCTGATGCTGACGGCACAAGACAGCCTCGCGTCTGACTATGAGACAGCTAGACTCGAATTGGTTGGGTGCCAACCCGACGGGATCATCAACGCGTGGAGAGAAAGATGGGACCCCAAGGAATTCTGGATCGAGCAAGCGATGGTGTTCAAAATAACAATCGAGAGGTGGAACTTAGCCGGCAATATACAGGGATGCCAATCTGAAAGTTCACAGGCCGAACGAGCCAATTGCGTGCTCTACATGCAGAATCGATACAACGCGGTAAGGAAATGCTTGGCACACGGCAACACCTTATGCCGAATGTACGGGGGATGCTGAGCGTGCACGAAGCGCCAGGGGCTAGAGCACGAAGCGCGAGATGCCAAGAAAGACTTGTGGGTCGATCCGCAGCCGGTGCCGCCGTGGGAGGGGTGGAAACGGTACAGGTGAATGGTTATGCTGAGGCTGCGAATGTGCAATCCTCATACTCACAACGTGTGCGGGAAATCGCTACGGCTTCCATCTTACCTCCACATTCCTGAGCGTGTATTGGTGAGTGCACGCTTCTCCCGCTGGTAGAACGGTAATGCCTGCGATACAATCTGCACGCCATGAATCTTAATCGCCCCTTACAGCTTCGGATGCTCCAGGGACTAAAGGAGTTTTATCCGGCCCATGCCCCCCACTTCACGCATCAGTTCGAATCCGACCCTGACTTCCTCCCCAATCTCCACTATTTGATAGCGCATGGCTTACTCACGGGCTTCGAGGTCAAAACATCAAACCCGTCCCAATTTGTTAACATCAAAATCACCGAAGCCGGATTGGATTTCCTGGAAGACGATGGCGGCATCGGGGCCATCCTTCGCACAGTGACGGTAAAAATTGACGCCGAGCAACTCCGGCAGATCCTCGCGGCCAAGGTAGCGGCGCTTTCTATACCTGAAGAGAAAAAGGCGTCTGCCCTAGACACGATCCGTAGACTCCCGGCAGACATTCTGACCAAGCTGGTCATACGGTTTGTCGAAAGAGGCATCGAGCACTTTCCCGATCTGTTGCAGTTCCTTCAGAGCGTATCCTCTGGATCGACAGGGGGGATTCCTCCAGGAATGATTGTCTGAGCCGCAGTGGCGACGCAGGCTGTGAATCGTTCACTGGCGGCGACCAAAATGGGTGAAGTATACTGCCCAGGTTAATCTTGAAATCCGATGGTCATCGCGGCGTTTCGAGTAGAAGATGAGCGTTCATGAATGGCCTGTATAATCAGACTCTTCACCATTTAGAGAAAGCGTTCAAGCGGCTTGAGGATATGGTGCCGCCTCCGCAAAAGGTACCGCATGGGGATGCCTTCGTCTTTCGATACCAGGAAAAGACGATTCAGCAAGCAATGGTTCAGAAACTTGCACGGGTGGATTCGGGTCTTCACGCTGCCTGGCTCCTTCTTGAGAATGGGTTTCTTCAAGAACAGGCGGCGGTACAGCGAATGCTCGACGAATTTCATGAAGATATCTTGTTCTTGGCCTTCGCGGTCATCAATAGGGATCAAACACCACTTCATCAGGAATACCTCGATGCCTTTTACAAGGAAGAGTTCGATGCACCCACGGCGGTTGAGTCCTCGCATGATCGGCCAATGGTGTCACGCAAGAAGATTCGTGCCTATGTTGCCCGGGTAGAATTGGCGGGCACCGACCCAAGCACTGGCGTGACTCTCTCCCATACGATCCATAGCGGTTACTCGGGTTTTGTTCACGTCGCTTCTCCGCACATCATGGACATGGTTGAAGGGGGACCGCCACGGTTTCGCATCCACGGCATGCAAGGAACTTCGCGACAAGAAGAACACCGTCATGACCTGTACAATCCTTTCTTCCGTGCGATCATCTCCTTCGCAATGGTGGCTAAGGCATTTGGTGACGATGAGTTATTCCAAAGATTGCAGGCGTATTATCTTGAGCTCGACAGGCTGTCAGGACGAAATAATGCCTACCGTGGCGAAAGCGAACAACATCCCCAATCTAGCGAGAGTCGGTCGACGCAACAGAATTGTTGAGTGGTTTTATGATATTGCCCATAAACGTTGGACTTGCCGAGGCTGTAGCTTAACTGTGGCAGACCTATCGTGACCGGAAAGAAAGGGCCGCGAAAACCGTACTGGATCCCGTACTGGAATTCTACGTCGCGCCGCAGTAAACGGCGGTAAATCGCGGTAAAGGGCAGGAACCCTGGACCATCGAGCATCGCCAGTGTTCATAGGGGGTTTCGCGTTTTTTCAAGGGGTTCCGTCGGAGTCGGCAATTCGGTTTAGCAAACCGTTGCTTCGGCCACTCGGCCACCTCTCCGTGTCTCTGTTTTCGCGGGCTTAGCGGTGTTGTCGTGCAGCGCGTGCCTCTTCGCTGGATCTTCCAGGTCTTCCAGAAACCTCCGCCGACACTCCAAAATGATCTCGTTGCGGGTCCATCCCAGTTCGTCGGCCAGCGCATCAACCCTGGCTTGCATGGCGGGCGTTTGTTTCTTCCGCGCAATCTCAATACTCTGTCCCAAGGTCATGCGGTCATCAGGATCGAATAACATGGGCGCCTCCTTGGTGAAATGTGAAAAACCTATGCAATTGGTCTACACCAATTGGTCTACACAGGGTCTACACCGAGGGACTAGGGAAAGGATGATGGCTGTAAATCCTTTCTTGTGGTGCGCCCGGAGGGACTTGAACCCCCAACCCCCAGATCCGTAGTCTGGTGCTCTATCCATTGAGCTACGGGCGCGTGGTTTGATTTATTGCAGGCTTGTGAGTTTCGCTCTTTTCGCCTTGGTGGGCAAGTGTTAGATAGGTGTTAGGTCGTGCGCAGAATCCTTCAAGTCGCCTTCGAGGAAGCTGTTGTAACGCTTTAATACTTCCAGTGTCTTGTGCCCTAGGATTTGCATGATTGTTAGATGGTCAATCCCAGCCCGCTGCATGTTCGTGACAGCGGTGTGCCGAAAATCATGAAATCGGAATCCCTGAAGCTTCGCGCGTCGACACGAGGCCTTAAACGCTGTCTTGATGGAGTGAACGGATTTCCCGTTGACCAAGAAGACGTGTGGCTCTTGCAGGTAGCAGACCTTATACAGGTCTTTGAGCAAAGTGGTCAAGTCAGCGATCAACGGCACGAGACGGGCATTATCCGTCTTGGTGTCCTCGGCTTTGAGACAAACCAATCCCTGCCTTGAGGTCCAGTCGGTTCTAAGTCAGGTTCAAGGTTTCGTTGATCCGCATCGCGGTTTAGTAGGCCATCAGGTTGATGGCTTGCAGGTGCAGGGCAGAATGGGATTGCAGTTGCTCACATTCTTCGGGTGAGAGCGCGCGATCGCGCGCAGTATTTGCCTTTTCGAACTTCACCAAACCGACTGGATTCTTCTCCAGGCAGCCATCGCGAATGGCAAAGTTAAACAGGTGCTTGAGTACAGCAATGTCACGATTGATGGTCGCTATTTTGACTGTCGTAGCCAGCAAGCTTTTTTCCATTCTCCAGGTTGCCCGGTACTTTTCAATCATGCCTGGAGTGATCGTTGTGGCCAGGTTACCTCCAAAGACGAGGAGTAGCTTGCCTTTGATAGCGATAGCCTGTTTCTTCCACGTATAAACGGACTACTTCTTAATCTCTAGTGCAGCCAAGTGGCGTTGAGTATGAGCATCGACGCTCGTTGGTCCCTGAACATACTCCCTCTTAATCGTTCCCTTTTGGCTGCTGCCGGTTTCAAAGGCACCAAGTGAGGTGCATGAAAGAAACAGGGGGTGGGTCATGGCGCGACGCAAGTTTACGCGAGAGTTTAAGCTTGAGGCGGTGAAGCTGATTCAGGAACGCGGGATGATGGTCGCGCAAGCCTCGCGCGATTTGGGCGTGCATGGCACGGTGTTGCGCCGATGGGTGCAGGAGTGTGCTGCCGATTCGCAGGAGGCTATTCCGGGTCAGGGGCAGATGAAGCCCGAGCAGGGAGAGCTCGTACGGCTCAGCCGTGAGGTCATCAAGCTGAAGGCGGAGCGCGACATCTTAAAAAAGCCGCGGAGTGCATTCAAGATGCTCGTGCAACAGTTGGTAAAAGGCATGGACGAGGCGGTGACCCAGCCCCTCCGCCCGGTGACCCCCAGCCGGGTAAGCTGTTTCCGTCAAAACGCCGATGACGGCATGCCCCCGTTGCAGCGGCCCGGTCGTCGGTTCTTTCACCTGGCCATTCCGCCTGTAGCCGCCCGTTCCCCATTTCGCTACAAGAGTACAGAATGCGGGTGGTGTAGTCTGCGAGAGGCTGTGGAAGGGGTGCGAAGACCGATGGCGACTATCTTGCTCATTGATGACGAAGCAGAGGTGCGGATGCTCTTCCAAATCGTGCTCGAAGGGGCAGGGTACCCTGTCCTGACCGCAGAAAGTGGGCCACGCAACCTGCGTCTCTTGTAGCACAAAGAGGTGGATGTGATCCTCGCGGATATCTTCATGCCAGAAATGGATGGCTTGGAAATCATCCAACTCCTTCATAAGAGCAGACCCGCCAACAAGATCATTGCGATGTCAGGCGACTCATGGGAGTGGAACTATCTCGATACCGTGAAGCACTTGGGAGCCCACGACACTCTGAATAAGCCGCTAAATCCTCAAGATTTACTGGAGGCGGTTTCATCTCAACTGAAATGATATTGTGACCCCACTTAAAATGTAGACAGGTCCACTAATAGAGGAGGGATCAATGAACACTGCAGTGAAACCTGTCCAGAATTGTCGCGGGCGACGGTGGAACGCCGAACAGAAGTTGACGGTGCTGCAGGAGTGGCAGGTGCCGGGGTGGATCGAACATTACAACCGGGAGGCGCAGCACAGCGCCTTGGGCATGCAGCTGCCAGCCGAGTGCTATGCGACGCGGTTAGTCAAAAACAAGACACGACCTGTCCACAATTAGGCGGGGCAGTACGGTGGGCTTCAGAGAGGCCTTGAGCATCAGTATTCGTCCAATTCTTCCGTTTCATCGATCAACTCGGCCGTGATCTCGGTACTCTCGGTGTCCCACTGAGTCAATGGGATACCCCCGGCCTTCAGAATCGCTTCCTGTTCCGTGCCTGCGGTTATCATCAGATCATAATGAATGCTTTGTCGCACCTGAAACGTTTTCATACGGTCCCCTTTTGACGCCGATCCTTAATATCTCCACACCGTTGAAATAATCGACGGCCAATCGAAATTCGCCGGTTACCCGTTCCCTTACGTCGGATCAACGCCTCGAGTGACTGGTGAGCTGGCCCATGTCGCACCTCCTCTGGGGCTATCGTGCCCCCTTTTGAGGTGTCCGTCAAACCCAGGCCAGCTCAGTAATGGCTACGACAATGTGACGATGGAAAGCTTCTTCAGTTCGCTGAAGAACGAACTGGTGCGGCATCGGCAGTTTCAGAATCAGGCTGAGGCCCGCTATCCCATCGCGGAGTATATCGAGCGCTTGTATAACCGCCAGCGCTTGCATCAGGCACTGGGCTATTGGAGCCCAGAGGGGTTCGAGCAGATGGCCGGTGAGTCTTAATGCAGGTGTCCGTTATTTCCGGGCCACCTCACTTGAGGTGTATGTGAGCAATGCTTAGGTCTCAGATACAGAAGGGGTTCATAGGCGCAGACTTTCATCTTATGCGTAGATTAGAAATAAAACAGCAGAACCTCATGTTGCGATCGATTCGTTCCTATGTGTTGCTACGTGGTGCTGCACTGTGCGTGTGGGGCAGTGCTCGGAGGATGGGTTCCGTCAGGAAGACAGAGGCTGCGTGGCGAGAAGCCGGTCGTTACCGCTAGACGAGAAACCCAAAAGAGTATTCAGAACGGTGCGTCTCGTGTAGAATTTTCACAATCTGTAGAAAAGCGGCCAAGGAATCATTGGATATGTCGCGGAATGTAAGCGCATATGCCCAGGACGGACTAATCTGATGAATTCGATACAACATCTACAAGCGGTTCCAGAGGAGAGTTCGCCAGCTAAGGCGGCGGGGTACATGCTGACCCAACGATACTCTCTGTGGCATTGGGTTCTGGGATCCATGCTCATGCTGCTGATCGGGTCATGGTTCGTATGGCTCTCGGCATACCTCCAATGGAAGTTCGTCGATGACGATATCAGGGCCGCCTGTCACCGCACGATGCCGGAGTCGGAGGATCGCTGTGTGGATACGGTGATTATTCAACGCGGGGGGACAAGACGATGATTGGGTGGAGTCGGCGGGCATCCGTAATTGTGTCGTGCGGGTGGCTCACGATTGTAGGCTTGGCATGCGCGGTCCAGATTGCAGTGGCGCAGGAATCAATTACAGAATCTACAGAATCACGTCAAAAATACGATTTGGCGATCGGAACGTGGATCAGCACCGGAAATACGCGCTGGGCGCACGACGCATCTTCCGTAGCCGGGTTGGGGAATCCGACTTCAAAGCTTACTTATAAAGACGTTGGGACGAATGTGATCGAACTCACCGGAAAGGTTTGGGTGACACCGAAGTGGTTTGGCCGAGTCAATGGGGGCTTCGCGGGGATCGGTGGGGGACGATTAATCGACGATGATTATCTTGCCATTGATGGAACGAATCCCTCCTCACGGACCCATAGCGATCTCAAAGGCGACGGCATGTGGTATCTCAATGCTGACCTTGGGAAACGGGTAGCTGAATTTCCACATTCGCGGGGATGGCTCGATTTTTTTGCAGGATATCAGTACTGGTACCAGCGGTTTACCGCGAATGGCCTTGCGCAAGTTGCTTGTTCGAATGCAGGGCAAACCGTGGATCTCGATCCCGGCACGCCGGGAACCCAGCCACTTTGCAATCCGAATCAATCGGTGAGCAGCGCGATTGAGGTAATAACGAATACCGCCAGCTGGCACTCGATACGTGTGGGTGGTTCCACTGAGTACCGACTTACGAGGCGATTTAGTGTGCAGGGAACGGGGACATTGATCCCGCTGAGCATCATCGACAACAAAGATATTCATCATCTGCGCAATGATTTCCAGCAGAATCCAAGCATTTCCATGCGTGGTTATGGAATCGGTGTCGATGCCGATGTCGGGGTGAGACTGATCCTCATCAACAATCTATTTCTGAATGTCGGGTATCGTGTCTGGTGGAATCACGCGGTAGATGGCACGGTCACCTTTCACAATCTTAGTAGTCCTGCAGAGGAATTTCCTCTCGCACAGTTTCAATCTCTTCGCCACGGCTGGACGTTTGGTCTGAATTACACCTTCTAAGTGAACGATCGTCGGGATTCTCTACCGCCGTGAGCGTGACGGCAGCGTTTCGTCTTCATATTGGGCAAAGAGCCGTTTGGCTTCCGGGTGGAGATGGCTTGGATGGCCGTGTGGAATGCCGACCGTGCGGAAGAGCGGTGTGAGCTTGCCATTCGGATGTAAGTAGCCGGCGCGAAGCGGCACGGTGCGCGTACTGTGGCGGATCAAGTGGCAGGGAGTCGGTCTGATCGAGGTGAGCCACTCGGCAATATCGTGCGGGTTGCCGATCGAAGCGGAGAGCAAGAGGAGTCGTGCTTGGCTCGGGCAGAAGATAATCGTTTCTTCCCAGACGACGCCCCGCTCAGGATCTGCGATATATTGCGACTCGTCCAAAATGACCAGACCTAACGTATCCAGCCGCAGGTCGATTTCGCCGCTTCCCGCGTCGTAGAGGAGATTCCGCAAGATTTCCGTCGTCATGATCAGCAGTGGCGCTTGCCCGTTGTCGCGCCGATCGCCGGTCAGAATGCCGACCTGGTCCGGACCGAATATTTTTGAAAACTCCGTGTACTTGGTATTCGAGAGCGCCTTGAGAGGCGACGTATAAATGACGGTCCGATTCTCCGCGATGGCGCGACGAGCCGCTTCGACCGCGACATAGGTCTTTCCGCTTCCCGTTGGGACGCTCACGACTACGTCACTCTCTCTCAGTTTGGCGATGGCGTCTTCTTGCCAAGCATCCGGAACAAAGGTCTGCGATGGCGGCACCCCCAGTCCCTCCAACCAGCTGGACAGGGTGATGGCAGGCTCATGAGATTCCGGCTCAACCGGCCTGTGTTTGGAGCGACGCTGCAGTACCGAGGCCGTTGGTTTCCGCGCGGCAGGGACTTGAGCCGTGGGTGGAACGGGGCGAGCCTGTTGCTCGCCGATCAAGGTCATCAGGTCGGACTCAAACCCTACGCGATTCTCGGCGGAATGGCGTAGCAAGACCTCGATCAAGCGGCGTTTGCCTGCGCGGAAATGTCGCTGAACACGCCCGCGCGCCAGGCGGTGCAAGAGCGCAATCGGTTGTTGCGCCAGGAGTCGTTCGAGTTCTTCGGTAGTCATCTTGATGCCGTTATGCGTGAATCGTTTTTCGTGAAACGGCCAGACGAAAAAGGGCTCCACGTTATTCTTGCGGTTAACGTGCAACGTTGAACGATTAACGTTGTCATGGCAATTCCTCCAGGACGCCCCGGCGCATGGTAGCGATGGCTCGTGAGGCGGTGTCTGCCAACCCGGGGTGTGTGGCCTTAAGCGTGTGCAGCTGTGACAGGAATTCCAACGTTCGTGCTAAGAGGCGATAGATATCCCCTTCAGCCATCGTAGTGCTTTTACAGAGACCGATCCATGTGAGCGTGGGATCGCCGATCCATCGCTCCGTCACCGCGGCAATGTCGGCCCGCAAGAGCGGGGGATCTTCGTGCGGCGAGAGCGATACAGCCAACTTTCGGACTTGCCCGAGCAATGAACCCAACCCGGAACTGACGCGAGGGAAGGCGCCGGGGCGATCGTCGTCATGCGCGATGCTCGACATGACGGCAGCCAGCATGGCGGGATCGGCTCCGTTGAACGCATCGGCCCGGAGCAATTCTGTGATGAGCAGCGAGTGGTCGATGCGGATGAGCCTGGCCCATTCGCCGTCATCGGTCAGACGGGACGTCGGAGTGAGGTACCCGAACTGTTGCAGGACATCGATCTTTTCTTGGAAACGGTGCCAGAGGCTTGTCCTCAGGGCCTGGATCGATTTGAGGTGTCGATGTTGTTCCTGTCGAAGCTTGGAGGCGAGGGGATAGTCCCTCTGACAGGCGGAACGCGAAGGACAGGTGGGACAAGCAAAGTCGCCCAGGGTTTGCACGATGGCGTCCGGAATCGGTTCATCGTCCTTCGGAATTAGGATGGGAAGCTCCGGCAACCTACCCGGCAACTCTTCCAGGTGATGGAGTAACTCTTCCACGCTCTCCGGCGTGCACCAGGGATAGACCGGCGCGTCTACGCAGTCGAGGACACGGTCGGACACTTCGGTCACCGTGGAGGCGGGAGATTCGGTAATGCCTCCGCCGAGACGCAGTGCCGTAATCATCGGACTCTTCTGTCCCTTGCTGCGATATTGCCGCAGGACCACGCCTCGGCTACGTCCGAAACCTACCACGCGCCCGGGGGTGAGAAAGTGAAAGCGTGCGGCGACTTCCGGTGGCTCATGCCTTCTGACGGGGGCACGGTGCGATTTCTGCCGGCGGACCTGGTCGAAGGTCTGCCATTCTGTGATCCAGTCGGTGCAGACGCGTGGCCCGAACGGCTCCATCTGATCCCGCAGATCGTCCAGCTTGCGTTCCAAGACTTCGGCGCGCTGGTTGAGCTGAAATTGCGCAAAGCTTTTGGCGAGAATCGGTTGTATTTGATCCAGCGCATGCGCTTTCAAAAGATTTAGGACCATTGGGTAGCTGATGACGAATTGGCTGTTGATCGCTTCCGGATGGCCGGTGAAACCTTTGGTCAGCACGTTCAGATCGATATAGGGCGAGGGAGTGACGATGGCGAAGCCCACGAGATCTTTTCCTCGGCGCCCCGCGCGGCCGGCAATCTGCTGCACCTCGCCGATCGTCAGGTCCATGAAGTCGCGTGACTTGCGAATGCTGGACTGCGTGATGATGACGGTTCGCGCAGGGAAATCGACTCCGGCGGCTAGGGTGGTCGTGGCGAAGACGGCATCGAGGCAGCCATGCCGCATCAGTTCTTCAACCGCGATTTTCCACGAGGGCAGATGGCCTGCGTGATGCGCAGCCACGCCGATGCGCTGGACGGTCGGAATGAGCGGGTGTTCGGCGATGCTGGGATATTGGGCGATCACCTTTTCCAGCACGGTGGCGATGGCCTGCTGACGAGGCGGCGGGAGGAGGATGTGGCTATGGTCGAAAGCCTGCATCGCTTCATCGCACGCACGGCGCGACGTAAGGAACACGATGGCAGGGGTCAAGTTCTTGTCGCGCAGAGCGATAATCAGATCAACCGGATGAATCGAGGGAGGCATGCAGTTTCATTCCCTTTGCAATCACGACCAAACCGGATTCGGTGACGGTAAATCGTTTAGCGTCGGCGTCTCGGTCGTACCCGATTTCCGACTGGGGCGGGATGATGACATCCTTGTCGATGATGGCCCGTCTGATCCGACTCTGTGCGCCGATGACGACGTTTTCCATGACGATCGATTCGCGCACGTCCGCATTGTCCTGCACACGGACGTTCGGCGAAAGCACTGAGTTTTGTACCCGGCCACCGGAGAAGATACAGCCGCCGCAGACGATGGAATCCAGGGCCACGCCCATCCTGCCGCCCTGATAATCTTGCGCGAAGACGAATTTAGCCGGTGGAAATTGCCCTTGATAGGTTCGAATGGGCCATTGCTGGTCGTAGAGATTGAAGAGGGGATCCACCGCGACGAGGTCCAGGTTCGCTTCCCAGTACGCGTCCAATGTTCCGATGTCCCGCCAATATTTTACGTCCTTATTGTTCGCGTCGACGAATTTGTAGGCGTAGACACGCCGATCGCGAATCATTCGCGGAATGATGTTTTTCCCAAAGTCGTGATTCCCGCCCTCCTGGGCGTCGGCAATCAAGTGCTCGCGGAGGACATTGGTGCGAAATAGGTAGATGCCCATCGAGGCAAAGGCATGGGTCGGATCGTTGGGGATCGTCGGTGGGTGAGCCGGCTTCTCTTCAAAATTCGTAATCCGGAAATCCTCATCCACTGCTATCACGCCGAATCGATGGGCCTCTTCGATCGGAATATCGATTGCGCCGACCACGGCATCGGCCTCTTTGGCGATCAGCCAATGGAACATCTCCATATAGTTCATCTTGTAGATATGGTCGCCGGCGAGGATGAGTACATAATCCGGTTGTTCGGTGTCGAGCAGAAACAGGTTTTGATAGACCGCGTCAGCGGTGCCTTGGTACCATTCTTCGCTGATCCGCTGCTGGGGTGGAATCGAGGCGATGAATTCACCGAGTTCGGCGTTGAAGATGTTCCAGCCTGTGCGTATGTGACGGTCGAGTGAGTGTGATTTGTACTGGATGAGCACCGCGACTTTTCGAAGCCCGGAGTTGAGGCAGTTGCTGAGTGTAAAATCGATTATGCGATATTTTCCGCCAAAAGGAACTGCCGGCTTGGCCCGATGTTCGGTAAGGGGCTGGAGACGTTCGCCTTTCCCGCCCGCCAGCACCATGGTGAACATGTTCAGCATTGCGGCGAATTGTAGCAGGAGGCTGAGGAAATAGAAAGAAAGCAGGCTCGTTGACATCGCGAAGGTCTGAGCCGATACTACGCTAGACAGCCTACTAATGTCGGTGAGTATTCGAGCAAAGGAGTAAGCATGAAGCGGGATGTATTGGTCACGTCGCTCGTGAAACAGAAGCCGGCCCAGACGCCGGCAGTGGACCGTAGTAAGGATGCACTCCGGCGGTTAGAACATCTTGAAAACCAAATGGCAAAATTGTCCGAATTGGTCCGCGAGCATGCGGAGGATGTCGATCGATTGGTGCGCATCGTGGCCGAAGATCGCGACGTCATTCGGCGACAGTTAGTGCGCAAGCACCAGGAACACGTGAGGGTCCGCAAACATCTTCGTGACTCCAATTCTAAGGTAGGACTCGACTTCTAATAATCTAGGGTACTGAATTAGTCCGCCAGCGCCACAGGCCGAGGCGCGTGAAGCGCGAGACATGCGAGAAAGGCGCGACGTAGACAGATTGGATTCCCACCTCGTTGCACCCGTAGCGCTGTGTACTGTCGTCCCATACATGCGCATGCGGATCACAGGGTTACTGGCAGGCCGGCATCTTTTTCCCGCAGCGTGCTAGTATTCTCGGCGCCCAATCCGTTAGGTCCGGCGCTATCCAAATGACTCAGGATGGTTGATCATTCAACTAGTCTGGATGTTGAGTAACCCGCGATTGCCACTCGCCCGCCCTGGATCTACCAAGACAGCCTCCTTGCCCGGGGAAGAGCATTCTCGTGGCAGGCGTTCCCTCTTCACTCATAGGATCTACGTTCCGAGGCCTGCTAAATGCTTATTTCTCAAGGAGTTCTATGCTCCATCTCACATACACTGTATAATGCACAATGCTCTGATGAGGATGAGGCGGTCACCTGTACTTACCCCCTCACCCATGCAGTGGTATCTACGGAGGGCTGTCTGTGCTTGTGGCTCGACAATTTCGTCTCATCTGCTACATCTTGGTTCTGAGCGTACTGAGCTTTTCTACCTATCCCTCCAGCGCGGCCTCGCTATCTCCGTCTCCTGAAAAGACCACAGTGGCATCGAAGACGCTTCGTCTCAGCATGAATGAAGCTCTGGGACTGTTCGTCAGTCAAAACCTTGATGTACTTATCGCCAAGTACGGCATTGAGTATACAAGAGGGCAGGAAGTCACCGCGCGGCTCTTCCCGAATCCGTTGTTGTCGGTCGGGACGTTTAGCTCCTATACGCAAGGGAGGACCCTCTCTAATAGCGGGCAACTGGTTACGCAAGTCGCTCAGTTGTTCGAGCTAGCGGGAAAGCGGGGCTATCGAATCGAAAGTGCCGGGTTCGGCACGCAATCGGCAGAAGCGGCATTCGAAGATGCGGTGCGACTACTCGGCCTTACCGTAAAGGATAGCTATTACCGTGTTCAGTTGGCTCAACGCAGGCTGGTGTTGGCAGAAGAGAATCGCGAACGTTTTGCCCGAATCCTTGACATCAATACCATCCGATTCAAAAAGGGGTACATCGCGGAAGTCGACCTTATTCGTATTCGCTTGCAGATGGTGGACTTTCAGTCGCAGGTGATCCAATCGCTGCAGGAGACAGAATCGGCGAAAGGAGAGCTTCGTCAGTTACTGCGGTTATCCCCCAATACGGTGCTGGAATTGACCACGGAGTTGGGTTTCCGCCGGATCGACCCCGATATCGAAAAGTTGCGCGTGGCCGCTCTGGCTGTGCGTCCGGACATCCGTGCAAAACGCTATACCTTTTCCCAGCGGGAATCCGATCTGAAGCTGGCAAAGGCCTACCGTATTCCTGATGTGACGATCGGGGCCGGGTACGCAATTCAGGGAGCGCAGGGACCTGATAATCCAGGCCAAGTCGCGCTCAACGCCGGCATTCCCTTGCCCCTGTTCAACCGGAACCAAGGTGGAATCCGCCAGGCGGAGGTCTCCCTCCGGGCGGCGGAAGCCGACTTGGACAAGACCGTCAATCGAGTTGAAAATGAAGTGGAAGTCGCCTATCTCAACCTGCTGCAGAGCCGGCGATTGGTCGAAGCATATTTCGGTGAGGTATTGGAAGACGCCCGCTCAACTTTTTCGATTGTCGAACGGGCCTATGAACGGGGTGGCGCGACGATTCTCGATTTGCTCGATGCCGCGCGCACCTCTCGTACAATTCAGCAAAACTATATTGAAGCCTTGTTTAACTATCAGCATCACCTCTTCCAGTTAGAAAGCGCCGTGGGGCAGGAGATCATGTCGTGACGAGCCAGGTCGAGGTTGAGGCAAAGGCTGAGCGTAAAAGTGAATTTCTCCACCTACCCTTCACGCTAGTGGTCTCAATCATAGCCATAGGCTGTCTGGTTTTCTCTGCCTGCGGGAGAGGAGAGCAACCTGCCGTCTCCCATGCCGCCACGACTGCCCCTCAGAAGCCCGGACCGGCAATGGAATCACATCCGCGGGTGGAGACGGCTCTCGTCGAACTCGGGTCGGAGTCCCATGACCTCAGTTTGGCCGGAAAGGTCGCCTACGCGGAAGATCACTATTCCAGAGTTTCCTCTCCACTCCAAGGGCGAGTCCTCGAGGTGCGGGCGCATTTGGGCGAGCATGTGCAGGCAGGTAGCGTGCTATTGGTATTGGACAGCCAGGAAATTGCCCAAGCCTATGCGGAATACGCCAAGGAAGACTCGGATCTTAACTACGCGACACGCGCCCACGAGTTGGCCAAGGACCTGTATGAGAATAAAGCCCTGGCGTTGAAGGACCTCAAGCAAGCGGAGAACGAAATGATCAAGCAGCGCGCGGAATTCCGCCGCGCGAAAGAACGGTTATTGTCGTTGCGGGTTCCCGCCCAGGAATTGGAGAAACCGCTCGAACGGCAAAAAATTACGTCACGATTCGAAATGAAGAGTCCCTTGACCGGGGTTGTCGTAGAACGGAACGTGACACCCGGACAGTCGATCGGGGGAGAGTCCGGCCAAGTACTGTTCACGGTGGCCGACCTCGATATGCTGCAGGTGGTGGCGGATGTATATGAACGGGATCTCGGCTATCTTGCCTTGGTGAGGGAAGGTCAGGTTGCGAAGGTCAACGTGGAAGCATACCCCGACGTGAGTTTCCCCGCGACCGTGACCACCATCGGCGACGTGGTAGACCCGACGTCGAGGACCATTAAGATGCATGCCTTGGTCAATAACAAGGATCATCGACTGAAGCCGGAGATGTTCGCGCGCCTCCATATCGAGGTCGGAGAGTCCGCGCTGCTTTTGATGATTCCTCGCGAAGCGGTATTGGAAGAAGATGGGAAACAGTTTGTGTACGTCGTCGAAGGCATCGACCAATATGTCAAACGAGAAGTCAAAGTGAGCACGATTTCACCGGATCAGGTCCGTGTCTTGGATGGCCTGGCGTCGGGACAACGCATCGTGACCAAAGGCGCGGTCTTGATCAAGGGGCAGGAAGGCAGCTGTCGACCAACCAAATCGAGAGCCTGTCCTCCCTCGGTCGGCACAGCGAAAGGATAGCGTCCTCACGTGGAGTTTCTCCTCCTTCGAATTGGATTCTAATCACACCCCATGATAGCCAGAATTGTTGAGCTTTCTCTGATCCAGCGGGTCATGGTCTGTATCCTGGGCTTTCTTCTCTTTTTCGGCGGGCTCTACGCTTTTCATACCCTCGATATCATCGCATATCCCGACCCCTCGGCGCCTATGGTCGAGCTGATCACCCAACAGCCCGGGTGGTCGGCCGAAGAGGTCGAACGCCAAATCACGATTCCCATTGAAGTCGCACTCAATGGCATGCCGGGTCTCACGGACATTCGCTCGCTCTCGATCTTTGGATTGAGCGACATCAAGATCTATTTTGACTTTGATTCGGAAATCTTTCGCGACCGTCAGGAAGTATTGAATCGGCTGACCTCCGTGCAATTGCCTCCGGGGGCGGCTCCGTCGCTGTCTCCTTGGTGGGCGATTGCCGAAATCTATCGGTATGAACTCACGGGGGCCGGCGAGACCACGCTCACGGATTTAAAAACGATTCAGGACTGGCAGGTTCGTCGCGAGTTCCGACGCATTCCCGGTGTCATCGACGTTACCGCGTTCGGGGGGACGACCAAAGAATATCACGTCGATATCGATCCGGGACGATTGATCAGCTACGACGTCAATCTGTCGCAGGTCATGTCCGCCTTGACCAATAGCAATGCCAATGTCGGAGGCAATTATCTGACCATTGGCCCGCAGAACTACAACATTCGTGGACTGGGTCTCATCAATGGGATCGCAGATATCGAAAACGTGATGGTGGCGGAAAAATCTGGGACACCTATTTTCATCAGGACTCTGGGGAAGGTCGCGGTTGGGTCCCGTGTTCGATTGGGGAAGGTGGGCATCGATGAGCGCGACGATGTTGTTGAAGGTGTCGTGCTGCTCCAGCGAGGAGCCCAGGCGCTCAATGTCCTTGAGAAGGTTCGAGGAAAGGTTGAGGACCTCAACGCCGGGAAGTTGCCGGTCGGCGTTAAGATTAAGACCTTCTACGACCGCACGGCCTTGATTCATACGACGGTGGAGACCGTCACGGACATTCTCATCAGCGGCATGGTCTTGGTCTTTATCATCTTGTTTGTGTTCCTGGGGCATATGCGCGCGGCCCTGATCGTAGCCTTGACCATCCCGCTCTCGTTGCTCTTTACCTTTTCGATGATGGTCCTCATTGGGCAGTCGGCGAATTTGATCTCGCTCGGATCCATCGATTTTGGCATTATCGTGGATGCCACGCTGATCATGGTGGAGAGCATCTTTTATCATCTGGCACACGGGAAGAAGACCCATGGCTTGACGGTTCACCAGCACATCGTACGGGCTGCCCGACAGGTGGGACAGCCGATCTTCTACTCCACGGCGATTATAGTGGTGGCGTTCATTCCGCTCTTTACGATGACGGGTGTGCCGGGGAAGATCTTTTCGCCCATGTCCATCACCTATGGGTTTGCCTTGGTGGGCGCACTCTTGATGGCCTTTACGCTGGCCCCTGTGATGTGTTCCTTCTTACTCAAGGGCCCGATTAGTGAGGCCGATACGACGATCGTGCGGGGGGTTCGCCGTTTCTACAACAGAATTTTGGAGTGGGCGTTAGATCATCGGGCTGTGGTCGTCGGCGCTTGCGTCGGGCTTTTGGCGCTCACCTTCGGGGTGCACCGCATGATCGGAGGGGAATTCATGCCGGCCCTGGAAGAGGGGAATCTCTGGGTTCGGGCCACGATGCCCGTGGATATTTCCTTCGACCAGGCGGCGAATTTGACGAGCGAGATTCGTCGGCTGTTTCGTGATTCGCCAGAGGTCACGACTATTGTGTCACAGCTGGGTCGTCCGGACGACGGAACCGATCCGACGAGTTTTTTCAATGCCGAGTTCCTGGCCAATCTCAAACCGGAAAAGGAATGGCGTCCCAAGTTGAGTAAAGCTGCTCTGATTGAAGAGATTGAGGGGCGGCTGAGAGAGATTCCCGGGATCATCTTCAATTTTTCACAGGTGATTCAGGACAATGTGGAAGAAGCCATGTCGGGGGTGAAGGGAGAGAACTCCATCAAACTCTTCGGGGCCGATCTGAAAACCATGGAGGTAAAGGCCACCGAGATCGAGCGTGTCATGCAGCAGATCAAAGGCGTAAAAGATCTGGGGATCCTCCGCCTCGTAGGGCAGCCAAATTTGTTGATCCAGGTCGATCGTGAGGCGAGCGCGCGCTATGGGCTGCGAGTGGCGGATGTGAATGCTGTGGTGCAGGCCGCCGTCGGAGGTCAGGCCGTAACCCAGGTATATGAAGGAGAACGGTTGTTCGATCTTGTCGTCCGGTTTCTCCCGGAATTTAGACAGGATGTCGATGCAATCGGTAATATCTTGGTCAGTACCCCGGATGGGGCGCGCATTCCCTTGAAGCAGGTGGCTTCGATCACGACCCAGACAGGTGCGTTCATTATCTATCGCGAAAACAACGAACGCTATATTCCGATCAAGTTCAGCGTGCGGGATCGTGACCTCCAAAGTACCGTGGAAGAGGCCCAAGCTCGCCTGGCCAAGGAGGTGAGCCTTCCCGTTCGGTATCGCATGGAATGGGCCGGTCAATACGATCAGCTCAGAGCAGAGCAAAAACGAATGGCGATGGTGGTGCCGATTAGTCTGGTCATCATTTTGTTTCTGTTGTACAGCGCTTTCAATTCAATCAAGAATGCCCTCCTGGTTTTGAGTACCGTCCCTTTTGCGCTCGTAGGAGGCGCGGTCTCGCTCGCGGTCACCCACACGAATTTCAGTATCTCAGCCGCGGTCGGTGTCATTTCGACGCTTGGTGTGGCCATCCTTGGTGGGGTATTGTTGATCTCTCGGATCGAAGAGTTCCGGCTCACGGGGCTGACCCTTCGGGAGGCAGTTCGGAAGGGAGCCGATGTGCAGATGCGTCCGATTCTCATGGCGACGTTGGGCGCGGCCATCGGGTTATTGCCTGCCGCACTCGCAACAGGCATTGGATCACAGGCGCAGAAACCACTCGCACTTGTCGTGGTGGGAGGAATGCTGACGGCAGCAGTATTGATTCTGGTAGTGTTGCCTGTATTGTATGAAATTGTCCATCACCGCAGTGCGAATAATGGAGGGGGAGAACGAGGATGACCTTGCAACAACGACGTTCTTGTCGGTGGGTGATCGTTCTGATAGGGCTGCTGTTGGGCATGGTTCAGACCCTGTGGGCTGAACCCATAGGGAAAAGATGGGTCATTCCCGTTCAGGTGCCATACGAGGCGCCTCCGAAGGGACAGGATCTGCAGGCTGAATCCGTTCCACAGAATACGAAACCGTTGACGGCCAAAGAGGTCCAGCGGGCGGAAGCTCTCTTGCCATTGCTGGAGGGTGCGCAAGAGTTTTGGGCGATGGGAGAATTCGTGCATCTCGGCGAACCATCCGTGCCGGTCCTAGTCAAAGGTTTGACCATGGCGGGACCGCGCATTCGGTATAACGTCATTGAAACGATTTCGATGTTGAAGGCGGCCTCGGCGGTTCCGGCCCTCGTCGCGGCAGCAAAGGAATCGAACGAGATCCCGCGGGTGCGCGAACATGCCTTGCGGGTGGCCGTTCGATTGGATGCGGCCAAAGTCGTGGACGCGATTGAGGTGATGGCAAAAGATCAGAATTCGTCAATTCGGAAGGCCGCAGCGTTCGAGGCTCGGTATGTCAGAGAGAAGACAGTGGTACCGGTTCTGATCGAGATGATTGCCGATGAGGAGCGTTTTGTCGCACTTTCAGCGGTGCAGTCACTCTGGATTCTGACCCGACATGAGACGGAGTTCCACGATTGGGAGACGTCGACCAAACAAGACCGTCAGGAGTGGACGACCGAGTGGTTGGAATGGTGGAACGGCCAGAAGGATAGCTTCGAAATGTCAGATCCGAAACGGCCCGGACGTGGTCGCTAGCAAGGCGTGATGCGTGAAGCGCGAGGCATGCGAGAAACGCGCGACGTGGACAGATTGGATTCCCCTTCATTTTTCGCCCGTCCAGCCTGTCCCGCATGGCTTGTCCGTCTAGTGCGACAGCCTGTGCCTTGCGGGGGTGAAAAATCCTGTGTTATATTTTGTGAGTCCGTCCTCTCGTCTCATTGCTTGTACAGGGCTCGATAGAAGGATGATAGGTATGCGCCATGCCTAAGCTCCCGATTGCGAAGCTCGGTAATCCCGTCTTGCGCCAGATTGCGGCCAAGGTTGATCCTCGCGACATACGCACGTACGACATGCAGCAATTCATCGACAATCTGATTGAGACGATGCTGGATGAACCGGGGATTGGCTTGGCAGCTCCCCAAGTGTCGCGATCGATTCAACTGGTCGTGATGGGTTGTGAAGGGGAGGATGGATTTCCCCGAACCGTTCTCATCAATCCCAAGATTGTCTTCTATGGTCCGCAGCAAGTCGAAAGCTGGGAGGGCTGTTTGAGCGTGGACGGGCTGCGGGGAAAGGTCACGAGGCCGTCACTCGTGAGGGTTCAGGCGCTGGATCGCCATGGCAAATCGATGGATTTCGAAGCGACCGGTCTCTATGCGACCTGTATCCAGCACGAGATAGATCACCTGATCGGCAAACTGTTTTTGGATCGTATGACCGATATGTCGACGCTCACGCAACTCCACGAATTTGGTCGGTACTGGCAACACGATCCCGTCCCCGCCATTTAACCAGGACTATTCATGAATACCTGCTACGTCGTCCGAACCTCTTGCCCGGCAGGGCTTTTCTCGCTCGGCCTCCTCGACGGACTGAGCCTTCGTCTGCGGCGGCCTAATTTGCGAGAAGCCCAGGCGGGCTTCGGTCTTGAACGCCTCGCTGCGGCATTCATGAATAATCCTGGTTAACTCGCCGTGAAGATCCTGCACTTGTGAAAACTCTGCTTCGAGTGCTCCAGTACCTCAGCCCACACCGTTCAATGGTGGTCGGCACTTTCCTGTTTGCAGGGTTGGCGACTGCGTTCGAATTGATCCCTCCCTGGCTGATCAAAGTGATTATCGACGACGTGATCCAAGCCGGTCAGACCCAGCTCCTGGCATGGGTATTTCTCGGGCTCTGTGCCGCCTATGTGTTGCGGAACCTCTGCGGGTCGATGAGGATTCGGCTGAACAATGGGCTGGAGCAGCAAGTCGTGCATGACCTGCACGTCCAGGTGTTCTCCGCGCTCCAGCGATTATCGATCAGTTTCTATGAGAATCGTCCGACGGGCGAGATCATGTCGCGTGTGCTGAACGATACCGAGCACATGCAGCGCATCTTCGTGGATGGGCTCGAAGAGATCATTACGGCCGGGCTGACGCTGACCGGGATCATGATCATGCTGTTCATGCTCAATTGGAAACTGGCTCTGTTGGCGCTCGTGCCGATTCCCCTCTTGGTGGTGGGAGCGGCGCTGTTCACCAAACGCGTCCATGGGCACTATCGCGTGATTCGTAAAGGGGCGGCCGAATTGAATGCCCTTTTGCAAGACATGCTGGCAGGCATCCGGGAGACAATGGGTTTCAATCGCCAGCCCTACGAACAGGAGCGATTTGAGCAAAAGAGCGATCGTTGCCGGCAAGACACCTTGAAGGCCATGTACCTCTGGTCCTACTACTCCCCAGGCATGATGCTGATCGGGAGTCTTGGCGGGGCCATGGTGCTCTGGTTCGGCACCGCCGAAGTTTTGCAGCACCATCTTTCCGTGGGCGAACTCGTGATGTTCATCTCGTACCTTGCGTTATTCTATGTGCCGATCAATCAGATTCATTCCGTCAATCACATGCTGCAACATGCCTTGGCCGCAAGCGAACGGGTGTTCGAAGTCCTCGATCTCGTTCCGGAGGTCAAGGATCGCCCGGACGCTCACGTACCAGTCATTCGATTACGAGGAGAGGTCGACTTCGATCGCGTCGGGTTTCATTATCGACCCGATGCGCCGATCTTGACCAACGTCACGATATCGGTCCGTGCGGGAGAGCGCGTTGCGCTGGTCGGTCCGAGCGGGGCGGGAAAGAGCACGACGCTGAAATTGCTGATGCGGTTTTATGATGTGATAGAGGGAGCCATCACCATCGATGGGTACGATATCCGCGAGCTGCCCTTGAGTTTTCTTCGAAGCCAAATTGGGCTGGTCCAGCAAGAGCCGTTCTTGTTCAATGGCACGGTGAGAGAGAATATTTTGTACGGTGACCTCTCGGCCGGGCAGGACGAGGTTGAGGCTGCGGCGAAGGTGGCCCGTGCGCATGGATTCATCATGGCTCTTCCGGACGGGTACGATACCTGGATCGGAGAGCGTGGCGTCAAGCTCTCCGTCGGGCAGCGGCAGCGTGTATCGATCGCCCGTGTGATTTTGAAGGACCCTCCGATCGTCATGTTCGATGAGGCCACGTCCAATATCGACACGGAGACCGAGGTCAAAATTCGAGAGGCGCTGGACGATCTCACGAAAGGGCGGACGACGATCATCATTGCCCATCGCCTCTCCACCATCCATGGAGTCGATCGAATCATCGTCGTGGACCACGGACATGTTGTCGAAGATGGGACGCACGAGGCGTTGATCGGGCATGAAGGGGTTTATGCACGGCTGTACGATGCCCAGTTCCAAGTGTAGCAAGATGCTGAAAAGGGGGCGGGGTAGCTGGGACGATCCCCGTGCTCGCGCAACGCGCGGCTTGAGGAAGCCCTCGTTGGACGCGCGCAGTTGGGATCATCCCAGCCACCCCTTATAAAGTGATAATTCGTTGCGGCCTTGCTGGCGGCCTTTTTGAGCATCATGCTAACAGATGCCTGGCCGTTGCGCATCGATCTTGCCCACCAGTATACTAAGAACAATTTTTGAGGAGACTTGGCCGATGGTGCTGATTTATGAAAGCGATCCGCTGGATAATGATGACGCACGCGGGCGGTTCTATCATGTCTGCCGTGGGCGAATCGATCGGACGGAAATCCAACTTCCGGTTGACGAGAAGGTCTATGAATGTGCCGTTTGCGGGATCGATCTCGAAGCTGAAGACTTTTGGCTGGCGAGGCAGAAAGGGTCAGTGTAGGAAATCATGGCTGGGAGCACAGGACGAAAGACCGTATCGGTATCGCGGGGGTTGATGATGCTCTGCGAGACCTGCTACGCCCAGGTCATGGCCGACAAATTAACCGACGACAGGAACTTTGTGGCGAATCACGATATCCTCTTTGATACCATCTGCTTCGGTTGCACCGACATCAATAGGCCTCTCATCGACGACATGGCGGGTAGTGGCGAGTGAGGATGTTGAAAAAACCCGCCAGCGTCGTTCTCACTTCGCTCAAACCCTCAACGTACTAAAACAGTACGCCTCGGGCTCTCGCTCGTTGCGGCCTTGCTGAACGGGCTTTTTGAACATCCTCATAGTGCTAGATTCCTATAGGTGTCATTCGGGGTGCCACGTGAAGAGACAGTATCTCGGAGACTCATACGACGCAGTGAAACGCCTGTGGCAGGAGATACTTGCCGAGTGGGCGCCGCTGCACGCCGAACCGAGGTTCATTCCCGAAGATATTCGGAGTGAGTTCACCGCATTTACGCGCATCCACCTCCTGAATGAGCACCGGCCTATGGTTTATGCAATCCTCAATGTTCCGGATACCGGCATACGTCTTCCCAATCGCTTGAATCAATAGGAGGGTAGATCTCACATCGCACTCTCTACAATTCATCAACGGCTCCGAAACGCCGCCATCCGATGTGTAATTACATTCGACCAAAGCAAGCACCGGGAACTAGGCTTAAAGTCTCAAGAGTCAGCGTAATGCGAAACTTCAGTGGCTACAGCGCCAAAGATAGTCTGCGTTCTACTATGTCTCTCATGCTCCATTCCTATTTGCGTTCTCGGAGCCGGCGCGAATGGATGTGGCGCTCGGCCTTATACGGAGGGCAGGAGTACCAGACAATCTCATTGAGGAACAGGAATGACACCTACAACGTATTGGAGCAATGCGCGCACTGGTGAGTGGGGGCATTGTGACCCTATCTCCTCCCCCAAGGCCGAGTTCACGTGGGCAGCGGTGGACATCGGTTCAGTTTTTTCAGTAAAGTTGACGCGGAATTGTTGAGTTGAACGGGCTGACAACAGGCAGTGACTGGTCAGATCAGGCACTCCACCCATTTTTTAACCAGAGGGAGGCCAAGCAATGAGCGGAAAAACACTCTATGAACGTCTCGGAGGCTATGACGCAATCTGTGCAGTCTCCGAGGACTTGTTGTCACGCTTAACGTCGGATTCGAGACTGAAACGCTTCTGGGACCATCGAGGAGAGGACGGTATGAAGCGCGAAAAGCAACTCCTGATCGACTTTCTCTGTTCGAGCGCAGGGGGTCCCATGTACTACACTGGGCGAGATATGAAGATTTCTCATAAAGGGATGAAGATCAGTGAAGCCGATTGGACGGCATTTTTTGGCCACGTCAATGCAACCATGGATGCATTTAAAGTTCCGCAGACTGAGCGTAGCGAGGTGGTCGCCTTCGTGCAATCCTTGAAAGCAGATATTGTCGAAGTGTAGATGTACGGAGAGGGCAACCTAACCCGCGTTATTCATGAGCGCTTCTGCTGCAATGGCGAATTTTCCACGCTTGCGTGGGAAGCGCAGGATGGAAGGAGACATACAGATGGGGTCATTGCTTGACTTTGCAATGCGCCAGCGCTATTGCAGAACCTCCTGCCCGAGCCGTTTCAAGAAATCCATCCGGTCGGTCTCGTCATGAACAATTGGCTGTTGGTCGTTGCCGCGAGCGGAGAGGTGTGAGAGGGCGCCAGGATATTCGAGACGAAGCTACCGAGCCATCGGTACGAAGCTTAGGTTGTGTGAGGTGCAACGTCAAGCAGTGACCCAATCTCCTCGCCATCTCCTCGGGAACGGTCGGGTCCGGCAGGGAGTGTTAGGACGCACGAGATGCGCTGTAACATATATCAACTTTCTATTGATGTTTAACATGGAAGTCATTGGCTATAAATAGAATTACAACTCATACTTAATTGCTTTTCTTGGGCAATTGTGAGGCGGGCTATACTTGAGTTGCAGAAAGGATCGGGACGGCGAATTGGAGTTCGGCGACAAATAGAGACGACTTTTTCGCTGCGATCGAATCGGGAGGGACCAAGTATGTTTAATTGGCTGAAGTCGAGCTCCGGTGTTCCCAACCCTTCGGGGCCTCCTAAAACGATTCGGCGATTCCACACAAGTGACGCGACGGTGAGTAAGGATTCGATCACCGTCGAGAAAGATTGCTGGGTTGTTGATTCGAAGGAAGACCAGACAATCCAGCTATTCGAGATTCCAAACCCGGACGCTGAGCAATGCCTCATCACTTATAGAGCAACGATGAAGACCCAGGGTCTGACTGGCCGCGCGTTCCTGGAAATGTGGTGTCGTCTGCCAGGTCGTGGGGAGTTCTTCTCAAAGGGTCTGAACCAAGCCATCACTGGCACTACTGACTGGGCTTCCTATGAGATTCCCTTTTACCTGAAGAAGGGCCAACGACCCGACCTGATCAAACTAGGTCTGGTCATTGAAGGAAGAGGCAAAGTCTCGATGAAGGATGTTGAGCTGCTCAAGGCACCGTTGGAGTCCTGAATGCCAAGAAACGGTGGTAGTAACGCCGAACCAGCGGCTCCAGTGGGGGAGATAAATCGCGCGGCTGAGCCGCTACGTTAGCCTATCTGCTGGTCTATCGGATCGCGACTCGTTCCTCGGCGAAGCGTGAACGAGTACATGAATTGACTCATTGTCTGAGGAGTTGACGATATATTCATTGTGTCATTGACGATTAGCGGAGCCTTCCAATGAAACAATGATTCAATGCACAAATCGTCAATCGTCTTGCGCGAGACGCTTCACGGTCCACTCGCTACTTGCAGGTTTTCCCATCGAAGTACGTGCAGCTTGTTTCCCCCGATTTCACTTTCCAGGTCTTCAGCAGGGGCGGTTGCCCATTCTCTCTCATCTCGACGACGAAATCCGCAAGACCTGATATCGGGAGTTTCTCGAGGTGCGGCTTGGCCGCATCTGGAACGTCGATCCAGAACACGGACCCAAAGGTGGAAATCAAGATGCGATGGCTTTCCGTATCGACACGAATGACGGGACTGTAGAAACTCTTCTCCTCGGCGAAGCTTGGCTGAGTCATCAGGTTGAGGAGGATGAAACTAAAGAAAACAGTGAGAAGAGTTGTACTCATGTATCGCATGACGAACATTCGTTCTTATGGGGGCGATCAGGTGACCATTATCGCATTGAGGCCAAGAGGAAACAAACTGGAAAGTGCCGAGTGAGGGTTGTCGGGTTGATCTGGTCTGTCTTGTTTGTGGGGAACAGGGCGAGGCGAGCGGGACGAGGTGGAATTCAATCTGTCCACTTCGCGCTTTTCTCGCCTGTCTCGCGCTTCACGCGCCAGGGTCTTAGATCGTAGTCGTGATGTGTGCCGGCGTGACTGTCCCACCCTTGATCCAGTATCCCCGAATATCCGGCTTCGACTTTTCCATGAGGGAGATGAGCAGATAGGCGGGGATGGGTAGGTTGATCTTTGGCCAGATTTCTTCGTAGTCGCTGGCAATCTTGATGTCGGTGATGGAGGGGCGCGCCGGGTCGTGGGGATGGGAGTGGTAGACCACTTGAAGATCGAGTCCTTTGTTTCGAATATCCTTCTTCGCCACGGAAAAGTCCTGCATATCCATTACGAAGGCAATCTCGGCGCGTTCGGCCGGTGAAAGTCGTTCCAGATGCGCAGCTTTTGTCGGGTCAAAGCAAGACAATTTCTCGGCTCCTTCGAGTGCCACGATATTTTTTATCCGATAGACCTGAGTGACGGCCCCGTTGATTCCGGCCAGGAGCCCGCAACACTCGTAGGGATCGAGTTCCCTGGCGTGGGCCACCATGTCGTCGAGGATCGATTGAGGGATGATGAGATCAGACATGCTAGCAGGCTGCTTGAAAAATATTGTGGCACGTCAGGGCTTCACTGGTCCGCGTATCTGTGGCAACAGGAGCGGACCGCCCAGGATGCTCAAAACGACCAGACTTCTCACCCGCCCAACCCTGGCACGCCAAGACGCGCCTTGTCCCAAGCAAGGCCGCAGCGAGAGAAGAGGCGAGGCGTACGTTTCCGTATGTTGAGTCTCTGAAAGAAGCGAGAACGAAGCTTGCGGGTGTTTTCAGCATTCTGGGTTAGATCGTGCAGGTGACGGTATAGTCACTGCGCAGATCGGTAATCGTCGGTGCGGGCCCGCAGAGGCGGCAGGCCGGGTCTTTGGGACGGCTGACTTTTCTGAATTTCATCTCCAGCGCGTCATAGATCAGCAGGCGATCGGCCAGGGTTTCGCCGATGCTGAGAATTTCCTTGATCGCTTCCGACGCTTGAAGAATGCCCATGGTCCCGGCGAGGGCTCCTAAGACGCCGGCTTCTTGGCAATTCGGAACGAGTCCAGCCGGTGGTGGTTCCGGGTAGAGGCAGCGGTAGCAAGGATAGCCGGCATGGGGCTTGATCGTCGTGAGTTGGCCTTCGAAGCGGAACATGCTGGCAGAAATGAGTGTCTTCTTTGCGAAGAAGCAAGCGTCGTTTACAAGAAACCGCGTCGCAAAGTTGTCAGATCCATCCAGCACGATGTCGAATTGGGACAGGAGCGGAAGAATATTGTCGGCGTCGACGTTCTGGTGGTACGTCTTAATCGTGATCTCCGGGTTGATCGCCGACAGGGTTTTGCGACCAGACTCCACTTTCGGCATGCCGACCCTGCCCGTGGAGTGCAGGATTTGCCGCTGCAAGTTCGAGAGATCGACGACATCGCCATCGACCAGACCGATGGTACCGACACCGGCGGCAGCGAGATAGAGTCCGGCAGGCGAGCCAAGCCCCCCGGCGCCGATGAGCAAGACCTTCGCCTTGCTCAGCTTCATCTGGCCCTTGCCACCTACGTCGCTGAGAATAATCTGACGGCTGTATCGTTGAATCTGTTGTTCAGTGAGTTCCATGTTGAAGACGTTCTGCGTGAATCGTTAATTGTAAATCGCGAAACCACTTCTTTTTCGATTAACGATTCACGTTCAACGGGTACCATTCCTACTCCACCACATTCAATTCGATCGGGTCGACGATGACGCCCTTCTTGCGAAGGCCAGCTATCGCCCGTTCGATTTCCGTGCTGTCCCCGGTCAGTTCGAGATCCATCCACCCGGTGGTTTCACGCACGTCGGCTCGCCGGACGTTCGTGACGACCTTGAATTCGTGACCGATCTGATAGATGACCGGTTCCTTGATCTTATCTTCTGGAAATCGAATGTGAACTTTCATATTCGGCATGGTGTACCCCCCGCGATGGCGGGCACGATTGAGACTTCGTCGCCGTCTTTGAGCGAGGTCTCTTTGCCCTTGAGGAATCGAATATCTTCCTCGTTGACGTAAATATTCACGAACCGGCGAAGCTCTCCGGTGTCGTCGCAGAGGCGTTCCTTGATCCCGGGATGGGCTGTATTCAAGGTGTCGATCATCTCGACGATCGTGCCGGGTTGTGCGTCGACCTCCCCCTGTCCCTTCGTCAGAGGACGGAGCGGGGTTGGAATGCGAACCTTAATCATGCGTCACCACCCCCGTGTTTCCCTACCTTAAAGGTTTGCTCAAAACTGACCAGACTCGGCTGAATGCGGTGGGGCCTGCCGACCGCATCGATCACGGCTTCTTGAGTCTTTAAGCCATTGCCGGTGATATAGGCGACCGTCACGTCGCTTTTCTTGATCGTGCCTTGTTTCACCAACTTCTGGAGCACACCGATCGTCACACCGCCGGCGGTTTCTACGAAAATCCCTTCGGTTTGCGCCAATAGTTTGATTCCTTCCACGACTTCGTCGTCCGAGACCATGTCCATAGAGCCCTTGCTCTCGGCGGTCGCTTTGAGGGCGTAGTACCCGTCGGCAGGATTGCCGATGGCCAGCGACTTGGCGATGGTTTTCGGCTTCACCGGTTTGAAGAAGTCCCGCCCTGACTTGAAGGCTGTGGAAATAGGGGAACAGCCTTCGGCTTGTGCCCCGTTGATCTTCGTCCGCACGTCATCGACGAGACCCAAGTTTTTCATTTCATGGAGGCCCTTCCAGATCTTGGTCAAGAGCGAACCGGACGCCATCGGGATGACCACTTGGTCAGGGGTGCGCCAGCCGAGTTGCTCCACAGTTTCGAATGCCAGCGTCTTTGAGCCTTCCGCATAGTAGGGGCGAATGTTGATATTCACAAAGGCCCAGGCATGTTCGCCTGCTATCTCGCTGCAGAGGCGATTGACGTCGTCGTAATTGCCTTCGACCTCGACCACGTTCGGCTTATAGATCAAATTTCCGAGGACTTTAGCGGATTCCAAATCGCCGGGAATGAACACGTAGGCGCGCATCCCTGCGGCAGCAGCGTGGGCGGCGACGGAATTGGCCAGATTACCGGTCGAGGCACAGGCAATGGTTTCAAATCCCAATTCGCGAGCCCTGGTGATGGCAACGGCGACTACACGATCTTTGAACGACAACGTGGGATGATTGACCGTATCGTTTTTAATATAAAGCTCTTCCAATCCGAGGTAGGCGCCCAGATTCTTGGCGCGCACCAGCGGGGTCATCCCGGCATGCGGGCCGAGAAAAGTCGGCCCTTCCACCGGCAGGAGATCGGCATAGCGCCAGATACTGTGTGGCCCGTCCTGGATCTTCCTGCGGGAAATGCCCTTCTTGATCTCCTCGTAGTTGTATTTCACCTCGAGGGGACCAAAGCACATCTCGCAGACATGGATCGCCTTCGTCGGATATTCTTTTCCGCACTCGCGACAGACCAGCGCTTTCATTGTGCCCATGGTGACTCCACCTCGCTACGTCAATAATTACGGCCGGACGGCACAGCCGGCAAATGGATCGCCGTCATCGAACAGTTCGGTAATCGTCTGGTGGGCTCCGCAAAGCGCGCAGTCAGGATTGCGTTTGACTTTGATTTCTCTGAACTGCGTCTTGCGTGCATCGAAATCCAGGAACCGATTCGTGAGAGGATGACCGATACCCAGAATGAGTTTCAAGGCCTCAGTCGCTTGGATCGTTCCAATGATGCCGGCTAACACGCCGATCACTCCCGCCTCCTGGCAAGAAGCCACCAGCCCGGCGGGCGGGGGAGTCTTGAAGACGCAACGATAACAGGCGGACTGCTTCGGCACAATGGTCGTTACGCGGCCATCAAAGCGGAGGATGCCGCCATGGACCAACGGTTTTCCGGCAAAGAAGCAGGCGTCGTTGATCAAGAACTTGGCCGTAAAGTTGTCGACCCCGTCGATGACGACGTCATACTCGCTGATGATCTTCAGCGCGTTGCCGGCTGTCAGCCGCTCTTCGTATGTCGAGACCTGCACGTCGGGGTTCAACGCCTGAATTTTCTCTTTGCCCGAGATGACTTTGGGACGTCCCACGTCAGACGTATGGTGAAGAATCTGCCGGTGAAGATTGGTCAGGTCCACCACGTCGCTATCGATGAGCCCAATTGTGCCGACACCGGCTGCGGCCAAATAGAGCGCTGCCGGCGAACCAAGGCCTCCCGCTCCGACCAGGAGAATCTTGGCCTTGGCAATCTTCTTTTGCCCCTTACCTCCCACCTCCGGCAGGAGAATGTGGCGGCTATATCTGGTTATCTGATCTTCCGTGAATTCCATCTCTAAATTCCGTTGGGTGTAACACGTGAGGCGACGTCATCGCCCGGTAGTTCTTTCCGTTACCCCTTACGCCTCACCCCTTACCCCTCACGTCAGATATTAAAGTACTTCTCGATGCTGATATACCGCTCGCCGGTATCGCAGAGGATGGTGACCACGTTCTTGCCTGGTCCAAGTTCTTGGGCCACTTTCTGCGAGGCAAACACGTTGGCCCCGGCAGAAATTCCCACCAAGAGACCTTCTTTTTTCGAAAGCTGCTTGGCCGTTTGATAGGCCTCGTCGTCGGTCACGGTCATCACACGGTCGAGAATGGCCTGGTTCAACACTTTCGGGATGAACCCTGCGCCGATGCCCTGAATCTTATGGGGCCCTGGCTCTCCACCGGATAAGACCGGCGATCCGGCCGGTTCAACCGCGATCACTTTTATGTTGGCATTCCGTTCCTTAAACACTTCCCCGCATCCGGTAATAGTGCCGCCTGTGCCCACTGCCGCAACAAACGCATCGATGTTTCCGTCGAGCGACTCGAGAATCTCGAGCGCCGTGGTCCTCTTATGCATGGCAGGATTGGCCGGATTTGAAAACTGATCCGGCATAAAGTACGACGGATTCTGCGCGATGATGCTTTCCGCCTCGCGGATCGAACCCTTCATGCCTTCCCAGGCCGGCGTCAAGACGAGTTGTGCGCCATAGGACGACAAGAGACTCGCCCGCTCCATGCTCATGCTTTCCGGCATCACGAGGATCAGCTTATAGCCACGGACCGCAGCGACTAATGCCAGTCCGATCCCGGTGTTTCCGCTGGTCGGTTCGACGATCGTGCCACCAGGCTTTAATGCGCCCAGACGTTCCGCCTCGTTGATCATATTGAGGCAGATTCGATCCTTGACGCTTCCACCAGGATTAAAGAACTCGACTTTTCCATAGATTGTTGCCCCCCCTGTAGGGGACAGCCGGTTCAGACGGACGAGGGGAGTCCGTCCGATGAGTTCGGTGATGTCTTTGTGCATAGTCATCGGCACCGGCCACCTCCCATATAAAACAAGAACTCAACCCGGTCGCCGTCGTTCAGGCTCGTGGTGGCGAGGTGATTCCGGTCCATCATGGTATCGTTGACCTCAACTGCGACCATTTGCGGTTCAATCTTTTTGGCCTGGAGAAGATCGAGGATCGTTCCCCCTGAAATCTCTTCTGCCTTGCCATTGATTTTGACCTGCATGAAGACTCCTAACTTGGCCCAGAGATTAAAGAATTTCAACACGTTATCAAACAGACTTTGCCATTGTCAAGGAAACGAAACAGGCCGGCTTGCGGCTTGACTTTATCCGCGATCCGCCGCCACTATGCCACCGTTTGGATGAGCAATGACATGTGGAAACGCAACTTCATGTTCCGGTCCGCTGAGGCTACTCCGCTCAAAGAATCGGAAAACGAGCTGTTTCACGATACCGATCCTGCCATGGATAGCACCGGACTCCAGTTAGAGAAGTTTTTATCGGTTTGGATTCAGGGCGATGGGGAGGACGAAAAACCAACTGCCTTCACGAACATGTACGTCCGCACGGCGACATTGGATTTTCAGAAACGGGTCGGGTTTCTGCAGCCTCTCCAAGGTCGCTCACACCAGATCAAACAGGTGCTCACGCCTGGCCAAAAGCAGTTTCTTCAGCAGTGGCTTGCCACTGAGGCACCCCAGGCCTGGGAGGCCACGGACGAGCATTTCAAGATGTTGTTTGAACTCGAATAACGGGGAGCCTGTCCACATTGACCGTTCTACTGCGGCGAACGATCCGCGACATCTGCGTCGTTCTGGGCCCGAAAAAATCCTCAACGTATTCCAGCGAATACGCCTCCGGTTTTTGCGGGCCTGCGGCCTCGCATCTGGCAGCACCTCCTTCGCCTCGTCACGAAGGGCAATGTCGGACAGGCTCCTATGTCTGCCATTGCCAGCTATGAGAGTCGTCCTCTCCCATTACATCGTGTGCTCGCTCTGTCTCGTCGTGCTGACGTTCGCGGTTCCGGTCGGGGCCGGGTGGAGCGCGACGGTAGAGGTCTACTATGGGCCAGACGACGCGCCACTCGATCGCCTGACCATGCTCTATCGGCATGCGACACGTTACCTCTATGTGGCGGTCTATGGGTTGACCTCTCCCCGTGCGGTTGAGGCGATGGTCGCGGCGAAGAAGAGGGGAGTCGATGTGCGCCTGATTACCGATCTGCAGCGTACTGAGGACGTCAAACAGCGCACGGCGCTCCATACGTTGCGTTTGGCCGGGATTCCTATTCTCGTGAACGAGCACGATGGGCTGATGCATCTGAAACAAGTTGTGATCGACGATGAAGTGAACACCACCGGCTCGATGAACCATACGACGAGCGGCAATCGCTATAACGATGAGCGGTTCGACGTCATTACCGATCACGCGATCACCGTCAGGGCCAGGGAGAAGTTCCTGGCGATGTGGAATGATCACATTCGATATCGGGCATGGGACCAGCACTGAGCGGCATGGCAGACTTGATCGAACAGACCGACGTCGCGGTGGTAGGGGCAGGGGGCGGCGGAGCCGTCTTAGCCCTGGCGCTGGCGAAGCAAGGGATCAGCACCGTCGTGTTGGATAAAGCCGCCGGTCCACCCAAGGGATTGCGGGGAGAAATTCTCCAACCGAACGGACAACGAGTGCTCGATCGTTTGGGCGTGTTGCTATCGTTGCCGGCCGATGCCACGAGGTCCGTGCGGCTCTTTCATTTTTGCCGGGCCGGAGGGACGCGCCTCTGTAGCATCGACTATGGCGATCTGCCGGCGCCCTACAATCGCGCCATCGTGACGCTCCCGAACGTGGTGCACCACGCTATTGTCGCGGCGGTGCAGCAACAGAAGAGCGTGACGCTCCGCTACGGGACCTCGTTCACAGGACTTTTGCGCGAGGGCGATCGGGTGGTGGGATTGTCCACGCAAGGCCCGGAAGGCACGAACCAGATCCGTGCTAAGATCGTCGTCGGCGCCGATGGCGCATTTTCGAAAGTGCGTGAGGCACTGAAGATTCCCGCCGACCTCTATCTCTATCCTGACGGATATCTGATTGCGATTCTCGAATCGGAGGAGCCGGTATCGGAATCGTTTTACTACATCGGACACAGGAGCATTCTGGGACTGTTTCCGGCGACGGGGAACAAGGTGTATCTCTTCTATATGATCCCCAAGGGTTCGATGGAGGCCGTGAAGCAGCGGGGTATCCCTGCGCTCCAGCAGACGTGGAGCCAGATCGCCCCGCAGTTTGCCGGGCTGTTCCGACGTCTGAGCGAGTGGAGCCAGACGGCCTATATGCCGACCGGGCGGGTGCGAACGCCGACCTGGGTCGCAGACGGAGCCGTCCTGATTGGCGATGCCGCCCATGCGATGAATCCCCATGCGTCACAGGGGCGCATGCAGGCCATGGTCGATGCCATGACGCTGTCCGATCTGCTGCCGGGCTGTCTTGCTGATAAGGACTATTCCGCCGCCAGGCTGAAAGAATTTGAGCGAATCAGGAGGCCGCAAGTTACCATGCTGCAACAATTGGCCGATCAACAAGTGTTCTATTGGAATACGGGGAATCCAGTGGTGGCCTTCCTGCGCGATCGCGTGTTTCAGACGCTGGATCGGAACGCGCGGCTTCGCTATCAGGTCCTGTCGACCACGGCGGGGTTACGGACGATGCCGCCGTTTAATCTGATCGATCGCGTGATTGCCGCGGGGTTTCTCCCCGATGTGCGTGCGCATGAGAGATCTCCACATCCGATGTCTTCATGAGGATTCATGGGTACGACTGAACGGGTGATCGAGGGCTTGCCGGACGAAATACAGAAGCTGCTGCGGACCTACGTGAAGGACGTCAAGGGTGTGTTCGGGGAGCAGCTGGAAGGCATGCTGCTCTATGGCAGTGCCGTCCGTGGAGAATTTCTTCCTGGTCGATCCAACCTGAATATCCTCCTTCTGGTGTCGTCATACGACAGCGCCGTCCTCAAAAAGTACGGTGCGTTGCACCGACATTGGAGCAAGGAACAGATCGTGGTCCCCCTCTTTCTCACGGAAGAGGAGCTGCACACATCGGCAGCGGTATTCCCGCTTGAGTTTCTGGAGATCCAGGAACAGCACCGCGTCCTAGGCGGGCGGGATCCCTTCATCGGCTTTCACGTGAAGACCGATCGGCTGAGAGAGACCGTGGTCCAGGGTGTTACGAGCCATCTGTTGCGCCTGCGTCAGCGCTATGTCGAAGGGGGCGGAAGCGACGATGCCACGACGATTTTACTACCACTCTCGATCACTTCAATCGTGCCGTTGCTGCGGGGGGTGCAACGTCTTCTCGGGCGTCCGGTCCTTTCTCACTCCGATGCGGTGATCAAGGACGTTGCCGAGCAGTTGAAACTAGATCTGCAGGGTTTGCTGGACGTCTTGTTGCTGAAGCGCGGACAGATTTCTCCTGGCCCCCGTGAAGTGCCTCGTCTCTTTGACCGGTATCTACAAGCCGCGACGCTGCTCACGCGCGCAGTCGCGCAACTGCTGCAGCAGGGGCAGCCATGACGAAGACCGTTATCATGGCGATGGCTCTCTGCCTTGTCGTTTTCGAGGGCCTAGCCCAGGCGCTTCCCTACGATCGACCCAAGCTGAAGTTGCCGGAGCCGCGAGGTTATGTGAGCGACCATGCTCAGGCGATCGATGGGGATTGGAAAGAGCGCATCCGGTCCGTCTGCCAGGACCTTGAGCGGAAGACCGGCGTAGAAATGGTCGTGGTGACCATCCCGACCATCAAGCCGTTCGAGTCGGCCAACGAGTACGCGACGGCGCTCTATGAAAAGTGGGGCATCGGATCGACGCAACAAGAACATGGGGTGTTGGTGCTGGTCGCGGTGCAGGAACGACAAGCAGCGATCACGCTGGGCCGGCAGATGTTGCCGGTGATTACTCCCACGCTGATGAATCAAGTCGGACACGAATATCTGCAGCCGTCGATTGATTTGGGACATTTCGGCGAAGGCCTCTATCGCACTGTGGTGGCTCTGGCCACTCCCGCGCAGGAGGTGCGTGTCGACGGCATCGCGAATATACATTTCAAAGGCTTGGGTTTCTGGCTCGCCCTCTTTACCAGCATCGGGGCGCTCTCGTTCTTCTGGTGGATCAGCCGTCCCGACCTTCGACATCCGTATAGACGGATTCAAAAAGGCGAATATTGGGGAACCGGCCAGGGGGGATTCGGTGGGAACTGGGGAGGGTTTGGGGGAGGGACGAGCGGGGATGGCTGGAAATAATGGGTAGCCTGGATGGCCCTCTTTGCTCCCGGAGCGCGCGCCCTCGGAAGGGCCTCGCTCGACGGGCGCAGTTAAGGGCCAATCCAGGCCACCCACTTGGAGAGAGAAACGAGCGAGCTTGGATGAGACATGAGAGGGCAGGCTAGAGGGTCTCCTGTGCTCGTGCAACGCGCGGTCTCAGAAGACCCTCGTTGGACACGCGCAATGGGAGACCCGCTAGCCCGCCCTCAAGGGAGAAGGTAAGGAAAAAGAGCGGTGGTCGCTCGATGCGCGCAGTGGAGACCACACCAGCCCCTCACTGAATGCGAGGTGTGGATGGAAATTTGAGTTCAGCCCTCGTTTGGCCTGTCTCGCTCGTCCCGCCTGCCTCGCATCAGGGTCCCTGGCCACTTTCGGACTATCGTGAAGGGCAAAGTCACGCAATGATTCCTGTGCTTCACTGAGTCGGTCTATTTGGTGCGGGGGTCTGTCTTGTCTCCCTCGTTCGTTGAACCACACAAACGAGACAGACTGAAGAAACCAGATGAACCAAATCCCCGCTACGCGCCGAGAATTGTTTGAGCGCAAGACCTGATCCCACTTCTTCGCCCGAGCGAGAGATGCAAGGTCAAGCAATGACCTCGTACCTATGTGTTCATTCCTTTGAAGCGTCTACGCCGCAGGTACTTCCTTAGGAGCATCAATCCCATCAAACACCCGAGCAAAGATAGCCTCAAGCTCGTTCCTTGATTGTCCTTCCGTCACCGGTATATTGGTGGCGAGGGCTAGAGCCGACTCGCGTGTCACAACTTTTTTTCTGAAGTCGGCCGCCTTGGCAATTTTATCTGCTCCTACTATGTCGGGAGGATAATAGTCCTCAAGTGCGCCGCGCTCTAGGATCATGATGCCCTCTGAGCGAAGATCACGGAGGAGCGCTGCTTTGTCCGTCTTCAGCGATGTATCATTCTTAAGTAACTTCAGTTTAGCTTCCTGTTGGCCTAGCTCATCTTGCACACTGTTCAAAAATCCAATGTCGTCTACAGTCGGCTTGGTTTCGTTCCAAACATTTGTGATAATCTGAAGGAACCTTTCACCACGAGACTTCCAGGTTTCCTTCACCTCACTACCAATTACTTCGATTGTGCCAACGAGTTTGTTTGTCTTCTCCAACAAAGTGATCCTTGCTTGGATACAGGGGGAATCGCCTCGCAATCCGAGCTTCTCAAAATCTCTAAGCAAAACATCAAGGTCAGCTAACACCATGATAGTTATTTTGAATCTCTTGAAGAAATCGATGTAACGCGCAAAATTTCCCTTTCCGCCAACCTTTACCATTCGGACCGTACCCTTGTCGAAATCCCACGCTGGGTTGATTGTGCAGGAAAGATGTTTGAGAGCAGCTACGTCGCTATCACCTTCAACTAGCAGAACGCTGTTCGCGAAGAAGGCCACGTTGTTATTTTCATAGCAAAGAATTTGGAACTCATCCTTCAAGCTCAGGTCCTTCACAAGATCGACAGAAACAAGTTCGCTAAATGGGACTACGGAGCTTCCGTTCACACTTTTGGTGAGCTTTGCAAAGGTCTTGGTTTTGTTCGCTGAGAAGAACAGAGGAGAGTGTGTCGTGACGATCAACTGAAACGATCTCGATACCTCATTAAGAGAATCGAACAACATTTGTTGAGCCTTGGGATGAAGATAAAGTTCCGGTTCCTCAAAAAGGATAACGTGACGGTGCGCGATCTCATCAGGACTGATGGCCTTGCCAGCCCAACTTTCTGGTTTGGAAAGCTGGGCAAAGGCGCGGAAGAGAGAAAACAAGACCGAACGTTTCAGTCCATCTCCCTTTGTCTCAACGTTGCCTGACACACCGCCATCGTGAACATCGATTTCCGCCGATTGAAGAACTTTCTGGAGGTCCGGAGGTGGGATACTAATGCGCACGGTTGCTTCGGGAAACTGCTCCCGTAGATTAGCCTCAATTGTTTGTTCCAAGGCTACGACCTGCTTAAATCGGTTGTCTTCACGTGTGCCATCCTGCTTCGTAACTATATTTAGCTTCGCGTTCAACTCAGTTAGCGTTTCGCGGAAGGTCTGCATTTCCGCCTCAGATTGAATGACGTTGAGCAGAAGGCCCAGCAACTTTCCGAACACAGCCTCTTTCGAAGTTTTCACATCCGCTGCAATGTCCTTGACAGCTTCTATATATATTGGGTCTGGGAGAAGGCTTTTAACACTTGCATCTAGGCCTGTAGGCAGAGGTGCGAAGTCGTCTTCCTTCCAATGATCTGTACCAAGGGTTTTGCAGTGCGCAGCAATCACTTCCTTGATCTTTGTCTGTGTCATGGTGCCTTCAATGGCATTAAGGGTCGAGGTGATCTCTGGATACGTTTCCAGTGCCACCTGTTTGAGTGCTGCGCCACTCTTGCCCCTGAGAATTTCTGAGGCACCACTTTCTGACCACCTGTCTTCCCTCGGAATACTTCGAGTGCAGGTCATCTGTGGTTTATCGTTCGGAGGGAATGATTGAGTAAGTGAGAGCACTCCATCACGTATTACTTCGGACATTCGATTCCGATGTTCCTCATTAGCCATAGCCTTAAGATCATCCGCAGTAACGTTCATGGTCACAGTTATGACGACTGGTAGATCTTTCTTGTAGTAGTCAGACTCGTTGAGTTTCGTTGGTTTGAGAAAGAGTTTGATCGCTTGCATCAACGAAGATTTTCCTGAGTTGTTCTCGCCGATAACACAGGTGAAAGAAGAAATATTGAATTTGACATCTTTCAGCGCACGGAAGTTCTGTATGTGGACTGTTGTAATAATCATGCGCCGTCCGCTCCTCAATGCTCTTTAAAATAGCGACGTAACCTAGGACCTATTACCTTTCGATCGATTCTTGGCCTTCCGTAATTGGCGCACTCAACGTTCTTAACTCTAGCCCCTCAATCTCCTTGATCGTCTTTCCAGCAATTCCTTGCAAGTCTCCATACATGCCAGCCGTTGCCTGCATGACTCGATCAATCTGCTCTTCCCGCTTAGCCCATTGTTTAGTGATTGCCTTTTTCTCTTTGTCGAGATCCTCCTGCATAGAGGAGAATGCCTCGACAATTGCCTCGACTCGGTGTCGAAAACGTGGTCCGGTCAGGTACTCATAGACCATCTCCGTCTTGGTCTGCTGTCCTTCCAGCGCCTGCCGAGCCGAGGCAACCTCGATTAAGGAGTGGCGCAGCGCTACCGCGACGGAGAGCATGGACCTTGAATGTGTTACCCAGACTCCTTCAATCAGATCAAAGGACTCCATGCCCTTGGGGAGCGTCTGACTGACGATAACAGCGATTTCTGCCTTGGCCGCCCGCTGATCGTCGCGAAGTTTGGCCAGCCAACCGTCGCTCCAATTCTTAGTCCGCTTGGACTCCCATAAGATAGTTCCACAGAGCTGACCGAGAGGGCCGATGACCCGCTGTAGTGCATCGCCGCCGAATTCGCCTTTTGGGACAGGCTCAACTGTGTCTCTTGGGAACTTTGTCCTTAGCAAGGTTTCCAGCTCTAGCTCTTGGACTTCACCTTGGAGTTGTTGCGATCCCTGTTCGGCCCTGCGCTTGAGTTCTTCGATCTGTGTCTGCATGGAAGCGATGGTTTGCTCCTTTTCCATTACCTTGAGCTTGAGTCCTTCCTCGGCCTCTTTCTTTGCCTGCTCGCGGGTGGTAGAGAGCCCGGCCTGAACGCGCGTTTCGACCGTGAGGTCTAGTTCCCGCTTCTCATCATCCAGTTCACGCTTTTGTCGGATGAGATCAACTTGTGCCTTCTGAGCCTCGGCGAGTTTGACTTCGCGTTGATTGAGGACGTCCTGAAGTTCGGCGAGTTCTCTCGTTTTCTGGTCAATATCCGTTTGCAGGGCAAGTTTGGCCTTCTTGGATTCCTCTGTGACGATTTTCTCGCGCTCCAGCAGCAGCTTTTCAGCCACCCGGTCGTCAATGGTCTGCTTAGCCTTCGAGACAGCTTCTTCTCGTTCGCGTAAAGACTCTTCTTTCTTGGCAATGTCAGTGTCTTTCAGCGCCAGCCGCTTCTCGTAGTCGCGACGGGTTGACTCGATCAAGGGAGCTGCGAGAGATTCTGTAAGTTTGATCTCGGTCTTGCAGTTAGGGCAGATGATTGTTGGCTCTGACATAGAGAAGTCCTGGTAAGGCTGGTGTATCTTTGGGCCCAATTCCTACGCTCAAAGGGTAGATAAATCAACAGTACAGAAGGGGGTGTGGGGCGTCAGGAAGGCTAATTACCAACTCAGGGTTTGCTCGTTGTCTGCTTTGTGAAGAGGGCCTGCTTGATCTCCCACTGCGCGCGTCCAACGAGGGGAGTCCGCGACCGCGCGTTGCGCGAGCACAGAAGATCATCAGGATCCATCCCCTCTTCTGCTCCGGGAGCAAGGGATCAGCACGAGTGCCATTTCTCATTTACTGCTGAATCGCGGAGAGCAACCACTTCCCATCTGGGATTCGCATGAAGGTCCAGGCTTCGCCGGATTCGGTCGGTATCTCTTCGCTGCCTTCGACGAGATAGCCTGGTTCTCCTCGCTGCTTCGTCAGAGACAGGTTATAGTCACGGGCACTCCAGCGAAGCCCTGCTGTCACGTACTGCCTCGCCTGTTCGGTCCAGACTTCCAAGATCTCTGCACGAAGGAGCACCACATCGTCCACATGGTTCTGGAGGCCTTGACTGGTATTGTCGGCTAGGGCGGCGCTGAAATAACTCAGCATCTCTGGCGTGACGAACTGCCGTAACTCGGTCAGATCCTGTTTGCTCCAGGCCCTTTGAACGTCGATCAGTAGTTGTTGAAAGGCTGCTTTGTCAGCGGAGGTGATGCTATCAACCGATATTTTCTGTCTGGTTGTGGCGGACCGTCTTGTCGGCAGATTGTCGCTGGACGGGTCGCGGCCGGTGATCCCGGAAAAATCAGGGTGGGAGGGTCGTTGTATTTTCAGGAAATAAAAAACCGTCGCGGCTGCCAGGAGCAGGAGGAGCAGAAGGATTCCGGCGGAGCTGAAATCGTCGGTGGTGTTGTTGGTTTCGGCAGCAGGCGCACCGGCATCGGTGGTCTGCGCGCTGCTGTTCGTCGGTCCGAGGAGCATATGGCCGATCCATGATCCGGCGACTCCAGCTGTGAGACCAGCCGGCAGGGGAGAACGTTGCAGTTGGATAATCGGCTTTGTGCCGGTCTGGTCATAGGTGCGTGATCCGCGGCTGCCGATACTCCCTGGGAGGCCACCGCTCCATGAACCGCTGGAATAGCCTCTGCCAGATCCGTCTTTCACCCTCGCAACGGATACGCCGGGGGCTCCGATCAGAGTCACCACGATGGGTGTGGCAATGAGTGTGGTTGTGTTCAAGACGAGTTCTCTGTTATCGGTCTCGATACGAAACCATGCGCCCGACATCATATCCTAGCGCAATGGCCGCTTGAAAACGTAAGATTCGAGGATAGAGACCGGGGCGTTCGATGTTTCGCCTGTGGATGAGAAGCGTGGATGGAGATAGTCAATGGGGCGGCTAAGAGTTTCAGGGGTACTCTTCAATGTGCCCGACTATCTTTTGGGAACGGTCCGGCCTTCTTCGATGTCTTGTAGGTCAGCCAATTGGTGAGATCGGTGTGGGAGGGATCGACTGCGACTTTGAGCTTGTTGAAGTATTCCTGTGGGGTGGTCCGGAGGTAGCGGAGACCAGGAATATGATTTATCGGGCAGCAAGCTCCTCTTGTATAGTGTAGCGTCTTGGCCAGAAAATCGCTGTACCTGCGTGCATTGTGGTCACGCCTTTGGCAATGGCGATATCCATATCTTCTGGCATCCCAACGGAACGAAATGCAGTGTCGTTGCTTGATCTTGCACCACCATCGTATTGGAATGGTCCGGCCTTCCTTTCACCATGATGGCGACGATTACTTGTACCTCCCAATCACGATGGAACAAGCTCGATAGTCTGGTCGTGAAGAATCATACAGGCCAGCGTATTAAAATAATCATGTTTGTGGCGGAAAGTTCTTAGGGTTACGGTCGAGTCAGCGGGGCTGTTACTGTGATCGCTCCTGCGAGATCACCTTCGCGATGTCCTTCTTTGGGATAGCCGGAGATATCGAGGTCGCCTTTGGGCTCACCGTGGCAGGCCAAGCAGGCGGTGACGTAATAGAGTGGCATCACGACATGCAGCGTCCGGCCGTGATCGGTGAGTTCGCTTACATAGGCTTCGCCTTGCGGACGTTCTGAGAGCCACTTCAGCACTGAGGCTTCGTAATCGTCCGGCTCATTCTTGGGATTGCGTGGTTGCAAGGTGGTTTGCTTCAGTCTGACATGTGATAGTCTGGAAAAACGTTCGGCAGCCCTGCTGCCATAGGTGGCAGGGATAAAGTTCTTGTACCCGATCCCCCGTTGATTGATCACAACCTGGGCGTCACGGATCACTTCCTTGCTGGCGAGCACGAAGGCGGGTAACAATTCTTTGGCCAGGGGAGGCACCAGGAAAGACGCAGGTGTGCTCTTGAGCTTGGAGAGATCAAGGCCGGTCTGTGTGCGAAATTCCTGAACGAGTTGCTGTTCAAACACCTCGGGCGTCAATCCCTTGTCCCCCTTCTGTGGATCGTCAATCAACAGTTGATTATGCTCAATGACTGATCGGCCGGCCTTGAGCAAATTGGCCAATAACCGAGAGGTCTGTTCCGCCTCTGCTCGCTCAACAGCCCAACCAGATGGCGGCAGGACGAACTGAATGGTGATGAACGTGACGAGCACTGTGGTCAAGGCGATCCACAGCTTCTTCATGCAGCCTCTCTGTCCAGCTGGTGGGGTCGGTGCGGGAGGGGAGCGACGGTACCTCTGAGTTTGTTGAAGGATTCCTGCTTCCCCGGGGTGCTGAGCCCCCGATTCTGTCTTGTTTGGTTCCATGCTACCAGCTAGGCTGGAGGATGTGCCTTCGCCGTCTCTGCGAACCATTTCGCCACTGTTTCGTCTGATGGATTGGCTTTGACGGTCGCAGTGAATCGTTTGGCCGTGATCCCTCCGAACTCCATGAGCCGCATTTAAAATCAACAGGTATCTCTGACCCTAAATCCAAGTTCCGGCACTCATCGGGTAGCGCGGGCAGCAAGCTCTTCTGGTATAGGGTAGCGCCTTGGCCCGAAAATCGCCGTCCCTACGCGCACTGTGGTTGCGCCTTCGGCGATGGCGATATCCATATCTTCTGACATCCCCATTGAAAGAGTGTCGAGTTCGTATCCATCTCGCTTGAGCCGATCAAACAGTTCCCGCAGCATGTGGAACTGGCTGCGCTGCAAGGCCGTGGCAGTCGTGAGTTCAGGGACGGCCATCAATCCTCGCAATTTCAGGCGGGGCAGGCGAACGACATGAGCCGCCAGATTCGCCACCTCTTCAGGCGCCACACCGCTTTTACTCGCTTCCCCGCTCACATTTACCTGTAAACAGATTTGCAACGGCGGCAGTGATTTGGGCCGGTCTTTCGCCAAGCGGTCGGCAATTTTTACTCTGTCCACACTGTGAACCCAGACAAAATTCTCCGCTATGCGTTTTGTCTTATTACTTTGTATCGGACCGATGAAATGCCATTCAATTGGCAAATCGGCAAGGGCAGGCATCTTTGCCAAGGCTTCCTGCAGATAATTCTCGCCAAAAATAGTTTGCCCGGCGAGCCAGGCTTCCCGCACTCGCTGGGCAGGGTGAGTTTTACTCGCTACCAACAGTGTGATCTCGTCCGGTTGTCGGTCCACGGATTGCGCAACTCTGGCGATGCGGGCTTTGACGGCTTGCAAGCTTGAGGCGATGGTTGTCATGATTTTTGCGATTGTCCCGCGTTCCGAAGTGGTTTGCATTTGACGCGGCAGCACGATTTAGTGGTCTACTAACGATACATGTGCTCGCGCGTGAGGGGGATGGCGTTGTTCAATCCGTTCGTAAACAGGACGTGATAGAGCCGTATGTCCCCATAGCGAAAATTGGCGGCGCTCCCATTGAGGAACATTCGCCACATGCGAACGAAAGACGCATCGTACATCGCCTCGACCTTTTTGGCATGGACCTCGAATCGTGTGCTCCACTCCTCAAGCGTTCTTGCGTAGTGCAGGCGAAGATTTTCAATGTCCGTTGGCACGAGCTTGGCTTCGCCCATGGTCCGTACAATTTCGTCGAGCACTGGGATGTATCCACCGGGGAAGATGTATTTCAATGTCCAGGGATCGCCGGGTATCGGCCGCTCTTGTCCGATGGTGTGGAGCAGCCCTATGCCGTCGCGCTTCAAGAGCGACCGTGCCTTCTCCATAAACGTCGGGATGAATTGCTTCCCTACATGTTCAAACATGCCAATGGAAACGAATTTGTCGAACTCGCCCTGGACGTTCCGATAATCTTCGAAGACGATCGAAATCTTCTCCGACAGACCCTCACGCTTCACCAGGTCGGTTGCATACTCAACTTGCTGTTTCGAAAGTGAACAGCCGACGCTGCGCACGCCGTAGTGTTTGGCTGCATAGATCAGCATTCCGCCCCAACCGCAGCCGATGTCGACAAGTGTTTCTCCGGCCTTCAACTGAAGTTTCCGGCAAATGTGTTCGTACTTCTGCTGCTGGGCTTGCTCGAGCGTGTCGTTCTCGTTACGGAAGTAGGCACAGGAGTACGCCATGCTCTCGTCAAGCCACAGTTTGTAGAAGTCATTCCCGCGATCGTAATGGTGGGCGACATGTTTTTGAGAACGCGAGAGCGTGTTGAGCGATGTCTGGCGCAGGTGCCGAATTGCGAGTTTCGTTTTCAACCCAAGAGGCAAATTGAGGAACGCTGCGTCTGACCCGAAGCGAAGGAGTTGTTTAAAATCTCCCTCCACCTGAATATTGCCTGCCATGTATTCTTCGCCGAAGCCCAACGATCCGCTTTCGATCACATGATCAGCTGCCCGCTTCGTCGCAAAGGTGAGAATGAACTGGGGCTTATCGGCGCCGAAAGACCTTTTCACTCCATCCCAAAACTGCACCTGAAAAGAAACATCTCGCGCATGATCGCTCAATTGTTCAAAGAGTTGCTCGAAGGTTTTTCGCATGACCGTCCTCTTCCTGGTGATAGGACTTTGCTTTCCAGTGGGCGGCTCGAAGGCCCTGGAAGAATAGTTCGAAATAAGCGCTTGTGATTAGCTCTTTCCCCGGTTCTTGTCAAGATGCTCATGGAGGGGGAAGCCGATGAGAAGACCTGTGTGCCTTGTTGACACATGGCTCTTGGCCTCAGCGGTGGGAATGTTGCCAAGAATCACCGGCTTGGGCAGGCGTTGGAAACGAGAATCCATCTTCCTCATATCAACGTGACCGTGAATTAGACCGCCCCCATGTCGCTGATCCCGTATATCAATCGGTGGGGGTTGTTTTTTATCAAAAAATAGCTGACAATGCGCGCCGTTCATCAGGCAGCAATAAACCGGTCAAGTCACCAATAACATCACAAGAGGCGTAATGATGAAATTACAAAATATTTTGTGGGTAGCTGTTGTATTGATTATTCCTGCCAACGTCTGGGCTTATGGTGAGGCCGGTGGTAGTGGCCCTGGTTCAGGAATTTGTAAAAAACTGAATTTTTCTGAATTCACGCCAGGGAACAATTCAGAAGTGGCTCCACAATCGGCATTTTCATTTTTTGCCTCCGGTATGGCCTATCCGAACAGTATCAAGGTTACGATAAAAGGCCAGTCCGTCCCTCTCACAGTGACACCTAAAGGAGAAGGGTTTAAGGTAACCGGCAATCTCCCTGACACAGTAAAAGGGGCCTATGCAAAAATTAACATTGATGCTAGAGGGTTCAATGAATGCGAAGTCAGCGACGGATGGTTGGTGAAAGTAACTGAATAATACCGGTAACCGGCCTGCGGAACGATTCGGTCCTGCCAGAAAAGAATTGTCGGAAGGGGTCGGGATTTCTTCTCGTAACATGTGAGGGGGGTCAGCTCAACCTGACCCCCTTTTCAGTTGCCGGAAGGCCTTTCAGGAACATTTCCTGTACGAGGTCTTTGCCATCATCTTCCTGGCCGCACAGCCGAAAAGTAAACAGCACCATCCGGTCCACGTTCTCTTGTCTTGGTACATACGGTCGAGCACTGGCAGGACCGATCCCGACCGTCATGATCAGGACCGGTCCTGGCTTTGTCTCGCACCCTATCCAGAGAGAGGCAAGGAATCAACAAGGAACTGTTGATGTCGTCACGGGCAGCACCTGTGCCGTGCCTGTTTTATTTAGGAAAGGATTTCGGCGCTGTGACATGCTGCGATCCTGTACCATCGCCATTCAGCGTGTGAAGAAACGCCACAAGATCGCGCTTCTCTTCGTCCGTCAGGTCGAGCGGAATGACCAATGGATCCTGGTGAGGATTCTTTATGCCTCCCTGATTGTAAAAGTTCACGACTTCTTCGAGAGTTTTGAAGCGCCCGTCATGCATATAGGGTGCGCTTCGTGCGATCTCCCGCAAGGTCGGCGTCTTAAACGCCCCAATATCCTCGGGATTCTTGCTGACCATATAGCGCCCGAGGTCGACCGTATTGGTGTCCCACCCGATCCCAGCGTTGTGGAATTTCTCATCAGTGAAGTTGAACCCGGAATGGCACTTCGTGCACCGTGCTTTCTCCCGGAACAGGATGAGGCCGTGTTGAGCCTCTGCTGAGATTGCTCCCGCTTCCTGGCCCTGATCAAACCGGTCCGCCGGGCTGTTGCCAGAGAGGACGGTGCGCTGGAAGCTGGCGATGGCCCTGCCCACGTTTTCAATCGTGATGTTGTCATCGCCGAAGGCTTGCTTGAAGAGTTTCCGGTAGCCGGCGATCTTCATCATCTTCGCCATCATCACATCGTAGTTGGGAAAGCCGTGCTCGATCGGATTAATAAACGGGCCGATCGATTGGGCTTCCAACGTTGCCGCCCGGCCGTCCCAAAATTGAGCACTGCTGAACACCCGGTTGAAGGACACCGGGGCGCTGCGACCACCCTTCTGACCTCGGATGCCTGTGGCAACCCGCTTGCCGTCCGTAAAAGCGAATTTCGCCAGGTGGCAACTCATGCAAGCGATGGTATTGTCCTGCGACAGCCGCTTGTCAAAGACCAACAACCGGCCTAACTCGACCTTCTCATTCGTCAAAGGATTGTCGGCAGGAATGACCACGGCGGTCTCTTCTAGCCCGAAAGGAATCTTGAGCTTGTACTCGGTGGCCGATTCCGCATTCGCGGCCGGATTCTCCTCTGTAGCGGCCTCGGCCATTGTCGCGATCCAGGATGACTGCATCGCTACCGCGCAGATGGCCAGGACTCCGAGAAGGTTCTTGCCCAACAGAAGGGAACCACCGAAAACTGCTTTCGGTGGTTGGGTTGATGGTGGCAGCTCAGCTTTCAGTGCGGCTGGTTTCATCGTGGCTCCTTTCGTTTGTATTTTCAAGAAGTTTGATCCTTTGTCGTTGGCTGGTTATCAGTCGTTTTTGGCTGTAATCTGTGCTGTATTGAAGTATCCTATACTCTGAGCCGATGGGTAAGTTTTCATGGCGCGAATCGTACCCATCATGTTCTTCCTTTGCAAGTTCTTTTTTCTGTAATTCCGAACGTTGCACCCAGTTTCCTGAGGCACCCCTAGCCCGCATTTACACGAGGGTTCGTGACGAAACCGCCGAGACGACAAGTGAGACAGGTGCGTGGAGCCGTGAGGCGAGGCAACAGCCAGCCTGGGAGTTCCGAAGGGGGTGCGCCCCCTTTCTTGGGGGATGCTACAAGGAGGCTGGTCCCCTATGTGTAGAAGTGGGTGCGGCAGGCTCCAGAGCCGAGCCCGCGATGGGAGGGAGGGAGGGAGGGAGGCAGGCCTGGATGTTCCCCACGATTGCGGGTGTCGGAAGTAAGAAGGCGATGTCTTGCAGCCCGACTGTCTACTCTGCGGTTTCTGGTTGCCCAGCTGATTGTGCGCACTCTAAGCGGGCACGAACTTCAATGCCACCCCGTTGATGCAGTACCGCAACCCCGTTGGCTTGGGGCCGTCCTTAAAGATATGCCCTTGATGCCCCTCGCAGCGTGCACAGTGGACTTCGGTCCTTGGGAAAATCAGTTTGTAATCGGTTCTGGATTCGACCACCTTTGGATCAATTGGC
>DASYRC010000026.1:0-21061 GCA_036004925.1 Nitrospiraceae bacterium | reverse complement strand
CAGGTCGGCTTGTTTCACCGTCGCGATCGAGACACACTGCATGGTGGGCCGACTCACCGCTTCGCAGATCGCTTCCGCATCGCGACGATCATGCTTGTTGGTCTTGAGGTAGGGCTTGACATACTTAGGGTGCATCAGCTTGACGGTATGCCCGAGCGGTGCACACGCCCGCCCCCAGTGCTGCGCACTCCCGCACGCCTCCATCCCGATCACACAGGGCGGTAGGCTCGCCACCGCGTCCACCAACTGACTGCACTTCACGCGTCGGCTGAGCACCGCTCGCCCTCGCGCATCCACCCCGTGCAACTGGAACACATGCTTCGCCACATCAATCCCCACTGTCGTGATGTGCATACAAGCCCCTCCCTTCTTCCTGACGATGCGTGTGCGTGGTGCGCTCACCAACACCCATCTTGCCTCGTGTGAGGCTCGTGTGGGAAGAAGGCTGGGTCCATTTCATTAGCACAAGGGGCGATTTTGAGCGGTGTTGCGAGAGCACGAACGCTCGGAAGTGATTGATTGTGAATGGTGAGCCGGCTGGGACTCGAACCCAGGACCCTCGCCTTAAAAGCTCAAAAAGATGGATTCACACAGGGGCTTGGTTTTGCGAAGGTTTCCCCGTTTTTTCTTTGCTAACAAGGACTTGAGATGACTCTATACTTTCCATTGATTCTGTAAAACTCGATCCATTATGCAGATTTTTAGCACAAATTTAACACAGTGGCAGGGCAAGCACTGGGGGGAGAGTCGGCGGCGGCGTGCCGATCCATGCCCCTCACCGGTACCATCAGGATGACAACCAAAACTGTGCCCTACCATTTCACCATCCGATCCATAGGCCTCCATCACCTGCTAATTGCACCTTCAGAAAGAAGGCGCCTCCTTTCCAAGGCCTCTTTTTCGGGCTCCTCATCGATTTATGCTGCCTTGTCCAATGTTTGATCGTGTTCACCAACCCTCGCCTCTTCACGTGGATTCTGAGCGGCGAATGCGGTGATGGACTAGACTAAAAGAGCATGGATAACCTGCTCCAAGTAGCCCACACGCCGATCGCTACGACTCCACCGAATACCAGAATTGCAGCAACTAGTGAGCGCATATCCTTCAATGTATTCACCTCCTTTTTATACGAGGCGTCATTGTCACAGTGCGCTTTCCCCTGTCTCGCCGGTCCTGATTCGTGCCACGGTGCCGAGATCCGCCACGATGATTTTCCCGTCCCCGACGCTGCCGGTCTTCGCGCTGCGCGTAATGGTTTCGACCACGCGCGGGGCCAGCTTATTCGAGGCGAACACTTCGATCTTGAGCTTGGGCACAAAATCGGTCGTATACTCAGCGCCCCGGTAGACTTCCCTATTCCCCTTCTGACGTCCGAATCCTTTGACTTCCGTGACCGTCATCCCATGCACACCCATGTCCACCAATGCATCCTTGACTTCATCCAACTTGAACGGCTTGATCAAGGCTTCAATGAGCTTCATGTCGAGGCCTCCTTACTAGGCTCACCCGAGGACGCGGATTGGACATCGTTGCTGGGGTCGCCCGCATGATGGGTTGATAATGATTGATCACGGATTCTCGACCTTGAGGATCTTCAGCTGCACGACGAGCGGCTTCCCCGCGAGCGGATGGTTGTAATCCAACACAGCCGTCGTGTCTGCGACTTCTGCCACCGTGGCGAAGTCGCCCTGATCATTTTCCACGATATCTCCTTGTTTCGCTCCAGGCGGCAGCAGGGTTTTTGGGATCTCCATCTTTTTCCCCTCATCATGAGGACCAAAGCCTTCCTCTGGACTCAGTTCAACTTGCTTTTCCTCCCCAGGTTTCATTCCCACTACCTCGTGTTCCAACGCTGGGAAGATCTCGTGCCGACCTTGAATAAACTCACTGACGTTGCCGTAGTCGATCCCGGTCGAGCCGGGAACGGTGGCCACATATTGGAGGGTGACTTTCGAGCCTTCCACGATCTGCAAAGTCTCGTCCTCTTGAGAACGAGAAGAACTTGCTTGTAGAGGATCAGGTCCAACACCGCATTTCCCAACGAGTGCCATGCACGCGAGACTGACCATGAGACTCGCTCTTGTAAGGTCACGGCGTCTCATGCACGTCTCCTTCTCGAATCAATAGAATTGAATTGATGCAGTGTCACAGACCTACATGGTGCTGGATTCCATCCCTGCCGATTTGGAGTCCTGGAGGCAGAGGAGGGCTTGCCCATCCTGGAGACCACAGAGGTAGTGCGCGAACTGAGACCGGTGCCTAGCTTTCATGAGTGCTGTCCTGTCCCTGTTGAGCCCAGGCATCCATGAGACCGGCTTCCTCAGTCCACCACCCGTCGTGTTCGTCCCTCGTGACTGTCTTGTGTTGTTGCTGAAACCGGCACCAATTGATTCGCCAGTTGATCTTGTTGATGCACGAGTTACTCTGGGGTCGTATGGACTGCATGGTTCCCATACTCATGGCTGCCCCCTCATTCCTCTCCTGAGCGGACCTAAATTCAGCAAGCATCCACGAGATGCGAGGTGTTCGAAATCATCCGCCACCCATTTCTCCCCTTGTCTCTACAACCAGGAACTCTCCCTTCATATTGGGGTAGATGTCACATTGGAAAGGGTATTGGATGGTCTCTTGATACCCGGTCAATGGGTCTACATGGGAAGCCTGGGTGAAGTAGAGTGTGGCCGTCTTTCCCGCAGGCACGTGATACGACCGAATTCCCTTGTTCTTGACCTCTGTCACCTCACCTTCTGTCCGAATGATCACGTCCATGAACAGCGGGGAGCTAAACCCATGGGTTTCCGTATCTTGGTTTCGGAGCACAATCGCCGTCAGGGTATTAGGAAGTGCATGGCCGTTGACGTGATAGCCTCGGTCTTGCATGGTGACCTCGATCTTGACCAGCGTCCCCTCAGGGTTCCGTCGGCTCTCCGCGCGTAGGTTCGCCCGCGTGTCTTCATTCAGCTTTTCTACTTCAAGAGACCGATCTTTCGACGCTCCTGGCGAGGGAGACAGCTGATACTGCGTCGTGTTGAGGATGAATTCTTGCTTTCCCTGGTTTGGCACTTGTTTCATGTGCGCCCAAGGAACAGCCTCGAGCCGCTTGGAGTCATCCAGCAACACGACCGCATATTCGATCTGTCCTGTGTGCGAATCCATCAGTAAGCTTGCAACCGATCCGATAACTTTCCCCTCCGCATTTTTGACGGAACTGTGGAGGAGTGCATGTTCACTTACGCTCTTCAATTCACCCAGCGGGACTGGAGGCGTGGCATATTCTTTTGGAGGATACCCGTGCGGCCCGGTCATATCGAGCTGTCCCGGTTTCTCCTGTGTACCAGGGATGGCCAGTGCTCCGGTTCCGGCGCTCTCCCCGAGCGAACGTGGGGTTTGAGGTTCCGCACGCATGAGCGTGAATTTGAGCGTCGTGACACGCCCCATGTCGTCCACCTCTGCTTTAATCCGATCGTCTGGCATGAAGGAACAGGCGCCGAGTCTGAAGCCGGACCCTACGGCGGTTTCATCCTTCTTTTGTCCCTGTTCTTTTTGCCGGTCGCTAGCCTCAGGAGCCTCCTCTGCCGGCTGTCGGTCTATTGCGACACTTTGAGAGGGTGTACCTGCTGTCGCGATCGGAGCCGCGCTGCAGTCCAGATTGGCATCTTTATTCACCAGAAGTCGCACCTCGTCTCCGGTTTCATCCTCTTTGATGAAGTAATACTCGCCTTCAATCCTGCGAATTTCTCCAGAAACCAATGACTTGGCCCCTCCAATGGTTACTTGTGCGTTTTGATCGGCCTTTTGACCCTTGGCCGGATTCAATTGCTTCTTCGTGCTTTCTTGATCTGATCCGGAGCCCATTTCGCTTCTAGCCTGCTGTGTGAATAGATCCTGGTCAGATTGGGACTCCAATCCATATGCGGCCGAAATCATTCCGAGGCTGAGGACTATTGCGGTAGAAAAAAAGGGTATGTGTGTCATGATGAGTTTCCTTTTGGGATTACATCATCTGTTGTTGGCCATCTTCTCTGGTGGGAAGGGACTCACCTTCACCACCTAGCCGGGAACCACACCGCAGCAGCCACGGTTCAAAGCTCAGTTTGTGTCATGCCGGATACCAGGAATCCCAGCCGTTCTTGCGCCGTCGCCAGAGCACCCTCGTAGTGATCACGAACCAGGGTCGCTGTCACAATTGCCCCTCCCACCTGCTCCTGCGCCCGGCCCGTCGCCTCGAGCTGACTCTGCGTCTCAGCCACGATCGTCTCTCCAAGAGAACGCTCTTCTGTTCGCTGAAACTCCTCTTCGATCCTACGCTCTGCGTTAGTGGCTGCAGTAATCATGCGATGGTTGAATTCCGCCTGATCGGGCAAGACATGATTCTTTACCGCCCGAGACGTAAAGTTCACGACGATATGGCCCTTTACAAGCTCGGCACGCGCGGTCTTCTCAACTCGGACTTGTTCGACTTGCTTGGCAAAATTTTTGATTCGCGTGTCTGCCCTGCTGAGTGCTTGTGCCATCTTGGCTGTTTGATTGAGTTTGTTCGCGGCCTTGGTAGTCTCCTCGGAACGCTTTCGCTCGAGTACAGCGATTTCAACGAGGGTTTGGCCGAGAGCTGGCTGTACCCACTGGTTCGCGTCAAGGGTTACAGCATCATGGGGGACGGCAGGGTTAAAGCTGCCAATCGTGGGGAGGACAATGAGCAGAACTCCAAGAACGGTCGCCACCGCACCAGCCGCCACGATCAGATCGACAGGTTGAAGCACAGGTTCCCACTTTTTCATAGTGATCGCTCAGGAAGGGAGAATGTTTCACTCAGTTCTGATAAACAACTGCTCCTGCTCCCTCTCTTATTACTCTTATTACGACATGAGCTACACCCAATTTATGATTCTGGAGCAAAGGGGATACCATCTGCCTGAAATTTCATTTGAGGCCTGCTTTTCAAACAGATATGGACGAGAATATAAATGGAGTGGTTGCTTCGCCAAGGCACAGCTTGTCCCAGGATTCAAAAGAACGAAGCCAAGGTCCTGTTTTTATGAAATCTATCGAGGGCGACAGGTTGTCTGCCTCTGGACAGATTGACCAGACCCTGACTCTTCCCCCGAAATCTACACCATTGGCTAGGAAATCTGACTGTCCTGTCATGGGCCCAAAGGAGGCGGCCTATTTATTTTTGTTTGGGTCTACTAAGGTCGATTCAGGTCAATCTTGGCATAGAACGAACACGCCAGGAGCACATAGCTCAGGGAGGATTGATAAGTGGAACGCTTCAGCACCCGCAAGAAAGCCCTCCGCATTGGGCCGGCTGCTGTAGATACGAACTTTCATACAGGCGAATCCAGCCGTGTCGCGATTCGATTCAGTAGGGCCACGATCGCTTGCACGTCTTCGTCATTTTTCGGCGTCTGAGGCATTTCGATGATGATGGGATCCATATTCCCATCCAATGGACCAGCCACCGCATAGATGTGGTAATAGTTGGTCTCGTAATCCCATCCGACGCCCCCATTATCACTATATTGATATTGTGATTGTGTCATGCTAACTCCTCCAACCCCGCGCACCTCGTGCCGTGGGTCAAGATCCGGACCATCCGCAGCGTCATCACCAGTCAAGGAGCAACACCTTCTCCCCACTCTTCAATTTGTCTTTCAGTTCGCGCGGCGTACGTAATAGTGGGTATCATTCACATCCTCCTTGCCTTCTCATGGTGTGTCGGTTAGGGTTTCCTCAGGCATTGAAGGAACTTCCGCACCCGCAGGTCGTCTTGGCCTGAGGGTTCTTGAGCGAGAAGCCTGAGCCCTGCACACTGTCCAGGTACTCTATCTCAGTCCCTTGAAGCAGTGGGGCACTCTGTGAATCCAGAATGATCTTGAGATCCCCTTTCTCGATCACGGTGTCGTCTTCGGCGATCTTGGGCTCGAACGCCATACCATATTGGTATCCGTGACAGCCTCCGCCGCGAACGTAGATCCGCAATCCAACGGCTTCGTTGTCTTGCCGCATCAGTTCACGAATCTGTTGTTCTGCTTCCGATGTGATTGTAATCATCAGTAACTCCTTCTGTTGTTTGACCTGCGCGGATCCTCTCAGGTATGACTTCGATCATGATCTTTGAGCCACTGCCTGACATCTTTCGGTTGTGTGACGAACACCCGCTTCTGCATGATCCGCTCTTGCAGCTTCAAGATTCCGTCGAACAGGGCTTCCGGAGTCGGCGGACAGCCGGGCACATACATGTCGACCGGGACGAACCGGTCGACTCCCTGCACCACACTATAGCTGTCATAAATGTTACCCGATGTTGCGCATGAGCCCATGGCGATAACATATTTGGGCTCCGGCATCTGATCGTAAAGTTTCCGGATGACCGGTGCCATCCGTCGACATACCGTCCCAGCGACGATCATCAGGTCAGACTGTCGCGGCGAAGCCCGGAACACTCCGGCCCCATACCGGTCCATGTCATACCGTGATGAGACTGCGGCAATCATTTCAATTGCACAACACGCGAGCCCAAAGGTCATGGGCCAGAGTGACCCCTTTCTCGCCCAATTCACCGCTTTCTCGATCGTTGTGGTAATGATGTCAGCCGACCCGTCTTTCGAGTGCCGGCCGATCTGAATCAATCCCATTGCATACTCCGGTGATCCTCACGCTATAAGAGAATGTTCACGTCATCGCCGTCGACCTTGACCTCATACGTCTTGACGGAGGCGGACGGAGTAGTCAATGAGATGCCTGTCCTGACATTGTATTCCCAGCCGTATTCCCAGCCGTGCCAGGGACAGGTCACGACTTCTCCCTCCAAGTTCTCCTTCCCCAAGCGGACCGCCCCGATGGGCGCAGGTGTTGTCCACTGCGAAAAAGCTTCCCTCGTTATTAAAGATCGCGATCTCCCGTCCATTCACCTCGGCGACTTGTCCCTTGCCTGGCGGGAGATCTCCTACCCCAATCACCCTGACATATTCAGGCATGATATCCTCCCTTGAAGCCCTCCGTTATCTAGACACAACCGCTCGCCTGAGTAGTGGCCCTGCCAAGTTCCCTGCGCTCGTCATTCGAGCATGAGGGGAGGGGTCATCATGCACAGAGCGTGGGCAGGGAACTGGCAAGTCCACACCTCGCACTCAACCAGCACTGACCGGTTTCTTAATCTTCTTGAGCAGGTTCTCGATCCGCGAAACAAACTGCCCCTCCCCCGCAGGCGTGCTGATTGTGGCCACAAGTTTCGCCGCGATTTCCTTGAACGCCTGTGTCGTTGGAGAGCCGGGCTGCGCGGCGACAATCGGCATACCGATGTCTCCACCAGCCCTGATAGCGGGATCGATCGGAATGCGGCCCAGGAAGGGAATGTCCAACTTTGCCGACGCACGCTCGCCCCCTCCATGGGAGAAGATCTCGGTGCGCTCACCGCAGTGGGGGCAGAGGAAAAAGCTCATGTTCTCGATGATGCCGAGGAGCGGGACATTCACCTGCTGGAACATCATCATCCCCTTCCGCACGTCATAGAGCGCCACTTCCTGAGGGGTGGTGACCGTGATCGCCCCTGACAGCGGCACGAGCTGCGACAGCGTCAGTTGGGCGTCGCCCGTGCCTGGTGGCAGGTCGAGCAGTAAGTAATCCAACTCTCCCCAGAGGACATCCCGGAAAAACTGCTCAAGCGCCTTGTGGACCATGGGACCACGCCACACGACGGCCCTCCTCCGGCACGAAAAATCCCATTGAGATCAGCTTGACACCGTGGCTTTCGGCCGGCAGCAGCTTGCCGTCCTGCTGTTCGGGCGGCTGCTCCACGCCCATCATTATCGGGATGTTCGGCCCATAGATATCGGCATCCATCAGACCGACGGTCACCCCGGATTGCGCCAGCGCGACCGCGAGGTTGGTCGCGACCGTTGACTTGCCCACGCCGCCCTTCCCACTGCTCACAGCGATGACGTGTTTGACGGCTCGGAATCATGCTCTCTTTCTCCTGACTGCGTCCCGAACTCAGGCTCGCCATCTTTATCTCGCCCATAGGTTTCTCCTCTGTGTTAGTCCTCTTTTAGCTTCGAAGGCCTTCTGCATAGACGTATCGAGACCAACCCTGAGCATTTACGTCGAAGGTTTTACTCGCCGGGTCTTCTGAATGATCATCCTCGGACTCCCTTCCAGACTTTGTCGGGATGGATCTCTTTCTCTGGATTGAGGCGTTGGGCTCGTTCCAATAGAACCTCCTTCGATTCCGGGTAGACCGGATCGGAAATGCAACAGTTGTCGACCGGGCAGACTGCGGCGCACTGCGGCTCGTCGAAATGGCCGACGCATTCCGTACAGCGCTCATGGGTGATGACATAGATGGTGTCCCCTACGCCCTGGCCATCGCCGACATGATTTCCCTTCGCCTCTGCATCACTCCGTGTTTCAAAGATCGCTTCGTTCGGACACTCCGGAAGACAGGCACCACAGGAGATACATTCTTCGGTGATCAATAGAGCCATGCCTTGTTCTCCTAACAGTTTCGCTTTTGCTCCCTAGGAAGCTCGAAAACAGTCGGACCGATTCCTCACACACTGACATCTCCCAGTTCCACGAGGCTACGATCTGCAAGGTTGGTAAGCTTCCGGCACTCCAGCGGAGGGGGCAAACCCACTTGGATCATCCCCAAGCTCCCTATAGGGATCAGATCGTCTCGCCCTGTTTTCGCCTGTTGATACGCATTGCACCTTGGGCCACTGACGTCCGCGATCAACCATCAGGTTGGGCGGCGCGCTCCGGTTCTTCAGAATCACGGAGTCAAGGACTTCTCCACAGAGAATGCATCGCCAGGCGACAAACCGGCCTAGGCCCGTCTCCTCCTGCAGATCATCCCGTATCATCAAGCCAGTGCATCGTGAACAATTCATCCCATCTCCTTCCATCACCACTTCATGCTTCGGCAATGCTACCCAAGGTTCTGCGGCGTCTCCTTAAAATCCGGCTGCGTACGTGCTCCGACGGTTGGCTCTGTGCTGGCGCTGCTCTTGCGATGAAAGTCGTCCAACGCTGCCTTAATGGCATCCTCGGCCAGAACGGAACAATGGATTTTGACCGGAGGGAGGTTCAGTTCCTGCACGATGTCCGTGTTCTTAATCTTGGCCGCTTCTTGAAGCGTCTTGCCCTTTAGCCAGTCCGTCGCCAGACTTGAACTGGCGATGGCCGAACCGCAGCCGAACGTCTTAAACTTCGCATCGACAATGGTTTCGTTCTGCACCTTGATTTGGAGCTTCATCACATCGCCGCATTCCGGCGCGCCAACCATTCCGGTGCCGACACCTGGATCGTCTTTCGGCAAGCTTCCCATATTCCGCGGATAGTTGAAGTGATCGACCACTTTCTCACTGTAGGCCATACTCCGATCCTCCCTTCGTGTGTCGGACGGTGGGAAAGTCCTCTTCTACTAGTGCCACAGGGTGCGCCCTTCGGCACGAGCGAAGGCCTCCATTAGTGCAAGCCCCAACCTCACGAGGGCCTTCTCGTCCGTGAGCGCAACCAGCTTATCTAAGGTCATGTGTTCAACTTCCTGCTCGCGCTCGTTGAAGCGAGTGCGCGTGCCGCAAAGAATCGATTCATCTCCAACCATTAGACGCATCCTTCTTCCCACGCACATGCACTGTCGCAGATCCCATGTTTTGAAGGTCGGACTGCGCACTTGTCATTCGTCGACCCCCTATGTCGATAGTCTGATCCTCAGGTATGGGCAGAGTAGTGCAGTCTATATGCCAGGATTGATCGACCCGAGCAAAAGGGAAGTGATTGATCTATTTAATGATTTTTAGAATAGGCTGAGGCGAGATCGATCGAGTTATATCATAATGACATTAATATTTTATGAATACATGTTTATCAATATGTTAAGAGTTCCATTATGACTCTCTCATATTCATTTTGATCAGCTCTTGCGAGCCATATCATAGAGCTTGATGCGGCGGAGGAGCGTCGAGCGGCTGATCCCCAGCAGGCGGCAGGCAACCTTATAATCCCAGTCCGTGTCCTCCAGTGCCTTTGTAATGGCTTCTCGCTCCAAATCAGCAAGGGCCGGTCCTTGTGTCTTCGCCAACGCAGTGGTCATTCCCGCTCCTCTCCCTTTCTCCGCCTTCAGATACTCCGGGAAATGATCCAGGTGGATGCTATGGCCGGGGCATCGAATGAACGCATGTTCCAGGATATTTTCCAACTCTCGGACGTTCCCTGGATAGTGGTGAGCCTCCAGCACTCTGAGGGCGGGACCTTCGATTTCCCGCACGTTCTTTTCCATGACGCGATTCAACCGAGCCATACAATGTTCGATGAGGGGCAAGATATCTTCTTTCCGGTCTCGCAGCGGCGGGATCCGAATCGGGAACACCTGGAGACGGTAATAGAGATCATCCCGAAACCCCCCTTCTTCAACTACCGTCGTTAAGATTTTGTTCGTGGCAGCGATGACGCGCACGTCTACTTTCACCGTCTTGTTCCCGCCGACCCTCTCAAATTCTGCTCCCTGGAGGACCCTCAGGAGCTTGGCTTGGGCCATCGGGGTCATGTCTCCAATTTCATCTAAGAAAATCGTTCCTTTATGGGCCATTTCGAACGGGCCAGGACGGTCTGCAATCGCTCCAGTGAAGGCCCCTTTCACGTGACCAAACAATTCGCTTTCTAAAACACCTTCGGCCAATGCGGCGCAGTTGACCGCGATGAACGGCTGGTCTTGCCTTGGGCTCAATCGATGGATTTCTCTAGCGATCAGCTCTTTCCCGGTCCCGCTTTCACCTTCGATCAACACGGTGGCTTTAGAATTGGCAACCTGGGGCAGTAAATCCAGAATGTTCTGCAAGGGCTTACTCCGAGCCACCAGCGGACCTCGAGTTCTGGTGTTGCCTTGGCGTTCGAGCTTGGCCTTGAGTTCGTTGATCTGACTCAGATCGCGATAGTTCTCAACAATGCCGATCAGATTGCCTGTTTCATCCCAGAGCAGATCGGTATTCAAGCTCACCGGAATCTTCCGGCCCTCTTTGTTCTGGATCACGGTTTCGTAATTCCTGACTTTTTCTCGATTGCGAATGGCACGTTCCAGAATGCAATCCTGCGTGGAGCAGATGCTGCCTTGCACCAAGAGGTGGCAGCTCAGCGGCTTTCCCAGCAGCTCTTCCTGCTCATAGCCCAACAACTCCCGCATCGCCCGGTTCATGTAGCGGACGCGCAGGTCCAAGCCGATCGTGACCACCCCGTCTCCGATGCAGTCGAGCACCACCGCTTCTTCGCAGCGTGTCTTCTGAACGACCTGTGTCATGCTTCCGTCCTTTATAAGATTTGTGGACGAGGATCATTCTAATCCTCCGCCTCATCGATTCGTCAAGTGACCTTCCCCCGAAAAACTAAACCACGCTGTGCTGGAATTTTGTCACCTCGCAAAGGAGTAGAAGCGTAGATGGGGCGAAAGGAAGCCCCCGGAGGGCCGGAGGCTTCCCATTCAAGAAGCTCAACGCTTCAAGACATGAGCGGCAATCCACTCCTTGGCTTCACGCGCAACGCTGACAAGGGCCTCAAGGTCATTGAGAGCGAATGAGGTCCCATTGCGCCACGCTCCGGACTGATCCTTGAACGGGCGAGAAAATGTCGCGGCGAAGAAGGGACCCTTTTCGCTGTTGTTCTCCCAGATTGTTGCTTTGATGTTGCCACATCGCAGCCGGTTCGCGGGTTTTGTCATGGTAGCCATCTTTGTTTCCTCCTTTATTGAAATGAAGTTGGCTCTCTCACAGGAAGAGGAGAGCCAACGCACAGTTTACGGAGGAAACGCAAGCGAGGATTATTCATGAATGCCGTCGCGAGGTGTTCGAGACCGAAGCCCGCCGGGGCTTCTCGCAAGTAAGGCCGACGCAGGCGTACTGTCAGTCCGTCGAGGAGGCCGAACGAGAAAAGCCCCGCCGGGCGAGAGGATCGGACGACGTAGCAGGTATTCATGAATCGTCCGGGCCAGGCAGAGGCCGTCGCCGGCGTGCCGGAGAGGATCAAGCGGCGGGGGTCACAGTGAAGCTTGCGCGAGCGGTGTGCCTCGCAGGTGATAGTCGGTCGGCCACTGCCGGGCCTGGCTACGACGACTAACACGTGAACCGCGGCGTAGGACCGAGGTGTCAAGCAGTCATGAGATCACGTGGAGCGGTTCAGCGGTTGGATCAGCGCCCCTCAATCCGAAGGCTGCGCCCATAGGGATTCGTGGGACTTCTGGGGCTGTAGGGATTCCAGGCGCCGCATGGATTGTTGATCGAGTCCTGCGGGAATGGAGACATTTGGGCCATCGGCGTTATCCTTGTTCCACAGCCCGTCTTCAATTTTTCTTTCATACTTTTTACTCAGAAAAAGCAAAAATAGCATAGACGAAGCAAGTGTAAGGCCTTGTTTAGCAATGGTATTTTATTTTGGATTTTGTCTAAAGCAAAAATAGAGACGATCTGTATCCGATTTTGACAATTTTCGCCCCCTCCTTCGGCCCAGCACTTCTGGGTGTACCAAAAACCTCTGATCAGCTATCATCACCCGCCATCTGGCTATGCTCGATGTTCATGCTCTACAAGAGCTTCTACCCAACAATCCCTAGGGGACAGCGCGATGGATAAGCCGAAAATAAACGCCGATATATTGAGGCCTTACTTATGAAACAGCTGAAAATTGACCTCGAAAATTGCTACGGCATTAAGAAGATGCAGTATCAATTCGACTTTTCGTCCGGAAAAGCATATGCGATCTACGCTCCGAACGGCTCAATGAAATCCTCCCTCGCACAAACATTTCAAGACATCACAGACGGCAATATATCGAAAGATCGAATCTTCCCGTCGCGCGTTACCAAGAGATCCATTACTGACGAGAGCGCCGTCGATTTACCAAAAGAAACTGTCCTTGTGGTCCGCCCCTATGACGAAGTTCTCGGACACACAGAAAAGACATCTACCCTGCTTGTCAACCCCGCGCTCCGAAAGGAGTACGAGGATCTACATATCGCTATTGATGCAGCCAAAGACCTCTTCCTGAAAGGGCTGAGAGAACAGTCGGGCTCTAAGAAAGATATTGAAAGGGAAATCTCGTCTACGTTTACACGAGCGACAATCAGTTTTACCGCGCTCTGATCCGCATCAAAGATGAATTGCTATCCCAGAAAGATGCCCCGTTTGCTGATATAAAATACGACATAATGTTTGACGAGAAAGTGCTGAGCTTTCTCGGCACCAAAGACTTCAAGACAGCGATCGAAGCCTATATCACAAAATACTACGAGCTTCTCAGCGCTTCTACCTATTTCAAAAAGGGCATATTCAATTATTTCAACGCGGCGACCATTGCAAAGCAGCTTGCTGACAACGGATTTTTTGAAGCAAAGCACACAGTTAATCTGAACGCGGAAACCAAACTCGAAATCACCAGCCAGAAAGAACTTGAGGACCTAATCGCCAAGGAAAAGGACAGTATCTCGAACGATAAAGACCTCAAGAAAAAGTTCGCTGAGATTGAAAAGCTGATACAGAAAAATGTCACGGTGCGGGACTTCGAAGGGTATCTGGCGAACCATGAGGAATTGCTGGCAAAGCTTGCGAATATAGCGAGCTTTAAGGAAGAAGTCTGGAAGTCCTACATCAAGGCCCGCTTCGACTTTTACCTAGACTTGGTCGAGAAGTATCAGGCCGCGGAGGTCAAAAGAAAGCAGATAGAGCAGCAGGCATCGAAAGAGCGGACACTTTGGGAGGATGTCATTGACATTTTTAATGACCGCTTCTTTGTACCTTTCAGACTGGAAGCAATAAACAGGGTGTCAGTAATCCTGGGCCAGGAACCGGTGCTCAGTCTAGGGTTTACGATTAAGGACGGCGCGGACAACGCGTCAGTAGAGAAGGCCGCTCTGATGAAGGTCTTGAGCCAGGGTGAAAAAAGGCCCTTTACGTCCTGAATATTCTGTTTGAAATCGAAGTCCGAAAGAAAGCGAAACTGGAAACCCTGCTTATAGTTGATGATATTGCAGACTCATTCGACTACAAGAACAAGTACGCAATCATTCAATATCTGAAAGACATTGCCGATGATCCACACTTCAACGTGATGATTCTCACACATAATTTCGATTTCTATCGTACCGTTCAGAGCAGATTCGTGAGCTATTCGAATTGCCTAATGGCATCCAAAAGCAGCGCCGGGATAACTCTTCATCAAGCAGCCGGTATTCAGAACGTCTTTGTCAAGGATTGGAAGCTCCATTTTTTTGACACCCCAATGAAGAGGATTGCGTCGATCCCCTTCCTTCGGAACTTGATCGAATTCACGAGGGGGCCTCTGGATGCCAACTTCATAAAGCTAACGTCGTTACTTCACTGGAAGGCTGATTCCGCCCAGATCACCCAAAGCGAGCTTGACGTCATCTACAACCATTTATTTGCCACTACAGAGGCGTCACCTGATGGAACCTCACCAGTTATTACCCAGATCCGAAAGGAAGCCAATGACTGCCTCACCGCTCCGGATGGAATTAATTTTGAAAATAAAATCGTGCTGGCCGTGGCGATACGTCTCGTAGCCGAAGAATTCATGGTTAAGAAGATCAACGATCCGTCCTACGTCGCGGGATTAGATTCAAATCAGACTCCACGACTTCTTACAAAATTCAGGGAAAAATTCCCAGCAGAACTTGCTGCCATTGGCACAATTCAGAGAGTGATTCTTATGACGCCGGAAAATATTCATCTGAATTCCTTCATGTATGAGCCGATCCTTGACATGTCGGACGAGCACTTGCGAAAGCTCTACAGAGAGGTTCTAGCACTGTCCTGAACAGACGGTGGCGTCGATGCCAAAAAGCTAGATTTCATACGGCCGAAGAGACAGGCTTTTCCAGTAGTGAGACGACGGCTACCGATTGTCCAAGGGTCGCCTGCGCAATCTCAACTAGATGCCGGTGATGGGTGAAAAAAAGAACCGAGTCTTATGAGCCAACTGGCCAAGGACTTCAAACCCTGCAGCAGCGCGGTCGTCATCGAAATTGATGAACAGGTCATCGGCGACGAACGGAAGGGCCTCTGCCCGCGCAAGGTAATCGTCGACCGAGGCCACGCGCAGCGCCAGGTAAAGTTGGTCGGCTGTGCCCGTGCTCAGCCCGCCAACGCGGACTAACTCGCCATGGGGGCGAAGACCTGCCAATTGGGCATGGTCCTGTTCATCGAATTCAACCCGGAGATCACTGAAAGAACCGCCGGTAAGCGTGGCGAAGACTTGTCCGGCACGTTTAAGCAGCGGCGCCTGTTTCTCGCGTCGGTAGCGCTCGAGGGCCCATTGGAGGAGCGTGGCAGCAGAGCGAACCCGAACGTATTGCTCAGCCACATCTCGAATCTCGGCAATGGCCGCTTGACCGACCGCCGCAGCCTCTGCAGCACGGTCGTCACCGCCGATGGCATCGAAAGCGGTTCTCGTCTGAGTGCGGTGTTCTGCGGACTCCGTAAGTCGCCTGCGTAGTTCCTTCAAATCCTCCTCCAGCGTATGCTCGCGGGCGCTCACCTGATCGACATCAACGCCTTCGCATTCCTTAATCAACTCAGCGAGTGCCAGCCCGTCGCCTTCCTGAACGAGCGCACCCATGACCCGCGAGCGTTCGCTTCCCAGTTCCCGCAACCTGTCGGAGTTATGGATCGCGCCCTTGAGTTGTTCGATATCTGTCGACGCGGCTGTTTCTTGAAGGTATTGAATCGTCTCGCGCGCTTCGCGCCCTGAAGCCTCGAGTGCATCAATCTTCTGTTGCAGCGCCGAAATAGCCGCATCCTTATCCTTTTGCTGCTCGTGGATTCGTTTCGCAATCTCAAGTCGGCGCTCCAGCTCAAGCACCGCGTCCTCGGGGCTGAGTTTTGCGAGGTCAGTAGCGACAACGGCCACGAGCGCAGCAACATTCTGTGCGAAGACCTCGATATCCCTCTCTATTTTCTCGATACGCTCATGCCGCAGTTGATGGATTTTGACAGCGATCTCCCGCATCTCGTCGAAGGCCTCAAGCTGGGCGGTGGCAGCCTCCGGCTGCGTGTCCGCAGCCAGACCAAGGAGTTCAATGGCGGCAGCCCACTCGGTTCGCCAGCCGCGCCATGTCTCCTCTGCAGTTTCCAACGCCGTGGCCTTGCGGACAGCATCGACTTTCATCTTGCGAAGCCGCTCCTCCGATTGCCGCCTGTTGGCAGCATCCTTTTCGTGCTGGTTCTGAATAGCAGAAGCAGCTTCCATGACGATCCGTAATGGTTGGGCGTCGAGGGCACCGGGTTTAGCGGTGACCGCCGTCAATTCGGCGAGAATGCGGGCCTTTGTTTTTACCTCCTCTTCGCGCAACGCCTCCAGTTGGCCATCGGCCGCCTCTCGCCGCGCGATGGCCTCAAGTATTTCATTGCGTGAGGTAAGCCACTCAAGCATTAAATCGGGGCCAAACGGTTCGAATGATGCTTCGGCCCACATCTCTTTCCAGGCAGACTCCAACGCGCGGCCTTCTTCGGCAAGCACTTCTTCCTCTTCGCGCAGGCCTACCAGCAATTCCTGCTGCTCGGCGATCTGACGGGCGGTCAGGGCGATCTGAGCTGCTGCCTGCGCATTGTCGAAGCGGCGATCCGCCAAAGTGTCGGCAGCCGTAACGGCGGCTTCATACGTATTTGGCAGGTCGGGTTCGGTGCCTGTAAACGCGCGGATTTCCTCGTCGGAAACAGAAGTCCCTTCGATGTAGCGCCGCTTGATTAATGCCCAACCGGAATCGCGCAATTCGCGCGTGTCGACAACCTCCTTGGGAGCGACGGCATCCTCGTCAAGAGCAAGCCGTTCATGAGCCTTACGATGTCTTGCCAGCTCCTGTTCGGCAGTTCGGATACGTTCCCGACAAGCCTGTATCCGCTGGTCGGTGTTGCGACGGTCATCACGATGATTTTGTATTGTGTCGCGCGTAGGTACCGGCATTGATACCAACGCCTGCTCGTCGTCAATCAGCGGTTTGAGGGACTTGAGGCGGCGCTCGATAACGGCTTTCGCTTCTCGGGTTTCTATTTCGACGGTGTTTATCCTTGCGGCAATATCACCACTCTCGCGGGTAGCTTTGACCACGGCAGCAAGTTTTGACACGTCGACGGACGGGCCCATGCCTTCAAGCTCTTGCTGCACGTCAGCGATTTGACCTTCCAATTCATCAACCGCGGCCTTTGCATTCTTAACACCGGACAATTCCTCTCCGCGGGTGCTAAGGAGTGTACGGAGTCCAGTAACCTTCGCACGCGGCCGGATCCGCTTCACCATTGTTTCTATGTCGTCAGCGTTCCATTCCAGCTCCTCGGCAAGCCGCCGCAGATTGTCTTCCGCGCTCGCAAGCTCGGCGAGGCGATGAGGCAAATCCGTCTTCTCCTTTTGCACTTCGATACGGCGTTTATGGAACTCCTGGATGTCGTCCTTTCGGATAAGAAGCTCGTCATTGCATTCCAGCGCTTCACGCTGATCCTGTTCGGCTTCGAGCTGTTCACTGAGAGTCTCGACGCGAGTCTTCGCGTCCAACTGTTCACGCTCAGCCGCGTCAAGGGTCGAAGCCGCATCCTGAGGAAGCGGTATGACCTCGCCTAAAGCTTTAATCTCGTCGTCATGTGCCGTGAGCTTCCGGATATCCCGGTAAACACGCCGGATGCGGCTAAGCTTTCGTTGCTCGCGGGAAATATCTTCGTTCTGTTTTTCAAGGCCAGCATAGGCCTCCTTCGCATCGTCATAGGCACGTTTCACCTCCTGCCACTTGGTGGCCGTGACCGTATGCTCGCGAAGCGCCTTTTCGGCACCGTCGAAACGTTCCAGTGCTTGGTAATACTTTCTGTGGCCTGCGCGCCGCGAAGCCCACAGGCCGTCGGCTTCCTCGGTGAGAGCTTTGAGCCGGTCACGCAACCCGGAAAGTCCGGCGCCGGTGGAGAACAGCATCTGACCGACTTCGTCCTGCGCCTCAAGTATTTCACGCCCACCCTTGCGAAGGCGCTCATGAACCAGGCTGAACATGCGCGTGAAGAAAGCATGGTCAGCTCCGGCGAGAAATGGAGCCAGTGCACCAGCACCTCCCGTGATGGGTACCTCTTCCGCAGTCAGCAGCGTATCCTTGTTTCCCTTGCGGCGCCGGACCTCCAAAGTCTTCCCACCGTTCTCCAGGACAGCGCCGATTCTCATGCTTCCATAGTCGTGCAGGAAGTTGTAGCGCGAGTTGCTGGCTATCCCGAACAGCAAGTCCTCTATGGCGGATAGCGCGGTCGATTTGCCAGCCTCATTCGGGCCAAACACGATGTGGATGCCGGAATCGCTCACCGGAAGTGAGAGCTGCTTATCGGTGAAGCGACCATAACGTAGAAGGTCGAGTCTTTGAATCCGCACGGCTCAATCCTCCTGCGCCGTAAGACGCGCATTCAGGTAGCCCCGGACGTGCGTGATGAGAGCAGGATAATCCGCCTGAACCGCTGCTTTGAGGGCAGCATCCTCAATGTCATCACGTACATCGGAAGGGAGCTTGCGGACAAGTTCGCTGACATCCGCTTCCAGTTGACTGAGCAATTCTGGATCGGCGGCGGCATCTCCTAGCATGCGGTGAAGTTCCCCTAGCGCATCCTCACGTCCGGCGAGCATCGCCGGGTCGAGCACGGGTTCCGTGGCTATGACAACGCGCTCGATCCATGCCGAAGCGTCACCGAACCCAAGTGCCGCGGCCCGTGCCTCGGCAAGAAGATGTTCGATCGATATCAGCAGATGATCATGGATTTGAGTACGGCCGGTAAGCTCAATGCGGCAAGCGAGCAGTCGGCCATCGGCGCCGACGTCGATCGCTTGCTCGACAGCCCCCCGCACACGCTCCAGTGCTTCAGCATTGCGGTCACAGCCAGCGACGCTGACCTGGAGATGTGCCCAGCGGACGACATCGGTGTACAGCGGATCCAATTCCACGATTTCGCCATCCTCGACAGAGACGAGGTATGCGCCCTTAGGTCCGGTTTCGCGAATATGCCGGCCCTGTAGGTTTCCGGGGAAGACCACATGGGGGTTCTGATGGAGAACCGCCGCATGATGAACATGCCCGAGCGCCCAATAATCATAACCTTTGGCGACGAGATCACCGATCGTGCAGGGTGCGTAGTTCGCATGGCCGCCCATGCCGCCCATGCCGGTGTGCAGAACGCCGATGTTGAAGACACCGTCAACCGGCTCCGGGTATGCCGGGACGAGGTTGTCGGTAACATCGCGTTGCCGGAAGCTTTGGCCGTGCAGCGCTACGCCAAGCTCTTCAAGTCTGAATGTCTCAGGCTTTCGAACGGAGAATACATGGACGCCGTCGGGAAGGGTGAGACGCTTCGTGATTTGGCTTTCTGCATCGTGGTTGCCGTGGAGCACAAACGCCGGAATGTCTGCTTTCGCGAGCCGGCCCATTTGGCGGGCGAAAAACAGCCCTGTCTGATAATCACGCCAGTCGCCGTCATAAAGGTCGCCGGCGATCACGACAAAACCGACCTCTTGGTCAATCGCCTCGCTGATGAGGTAGTCAAAGGCTTGGCGCGTCGCCGTCCGAATGCGCTCAACAGCAGGCCCCTCATAACCCGCGAGTCCCCTCAGCGGGCTATCAAGGTGAATGTCTGCGGTATGAATGAAGCGAAAGGATGTCATAACGCAGCGCCCTTGTTGTATGAGTTTACTTCTTGAGTTGTCTGACGAATGCTTCCCAGCGTACATCGGCCAAACGCTTCTGCCCCGTTATTCCTGAGAAGATCGCCACTCCGGCAGAATTCAACTCGACACGACAGACAAACTTTCCTGTCTTGCCGTACGCCCAAAATCGGACCGGCTTAACCCCCAATTCAACAGATTCGTCATACTGCATATACGAGCTTCGCTTCACCATGGGCTTCCTCCTATCTTTTACACTCACGTAGTTTCTTTCGTGCCACTCCCAGCAATTCAGAAAGCGTCTCCGCGCGTTTTAGTTTTTCAAAACTTGTGTAGCGCGGAACCTGCATAGCTCCATTGGGTGCATCACCCCAGTAACACCCGGCTAGTATTGGCCAAATTGTCCGATAAGGCAATGGATTCTGGGGGCAGGACCGCTTCATTTTTGAGGCGCGCGGGGGGACTGGATCAGTACGGCGGTTCTGTGAAAATCCAGAAACTGTTTTGACTGCCGGTGAACCCTATTCAGAGTATCTTTATGCCGAGGTGTTTGAGGAAAAGGCAGGGTCTATACCAGAACGTACTTTCGACTTCGAACGAGGCGATCCACGTTTCATGAAATGCAGCATCCGCAGGAGCGTGAACTGCGTCGTAGTACTCTCCCGCTTTCACCCAAAATCGATTGTCATAAAGTAGGATTTCGAGGCTGCGCTCGATGTATTCATCAGCTGTCTCAGATGCGTATGCATCGTCAGCGTATTCTCTCCATTCTTCGTTCCCGAACTCCGCCGTTAAGAGGTGATCGCTTAACAAGCGCCATTTGAATGCAAGATCTAGGATCTCCTGTTGGCGACGTAGCACTAGAATTCGCGGTGATCCTACAACCTCAAATCTATGGATTTCGACAGGTGAGCTTTTAATGCTCTGACTGGCGCAAACATCAAGCCAAGTTGAGCCGGTATCTGGCCGTTCACTAAAAGTCCAAAATCCGTTATTAGGTTTATTCACATTCCCGAGGAAATTGGGAAAAGGGTCTTCTCCTGGTGGCTTAAATACGCCATCCCACTCGATACAGGATCCATGTATTTGGATCCGGGGTATTGCCTCATTGTTGAGGAGATCCACTTTCGTCTCGTTATCACTCAACAGCGTAATTCCACTCCTATGGCTTTTAGAGGGATCTGTAGTGATATCCGGGAAATGTGGCCATTTCAAAAAGACGTACGGTCAAGACAAAGGGGTCGGGCTTTTCTGATTGCTCGGCATGATGAAATGCCGGCCCTCCCCGTATCGCGTCACGCGGCGTCCTAACCTAACAGACTGCGGAAAAACTCGGTTTATACGAAAAACACAGGTAAATGACTTCGTATGGTGTTGGGGCCTGAAT
>DASYRC010000025.1:0-7828 GCA_036004925.1 Nitrospiraceae bacterium | reverse complement strand
CGGGGACCTGGCCGTCGTCCGTTGGTCGAGGAAGGAAGAATTCGGTGTGGAATTGATTCGAATGGTGTCGGATCAACAAGCGCGACTGCGTGGATTCCTCCATCTGTTCAGCTCGACCTCTATAGGTACATCCACCACCTCTGCCCCTGAGGTTGAGTGAGCACCCTGCGCCATAGGGTGGGGCTACCAATTACGTAGAGGGCATGAACGGTATCGTGAGAGTTCTCCTGTGTGTGAAGTAATGCATACAGTCGTCGCGAGCGAAAGAGTCATCCAACTATCCGGACGTTGTGCCCAAGTTTCAGCGCAAAAGACCGTTCGCCAGGGAATCCTGGCCTACAACCCGAAAACGAGACCAGGTGGATCTTGAGGAATACGGCGGGCCTCGATACCACGCGCAACGACCGGCGGTTTGAGTAACCGCTGGTAGGCCCCTCAAGCCCACTGTAGCCACTTTCTCCATCTCCCTCTAGTAAGCTCCCGATGTGTCCGATGGAGGCCAGGAGCCGCACGAGACTCCTGGACACATCAGATCCCTTCGGTACGAAGTAAATGAAAACGCGTGAGGACGGGCCTATGGGAGGGGTGTCTACAAAACCTGCTGGATGGACGTGCGCGAAGGGGTTGAGAAAACATAACTCTGTGGCGAACACATCTGCTGTTCACGAATCAGTGGGTACGGGACAGGATTGTCGGTGCCGGCGGTAGGCGCAAACGAACACCTGCCTTAAAACCCCATGCCCCTGGAGGCACGATTTAATTTAGGGGAGAGACGTGCACGATTCAATCCGAGATGAGTGGTTCCTGGTGCAACGAATACGGCTGGGCCATTAGCTGCCGGAGAGACTCGCCTGCCTTGTGCACATCCGACTGTGAACCCAACGCACTTTCGTACGTCCCGCTCGTCTCTGTGGTCAGCACCAGCCGCCACTGACCTTTGAATGCCGGCTCTTCCTGCACATGCATCACTTCGACGAACGGCAGCACCACCGTGCGTTCAGGCAGCATGTAGTGAATCGTGAGGTGGCCGTTACGGAATTCGAGTTGAGAAAATCCGCTAAGGGACGTGACATACAACGCGGAGAAAATCCCCATGGCCATCAGGCAGCCTAAGACAACGCTGGGACGGCGGCTCGCCTGGCGTGGCTCATCGAGAGACCCCATGCTCGTCAGGCGAGAGGATATTCCGTAGACAAGCCCGCCTAGAACGAGAGATACGAAGCCGAAGAACAGACACCCGACCATCCAGCCGGTCGGATCGCCGAAAGACCAACTCATGGTCGCCATCTCCATCTGCTTTCAAGTCTAGCAGAAGACCTCTAAGGTGACATGGCCGCGCCTAGGGGCAGGTTGCACGCCACCGCATCACGATGAGGGACACAGGTTGCTTCCCCGCGGGTCGATGCACAACCCTGTGATTGGTATTGGAGATAGGATCCGCAGTACAGGTTGCTGTGCTAGCCGAGCTGCACCCTTCGGATGGTGTTCGGCGATCAGCCTCTGGATACAGCATCCTGTGGGGCTGTTCTCGTCGTGTCCTAGACTTGCAGGCCATCGAGGGTCTGCTGTGCCAACATAGTTTCCGCAGCCTGTAAGGCCGTTGCCTCCAGCGTCTTCTTGTGATTTAATCCGTACGCCTTTGCCTTGCTGGCCACAGAACGGCCAGCAAGGCTGATCCGCTCCCGCTGGAATCAATAGGAGCCAGACCGCTTGTCATTCCCCTTCCATAAAGAGAGCCGTTAAACAAATACACAAAGATTCATGCACTCGTTCGGCCAACGGTTTTCAATCGTATTTTTCTGTGCCGCATTGTGCATCGGGGTAGCTGGCAGCGCCGCAGCCACTCCCTCACCACGTTCAAGCGACACCTACATCCGGCAAGTTGATGATCTCTCCGCACTCTGGAGTTTCTACAAACAGACCTATATCCAGAATGGCCGGGTCGTCAGCCTGGACGAAAACGGCATCACGACGTCGGAAGGACAAGGCTACGCCATGCTCCGCGCCGTGTGGTCGAACGACCGCGCGACGTTCAATACCGTCTGGGCTTGGACAAAGCAATACCTCCAAGTCCGCGACGACAAGCTGTTCGCCTGGAAGTGGAAAGGGACCGTGATCGATTGGAACTCGGCGACGGACGCCGATACCGACATTGCGCTCGCCCTTATCCTGGCCGCTCGACGATTCGACCATCCAGCGTTCGAGCAGGAATCGCTGGCCGTCATCGATTCGATCTGGAACCAGGAGATGGTCCACATCGGCTCGCGCGCCTATGTGACCGCCGGTAATTGGGCGCAATACGAGGTCTATCCGCCGATCCACGTCGCTTATCTTGCCCCCTATGCTTACGAGATCTTCGCTTCCGTTGATTCTCACCATCCATGGGCCCATGCCATCGAGTCCAGCTATGCCATTCTGCACTGGCTCTATGATGAGGAGGCCCTACCCGTGCCTCCGGAACTCATCTATCTGGACACACATACAGGCCAACTGACCCTCCGGCATCCCGTTACCGGAGCCTCGTCCTTGTTTAGCTATGATGCTTTCCCGATCTATTGGCGAGTAGCGCTCGATGCCGCCTGGTTCGGACGCTCCGAAGCTCCCTTGCGGCAAAAGATGCTGGGGTTCTTCCAGCACGAATGGAAGGCCCGCGGTGAATTTGTCGATCGCTATTCCCTCAAGGGGTTGCCTCTGTCATCGACTGAAGGCCTTCCGCTCTATGTCACCATCCAAGCCCTGCCTTCCAGGAACAGCACGACCTGGCCCGCCTGCTGAGCGAAAAAAAGCTCGCCCCGCTCGAAGCTGGCGCCCTCGCTGGGAAACGACTTCCCTACTACTTGCAGAACTGGCTGTGGTTCGGAAAGGCCGTGACCCTATCGCAAGCCCGCCACTACGACGAGTTCTTGGGATTCTTGCGGCCCTTTGACGTGGTCGGGTTCCTGGCATACTTTCCCTGGGAACTCTGTGCCATAACCGTCATGCTTTACATGATCGCCCAGTGGCATCCAGTTCTAAAGGTCGCCTTTCTGATCTGCGGGTTCAGTCTATGTCTCCGTTATCTCCACTGGCGGCTCTTCTACACCTTGAATGTCCTGGAAAGCGGCGGCCTGTTTATCAGTGTGGCCCTATGGGCAGCCGAACTCTATGCCTTCTCCACGGTCGTGTTGCTGTTTATCCAGGTAGGGGTAGGCTGGAGGCATCAGCCTGCCCCTCCCACTGAGCCACTTCAGGGCTTCGCTCCCTCGGTCGACATCTTTATCCCGATCTACTCGGAGTCCTGCGACATCCTGGAGAAAACCCTGATCGGCGCCTCTGCGATGGAACACGGCCACAAACAGATTTACGTGTTGGATGACAGCCATCGAGAAGAGGTCTGCCGGTTGGCTGAACGGTTCGGGGCGACGTACATCAAAGGCCCTCGTCAGCATGCGAAAGCAGGCAACCTGAACCACGCCTTGACGCAGACCGATGGCGAGCTGATCGTGGTGTTCGACACCGACCATATTCCGGTGACGACATTTCTCAAGGAAACTGTCCCGTTTTTCGCAGACCCGAAAATGGGGTTTGTCCAAACTCCTCATCACTTCTACAACCAGGATATCTTTCAACGGGCCCTCGGGGCCGGCCCTCGCATTCCGAATGAACAGGATCTGTTCAATCACGCGATTCAAGGCGGACGCCAAGGCTGGCACGGGGCGTTCTTCGTCGGCAGCGGGGCCGTCTTCCGGAGGTCGGCGATCGCCGAGTTGAACGGATTCAATTTGATGAGCATCACCGAAGACATTCACACCAGCCAGCACCTCCACGCGAAAGGATGGACATCGGCCTTCGTGGAGAAGGATTTGGCGGTCGGTCTCACGGCGGAGAACTTAGCATCGTATATCGTCCAGCGGCGGCGATGGATGTTGGGCTGTCTCCAGATTTTCTTCAAAGATAACCCGCTCCTGTGCCGGGGGCTCTCGCTCCGGCACCGATTCGGCTACTTCGCCTCGCTCTACTACTTCTTCTTCCCGATCGCGCGGGTAGTGTTTTGGATCACTCCCCTCTACTTCCTCATGTTTCACCTTCACCCAATCTTCGCCGATGTCTCCATCCTCGTGGCCTATTTGCTGCCCTTCATGATCGTCCTCCCGATGATCTCATCCACCCTGCTTCCCGGCTGGCCCAGGCTCATGTGGTCATCTCTGTATGAAGGGCCGGTGAGTTTTCCGCTGTTCTGGGCGATGTTCAATCTGCTCCTCCCCAAAAACTTGCGGTTCAAAGTCACCCCCAAGGGCCTGCTCTCGGAACAACGCTCATTCGACTGGCGATCTTCCGCCAACCTGGCCATCGCCACCGTCATCACCCTCGCCGCGCTTGCGAAAGGCTTCTGGGAATTCTGGTATTTCGGCATCGAAAAGGACGCCTACTTCTTCAATCTCAGCTGGGCCTCATTCAACCTGCTGACCCTGCTGGTCGGACTGCTGCTGGCCTGGGAGAAACCTCAACAACGGACGGAGGAACGCATCCTCAAACCAATTCCGTTCGAACTACGGGCCCACAATCTGTGCCTCCGGGGCACAACACACGACGTGAGTCTGACCGGCATATCCTGGTGTGGGGCCCCCCCCGATCCACTCCCTACGACCATGGAAATCAGACTGCTCGACAGAATACCCTTCACCTGCCAGGTCCGAGTGGTCTATCATGACCGGCTGTCAGGGCATGACACCCGTTGTGGACTGGCGTTTCTCAACCTTTCTGAAGAAAATCGTCGTTTCTTGCTGCTTAACCTCTATACCGATCCCGCCACATGGAGAGACGCTCATACAAACCGCCTACGCAGCAGCCTTTTAATGGCGGGGCACTTGTTTGTCGGCTTGCTGAAGCACTTCACCCCGCTGCGCCTCAGGCGGCGGCAGATCCCCAGACAATGGAGACTCCAGATTACCCAGGTTCAGCTCGGGGAGAGATGGCACCGCGTCGTGGTGAAAAACCAATCCGCAAGCGGCCTCGGTCTATTGATCTTCAATAGGGAAATTCCGCTGACAGCACCTTGGCTAGTGCAGAACGCCAACGGGCAAATGAAGTCGTATCGTCCCGTCTATCGCACCAAACTGTGGGGCCTGGTGCCACGAGTGGGCCTCCAGATAGTTCCCACAACATCCGACTCAGCGGAGTTGCTCGCGGACTGCTCGACACATCAGGAACCATAATGCAGGAAAGGCTCTACCTATGAGATTACGTTCCCTTGCCATGATCAGTCTCACGTTGTTGATGTTGATCGGGCTCAACCAGCACGCGGGCGCGGAAGACTTTACGGAATCATGGTACCTGTCGCGTGGACGCGCCAACATGGAGATTGAAAACTACAAAGCGGCCATCGAAGCCTACGAGAAGGTAGTGGAACGCGACCCGAACCACCGTGAAGCCATGCGTAGTCTCGGCATTGCCTATGAAAGGCAAGGGCTCAAGGATAAAGCCATCGAGACATTCGACCGCTACCTTGCCAAATACGACGACGACCCGGAGATTGCTTTTGACCAGGCACAAGCCCTGGAGTGGTCGCGCTATGCCTACCGCGAAAGAGACATGTTGAACTATTACCGCATGGGGCTTAAGCGCAAAGACGATTCCACGATGCGTCTCAAGTACGCGACGCACCTGGCGCGGCACAAGGAAACCAGCCAGGAAGCCATCGTGCAATATGATAAAGTCCTCGACCGACAGCCCCGTAATCCCGAGGCGCACCGAGGACTGGCAAAAGCCTATGCCTGGCTAGGGAACAACGATCAGGCCCTCTACCACGCGAATCTGGCACGGCAATCTGCGAGGCGGGAGCCAGGCGATCTGATGACCCTGCGCCAGGACATGCTCAAAGGACGCGAGCCGACAGTCGAAGGAGTGATCGGCGTGCTGGCCCAGCCCGAGAAACCATTCGAACTCTACGGGGTTCGAATTGGATCGCGGGGCAAGGTCGATCTCACACCGTTCACCACCACGATCCTCGAAATCGGAAGCGAACACTTTTGGAGTTCATCGGAGAATCGGACAGGCGGCTATCTCTCCTTGGGCAATCAGATTCGGTTCAACCCATCAAATCGCTTCGACGCAATTCTGGAATACCATGGAGCCCCCCGCGGCGACGGGCTCGCGTATAAATTCGAGTATGCCCACGAGGGTCAGTCCTTTTCGATCCGCCCGGGCGTGAAACGCGAATTCAAATACGACTCCTTTGCCGCGCTCGCCGGCTCCCGCAGCACAGGCCAGCTGCTCGGCCTCGCTCGATCGACCCTGTTTTACAGCACGGTCACATTCGATGCAGGATCGGTCCACGTTGACGTGGCGCCCTTCGTCGGCTGGGTGACGTCAGAGGGGCTGAGCTCGAACAACCAGGCTGGGCTGGACCTCAAGGCCTCCCTCCCCCTGTGGGAAACGGACCATTGGGACCTGTCGGCTGAATACCTCTTCTACCTCACCCACTATGGAGAAAATCAGAGCGGGTTTGTCTCGAGTACGCGGGAACCCCTGCCGGGCGGATACTTCAGCCCTCAGGTGTTCGTGAATCAAATTCCACGGCTGGCGGCCACCTACACCATGGAGAACAAGGACGAATTCTCGTTTGCCGCAGGCCCGGCGGTCCAGTACATCGACGAGTCAACTCAAACGCCGGTCTTTCGTATTGGAGGCGATGCCCACACCGCCTACACCAATCACCTCTCGAAAGTCTGGCTATTGAAATTAATGGCTGACTACACTCAGATTGCCACGATCTATACGCGCGTCCAGTGCAACGCCTTGTTGGTATACATATTCTACTAAGGGATACACCAGTAGGGTATCCCAGAATCACCTACGTTGGCTGATCGACGCATCATCCTCGCGCCACGGTACACGCTACCACAGACGATGAGGGACACAGGTCGCCCCGCCGCAGATCGATGCACAACCCTGTGATTGGTATTGGAGATGCGATCCGCACCATAGCGCCCTATGTCCCGCGCACGAACACTTCCCCCCGTTCATTAACCTGATTCGCGAACAGCAGATGCGTTTCCCAGAGAGATGTTTGCTCTAAACCCCTTCGCGCACATCCCTCTGGCAGGTTTTGTAGACACCCCTCCCATAGGCCCGTCCTCACACTTTTTTCATTTCATTCGATTGGATCAGGCTCGCGCATCGCTCACCACCATCACCTTCGGTTATCCCAGAAATTATTTGCATCTTCGACCTGATTGCCCGATCTACAGTAGCCCCGCACAATCAGGTCACCGCACTGTTGGAGATGTGATACTGCCCATATCGTACGAATCTCACTCGGCAGTTCGTCGAGTAGGGATGGAACCGGTTAACAATCTGTCCAGAGGCAGACAACCTGTCCCCGCTGAAAGATTACAAAAAAACAGGACCTTGGCATTGTTCTATTGAAAGCCTGCGACAAGCTGTGCCTTGGCGACGCAACTACTCCGTTTATCACTCCGTTTATATCTGCTTCATATCTGTTTGAAAGACAGGCCTCAAATGCAATTTTGGGCAGGTGGTATCCCCTTTGCTCACGTAGGTGGGTGTAGCTCACTACATATTAAGGAACGGGAGCAGTTGTTTGTCACAACTGAGCGAAACAGTCGAAACCGGTCTCATGGATACTTTGCTCGGCATGGTCAGGCCAGCATTCATGAGAGCTGGGCACAAGTTTCAGCGCAGGCGCTATCCCTGTGGTCTCCCTGAGGGGCCGGACTCCATATCGGCAGGGATGGACACAAGCACAATGTAGATCCGTGACACTGAATCAATTCGATAGATTCGAATGGAGGTGTGTATGAGACGACACAACCGTGCAAGAGCGAGT
>DASYRC010000024.1:0-10408 GCA_036004925.1 Nitrospiraceae bacterium | reverse complement strand
GCCGAATGCAACCGGCCGCGATTGTAGTATTGCTCGATGAACGCCGCAAGGTTCGCGCGCAGGTGGTCGAGATCCCGATAGGTGTTGGCATAGACCTCCTCCCGCTTGAGCGTCTTCATGAAGCTCTCACAGCTAGCGTTGTCATAGGGGTTGGCCGGCCGGCTCATGCTCGGAATCATGTGGTGCGTTCGCAGCAGGGTCACGTACTCCTCGGACGCATACTGAACGCCGCGATCGGAATGGTGGACCAACCCAGGCGGCGGATGCCGCTCTGCGAGGGCGTGCGCCAGCGCCGCGATCGGCAACCGGGCGGCCAGCGTGCGATCCAGCGCCCAGCCCACGACCTTGCGTGAATACGCATCGAGAAGCACCGCCAGGTACACGAACTCGCACTTCAGCCGGATGTAGGTGATGTCCGCCACCCAGAGCTGATTCATCCCGGTGAGTGTTAGGCGACTGGCCAGGTTGAGAGAGACCTCCAACTCATGATCGGAATCCGTCGTCACCACGAAGGCCCGCGGCTGAACGGCGAGCAAGTTGTCTTCCCGCATGAGCCGCGCCACCCGTTTATGGTTCACCAGCAGGCCGCGCCGACGCAGTTCCGCCGTGATGCGTCGGTAGCCATACCGACGCCGGTGTGCGACGGCGATCCCTTGAATGGCCGACCGCACGTCCATGTCTTCTTCCACGGGCTGGTGTGCTTGCAACGACCGGTAGAATCCCGCTCGGCTCACCTGGGCCAACTGACACAGCCGCTCGATCCTCAATCTGCCTTGCCTCGACATCACGTCCCGGATCTGGTCGTAGATGCCTGCGCGCCAGCTTTGCCGCTCCGCTGACGTCGCGCCTCGACTTTGTGCAAGGCACCGGTGAAAAAATCCACTTCCAGAACCTTCTCGGCCAACACACGCTTGAGTCGGCTGACCTCTTTCTGGAGGGTGGTCTCGCGCGAATTCGCCGGCGGTCCTTCGCCACTCTCCAGCGGCTCAAGCTTCTCGCGCCACGTATACAACAGCCGCCGACTGATGCCGAGTTCCTTCGCGAGTTCCACGATGTTGTCGCACTGCGTCAGCCGGTCCACGGCCATCTGCCGAAAGGCCTTTGGAAATTTTCCCACTCGTTTCTTGGCCACCTGTCACCCCTTTCTTGTGCCAAGTGTGCCAATTCGCCGTGTCTCAATCTAGGGGGTCAGTCCAACTTTCAATCTTCGCGTCTTGCCCTGCTCCCCAGTCGAAACGAATTCTCGCACGTATACGGTACGTTTAGGTTAGCTAGTCAGAGGGATATCCGCTGATCGATTTTCAGTCAGATCGGAAGGGATAATCTAAGTACGGAGGGAGATAGAGTACCAGTCTATTAAGCCTTTCCAGTACTTCCACACAAAGACTTATCAGCAGAGCTGAACGCCTATTCTAGAGTGGCATTACGCTTCCCCCTTACTATCACCGACCATCCGAAGTCAGCAGACTTGACACCTTCCATGGAAGGGCTTTGATTTTTGCCCCACTCGCCAAGAGGAGCTGGATCCTCTTTGACATAGGTGATCTGGGCAAGATTGTCTATTCTCTAGTTTGTCTCGACGGGTGTGTTCTTCGGCTTCGGTGGGGTGAAGCGGGCAGCGTACGCTTCCTGATCTGGCAGTTTGATGAATACAATGATCACGGTATCCGGCATGACGGGAAAATCCCCGGAGGCCTTGAGCATATTATCCCCCACGGGATACAGTCCAACGTGAGTGCTGGTCTCGCCGGTCTGAAAGGTTGCCTTACCCTCTCCGCCGTCCGTGCTGATCTTATTGTCCATATGATCCGCCACATAAAGCGTGATCTCTCCGTCCTTGGCAACAAGCTCGAGATGATACGGCCCAGCCATGCGTAATTGCCCGCCGTGAGGCGCCTCGATGGAGTCGAAGTATTCGTCGGTATGCGCCCAGTCAGACATAGACACGGCCAGCGTAGCGCCTAGCAAAAAAGCGGTCATCGTTCTATTCATTTTCAGCTCCCTCAAAACGTTTAAACCGCTCGATGCACATGGGCATCAAGTGGCGACAGAATTTGTGACCATGGTCGCTCATGTCCACTCCCAATTGGTCGGACGCCGAGCGCGTTGTAAGTTTGTGTTGAAAGTTCGTTGTCATTTTTTTCTCGTGGATACTGGATGTACCTCTTTCGTCAATAGTGAGGACCAAGGGCACCAGAAATTCTCAGGTAGGATTTCCTCGCCCGCGTCTGACAGACGGCCCTCAACATCCTGAATACTGGAGTCACATGCCTCCGATGTAATTTCAAAAAAGGAGACGGTTTCAGGTTTCAGGTGATAGTGCCACGGTGTGTTGTACGCAACAGGGGATTTCTCAAGAGTCCCCATGACGTGTACCTTCAACTTCTTCGCCAGGATTTCCCTCGCCTCCTTGATTGTCGATGCATCAACCAGCTTGAAGACGAACGTGTTTGAGTCGATGTCTTTGAATTGGAAATAGGCCTCTGTGGAGAAGGCTCTATTGGCTAGAACTAGAGTAATAAACAAGACCACTGCAAATAATAGCATTCGAATAGCAACCGGTCTGTTTGCTTTCACGGTTGTTCTCTCCAATGTGGGGAGACTGGCTTACAGTATGACACTTAGTTGCATCCGGTGGGTGACGTCAGCGTCTTTCCTAGTAAATTTTCACTGCAGACCTGTATGTCTTCACAGTAGGTTTTGAACACCGACTGCCCTATCCTCTCTTGAACAATCATTGAAAAAGAGCGGATGGTCACGACAGTCCTCTGCTGTTTCTTCCGGGGAAGATTCTGTTTGACTCACATGCAGAGGGCCACCGTGACATATTCGAATCGCGCTACCTGCTCTGTCCCAATTGCTGAGCGCTGTACGATTAGGAGTTGGTGGGCTGCCCCTCGTTCGTAGGAATCGAGACGTGCCGGCCCGCGTCACATGGTTCACCATTTCAGAGGGAGGAGGCTGACGATGTCTGTGCAATTGCTGAAACCTGCCGGCTTGTGCTTCGTGATGCTGGCAATCGGAGCGCTCTTCTCCACACAGGCCCACGCCCACGGAGGACTGGCATTGGCAGACGACATGTGCAAACTCCGGGTCGGACCCTACAACATGCACTTCACCGGCTATCAGCCCGACAACACACGCAATAAGGAATTCTGCGAGGACATTCCGGCAACTGGCCGCACGGTCGTGGTGCTCGATTATATGGAAGATGCCCTCCGCCCGTTGCCCACCGAGGTCCGGGTCATCAAGGATACGGGTTCGGAGCAGGATCTTCAGGCCATCACGGTCCTTCACCTACCGGCCAAGGTCTACCCCGCCGGTACGGTCAATTTCGAATACACCTTCGACCAGCCCGGCAAATTCGTCGGTCTGGTCACCGTGGGCGACAAGCAGGAGCTTGTCTCGCGATTCCCGTTCTCGGTCGGGAAAACGAAAATACCGTTGCCCCCCGGTTACTTCCTGATCGCGTTCGCAGGGGTGGCCGTTGTAGGGGTGATCTTGTTTTTCCTGCGCGGGCGTCGCAAATCCTCGGATGTCACCGTTTCGTAGGCGACCGGCCATCCGGTCCAATGCACTGGCGCAGGTGCGACTCTGGTTCAACGAGGACATTGAGAGCGCCTACGCGTCGCTTGTCGTACTCGATACCGGCAAGAATCCCGTCACCGAAGTCAAACCTCAACTCGCTCCGGATGACCAGAAGTCCCTCGTCCTGCCGCTGCCGGAGTTGGCGGCCGGGAAGTACTCCGTGACATTCCGGGTGCTCTCCTTGGACGGGCACGTGATTCAGTCGTCCTTCGAATTCACGGTAAAGGGTAAAGTGCACGAGAAATGATCGAGGTCATCGGCACCCTCTTCCACTGGTTGCAACTTGCGTCCAACATGCTCCTGGTTGGAGGCTACGTCTTTCTTGCGATGGCCATGTGCGAGCGAACCGCCTTTGAGAATCCATGGCTCGTCCGCCTGGAACGCGCACTGCCCTGGATGGCAGTCACGCTTCTCCTGGGGTTGTTGGGATTGCTAGCTACGACGACGGCGCAGGTTACTGGCGCTGCCGAAAATGCCTGGCGCCCGGGAGCCTGGTTAGAACTCGTACAGCAGAGCCACATCGGATTCATCTGGTCGGTGCGCGGGACCCTCGCACTCGTCGTGTGCGGAATGGTTTTCTCCATTCGGAGTTGGACCAGGACGCCCTGGCGATACGTGCTGGGCGCGGCGGTCGCCGCACTTACGCTGGCGATGGGTTCGTTCGCGAGGCATTCCATGGCCGAAGTCCCCATGACAACTATACTGCCTCACGCGCTTCATCTGGTGCTCGCCAGCGTCTGGGTCGGAGGGTTGCCTGCCGTTCTCACAGTGGTGTTCTCCGCCACCGGGAAGCAATCACGCGAGGAAGCAGATCGGTCCGGCATCCAGCCCCTGAAGCATTTCTCGGTGATGGCGCTGCCAGTGGCGGTTGCTGTCTTTGCCACTGGGCTGTTCGTGGCGTATCCCACGGTGGCCCCAAACTACGCCGCATTGTTTGTGACAAACCACGGTTGGTTGCTCAATACAAAGCTAGCCGTGCTGGTAGTAGTCCTTGTAATCGCCGTGCGCACGCATTACGTCTGGCTGCCGGCACTCGGCCAGAACGCGGAGGTGGCTGCGGTTGCCGGACGACGACTCCGAAGATGGGTCACCATCGAAGGCGTGCTCGCGTTCGTTTTAGTGTTGGCGGCGACCTTGTTGGCGAGCGTCGTCCCGGCAAAGGATGCAGTTATTCAGGACTGGCCCTATCCATTCCGCTTCTCCATTGCCGACACTTGGGGCATGGGCATGCCGAACGTAAAGATCCGCGTGTGGATCGGTACCGTCGTTCTCATCCTCGCGGGTGGAGCAGTCATACTCGGTCAGAACAAGCGCTGGAAGTCTACGTGGCACCTTGCCATCCCGACTACGCTGACGATCTGTGCGCTCGTCGTGGCGCTGCCTGCCCTGACCGTTCCGGCATATCCAGAAACCTATCGCAACACGCCGGTCCCGTTCGATGCCAGTTCCATTGCTAACGGCATGGCACTCTTCGCCGGGAACTGCGTACCCTGCCACGGACCCCAAGGCAAAGGCAATGGCATTCTGGCCAAAACTTTGCCGAAGCGACCGGTCGATCTGCTCACAGAGCCGCACACCAGCATGCATACCCCAGGCGATTTTTTCCATTGGCTGACCTACGGGATTCCCGGGACGGGCATGCCGGTGTGGGGCGAGAAAATCTCGGAGGAGGATCGCTGGAATCTCGTGAACTTTATTCATGCCACGGCCCGCGGCTTCCAGGCGCGCCTCATCAGCCCCCGTGTCCTCCCCAATCAACCTTACATAGCCCCCCAGAACTTCTCCTATTCCACCCATGATGGTACAAGCGGCACGTTGAAGGACTTCCGCCGACAGAAATCGGTGCTGCTCGTGCTGTTTTCATGGCCGGAGTCGCGCGACCGACTCGATCAGCTGCGACTGGCCTACCCTGGACTAAGCGGTCGCAAAACAGCTGTATTGGCTGTGCCAATGAATAACCTCAACCAGCAGGATATGGCTAGAATCACGGCGGGCATACCATTTCCCGTGGTAACTCAAGGTGCGACGGAGATCGCGCGCAGTTATTCCCTGTTCCGTAGGACGATCGCCAATCCTGATCTTATGGGCGAGGGGACGGTACCGAAGCACATGGAATTCCTGCTGGACCGTTATGGCTATATGCGGGCACGCTGGATCCCTGAGGTCGACGGGGCGGGCTGGACAGACATCGGCCTGTTGACGCAGCAAATCGATCAACTGAATCAGGAAAAGGAAATGCTGCCACCACCGGCCGACTATGTACACTATGGGGCAAGTGATATGCCCATGGGTGATATGCCTATGGGTGATATGCCAAAGGGGTCAGGTGATATGCCCATGGGCGATATGCCTATGGGTGATATGCCAAAGGGGGCAAGTGATATGCCCATGGGTGACATGCCTATGGGTGATATGCCAAAGGGGTCAGGTGATATGCCGATGGGCGATATGCCTATGGGTGATATGCCAAAGGGGTCTCCTTGAACCGGTCCGCCTTATTATATTATGTGGAGGGTCGGGCCGAAAAAAAAAGAGGGCGGTCTGTCACGTCTTCGTCATACCGTCGAACAGCTTCTCTCCATGCTACGTGAAGCCGAAGCCGCTGTAATGCTCTCGCGCACGGTGGTGCTGGCGGTGCCCGTCAATAACCCCAGCCCGCAGGATCTGGCGGCGATCACGGCAGACCTGCCGTTTCCGGTGGCGACGCAAGGTGCGCCGGAGATCGCGCGGAGCTACGCCTTGTTCCGGAGAACCCTCACTCATCCCGATCTAGCCGGCGAGGGGACAGCACCGAAGCACATGGAATTCCTGATGGACCGGTACGGCTATTTGCGGGCGCGTTGGATCCCCGCGGCAGATGGAACGGGCTGGACAGACATCGGCGACTTGATGCAGCAGATCGATCAACTCAACCGGGAGAAAGAAATCCGGCCACCGCCAGACGACCATGTGCACTGAGCCTCTTGTGGAAGCAGAAGGGAGGGGTGGGCGACTATTCCGATTTTGAGTCACCCTATGCCTGGGAGTCACACCATCATCCCCGAGCTGTCCCTCGACGGAGAGATCCCTAGCCGGTCGGATGAGTCCGCTCGAAGTAGGTAGTCGACAGTCCGTTGCATGCCGTGGGTGACGTCCGCGTCGCTCCTAGTAAATTTTCACCGCAGACCTGTATGTCTTCACAGTAGGTTTTGAACGCAGAATGCCCTATCCTTTCTCCTTCTGCACGATCATCGAATGCGAGCGGACGGTCACGACAGTCCTCTGCTATTCCTTCTGCCGAAGATGCTGTCTGACCCACAAGGCTGTGCAGAGGTGCCACCGATGGCTCACCATGGACGCAGTCGAATCGCGATACCTGCTTCCCATTGAGGACCTCGCTCGGCATGACATCTTCTGCCCCGAGTGCCGTGCGCCGTACGACTGGCTCGTCACCCACGGCCGCCTGTCCGAGTGACTGGCGCGACCGGTGGCCTGCCGAGGGCCCTTGCTGGGGGTTCTTCCGTGGATCGATAATAGGGGTCAGTGAGAAACGGAATGGGCAACGACACGAACAGACGCGTGCTGATAACGATTGTCGGGTTGGGCATCGGCCTCTTTTGCCTCGATCGGTATCTTCCTCTTGGGGTCGGGAACGGCGTGCTCTATGGTGGGCTCGTCATTCTGTCCTTTCTCTTACCGAATCGGAAAGGCCCGTTGATCACGGCAGCAGTATGTTCTGTGCTCTCGATGGTCGATGTGTTCCTCAGTCCTACGATAGAGGGTGTGCCCCTCTGGATGGGCGTGTCCACCCGATTGTTCAGCCTGACAGCAATTTGGCTGCCCGTGCTCTTCTTCGTGCATCAGCGACGGGCCGAAGACACGTTACAGCGGGCGCATGATGACCTCGAAGCGCGCGTGCAGGCGCGCACTCAAGAACTCGCCTCTACGAATCAGGCGCTCGTTACGGAAATCAGGGAACGAATGGACACAGAACGGTCACTTCGAACCAGCGAGGCCGTGCTGCAGGCTAGTCGGCGGGAACTCCAGCAGAGCCGTGAGGATTTGCAGGCCCTGGCGGGCCAGTTGTTGACGGCACAGGAAGAAGATCGCCGGAGGATTTCGCGCGACTTACATGACGACATCAATCAGCGCCTGGCGATGCTCTCGATGGATCTCCGGAGGATAGAGAAAGACCCATCCAGCGATCCGGAACATCTCAGGGATGAGACACGACGGGTGTCCGAGTGCCTGACTGCCGTCTCCGACGATGTGCGGCAAATGGCCTATCGCTTTCATCCCTCCATCCTGGAGGATTTGGGACTGGTGAAAGCCGTGCGCCGCCTCGTCGATGATTTCTCCGCCCGCACCGGCATCGCAAACACCTATGTCCATAAAGATCCAGGGGCAACACTGCCGGCGGAAGTGACCATTTGCCTGTATCGCGTGGTACAGGAAAGTCTGAGCAACATCACTCGGCATGCCCAGGCCGCGCAAGTGGAAGTCGAGCTGATCTGCGAGGACGAAGTGGTGAGCCTTTCAGTCCGTGACAATGGCGTGGGGTTTGATGCCGGGCACCTCGCGCAGGTCGGCGGCCACCTTGGCTTGCTGAGCATGAAGGAGCGTGTACGCCAGGCGAGGGGGACGTTGGAGGTGGAGTCGGCCCCCACGCACGGCACACAGATCCGAGTGGAGATTCCGCTGAGTCCAGGAGCACTCCATGCCTAAGCCACGTATCCTGCTGGCCGACGATCACGCCCTCGTCCTGGAGGGCTTTCGCCGTATCCTGGAAGCTCACTATGAACTGGTTGGTACGGTGGGGGATGGGCGTGCCCTCCTTGAGGCCGCGAAAACTGTGCAGCCCGACATCGTCATCGTTGATGTCTCCATGCCATTGCTGAATGGCATCGACGCGGCGGCGCAGCTGAAAAAGATCTGTCCGAGCGCCAAGATCATTGTCGTGACGATGCATGCCGATACGGATTATGTACGGGCGGCCTTTGAGGCGGGGGCTTCGGCCTATGTGCTGAAGGGCTCGGCTGTGGATGAATTGGAACAGGCGATTCGGGCGGTGCTTGCGGGCCATTCCTACATTACGCCGCTGATCACGAAAGACCTTGTCGACATCTTTTTGTCCAAAGGCTCGGAGCAATCCGGAAGCGCAGACCGCCTCACCACGCGCCAGCGAGAAGTGTTGCAATTGCTCGTCGAAGGATGGACGGCGAAGGAGATTGCGAACGAGTTGCACATCACCGCTCGGACCGTCGAGTTTCATAAGGGGCAGATCATGGACCACCTCAATTTGCAGACCAGCGCAGACTTGATCAAATACGCGCTGACCCACGGCATCGTGAGCACGTCATAGTCGTCGGATCGGCCTATCTCGCCCTGGTAATAATTCCTGGCATTCCTTCGGCTTTTACGAGTTCCTTCCTTTGAGCAAAAGCGGTATATCCTGCATGTACAACCATTCGCATAAGGGCGGATAGCCCTTCGCGCGGCGGGCAGTGAAATCATCAAATCACTCCGAACCAAGGAGGAGGTAGAAATGGCAGACCTTAGTCCACCGGACCACACCGGCCCGCCGAGTCACGGGCGGGCTTCTCGTCAGTCAAGCTAGCCGATACTCCATCGGCTTTCGTCTTGCCGTACAAGGCAGCACCCATACCAATCAGCCATTGTGGAGCACCTGGGCTTGCGTGAAGAACGCGAGCGGCTTTATAGGGTCGCGTTTCTTCTGACGAGTCGTCTTTGATCCCACCCTCGCACGGGTCTTCACTTACCAAGGCAGAGAGGTGAGTTCTCAATTACCTGAAGGGAGGTAAGGAACATGGCTACAACATGGGGGAGTAGCGACCGCGGGTATGACATGTCCCTCTGGTACGATTCGAGGCCCCTCAAGGTCGGCTGGTTTGCAATGTTGGTGGCGGTAGGTTCCGAGGTCGTGTATCAGCGCCTCTTTGGTTTCTCATACGGCTTGGACTCGATGACGCCGGAGTTCGAAACTGTCTGGATGGGCCTGTGGCGCTTTAACGTGATTTCCAACATCATCAACGCGGCCGCTATCCTGGGGTGGCTTTGGAGTACGCGGGATCGCAACCTGGCCAACCTGGACCCCAAGACGGAGCTCAAACGGTATTTCTATTGGATGATGTGGCTCGCGATGTACGTCTTCGGCGTGTACTGGGCGGGGAGCTATACCCTCGAGCAGGACGCGTCCTGGCATCAAGTGATCATCCGCGATACGAGCTTCACCGCCAGCCATATCCTCGCCTTCTACTTCACCTTCCCGCTCTACATCACCATGGGGGTCGCGAGTTACCTCTATGCCATGACCCGGCTGCCGCAGTTCAGCAAGAACGTCTCGTTTCCCTTGGTGGGGGCGATCGTGGGGCCGCTGATGATTCTGCCGAATGTGGGGCTCAACGAGTGGGGCCATGCGTTCTGGTTCGTCGATGAACTCTTCGCCGCGCCGTTGCACTGGGGCTTCGTGATCCTGGGCTGGTGCGGGCTGTTCGGCGGGACCGGGGGCGTGGCAGCGCAGATCGTGGCGCGCATGTCCAACCTGTGTGATGTGGTCTGGAACAATGAGAGCAAGGACTGTTTGCATGTGATTCCGTACTAAGTCGGGCAGTCATCTTCAGTAGGCTGGCCCCGTCGTCCGGATGCCGGAGAGCGGGGCCGGCCAATCGGGCCGGCTGGACATAGAGGGACTGTTCACGGAGGACCCGTGAGGCAGAGGCCGTCGGCGGCGTGCCGGGGAGGAAGAAGCGGCAGAAGTGACAGCATTGTGAACCTCGGATGGTAGATGGTTAAGTGTCGCTTGAGGCCCAAGATGTTGAGG
>DASYRC010000023.1:0-181649 GCA_036004925.1 Nitrospiraceae bacterium | reverse complement strand
TCCGCCACTTATAGAATGTGGCATCCGAGATCCCGTGCTTCCGGCACAGGTCCTGGATGCTGACGCCGGCCTGGGCGTCCTTCAACACCGCGATGATCTGCTCCTCGGTATGGCGTTTTCGGGTCATAGGCCTCCTCCGTTGGGCCCATGACACCACAGTCCGACTTCCTAGCCAATGGTGTAGTTTTCGGGGGGAAGGTCAACTGACCTCCATACAGATGACTCAGGCACCTTGCTGCACCGCGTGGTAGTCCATAAGAGACTGGCATAGGTAAGAAAAAATGGCGTACACCAAAGCAGACCACGCCCTAATCGTTATAAAAGCAGGGCTGAATGCCATTCCCGTTGTGGGATGCGCTAGCAAGTCTGATCGGAGACTATGTACCGCTTTCAACACAGCGTTCGATCGAGAAAGCCATACTCAATTTGAGAGAGGAGCTTGATAGGCTTCACGACCGCGTCGATTTTGAGGGGGTGAACAAGGATGAGTTCACGGATTTATTCAAGTCTTCATACCTCGCGATAGTCAGCACTACGAATGAAGAAAAGCTACGTGCCGTGTCTGCTATTCTTGTTAATCTACTTCTGAAGCCAGGGGATTCCGATAAGCTTTCCTATACTGAGCTCGATCATTTCGTACGCTGCCTGGATCAGCTGTCTGTTGGTGCGGTCACGGCCCTTGGGGTGGTCTATAACCTGGGAAGGAAGAATGCACCTCTGAACTACTCTGATGGTGATATTCGCCGTAGCCTTGAAGCGTTGCGTTCTGTCCAGGGAATCCGTCTTGATTTCCACGTAGTACATAGTGAGATGCGCGCAATGGATCCATCGCTGCTTATGGGGCTGTTGGGCGAACTGAACGCAGCCAATCTGATTCATCTCCCAGGCGTGCCTACCGTTCGAACACCGGATTTCGGGAATTATCCAGTCGAGCTTACCGCTCTAGGTATACGGTTTGTTGAGAGGGTGCTTAAGGGGAAAAAGGAGGAAAGAAGCGGTTCAAATTGAACAGCCGACTCAGCCCCGTCAGCCGCCCGCCGCGTCCGGCGTGTCTTCGCATTTCTCCTTATAGGTGATGTCCTCTTCATAGACTCTCTGATCGCCCGCCTCATTGCAGGACCCCCCTTTACCCCAATAGGTAATAGTCGAAATACGTGTATTTTGAGATGGTAGTTGTTTACAGCCCTTGTTCCAAAGCATAGGGTACCGCCGGTTCGCCTGTCTCTCTCACCCCAACCGTTTAGTTACGGAGGAGGAACCCATGAGTATCCAGCAAGCTCTATTTTCCAAGATCATTAGAGGCCTGTTGGTGTGTACCGTCCTCTTAACAACTGGCTGCTATTCGATCTCGAAAGAATTTCCCATTGCGCAGGGGAAAGTGTCGCAATATTTGAATTGTCTGAAGAGTCAAGGTGGGCTCTGCAATAGCAAACAAGATGAGCATAAATTTTATTCCGAGCATACGGTAAGTACGAAAAGGATTGGCACGTTGCGCGATGATCTCCCTGCAAGTATCGCGAAGGAGTTGGAAGGGCAGAACAATAGTTCAGCGTTGAGCGTATGGAATGATCCAGTTCAAAAGAAACTCGTCTCCCTCTATGAATACTTGAATGCACCGAAAAAGTCTGAGAATGTCGCCAAGGTTAACGTTGATGTAGCCGAGAAAGGGATAGTAGTTGACACCTACTTGCTAGAGTTCGATGCCGAGGAACTTCGAGACTATCAAACACATATTCAAGAAAGCGTTCAGTCTCTGGGCTGGGATGCTCTTGCATCGGCTACAGAAAGTCATTTGGTAAGTCTTCACAAGCACCAAAATAACCTGCAAAAGCAACTGAAGTCAGATTTGCCTCAATCAACCGATGCGAAATTAATACAGGTTCAAATCGAAGAGGTAGATAGAGAGGTCCAACGAGCAGAAACAATCAAACCCGTTGCCGTTTATGTCAGTGCATATCTGAGGGCATATTTCCGGAGCGGTGAGTTTTTCAAGATGAGCTTGGACAAAAGCACTTTGGAGGCGAAGCTGAAAAAAGAGCTGGAATCCCGTATCCCTGGCCTTGATGCCAATACCAGGGACTCATTGGTTGCCAATCTTCTTAAGAAATTGCAGGCGGATAACCTTTATTTCGGGGAGATTGGTACCACTGGGTTCGTTAGCAGGTCCGGTGATACCTACCAATTCCCACCGCTCGAAGCTCGACTTGATCCTCTTGCCAAGCGTCCTTTTACGGTTTCAAAGATTGACTTTGCAGTTATTGGAGCTGACCTTGTGAGGGTGGTCCTTGAAGCCACGTTTGATGCTATATCGATGCTTCCCGCGGTGAGTAATGCAACTGGGGCCGTGAGCGAGAACATTCCAGCAGGGGAACGGTTGTCCGTAAATGACCCGGTGATAACCAAGGTAAATGGGAAGCAATTCGGTGAGGTGAATACCTTTGCAGGTCAGACAGAAGCGGCTACCTCCACAGCTTTTGGCCAGCTGATTCGAGGGGCTGGTTGGGTGAGTCTCAACAACGAGTATCTCGGGAAGCTCTTGGAAACTCTCGTGGGGGTTACGGTCCGCAAGATTATGGAACAGTGTGCCTGGTGCTATTATGCCTGTGGACTAGACGGCCAACAGCAAAATCCACCCAAGGAGAAGACTATAGTCAAAGTAAAGGTGACCGGGTCTCGTGGCTTTTTCTAGGACTGTCTCATTGAATATTGAGGGCTATATCAGCAACTGTCTTGGGAAGATAAAAAGGTGTCAGGAGTCATTTCGGCCTGAACAGCTGTCTCAGCCCTGCCAGCCGCCCACCAGTTTGAAGATAAGAGCCTATAGCCCAGATCGGAGAACGGGCGGATATCGTCTAGCGGGCTTTCTGTGGGAAATTAGGAACTGGTGGCGTAGCGGGAACGACGGCCTGCGGTACGTGGAATGGCGGGTTGTCTAGCTGAAGGGGAGGGCCGAGGTTCATCGACGGACTTTGCGGCGGCTGCACCGTGACGCGACGGTCGCCACCCGGTGGATCGAGAATGGATTCAACGTTCCCCTCGGGATCCTTGTACACTTGCGCCCCGCCCTCGGAACCCAGCGCGTGGTTTAAACGCTCGTTAAAGCCCGGCTCTTGAATTGGTTGCTCCTCAAGTGCGAGCAGCATGCTTGGGCATGCTGCTCCGACTATGGCGAGTAAGACGACCAGCTTATACATAGCCACATTGTACTGCCGACTCGCGTCTGGTTGTACCCCCCTGCCCGCTGCGTCCGGTCTTTGTCGTTTGTACCGCGCTGAAAGCCCGTAACGCTTGACGAGATATACTTCACGAAATACGGCTTTCCCTTCGAGCCATCAGCTCTTTTCTCCATCGCCTGCATTCTTGACGCAATAGTCTTTCGCGCGTAGGGTCAAGACATGAAGATTCCACCTCACCGAAGAGCCTTACCTTGGGGCTTGGTCCTCCTATCTTTCTGGGTTGGCAATTTGCTTGCAGCGGAGCGGCTCACGATTGAACAACTTCAGAAGTACCATGCGTCGTATCAGATGCATTCGGTGACTTTGGTGGGGAAGGTGCAGGCTATGCACGTCTTTCCTCCGTTACAAACGTTCCGGTCTGGGTCAAAACGATGCAATCCCCTTTATGGGATCGCGCAGTTTGAATTGGTGGACGATACCGGCTCACTTCCTGTCGAAACTCTTGGGAGCTGCTTTGCAGCTGCGATGAAACTGCCTCGCGACGGTGATGTGATTGAATTGACAGCGCAGGTCCAAGTGTTTGCTCCTGAGGGTCGGACTGAACGAGTCATCAAGGCAGTTACACAGAATATCGTTGTCTTGAAGCCAGCCTCACAGGACCCTTAGGGCCCGCGGATTCTTCAGTAAGGAAACCCGTCGCCCACTGCGTCCGGCGTGGCTTCGGCGTAATGGTTCATTCCTCTGTGAAGATGGATTGATATGCTTGGACGTACGCTCGTTATCATCGCTGCATTCGTGATCACGAGTGGTTGTCAGTTTTTCGATCGAATACCGGCTACGCCAATCGGGCACTCTAAAGATGAAAATGGACGCCCCTGTGCTACCTACGAGACCAAATCGGATCGAGTATACGAAACGGTGTGCGACTACGGTGGACAGTATCCCGCCTCTGTAAACAATCCATTGCCCCAATAAGTAGACGGCAGAGAGCCATTTCCGGCCAAAGAGCGCGTTAGCTCTGCCAGCCGCTCACCGCGTCCGGTCCTCGCCGTTTGTGATAGTCTCTTGAATTGATGACGACACGCTCACACCATACCGGCTTGGCCGTGATTGCTGTGTTCAAGGTGGTAAAGGGGCTGCTGTTACTCTTCCTCGGGTTGGGCCTCCTCAAATTGGTACATGCTGAGATTGCCACTCTGTTCTCGCTTCTGATCGAAGCGCTTCATTTGAAAGCCGACTCGCGTGTCATCCATGCCCTGGTTCTGAAGGTGGATGCGCTGCAACCACATAGCGTGCTGCTGGCGGGGCTCGTCAGTCTGGGCTATGCGGGGATGTTGCTGGTGGAGGGCATCGGGCTGTGGCTGGAGTTCACTTGGGCCGCGTATCTGACGGTGGTGTCAACGAGCCTGCTGCTTCCGTTCGAACTCTATGAGGTCTTTGAACAGATGTCGATTCTTCGGGTCGGCGTGCTGCTGGTGAATCTCATCATTGTGCTGTACCTCATCAGCCAATTGAAGCGGCATGCCTTGCGTTCACGGGTTCAGCTCCCAAGGCATGACTCGGTCGGCTGATCGAAGAAGGAATTTACCAGACCTAAAAGCTCAGGCCCGCCCACCGCTTCCGGTCCTCGTCGTTTGTGAAGCGTTGTTCGTATCCCGCGACCGAAGCTATCAGGAGTCAGCTTTCAGCCATCAGCTCCCAAGCCGTGCACAGAGTCCCATTGCTCTCTACACGGCTTGATGTTGTTACTTCATTTTCCTGGGGTCTTGGTACACCATAAGGTGAGCGTAGGGGCTGCCTTCGAACATGATGTATACGCCGGAGGGGTTAGGGGCAGTCGGGAGCTTCGTGGCTGCTGCGTCGAAGGGCCACATGACCATCCAGTGGGGGGGCTCCTTAACAATCTTGGCCCCGTCCCCCGACATGACGACTTTCCCATCTTTTTCGAAGTGTGAACCGCCGCGAGCCATGTAGGCGATGCCGGGCACCGTGTTCGTCGGTTTCGGCGCGCCGTTCATGTGGTCGGTCATCCATTGCTGAACAGCAGCATCCATACACATGGGGTCAGGAAAGGGTAGATTCATCACGGTCGGGATGCAGGTAAAGCCGTTGGCGCTTTTCTTGGTCTCGGTCAGTTTGCCATCGGCGCCGTAGATCATGATACCGGCTTCTTTCGCAATGTGAGCCGGTGCTCCGCTTAACGCAAGCGCCGTCTGGTCCTTCTCGGACATCGCCTTTACTTCTTTGACGGTCGCACCCTTCTTAGACGGCATGTCGCCCGCAGTGGTGATCGCCGGCATAATGAGGGTACATGCGACCAGGATGGTGAGCACGATGTGTTGAACCATGGTCTTCTCCTCGGTGAAGGTGAGTGGTATGTGTTCAGAGCGCCTACGCTAGCGCGAAAGGAAGGAGAAGTCTATACCACGAACAATGGAGGTGGGGAGTCGTTCCCTAAAAGCTCAGCCCCGCGAGGTGCCCACCGCGTCCGGTCCTTGTCGTTTGTGGTCTGTCTGGTTTCTGATTTATCTGGTTAGTCTGGTTCAACCAAATAAACGAGATAAATCAAACAAGCAAAAGCAACCAGCTGGGATTCCGGTCTCACAAGTGAGGGCTCCCCCCTCCCAAGGTAGGATATCGTCCACAGTGCCTGCCTCGGTACAATCCGACGGCACGGAGGCTGTGATGGCGCCACTTCATTATTCTCGAACCTATCATCGATTCCCACTTTTCTATCCTGTCATCTTCGGTGGGGCTCCATTTGTAGGCGAAGGTAAGCTGATCAACCTGTCGCTGAGTGGGTGCTCCGTCATGTGCGATCGAGAGGTCCTCTGCGGCAGTGACGTGCGCGTGAGTGTACTACTCCCCAATCAGACGCCGGCGCTGTCGATTGACCTCGGCACGATCAAATGGGTCCAGGCCAATCAGTTTGGGGTGGAGTTTCTTCGCCTGCCGCTTGAGGCACGGCAACGATTGAATAGTGCTCTAAGGATTGAACTCATCCATCTGCTGAAGATCCGTTCGGGCAGAAGTGAGTCGCCAGAATTGCTCGATCGGAACGCCTAGGCGTAAGATCGTGCGTGAAGCGTCGTTCGTCTCACCTCTCACCTCTCACGAGAGGAAATCCCTGCGAGCCGCCCTCTGCGCCGAGGGGTAAAGAGCAGATAGAATCAAGCTTCTAGCGTCGGACCGGATGCAAAATGCAGATGGCTTATGGCCGATGGCAACTCGCAGAAAAAATAGGACTTCGAAAGAGGTATTGAATGGCGTCTGCATTTTCCCATGCCATTGTCGCGCTGGCGATGGGGAAGGCTTTTCGGAACAAGGAACTGAGCTGGCGTGAGTTATTCTTGGGTGCGCTATGTTCAGTCGTGCCGGACCTAGATGTGATTGGGTTTCCCTTTGGTATCCAGTACGGTGATGTGTGGGGCCATCGTGGGCTGACGCACTCGGTCGTGTTTGCGGCGCTGTTAGCAGGGAGTATTGTGGCGTTGTGGTACCGGAGCAAGCCGGCGGTAGCGATGACGGGGCTGTTTCTCTATTTCTCCCTCTGCACCGCTTCGCATGGCGTGCTTGATGCGATGACAAATGGAGGGTTGGGCGTGGCGTTTTTCTCTCCATTTGATACGACGAGATATTTCTTCCCCGTGCGACCGGTTCTTGTGTCTCCAATCGACGTCAGCGAATTTTTCAGCTCATACGGTGTTCGGATTTTGGCCAGCGAAGCTATATGGATCTGGCTGCCATCCTGTGCGGCATTCGTGGTGCTTCGCGGAGTCCAGCGGCTTTGGTCAGCCAAGTCAGTGGCATCTCCTTCATAGCAATTGTGAGGAGCCTCGCCTTTGAGCGTCCCCGTTGTTCGTGAAGCGTCAGCCGGTGCATGAATTGATTCATTAATTCATCGGACCATTGATTCAATGGTGCAATGGACCAATCGTCAATCGTTCTGCGAGGAACGCTTCACGTTTCACGAGGCATGTACCTATTTGTGCTGCGTGGGGTTACGAGGGCTGGGTTGGCGCAATGATACGGAACCTGACTTCATCCACAAGGGTATCTGCAGACGTCCGTTCTCCTGCGAACAACCCACAGTTGTAGAGGCCAACTCTCCATCCAGTTTTTGGAGGGGTTAACATAAAATAGCCGGACTGGTCATTCATGGTCGTCAGGACGTGGTCCTGTGCGACGGCGTGTTGCTCTCCAGTCATCTCGGATGTTTCCAAAAAACAGTGTGCTGTGAGGGGCACGGCATCAAATGAGGCTGACACCAGTCCAAAGACCAAGTAGATCTCTGTCTGTGTGGTGGAAAAGCTATCCCCCGGGTTCAGAGGAATGAATTCGTGGGCGCCAGTGGGGAAATCATCCCGCACGACCTTGGTCGCGGGGATGACAAATCGAAACCAACTGAAATCGGCATCTCTGCCCATTAGCGATGCCCGCTGGTCCATGGGTTTCTGCGGTTTGAACAGTTCGATAGCTCTTGCATACAGGTCTTCTTCCGTAATGGTTGTGGCAGGAGACGGATCGTTGGAGGGGACATTGTCCGTTGCCTCATCAGCCTTCAGCTTAGCCAATTGGGGAACATGGGGCCGCACCTTCTCGAGCCACCGTGCGATTTTATTTTTATCTAACACACGAGTGCCCGGTGGAAGTTGAACATCTTTGTTGTTCTTTTCAAACTCGACGGCCGTGTCATAGAGGGTTTGAAAATGGACGAACGCGTCCTCCCACTGTTCCAACTCCACGAGACATTGGCCCATACGAAACACCGTATCCGCATAGTCTTCGTCGGTAGGATCGAGGTTGGACATTTTTCCAAACACGGTCAGTGCCTCCTTGCACCGGCCAAGCTGCATGAGGGTCAGCCCTAATTGATAATTGGCTAGAGCATCATTGGGATTGAGGGCCAGCAGTCTTTGATAGATCGGCTCGGCCTCCTGATATCGACCCGTAGAGAAGAGTCTCCATGCCTCTGCGCGAATAGAAGCCCATTCCTTGCGCTGTGCCCCTGTCATGTCTTTGCTCAGAACTGGGTCGAAGCGCCGACCTCGATCGATCGAAGTTCCATTGATTTGCGAAAGCAGATTCTTGGCAGGGAGTTCCAGCGGAGAACCAGGGGGCATCTTGTGCAGCACGTATTGCACATCGCTAGCTGCGGCTTCATAATCCAGAACGTCGAACCGCGCCCGGGCCAATGCTAATCGCCAGCCGAGCAAATCCGGAACAAGCTCCACGGCCTTCTTATAGGATTCAAGCGATTCCTCAAGGCGGTCGAGTTTTCTGAGTTCTTGCGCTAGCCGCAGATGAACCAAGGGATTCTGAACATCGATCCCTGCGATGCGTCCTAACTCGGCGATGGATTCCTCCCCCTGTCCCGACCGAGTTAACACACTCCACTTGGCCCATCGGACATCCAATGCGGTTGGTGTCCTGGCAAGGACTGTCTCATAGGCCTCAACCGCCTCTTTGGGGCCTCGGGATGTGGTGAGAATATCGGCGCGTAACTTCTGGAGCGTGAGTGCGTTGGGATGGTCTTGAATCCCTTGATCAAGGATTTCTAGCGCAGGGCTGATCGCACCACTCTCCCACACCGCTTTTGCATGCTCGGCGACTTGCTCCTCTGAATGTAATGATGGATCTTCGGCAAGCGCGAAGAGACTCATCGTCAACGTCAACGCGAGTGGCACACCAACGAGCATAACGATATGGCGATGTCTTGGCCGGACGATCATGTCATGTATGGGATATGGCAACGATTTACTCATGAACGTGTGGACATTCTTTCATTGAAGTTTACTATACCAAGCAGCCATGTGATGGTGAAATATGCCGCCTCCTTGTTCGTCTCTCGCCGTTCATTGATCTGGATCGTGTGAATCTACGTGGCCGTGCTACACTGCGCCACATGTTCGACGTCGTTCTGTACCAACCGGAGATTCCCCCGAACACCGGCAACATCATCCGGCTCTGCGCTAATACGGGGGCAAGGCTGCATCTCGTGAAACCTTTGGGCTTTACGCTGGAGGATAAGCAGTTGCTGCGTGCCGGACTGGACTATCACGAATTTTCCACGATCACGGTCTACGAAAGTTGGGCCGAATGTGCTGCTCGCGTGAACGATCGCCGGCTGTTTGCCGTATCCACAAAAGGCACTCAACGGTACGATTTGGCTGCCTATACCGCCGGCGACGTCTTTGTGTTTGGTCCGGAAAGCCGTGGGTTGCCGGCTGAGATTCTGGAGGGTGTCGCCGAACAACAACGTATCCGTGTACCCATGGTACCGGGAAACCGGAGCCTCAATCTCTCCAACGCCGTGGCGGTGGTCACGTACGAAGCGTGGCGGCAGATTGGATTTGGAACGGGAAGTTGAAAGGAAGACTCAACCTCGTCGTTCGTGAAGCGTCATTCGTCTTTTGCTGAAAGTCCGAAACTCTTCACGAAATACGACTGACGAGATGCGCTTTCCATCCGAGCTATCAGCCAAAGGCTCTTACAAATCACCCTCCGTGAGGCAACGCCCGAATCCCTGTTGCTCGGCGAAGTAGTAGGCATAGTGCATCACCGCGAGATTAGCAACTCGTTCTTCTGCCTCTTCCCGACCATCTGAAAACACGATCTTGATCCCAAATCTCGCCGTCAGGCTGTCCAAGAAATCCATCATGCCGTTCTTGTGATATTGGCCTAACCTCCCCCCGGCTTTGCTGTATTGGATCGTCCCTTCGATCACCAAAAACCGATGCGGGAAGGCGAGGAGCGGCTCGAGTTCTTGCAGAAAGCGCGGGCGATTGTCGGAGGGATTTGAAAAAATCGTGTTGAACTCTTCCACGCGTCGGCGCTCTACGCAAAATATCTCCGGCGCTTCCGCAATGGCATAGTCGCCAGCAGGCAGCGCTTGTCGAATGGTTCCGGCGATTCGCACAAGACCCTGAAACTCGTAGGGTAGATGTTCATGGGTGTCGACGAGCATAGTGATGGCCGGCAGCATGGTCTTGGGTCGGTCTTGTCGCGAGAGCATCAGGAGGGATTGGGGCCCGCGAGGGTCCAGCCGGGATCGCGGGGCTGGTTGCGGACGTGGCGGAGGGGATGGACGTGCGGGTGGTGTGGTGGAGGGAGCGTTCTGTGTGGCGGTATCGTAGCTGGTGCGCAAGGTTGGGTCGCTCAGAGTTTGATAGGCCTGGTTGATGAGCTGTGTCCGGGCTTCCGCCTTCCGGTGCAATACCGGTGAATGATTAAAGCGATCCGGGTGCCAGACCTGCAGCTGTTCATGCCAGGCTTTCTTAATATCGGCAAGTGTGGCGGTAGGCAAAAGCTCGAGCAGCGTATAGTAATTGGTTGGCCGTTCGTCCCGCATCGGTTTCTCCCGGTGAGTGCGACAAAGTGTAGCGGAGTAGGAGAGGGAGGTCCAGGTTGAAATGTCTCTTCACTGCGAGCAGGTCTGCGCGTGCCTTGACGGCGTTTCTTCGATGCAACAGCCGTAGCAGACAGATGATCTGTCGTGCTGTAACCGGAAGCTCTTCTCTCCTTCTATATGCTATACGCAGTCAGCTCTATGCTCTTATCCTTGCCGCGTGCGCTCGTGCTGCGCTCGTCTTGCTCTGTTTAAGAATAATCTGGTAGTGTCACGGCTGGTATTGCCACGAGGCTCAACCCCAGCAGGGAGGAAGACTACCATGGGAGAGGTCGATACAGCCCCAGAAGTTGCCGCCAAAGTCATCGAAGATCTTACGGCATTGGAGGTGGATCCGGATAAATGCGAGCGTCTCTATAAGGCCGCGCTGGTTCAGTCCAATTCTGGCGTGACCTATCGCATGTTAGCCAAGGTGCTCAGCACTGGAAAGGTGGATCTCGTCCACTACGGTTGTGACTTGGACGCGGATGGCAAACCGACGACGAAGTGGAAAATCAGGCGTATCCTTGAGCAGGCTCCAGAACGGTTTGACAAAGAGCTTGAAGCCATCAAGAAGGGTGTGACGGACGATGGTGAAATCGTGCAGGGCGCATGGGTGCTCGATATGACCGGTCTCCCGGACGTGGCGGCACAGGGCAAGAGTTTGGACGAGTGGTCGCGGAGAATGACCGTGGAGGTTCGGAAGAAGCCGAACTAGCAAACGCCGGCTGCCGGAGCCTGGCTGCCTGGCATTCAGCCGGGTGCGGGAAAACCATTCGTTTGGCACAGCAGAACTTCGTTGGCTCCTAAGTGTGGTACAAGAGGAGCACACTCCAGCGGGGTGCTCAAAAAGGCTGTCCAGCAAGGCCGCAGCGAGTGAAGGACCGAGGCGTACCCTCTGGGGTACGTTGAGGGTCTGAACGATGCGAGAACGACGCTGGCGGACTTTTTTAGCATCCTGTTAGAAGCTCATGGCTCGGGGTCGCGAGGATGTCGGCGTCGTGGCGCTGATGACAACGGTCAATCGGCGGTGCGCGTCCCGAAGCGACCGCTCCACCTCCTCCGGTGTCGTTCCCCGTGCCAGGAGAAACCCCAGGTAGCGTGTTCCCTCCGGAAGCGGGACCAGTTCATCACCTGGCTCTGCCGTGATCGTCAGTTCTTCAATCCCAGGTACCGCCTTCGCTTCAGCCTGCCCCCGCACTTCACCTAGCCTGCCGCCATATGGAATAGGGAGCATCATCACTCCCGCTGCCTGCTCTTGCCTGGTGAAGGGAGGGAGCGGCATCCGCAGTGCGTGACGGATGATCAGTTCTTCGAGCGACATGCCGGAGGCGAAGTCCAGAGTTCTGGAACACAGCCCGCCGATTGCTCGTGCCGCCAGCTCAATGACCCACACTCCCTCCTCATTTACGCGGAATTCCCCATGCACCGGGCCTTCCCGTAGTCCGAGCGCCTGGGCCGTTCGATCTGCACAGGCGATGATGTCCTGCTGCACATCGGAGGGGAGTCGGGACGGGGTCACGTAGATTGTTTCTTCAAAGAAGGGGCCGTTGAGCGGATCGGGCTTATCGAACATCGCCAGAGGCTGAAACGTTCCCTTTGTGAGCAAACCCTCTAGTGCGACTTCGATCCCCGGCACAAAATCCTCGACGAGTATCCAACGGGCCTGCTCGTCCCGTGCCGCCAGACCCAAATTGGTGAGGAGGGCGCCAACCCGATGGAACGCACCCATAAACTCTTCCTCGTTATTGGCGCGAATCACCCCACAGCTGGCGGAGAGGATCAGCGGCTTCACGACGCAGGGGTAGACGACTTGTTTCGTGAACGTCTTTGGATCCCCATCGAGGGGAAATACCCTATGGCGAGGTACGGGAATGTCCTGGCTGGACAGCAACTCTCGCATCTGGCGTTTATTTCTGGCAGCGGTGACGGACGCGACAGAGTTGTGGGGCAATCCCACTGCTTCCGCCACGGCTGCGGCAGCGACGGCGGTCACATCGTCGACTCCAATTACCGCATCGATCGGGTGATCTCGGGCGAATTCGACTACTGTCTGCGCGGCAGCTTGTGGATGTCGGACATCGAGTAACAAGACATCGCTCGATGGGACAGGAAGACCTTCGGGAGCCCACTCCATCCCAATTGTCACAGATACATGCACCAGGCGCGCTGCCTCGATGAACGCTTCCCCTCGATAGGTTGTTGCCGGTAAGAGCAGGAGGAGGCGCGGCATGTCGGTCTCTTGGACTATTAAGAAGGAGCCCCAACGCGTGCACGATGAAACGTTTCCATCTGACGATTGGCCTCGGTGATGATTGCCAGCTTCCGGACCACGTCGGCCATCTTTGCACCGGGAATGGCGTAATAGCCTTCATCATCCCCGAGCCCGGTATAGACGCGGTTTCCAATACAGCCGAAACTGGTGGCCGTCTGTCCAGACTGCAGGGATTCCGGCAACACTGCGCAGGTGGGACGTCCCATCGTCACGCCACCGCCGGCGACACCCGCTGCCTGTGCCGCCTCCGCCAGCAGCATCAGCTGCTTGACGGTGCCGCGGACCAGCACTACGTCCGGGGTGAAGGTGGCCTGCGTGAGTGGCGCATAGACGGCTATGTGAAAGGTCCCCTGTCGACGCGGGATCATCGGAATTTCTGCCATCGTGAGGTACTGCATCCCAACCATGGTCTGCACCAGACCGTTTAGCTCAGTCGCGACCTGTGGCGGCAGATCCACACCGTGGGTATGAGCGCCGACCGGACAGGTATAGTGATCCGATGCCTCCGTATAGAAGACCTTACCCTCAGCTGCCAGCTTCCAATAGCCGCATCCTGCCGGTGCAGGGGCGGTGACCCGCGGAATGCCAGCAGGGGCCGTGTCGCGAAACGCGATCGCCACTGCCGGTACCTTCAACCCCAACAGTTCCTGGATCTGCGTGCCTTGTGTCATGAGCTCAGCTTCCATTTGTCGTACCCCCTTCACCTGGAGTAACTCCACCCATGCTAGATTTCACCATGTCCCTTTGTCAGCAACGGTCTGAACTGCTGGGTCGTCGGCTCAGCGCAACAGAACCATGATTCTGTCAAATGAGGCGGCTTCGGACGATCCGGCCTGCTCACCCTTGTCCGAGTCGAGGACTTGGCGTGACGGCCGGCTACCTCATCGGCAATCGCTCGGATGCGATCAAAGGTGACCATTGCATCTTCCTCTTCCTTTGTACCGGCTTCCACGATCGCACTTACTGCGTGATGCAGCCGGTCCATCCGTTCATCCTGGTGCGTCCACTGATACTGAAAGCCGGCCTGATCTAGTGGACCGAGAAACCGCTGAATGTCGGACTTGGCGAGCAGAGCAGACCCAGGTGGAACTAAGAGACGAATGCTCAATTGCACTGGATCAGTCGCGTCGATGAGATCGTGAGCTTCCACCATGTCTAACATCCGTTCGTACTCGTCCAGACTGGTCCAGGGCGTGAAAGCGACGAACGATGGGCGAAGCGCGATGCCGGCCTCGCGCAGAATGCCGAGCGCCGCGATGATATCAGCTTCTGTATGCCCCTTGTGTAACCGTTCCAGGACATAGTCGCTGAACGACTCCACTGCGGAGATTACAAACAGACACCCCTGCGCACTCAGGTCTGGCATCAGAGCGCGGCGCTTCAAGAGGTGCTCGATCTTCGCCGTAAAATCAAAAGTCACATGCGGAAACTCCTTGTGCATCGCGCGAACGATGCTCATGGAGTGCCCCGGCCCGTTCAAAAAATCCGGATCACCAAACGTAATGTGTGTCGCGCCTGCATGCACCTGGCGCCGGATGTCCTCGAGCACGACGGCTTCCGGGACGAGGAAGAGGCGCCCGTCATAGACCGGCACGATTGGGCAATGGAGACAGTGATGCAGGCAACCACGACTGGTCTCGACATACCCTACCATCCGTTCCCTGCCGTTCTGTTCGAGCCGAGCATATTGGTCCAACATCGGTAACCCGGCGCGACTTGGGATTGGTTGGGGGACCGTCGAATCCGTTGTTGAATAGACACGGTGCAACCAAGGACCGACCACCCGGTTTCGGGAACTGACTCCTTCAAGGAGGCTGATCGCCTGACCCCGATCGAGCGCTTCGATGAGTATCTGCAGCGGGATTTCGTACTCTCCGCCCACCACCGAATCGGCCAGCCCCTGGAGCAAATATTCCGCATTGATCGAGGCGTAGAGTCCATAGAAACAGATGTGGCAGGCTGGGTTCAGTGTTCGGATCAGCTCGGCGACCCGCACCCCAAGCCGGAGCGCCGTGTGCATAGGTACCGAGATGCCGACAAATCGCGCAAACCGGAGGGCCGATTCATCGATGTTCTCCACCGCGATATCGAGACCGACCGGCGCAAACCCGGCTTGCTCGAGAAATCCCATCGGCTGAGCGATACCAAGAGGCTGGTGACCCAGCTCATAACATGAGACGAACATGATCGCGCCTGGTTGTCTCAGCAACGATCGCTCTACTCTAGATTCGGCAACTTGTGCCATGACACGATTCTCCGACTCAGCCAGTTGTCAATGTAACCTACCCCGAAGAGTGGGCGCAATGCGACCAACGTGAGCGCGCGGGGCAAGGTCTCATCGCAGCCTGGCGTCGTCGCTCAGGTCTGCCTCAAGGCCGCCTCCCGATCTGATGGTTCAAAGCATTGAGTGGTCAGGTCTTGAAGGCCACACATTCTGCAGATTTCACCTCCTGCCGTGTATTCAATCCCACCCAAAACAATCCTTCACTGACGGGTGTCCTCGTTCTGCATGGAGGCCGGACGGCTGATGGGCCCGGGCCGGTAACGTGGTGTGTTTCGAGCGGGGCGGGTGGATACAGAGGGGCCTTTACAGTAGACTTGCCTCCCGGCGGGCTTCGGTCTCGAACGCCTAGCGATGGCATGCATGAATAATCCAGATTAACAAGACAGCGGGCATGACTCCGAGTGGCCGGCATTCGGCGGTGTGGCGCTTTCGGAACGATCGGTGACGGACACAGATGGTTTCTCCAATGACCCAGACAGGTCAGATTGTGAAGGTGAAGGTACTGGACGCCGATGTGAAGCGTCAGCGCATCTCTCTGACCATGCGCCTCGACGATGCGCCTGGCAGTGCTTCCGTTACAGGCCACGCGCCCGTCGAGTTTTCTGCGGGGGTATCACGCGACCCGCGTAACCGGCGTCCGCCGGCACCACAGTGTGCTCCGGAGCGCCAATCACAGCCAGTTCGCACGATGGTTATGGCGCTGGCGCTCGCTCGCGCCAAGCAGAAGAAGTAGCAAGCCGGGCTACTGCAGAGTCGAATCAATCTCCAATTGGCTCCGTCCTCCCGCTGAATAGGCAAGCGTCACTTCGGCAATCTTATAGTCATATTGGGCTTCCGCCAGCCTGGTTTGCGCCGCCGTGACGGCGACCTCCGACTGCGTCACTTCCACCACCGTGCCGAGACCGAGCTTGTAGCGCTGCTTCGCAAGTTGCAAAGACTCTTGCGCCGTCTTGACCTGTTCCTCTGCCAACTTGATCTGTTGCACGAAGGTGATCGTATCCAGATAGGAGTTGGTCACCTGTTGCGTGAGAGCCTGCTCGACGTTCAGGGCGGCTGCATCCGATGCGTTTTTCTGCGCTCTCGCCTCATGGATTTGGTTCTCGATCAGAAAACCGGTGAAGATCGGCATCGACACGAAGGCTCCCGCCGTCCACCAGCCTCCGGTCGCCTGATTCTGCCTGGCATCGAACGGCTCGAAGGTTCCCCCGCTCGCGAGAGCTGAGATCGTCGGGAAATATTGTTGTTTCGTGGCTTGCAATTTTGCTTCCGCCGAGGCTGTTTGTTCTTTGAGACGTTGGAGCTCCGGATGGGACAGGCTCTCGCTGATCAGCGAGTCCAACGGACGGGTCGGCTTGACGTCGATGGCTATGTCTTCCAACACGTAATCGTCTTGCCCCACCACACCCATGGCCCGATTAAGGTCTGCATAGCTGGACTTCAGATCGTTGCGGCTACGAACCAGGAAGGACTCCGCATTGACGAGTTCGACGCGCACGAGGTTCCAATCCAGCTTGGATTTGAGCTGCTGGCGGTAGAGCGCCTCGAGCTGTCCGGCGATCAGCCCTCGTTCACGAACAGTTTCTTCCGCAATCTGTACGAGCTTGCGCCGTTTGAGACTGTTCAAGTAGGTGCGCTGAACGTTCAGGATCACAAGGGCGCGCCGCGCATTTACATCCTGTCCGTGCGCGCGTTCGGCCAGTTGCGATGATTCGACCAGGTTGCTCGTCACCCCGAAATCATAAATGCGCTGGTTGGCGCTCACTCCCGCGGCGAAGAGGCTTTGGTTCTGCTGAAGCAACGTTCCGGCGACGAGAAAGCGAGGGTTGAGGCGTCCTACCCCGGCAGTGGTGTCGGCGTTCGCATAGACTTGGGGATAATAGAGCGAGCGCGTTTGCTCAGTTCTCGCCTCGGATGCTTTCAAGTTGGCATTGCCTTCTTGGACAGCCGGATGATTCTGCAACGCCAGCTCGACGGCGCTGTGCAAGCCGAGAAAACTTCCGGGGGGAGGCGATTCGGATGAGCGCTCTAGCGGCTGTGCCGGCGCGGGGGCCGCCCCGCCGAGGGCGGCGAAGATCGTGCAGGCGATCATGCCTCGCGTGATTGAGTTATACATGGTGCCTCCTCATGGTTGTAGCCTCAGGTGTTTTTGAGCTACTTACGATTCTTGGGCGTTGCTCTGTCTGAAGTGGATGCTACAGGGGCAGGAAACCCCGGCGACCTCCGTTCGAATGTTTGGACTGCCGTCTTCGCCTCCGGCAGGTTGAACGGTGCCGGAGTAACGGGGGAGCCGTCCAAAAGTCTGCGTGTGCCGACCACGACGACATCTTCGTCTCCCGACAATCCCGACGTGATTTCCACCCAGCGGCCGTCGCTGATTCCGGTCTGTACCGGCGCCCCCTTCGCATGTCCGGCCTCGATGATGAACACGGACTTCCCTTTCGGCCCGCTATTGACGGCTTGTGGCGGGAGAACCAATGCGTCGGGAATTTCGCGCAGCCCGAGAGACACTTCCACAAAGGTTCCGGGGAGCAGCGCGTGATCAGGGTTCGGGAGATCGATCTCGACGAGCAGGCTTCGCGTCGAAGGATCAAGCGCCAAGGTCGAACGAGTGACCGTGCCGGTGAACGACCGTCCGTCGAGTCCCTTGACGTCCAGGGTGGCCCTGGTCTTTCCCGGCACCACCCAGGGTGAGTCGTCCTGCGGGACGTTCGTGTAGACGCGCACGGTATCGAGATCCATGATCGTAAAGAGTGGAATAGCTCCGGCCGAAGAAGCCGTCGCAATCTGGATCAGCGCGCCGGGATCGGCAAAACGGGCCGTGATGATCCCGGCATAGGGCGCAAGGACTTTCGTGTAGTTCCGAAGCGCGGCCCGTTGCTCTGCCAGATGTTTGGCTCCCTGAGAGGCGGCCTCCGCAACATCGACATCCTGCTTGGCGATGACGTCCGGCGATTCCTTCCAGACTTTGTCCAACCGTTCGAACGTCAGTTTCTTGATGTGGTAGTCGGACAGGGCCTGATGGTATTGCTCTTCCACTTCGGGCGCATCGATGATCGCCAAGACCTGATCCTTCTTCACCGCATCGCCCTTGTCGGGCCCGATCCATTTCAAATAGCCGGACACCTTCGCGTAGAGCGTCGTTTGATAGAGCGGCGAGATGTTTCCCGGAAGCGTGACCTGGTAGAGCAACTCGCGCCTCGTCGGTTTCGTGACCTGCACATCCACCGGCTGGCTGTCCGCAACAGTCGGAGCGTAGGTCTCATCGGTGCCGGCCGATGGTGCTGCCGATAGTTTGGCCTGTTGTGGCGGCGACTCTTGCTGGCAGGCGGGCATGGCGAGCAGCAGAACGAGCAGGAAGGACATCGACAGTCTGAACATCCGGTTACATCTCCTCTAATGGAGCATTCGACTGGTCCACGCCGGGGACTCGTCTTCCGAGTATCATCGCATGTATCACCGGCACGACGAGCAGCGTCATGATGGTGGAGATGGCGAGGCCGCCGACGGCCGCGCGTGCTAAGGGGACCATCGTTTCGTTGCCTTCGCCGAAGCCCAGCGCCAGCGGCAGCAATCCGAGAATCGTCGCGAGGGACGTCATTAGAATCGGGCGAATGCGGTTGCTGCCGGCCTGGATGACAGCCTGCTCCGCCGTGGCCCCCTCCAGCACCCTGCGATTCGCATAGTCCACCAGCAGAATGCTGTTGGAGACCACGATGCCCATCATCATGAGGGTACCGATCATGGATTCCACGTTGACCGACGTATTGGTCAGATTCAGCAACAGCACCGTGCCGATCCAACCCAGCGGAACAGCGACCAGAATGATGAGGGGATCGATCAAGGACCGGAAGAGCCCGACCATCACGAGATAGATCAACAGCACGGCCAGCGGCAGCGCGAGGGCGAAGCTGCTGATGGCTGACCGCATGTTAGCGACCTCGCCACGGAGCTGCAGGGTGACGTCTTTCGGGAGTTGGATGGTCGCCAGGACTGCTTCAATGTCCTTCGCGACACGGCCCAGGTCGTTCCCGACAGGCGTGATCAGCACGTCGATCAAACGTGACAGATCGTAGTGGTCCACGGAATCCGGGCCGGTCTTGAACGACAAGGTTGCCACATCTCGGAGGAGTGCGGGTGGCCCACGCCGCTCGTCCCCGGAAGTGTAGAAGCCGCTGGACATCTCCATCTGGCGTCCGGCGAAGGGCGTGTTCTGGAGCGCCATGGTCGAGCCGCTCGCGCCGGTCGTGGTGAGCGAGGAGGTCGGCAGCAAGGACGTGCGGGAACCGATGATGGGGATATTGAGCAGGTCCTCGGTATTGGTCAGGGATTGTTCCGGATACTGAGCCAGCAAGAAATAGCCGTTGCCGGTCTTTGGATCGAGCCAAAAGTTGGGGCTCAATGCGATGTTCGAGCTGATGCCGGTGATCACGTCCACGATCACGCGATCCTGTGCAATGCCGTGGTAGACAGCCTTCGTGCGATCCACGTCGATGTGCAATTCCGGATAGTGTTTGCCTTGCTTGATGCGCACATCCACCGTGTTGGGCACTCGCGCGACTTTCTGTTGAATCTCTTCCGCCACCGACCGAATGATGTCGAGTGTGGGTCCTTTCACTTGAATGTCGATCGGTGTACGCAGGCCGAAGTTCAGCACATCGCTAATGATGCCCCCGGTCTGAAACGCCACCTCGACACCGGGCAATTGGTCGCGCAGCTTGGTTCGTAACCGGGCGATGTACTCGTCGGTTTGCCCCTTGTGTCCCGTCACGAGGTTCACGAGCACAAAGGCCGTGTGATTGCCGGTGTTCGGCGCGAAGCGGGCCGCATCGCCGAAATAAAGCCCGGTGTTGGAGATGACTTCTTCAAGGTCATCTTCAGGAATGGTTTCCTGTACTAGCTTTTCAATCTGAGCCACAATCGCCGTCGTCTTCTCAATCCGCGACCCTTCCGGCGCCGTGATGTTCATGGTGAAATTGCCCGCGTCGATCCGCGGGAAGAACTCCGTGTGCATGCGAGGAACCAAGAGAACTGCAGTGCCGATCAGCGCAAGGAGGGCGAGACCGATCACGACCGGCTTGAGGCGCAGGCTTGCCCGCAACAGCGGGAGATAGAACGCCAGGACATAGCGGAACCAGCCGGTGGAGGCAGAGCTGTCGTCCGCGCCGTTCCCGCCATGGCCCTTCTGGTAGAAACGGGCGAGGAGCGCCGGCGTCACGGACATCGAGATGACATAGGAGGCGAGCATGGCAAAGGCCACGGTCAGTGCGAGCGGCACGAAAAGATATTTGATGATGCCGGTGAAGAACATGATGGGGAGGTACACGATCAGGATGCAGATCGTCGCCACCAGAATCGGGAGGGTCAGCTCTGTGGCGCAGTTCTGGGCTGCAGTGCGACCGTCCTTGCCCATCTCCAAATGGCGATGCAGGTTTTCCTGCACGACGATGTTGTTGTCCAGCAAGGAGCCGATCACAAGCGCCAACCCGCCAAGCGTCATGATGTTCACGCTCTGGCCCGTCAAATACAGAGCGACGAGCGCGGCGGTGAGCGAGAGGGGAATCGCCAACCCGACGACGAGTGCGGCCTTCATGCTCCGCAGGAACAGGAAAATCATCAGGCCGGCCAGCGCAGCCCCCAGCAGCCCTTCTTTCTGCAGATTGGCGATCGCCTGCCGGATATAGAGCGACTGGTCGTAGATGAACTTCACCGTTGTGCCGGCGGGAATCTCTGTCAGCTTCGGCAACTTGGTACGAATCCCGTTGGTCACTTCCAGCGTATTTGCCCCTTCCTGCCGTGTGATGGGGATATAGGTGGCTTCGCGACCGTTCACCCGTACGATCGAAGTTTGAATGGCGGCGCTGTCCGCCGCCGTGCCGATGTCGCGTACGAAGATCGGTGTGCCGTTCACGATTTTGACGGGGATGTCGTTGATCCTATCGACCACGTCGATCAGACTGTTCGAGTAGACGTAGTAGTCCAGATCGCCGATCTTCATGTTGCCGGCCGGGATGATGGCGCTCTGAGAATTAATGGCTTTGACGACGTCTGATGGGGAGATGCCGCGCGCCAGCATCCGTTGCGGATCCATGAACACGGTGATCTGCCGGACTTTCCCTCCCAGCGGGGGGCCGAACGAAATGCCGGGGATGGTGGCGATCTGCTGGCGCACGGTGAAATAGGCCAGGTCTCGAATTTCCTTGGCACCAAGGGATTCGCTGCTTACGGAGAGGAGACCGACCGGCAAGCTTGACACGCCGAATTTATAGATGGACGGGGGATAGACGCCAGGCGGGAGCAGGCGAATGATGCTGTAAGCCAGGCTGGTCAGCTCGGACTGGGCCGAATCGATGCTGTACTCCGGCTGGAAGAAGACTTTGATGTAGCTCATCCCGGCGAGCGACTGCGATTCGATATGTTCGACGTAGCTCGCTTCGACAAACCGCTGCTCCATCTTGAGCGTAATCGCCCCTTCCATCTCGCTGGGGCTCAAGCCGCGGTAGAACGTCGTCACGAGAATGGTCGGAATCTTGATCTCAGGGAAAATGTCCACCCGCATTTTTTGATAGGACACGGCTCCGAGCACGAGCACGATCATGCAGACCGCAAAGACGGCGTAGGGATTCTTGAGCGAAGCGCGGGTCAGCATCGGGTGTCAGCCATTAAGAGGGTTCGATTCCATTTGAGCCAGTAGCGGCAGATGTCGCCGGTACAGTGAACGAGTTCGTCGAAGGTTCCAGGTTTCACCACATAACCGTTCGCGCCGCTGGCATAGCAGCGCGCCAGGTCGGTCTGGTCGTCGGACGTGGTGAAGACGACGACGGGGATCGCGGCGAAGCGGGCATCGGCCCGGAGCCGCCTTAAGAAGTCGCAGCCATTCTGGCCGCGGAGCTGCAAGTCCAAGAGAATGAGCGACGGCGGGGCAGCTGGCATGGTCTCTTTGCTCGCGGAACGCGCGGCCTCAGAAGGCCCTCGTTCGACGCGCGCAGTGGAGACCACACCAGTCGCCTCGCTAGGGGAGTATTGGGAGGACCTTTTGGGATGATAACTAACTCGCGATTGTAAAAAATGGAACGCCGCCTCCGCGTCATGCTCGGTATAGAGGGCAACATCGATGCTGGTTCGCGCCAGTGCGAGGCGAAAGAGTTCGCACTCGCCTGGGCTGTCTTCGATCAAAAGGATGGAGGGGTGCGTCACCATATATAAGGAGGACATCAGCAGGGACTGTGCCGGACTCGAAGATGTACAGTCTCACGACACAATATATATGTATAACAGTTAGTTATGATGATAACTTTAAAGTGTTTAGTGAGATGATATAGGAGAGTGAAATGAGGAGAAATTCCAGAGGGGAAGGGAGAAATTCCAGAGAAAGAGGGAGGGCGGCCTGGTTGGTCCCCTGTGTTCACGGAACCCCCACGATCAAACTGTGGTCGTTCGACGTGCGCAGTGGTGGACCAAGCCAGGCCACCCTCCTGAAGGGATACGAGCAAGGTTGGTGGGATCATTGAAAGACAAGTGGCGTCCAGGTCAGCGCCACCCGCTGGGGAAATCATCTCGCCCTAGGGGCGAGAAACGAGCGAGCTTAGAAGGAGCATCATATTTTAGCGGAGACCAAGCCTAGTAAATGTTGCTACGTACCAATTTAGTAGATTGACACTAGTGCAAGCGAATCGTAGCCTTGTCTTTCTCACGAGGCGAAATCGGTCTCTGGTGACGTCGAAAATTCAGCTAACCTATTGGCGGAGTATAAATCTGTGGTTGCGTCTGGTCTGCCATGGCCCACTGACCCCCATCTTCGACGATGGATGTTGTTTGTCGACGGAGAGAATTTCACTATCTGTGCGCAAAAGATCGCTGAGGCTAATGGCGTTGTGCTCTCAGACGGTAGTCATTATTCGAAAGATGTTTTTGTATGGCTCCCAGGACTTCCAGCAACGCAGGATACGACCCAGGGACACCTGAGACTACAACATCATGCCATTCGATCTTTTTACTACACCAGCGTGGCAGGTGATGACCTGAGAATCCAAGATGTAAGGCAAAGGCTTCGGAACATGGGGTTCAATCCCCATGTGTTCAAGAAGACAAGAGACAAGGCAAAAGGTGTAGATATTGCTCTCTCGAAGGACCTTCTCGTAAACGCTTTCTTTGATAATTATGATGTTGCCGTTCTAGTTGCTGGAGATGGGGACTACGTTCCTCTAGTTGAAGAGGTTAAGAGGCAAGGCAAAGTTGTTTACTTGGTTTTCTTTGAAGATGAGGGCCTTAACGGGATTTGTGGATGGTTGCGGAGTCTTATTTTGAGATGAAACAGTTTTTTATAGATTGTTGGAATAGGCCAACCCAGGCTGGCAAGGAGAATACCGAGAGTTCAAAGAAAGAATGATCAAGATAGAAAAGTATCAGGAAGCAACTCTCTCAATCAAAGCATCCCAGCCCCGCCAGCCGCCCACCGCGTCAGGTCCTCGTCGTTCGTGAAGCGTCAATCGTATCTCGCTGAAAGCCGAACATTTCACGTTTCACGAAGCGCGTGCTGCGTGGGGTCCGGAACGCTGACCGGTCTCGGTCATGTGGCGAGTCCGTATTTCTTCAGCTTCGTGAGGAGCGTTTTGTAGTCGATCTGCAGTGTTTTGGCCGCCTGAGTCTTGTTGCCGCTGCTGGCGTCGAGGACGCGCTGGATGTGGAGCCGTTCGATTTCTTCCAGTGCCAGGTGCGTGTGATCTCCCGTCTGAAGCGAGCTTCGGGTTTTCGGCAACAGCGCGAGGACTTCTTCTCGACTGATCGGGCCCGTTCCATGGCTCATCAGCACAATTCCCTCAAGAACGTTGCGCAGTTCACGCACGTTGCCGGGCCAACTGTGGGCGGTAAGTGCCTGCAGGGCCTCAGGTGAGATGGTTCGTTTTGTGGTTCCGGGGATGCGCAGGGTCGAGAGGATGTGTTCTGCAAGTTTCGGAAGGTCTTCTTTCCGCTCGTGGAGTGGAGGCACGCGCAGGGTGATGGTATTGATTCGATAGAGAAGGTCGTCCCGGAAGCGGCCTTGGTGAACGAGTTCTTGGATGTCCTGGTTCGTGGCTCCGACAACACGGACGTTGGCCTGGAGCGTACGAGTGCTGCCGACGGGGCGGTACTCGCCACGATCCAGGAAGCGTAACAGACTCACCTGCATCGGACCCGACATCTCGCCCAGCTCATCCAGGAAGAGCGTGCCTCCTTCCGCGGCGGCGATGAGTCCAGGTTTCGCGGCGGTCGCCCCGGTAAACGAGCCTTTTTCATGGCCGAAGAGTTCGCTCTCCAATAGTTCGCGGCTCACGGCTCCGCAGTTCACGGCGAGAAACGGTCCGCTGGCTCGTCGGCTGAGGTCATGGAGGAGCCGCGCCGCGATTTCTTTGCCCGAGCCGGTTTCCCCCTGAATGAGAACCGGCGCATTGGATGGGGCGACCTGCGCGATCTGGGTCTTGAGCTTCTGCCAGGCCTGGCTTGGTCCTTCGATGATGACATCGCGTGTGAAGCCTCCATGCCGGGCCGCCAGGTTCTCTTTGCGGAGGGCGCGCACGGTGCTCAGTCTGGCCAATGCGGCTTTGACCGTTACGGCGTCGAAAGGCGTATCCTTGACCAAAAAATCCCAGGCCCCCTGCTTGATCGCCTCGACCGCGTCTTTGACGTCGCCATAGCCTGTCAGCATGAGAACGTCCAGGTCTGGCTGATGCTCGCGGACCCACTTCAAGACGGCTCGACCGTCGAGCCCCGGCATACGGAGATCGGTAATGACGCATTCGAAGGTTGTGGTCTGCAGTGCCTCGATGCCTGCCGCCCCGTGCGTGACGGCGGTCACCTCACAGCCCTCCTCGCGGAGGGCCTGCTCCAGTACCAAGCGAACGTACTCTTCGTCGTCGATGATGAGTGTGCGCATCATAGTCGCTTTCAGCAATCAGCCATCAGCATTCAGCGTTGCCCTGAGTGCAGGCTGACAGCTTCAAGGCCATCCGGGAATGCTAGAAAAAACGTGCTGCCTTTGCCGGGCGACGATTCTGCCCAGACGCGGCCCCCGTGTTTGTCCGCGACCATTTTCACGATGGCCAGGCCTACGCCGGTGCCTTCGTATTCCTGGACATTGTGCAACCGCTCGAAGAGACCGAAGAGTTTCTCCTTCTGGTCTGTGTCGAAGCCAATACCGTTGTCCTGTATCCAGAGGATACGTTCGGTCGATGTCTGCTGTCCCCCGATGCTGATAGTCGGAGCAGGAGACTTGCGGGAGAACTTGAGGGCATTATCGAGCAGATTGACCAAGGCCTGACGGATGCTGACCGGTTCGCCATACAGATCGGTGAAGGGGAGATTGACCTTGATCTGAGGTGTGAGGCCGGTGAGTTCGCTCTGTCGGTCGATGAGCAGACTGCTGATCATCTCCAACACGTTGAAGCGGGTGCGTGGGAGATCCTGCTGTTCCAGTCGTGAATACTTGAGCAGGGCGTCGATCATGTGCGTGAGGCGTAATGAGGACTTCCTGATGACGTCAATGTGGTGTTTCACTTGGGGGTCTTCAGCTTCTTCAAATCGCTTTTCCAAAAGCGACGAGAAACCTTCGATTTCGCGAAGAGGTCCTTTGAGGTCGTGCGCAATAGAATAGGTGAAGGCTTCGAGTTCCTTGGTCTTGCGTATGAGAGCGGTACCTCGCTCGCGGAGATTTGCCAGCATGGTCGTCAGAGAATTCGCCAGGATGCCGACTTCGTCTCGTGTAAGCCAGGGTTCAAACTCGGCCGAGAGGTCATGGCGCGCGACGCGATCTGCCGTGGCGGCAAGCCGTTTAAGCGGTGCTGCTACGAGCCGCTTCATCATGAGGTAGATCGAAACGATGAGAAGTCCGAGCAGACTGACGACGCCGATGACGATGAGCCGTGCCTGCTCAACAAGGCGATCGCCCTCGATCTTCATCTCCGCATCGATCTTGCGGTGAAGCACGATGAGCGAGGCGATCGCATCTGCGGTCTTGGTTGCGGTCTGTTCGTACGCCGGTTCTGCATTCGACAGATTCTTCGCGCGCCGGCGAGTCGCAGCCTCGAGATCTTCCCGCTGAGCGCGTAAGGCACTCATTCCATCGGCGATAGCGACGATCGTTTGGCTTTCCTGATCAGCCAGGTCGCCCCGTCCATGTTGTTGCAACATGCCATACAAAACGGGATGCGTGCGGGCGGCATGGGTGGCTTGATAGGTGTCCAGTGTTGTGAGTGTTCGGTGCTCGATTTCCGCGATGGCCTTCAGGCTGATGGTCTGCTCTGCCGTGTCTTGATGTTCGATGAGGTGGTGCATGTGGGTCTGCATGTCGGAGAGGTTGCGGAGCATCTCTGACGCCGTGATGACGCCGGGAATGATGATCCGCTGATGGCGTTCGACGTAGCTGTTCACACGGGAGAGATAGAAGAACGATGCGCCGAGACTCCCGATGAGCAGGATGAGGATAAGGCTGAACGAAAGCGCAAGTTTCTTGCCGATGGAGAGGCGACTGAGCCAACTGGCAGGCATGGCGTAGACTAGCACAGCGCATTGAGGGGTGTCAGCCGTACGACCTGTCTTCAGCCCGCATGACTCATGACGGTTGGTCGTTCACTATGACCCCATCTCTTTTGCCCACGGTGCAAAGTCAAGCAATGACCGCACGCCTCGCCCCTGCAGGATGCTCAAAAAGGCCAAACTTCTCACCCGCCCATCCCTGGCGCGCCGAGACGCGCCTTGTCCCTGGCAAGCCCGCAGCTCCAAGGCTGACCCTCGTTTCACGTTTCACGCCTCACGTTTCACGGCTCCTGTGAGCGATGCGAGAACGCAGCTGGCGGACTTTTTCAGCTTCCTGCTAGTGAAGGGCGCAGATTCCGGCTGGTGCATTGTCACGTGTGCATTCATCTCACATGCTGCAGCCGGAGATCGTCGAAGTATGTGACGGCATCCGACTTGGTCCATAGTCCAATCATCCCGTCGTGGAACGTCTTGTCACAGAGATCGAAGACTTGTTTGCCGTCATAGAAGATGTTCAAGCGGCAGCCCTGATTCGTGACCCGCAGTGTGTGCCAGTGCCTCACGTCAATCGTCTGGTCGAAGTTTTGTAACAGGTGTCGAACTCCTTTCTCGACCCGATACACTCGAATATTTTGTTCCAACGGGTTGGCCCTTGCCAGATAGTAATTCCGATCGTCGGCCGCCCGCCAAATCAGGCCACCACCCATGTCTGCCTGTCCCTTGATCGGCAAGAACGACACTTCAAGATTGACATCAGAGGCGATGACTTCCTTGATCAGCACCACTTTGTAGGCATGTTCGGCTCCCTTGGCCATCACTTGGGCGAATACATGTGGCGGACTCTTGGCTCGATCAGTCGCAAAGACTTGCCAATCGCCAGCGGGCCTTCCATCAAACAACGTTCCAATTGAAAATTCACTGGGAAGGGCGCCTGGCTGCTCACGATCAAAGTTCCACACAAGCGCAGGAGAGTCGGTCTCTGCCTGGGCGACCCCCGCTCCGAGGGCCAGCTGAAGTGAGGCAATGAAACTCACGACAATCAGCACCGCCGGATTCATTGGAGTTATTTCCACGTCACTTCATCCCAACAGAGGTGGACAAAGGTTTCAAAGGGAGGAAAATTATTCGCATTTTGTTCCTTCGACCGGACCCAGAGATCGATTTCCATCGCGGCCGGGTCAGTTTCACCTCCAGGCAGCGTTCGCTTCGCGGGATAGTGAACCTCATGGGTTTTTGGATCGCGGGACCGTTCCATGACCATGAAATGGGCATCATAGTCCTTGTACAGGACCTGATCGTTTTTCCACATCGTCGCTGTTCCCCATCCGGAAAGGTAGAGCCAGGTTTTCGGATACAGCGGATCGCCGTTTCCGGAGTCACCATGTTCATAGATTCTGGTCGCAATTCCTCCATCCTGGAACGGAGCCTTTGCAGCAAACCGGTCAAAGACGATCCGATACCGGTCGGAGCCCTCGACAAATTCTGCGATGACCTGGCCACTGTTCGTGAGTTCGTTCACCTCGATGTCAATTGAGCCCTGCGCTGATATCAGGTGTTTGCCGGCATAGTCGAGGTGGTCCCACGGTGCGCGATCGTTCACGCTACCGATCAAAGTGGTTCTCTGGCCGGAAAGGTGGAATTGTCCGCTGTAATACGGATGTTCAGTGGCTTGAAAAATCCTGGTTCCCTCGTTTTCTTTTGGCGTGCCGAACTGCCCCGCAATAGCAGCGGGCACGAACATCAGTGCCATGGCCAGCACGGTTGAAGCAACTAACGATGCGGCCGTACTGTGTTGAGTTGCCATGGCAATCCCCCTTTGTTGGAACATCTACTGGTTGGCTGTTCCCCAGCGGCGATGGAGAAACTGTTCAATCGGAGCAAACAGCGTTTTGTCTACGGCCAGACCGATCACGACGATGATCAACATGACGCCGATGACTTGATCCATCGCATTCAACTCGCGGCCATAGTGTAGCAAATGTCCGAGCCCGAATCCGGTGAGAATCGTTACATAGATTTCCGCTGCCATCAGAGATCGCCAGGCAAAGGCCCAGCCTTGTTTCATCCCGCTCAAAAGAAATGGAAGCGCCGCCGGCAGGACGACGTGGGTCCACGTGTGCAATCCGGTCGAGCCCATGCTGCGGGCTGCGCGCGTATAAATGGGTGGAATGGTCCGCACGCCGTTGTCGGTCGCAATGATCAGCGACCAGAGGGTTCCCATCACGACGACGAACAACAGAGCGGCTTCTGTTTGGCCGAACCAGAGCAGGGCCAGCGGTACCCAACAGACGCTCGGGAGAGTCTGCAGTCCTAATGCAAGGACTCCGATCGTGTCCTGGCACCAGCGGGAAGAGGCGGTGAGAAGGCCTAACGGAAGGCCCACGAGAATTCCTAACCCGTATCCGATGAGTAGCCTTCGAACCGTGACCTGCGTGGCTTCCCAGAGAGTGCCGTCTTCCACTGCGGACTTCACATAGTCGGCCACACTGATGGGCGATGGGAGCAGGATGGGAGACCAGATGTGTGCTTGGACGGCGAGATACCACGCGGCAACGAGGAGTACAAAAAACAGTGCTGCGGCCAGCCACCGTGCGATCATCCCGCGACCTCGGTCTGCACATAGCCTTTCAGGACACGGGTGATTTCAGTCGAATAGCGAGCCAGGTCCACACTGTTGATGTCGCGTGGCCGAGGCAGAGGAATTGAGAATTCCTCGCGAATCCGTCCAGGGTTTGGAGAGAACAAAATGACGCGGTCACCCAAGCAGACGGCTTCACGCACGTTGTGAGTGACGAAGACGATGGTCTTACGATGCTGGCTCCAGATTCGTTGGATGTCCCCGTAGAGTTGTTCGCGTGTCAGGGCGTCGAGCGCGCCGAAGGGCTCATCCATCAGGAGGACGCTGGGGTTCGGCGCCAGGGCCCGAGCCAAGGCCACGCGTTGTTTCATGCCGCCGGACAATTCATGAACATTGGAATGCATGAACTTCTTGAGGCCGACGAGTTCAAGGAAATACTCCGCCTTCTCATGGCGTTCCGCCGCACTCACGCCGTTGATGAGTTTGAGGCCGAAGAGAACGTTTCCGAGGACCGTCAGCCATGGAAACAGCGATGCTTCCTGAAACATCACGAGACGGTGTGGCCCTGGCCCAACGATGGTTTTCCCATCGGCCTCGATTAGACCGCGATCGGGTCGCTCCAATCCGGCAATGATATTGAGCAAGGTCGATTTACCGCAGCCGCTGGGGCCGACGAGACAGACGAACTCTCCTTCAGCGATGCGGAGCGTCACATCATCAAGGGCATGGACCGTCAGCGTGCTGGTCCGAAACCACTTCGAGACACGATCGAGGACGAGCTTGGAGGGAACGGTCTTAGCCGGATTGACTTCAGTCGCGTCCATCTCAGTTCAGCCTTTCGATGAGCTGTGACAAGTCAGGTGCTTTGCGCAGGAATCCTGCCCGCTGGGCATTGGAGAAGAACTGCTGATACTCATCCGGGGAGACATCTGTGGTCAGCACGATGCGTTTCCATGCCTGGGCAATCAACTCGGCCGACACCTCGGCTCGCGTCTCGGCAGCCAATTCCTGCCGGACCATCTTCTTGGCCTCACCAGGATGCGCGAGAATCCACTCAGTGAGTTCACGATGGGCTTGCGCAAACTTCCTGGCTAGCTCCCGCTTGTTCTTGACAAACTTCACGCTCGACACCAGGACTGTGATGCTCTCGCGCGACTGTTCGACGAGCACCTTGCCTCCGGCTTCGCGTTCCAGGCGTGAGACCCACGGCTCGACCGTCCATACCGCATCGAGTTTTTTCTGCTGAAACAGGGTGAGCTGATCCGGGTTGGGGGTGGGGACGAGAAAGGCATCTCCGCCTGTCTGTGTGATTTTCAACCCCCCATTGGCCAGCCATGCGCGGCAGGCAATATCTTGCGTATTGCCGAGCTGCGGGGTCGCGATGGTTTTTCCGCGGAAATCGGCAGGTTGCTGCAATCCGGAATCCGGTTGGACAACCAGGGCTGCGCCGCCCGCGGCTGCCCCGGCAATGATTCGGACTTCCTCGCCGTTGGATTTTGCATAGGCATTCAATGTCGGGCTGGGACCAACGTAGGTCAGGTCAATGGAATCAGCCAGGATCGCTTCCATGGCGCTCGGCCCAGCATTGTAGATATACCACTCGATCTTGACGTCGGTTCCCAATCGCGGTTCAAACCAGCCCTGGCCGGTGCGAGAGAGATGTTGGGCCACCAGGCCTTGGACATGCGTGATGTTCGGAAAGTGCCCCACACGGATCGTATCCTCTGCCATGGCGGCAGAGGTCGAGGTGATGAGCATCCAGACTCCTAGGAATAGTAATCCGCGTATCTTCATGATCATCCTTGATGCAATTAGGTCATTCAGGGCTGAGAAGGCTTGATCTTTCGGCCCTGATCCAGTCCGGGCTGAATCGGCATGGCCAAAAGCGCCTCTCGATACAGAATCTGGAGTTCTTCTCGTTGATCGGGTGCAAACAGCCGTCCGCTGGAACTGACCTTGGCCAGATACTCTTCTGGCTCGAAGGTTACATCGAAGGCTGCGGACCGTTCCGGGACGTTCGGCATCTGCCGGTCATACTTGCTGATATCGGGGCCTGGGCTGTGCCGATCATGAACCTCGCTCAGCGAGAGATAGAAAGTAGTGCCTCGAACCGACAGCCACCCATTGGTGGTTTCTTCCTCCCCCTGATCCGTGGCATGGCTCAAGTGAAAGGAGACTCGCTGGGTAGGTGTGGCCTGTGCCAAGGCTTTTGAGAGTGCCGGGGCAAGCAGGATGATTTCCTCATCCCGGAATGCTCGGGTTCGGTCGGCTTGACCGCTGAACAATTGGTGAATCACGTTTCGCCGTTCCCATGACCGGACGCCTCGGAGTAATGTGCCGACCTCTGTCGGCGTTAGTGCGGTTGGATATGTATTTGATGTCGAGTCGGGATCTTCCTCCAAGCGGACCGTGTTGAGCCCCGATTCATAGATCGTGTTCTGAGGCGTGGGGGGCTGGCTCACACAACTGGCGAGCAGGGTGAGTCCTACTATGGCAAGCAGCGGCCAAATGAGCCATACACGCGTGCGATTGTTTGTTATCCTGAAGCTGTTCATGGTTTGACCTCCTGTCGTGGAGAGGAACTGACTTCTGAAGAATCACGATCGAACCCGTAGTCTTTCAACTGGGCTTGGATTTGCGGTGTCAGGAGAAACTCGATAAAGTCTCCTGCTCCAGAAATATTCTTGGCTGTCCAGACGGCGGCCACTCCGTAGCGGACCGGTGTGTGCGAGTCAGCCGGAGCCGTGTCGAGAATACGGACACGGCGGTCCGAAATGGCGTCTGTCCGGTAAACGACGCCGATCTCAGCTTCGCCTTGGGCGACCAGATCGAGAACCGCGCGGGAATGTTCGCCAAATACATATTGTGATTTTAGATGCGGTTCGAATTTGCTGTATTTGAGAAACTGGGTCGCAACTTTTCCTATCGATGACGTTTTCGGGTCGCCGATGGCGATGCGCCGGACGGGAACTGTGTGAAGGTCCTGAATCGAGGCGATCGGAGCAGGGAAAGTGGAGCTGGTGATCAAGACCAGCGACGTGCCGGCATAGGCCCGCTTGGTCCCTTGAATGATCAGTCCGTTCTTTTCGAGCTGGTCGATTTCCTCAAACAGCGACGGTAGGAACACATCCACTGGCGCTCCCTCTTCGATTTGCTTGCGGAGAGTTTGGGATGGGCCATAGATCACCCGCACATTGATCTCACGGTGCTGGGTCTCGAACAGCGGCAATACTTTTCGGAGTGCATCTTTGAGACTGTTCGCAGCCGCGATGGTCAGAGTTTCTGATTGCGCGTGCACAGGCGGCGCCATCCATAACGCGGATGCAACGACGCCGAGGGACAGCAAAATTCTAGACAGATAAGTGTGATATTTCATGAGAGTCCTCATTGTGGTGTACAAGTGGTGAGTCATGTTGTCTTAAAAGTAGAACTGATACTGCACGTTGATGCGGTTTTCGATTAGATCGCTCCCGAATCCAGGCAGGCTCTCAAATGGGAACCTGTCGGGAGCCCGTCCGCCGCTCCCCATCGTGATGTTCGAATAGTCGATGATGAGCCGATTGTTGTACGTGCCGTCAAAGCTGTAGCTCAGGGCGGCGCCGAACTCTTTGGTCAGGTCATGTTTCTGTTTGGTCGACGGATCCAGGACCGCAAATCGGACTGCAAGCTCGAGCTTCCGGGGAATGATGTACTTGCCGACCTGCGAGTACCAGCCCCAGGCTTGACCGAGGTCTACGGGGGGACCTAACACCACAGCGGTTGCCGGGGTGAATGGAATGGTTCCATCATCGGTTGTCCGTACCCGCTGGTGGCGGTAGTATCCTTCTGTCTGGAACGACCACCCTTGATACTTCGCAATGAGATCCACTTCGTAGGTCTGGAAATCGTAGACCCCACCGCCGAGCAGCCGGCCGTTGTTGCTATTCGTGACGGCTTGGCGATACGAGCGATCGACAATGTCCGAGCGGATGGAACTTAAATAATTCTGCGCCGGGTTATAGGCATAGCCCGCTCCGATCGCAACTTGAGGCACGCGAGAGTTCAAGATGTCTCCCTGGCCATATCCCGGATTGCCGGATACTTTGTACAGCAGCCGAGCCGTGTACATCATTTCGCCGTTCCGGAAGCGAGTGTCGTAGTTGAAGGTCCGCTGCTGGTTGCTGGGGAGGCTGGCGTTGTTGGCGAGCGCCTGGCTGACGGCCGTGCCTTCATTCGTGAGGTTCGGTCCGACGCCCCCCCAGATCCCGATAGCATAGTTGAATTTGTATCGATCCTCATCGCTCAAGATAGTGATCCCGATATCGCGACTGTTGACCAGGTTAGCGGCAAACGTTCTCTGGACAAGCATATTGTCCGCGAAGGTTGACGTGGCGATCGAGCTCACGAGGGCGCGATTGAACCAGACTCGTTGTTGGCCGACCTGGATGGTAGCGAATGGGATATGCCAGGAGGCGAGATAGGCGTCGAGGAGAGCGGCCCTGCCGTTGCCGCCTTCTTGATTCAAAGGATCCTGATCGAGGCGTATAGAGAAATTGTAACGGAGGTCGGGATCGAAGGCGTACCCCAGGAATTGCAGTTGGGTCCGGGGAACCGTAAAGGTGCTCGAATCGCTCTGCTTTCTGACGGCCCGAAACTCGACCTGGCCCCCCAGAATTTCAGGATTCCTCGAGTCTCCGACAGTCCCCCAGGCGTCATTAAAGGTACTGTAGCTATAGCGCACCTGGGTGAGCAGCCGCATCTTGAGCAGGAATTTCGAGCCGACGCGGATGTTCAACCCGTTGTTGATGTCGATATTGAAGTTCGGTTTCACGATCCGTTCCCTGGTCTCCAAGACCTTCAACCCCTTGTCGTACTCATCTTGGGTAATGATCCCCTTGAGAAGTAGATATTTGAGGCCGGGGTCTTCACTGGGCAGATACTCCCATCGGCCGTCCTTCTTCTGAAACTGGCCTTCTTCGACAGCCTGTGCTTGTGGTGTCAGGCCTGCGAACAGCATGACGACTGCGAATGTGACAAAAACCAAACCGGAAATTCTCATGTCGCTTCCTCCGTGACATGTGAACCTCCGGTGGTCCGGTCAGTTCTCAATTTAACGATTAAAGTAGTCGGTCTTGGCCTCCAGTCATCTGGACGGCCGGTTGTTCTCCTTTAGCAACGACAACAGCTGTGATATATCATCGTGACCTCAGCGCGTGGACGTTGAACCTTCGCCGTCAAAACGTGTCTTCTCTTTGCGCTCAATCTGCACGACTTTGGAATCGTGAATGATGATTTCAATCGATCCAAAGCGGATGCCTCTGAGTGCAAGTCGAATTGCCTGCTCGATTGTTTGAGGGTCCTGCCGGTCTAATCGTTCCGTGTTTCCCATGATGACAGTCCTATTCGCTCTCGCGTGATGGGCTATCGCATGACAATCTTCCCGCTCTTGTCCCACATCCAAAAGACGGACAGATTTGGATAGGTAGAATTGGTGGCATTCTGCCCTGCAACGGTAAACAGACAGCCGACGGCGACCAACCAGTTCTGAGAAAAGTTCCATTGAAGCGCCGGCTCCACACCGATAATCGTAAAGCCGCTTCTCTGTCCTGCGTTGATGTCGTGTCCGTCCGCCCGCCAGGTGAGACCGTGTAAGGTGCTGACTTCAATGTTGTACCCGAACCCGGTCTTGTCATTTAGTATGTGCTCGAAAATCAAGCGCGTGTTGACCACATCGCCGGTGTAGGTGTTCTTTCCGCCGTTCTCTCCGGGCGCGGCGTAGGTATAGAACACGGCTGCGCTGATGCGAATGGGTTCGAGGTTCTTTCGCGTCATGAGTCCTTGCGTCAGCCCATATTCGCCAAATCGCGTACTGGGAAGTCGTCCGAGTGGCGTGAACCCGCCGGGTGGCTTCTCTGCATCGGCCCAGCGGCTGGTGGGTAGCACAAGTTGCGTGTAATGGGTAAGGGAAGGGCGCCAGCTTCCAGGGTCTTGAATGATTGGCCGGTATTTCATGATGAGCGAGGTGTCGCCGAAGCCGGTCGAACTTGTGCTGTCCCCGTTTTGGGTGGCCCAGAACGAATTCATCGAAATAGCGGCACCTAATTCGATGTGATTGGTTAGTCCGTAGGAGGCATTGACGGAGGGCGACACCTGGTAGAGATGAACCGGTCCGCTTTTGCTGTCGGTCGCAAAGCTGAGGTGATTGCCGAAGCTGCTCTCTCCGATTTGTGAGAAAATGAATTCTCGGATTGAAAGCTGCCCCTTCGGTTGTATATCGACGGCTTGGAGAAGAACGGGACCGTGGGACAGGGGATTCCAGCTCTGGCGATATTTCTTGATCTCCTCATCTGTCGGGACCCAGTCATAGCTGTGAGCAGGAATGGGAGAGGCCAGTTGGAGCACCACTTCAAGCAAGATAAGAATGAATAGCTGGTGACTAAAGAATCTTATTGTAATCATGATGATACCTGTCAAGTGGTTATATATCTATATTCCGATCGTCATTATGATATTATAAATACATTAAGTTTATTCATATTGTCAACAATTATTTCCATAGTTTCTATGTTCCATAATACTTGACTAATGTCATGAAAGCTTGATATCTGACAAATCCACTATGGGTGAAAAAAACAAAGCCGAACCGTCCAGTAACATTGAGAACCATCTTCGTACGCTCCGCACAGCAAAAGGTCTTTCCCAAAGCGATCTCGCCACCATGTCAAGAATTACACGGCAGGCTGTGTGTGCCATCGAGGCCCAACAATACCTTCCCACCACTGCCGTTGCACTTCGTCTGGCGGGAGCTCTGAATTGCCAGGTGGAAGATCTTTTCCGCCTTATCTCGCCCGGTGAGGAGGTGGTAGGTGAGTTGATCACTGAGTCGGCCGCTGAGTCTCTGGCTCATCAGGCGCGCGTGAAAGTTGTCCACGTCGGGAATCGGCTCATCGTGAGGCCGGTGGCGCACCTCGGTGAAGTGCTGAATTATGCAATCCCAGCCGACGGCTTAATTACTGAGGCAACAAGTGCTTCCTCACGAGGTGACAAGACTTCCCGGCCCGTACGGGTGCGCTTGTTAAGAGATCGCCGGTTGATCGAGCAGGAAATCGCGGTGGCCGGGTGCGATCCCGCCATCTTTCTCGCGGGCGAATATTTACGGCGCTACACGAACACCGCCACGGTGGTTGGATGGACGATGGGAAGCGGCGCCGCGGTAGACGCGTTAAAGCGAGGAGAAGTGCATATTGCAGGTCTCCACATTGTCGATAGCAAGTCCGGCGAATCGAATCTGCCCTACGTCAAACGGCACCTCAAAGGATATGAGGTGAACCTCGTGACGTTCGCTCGCTGGGAAGAAGGCTTGCTTGTGCGCCCTGGCAATCCCAAGAGCATTCGTGCGATTACCGATCTGGCACGTGCCGACGTGCACCTCATCAATCGGGAGGCAGGTGCAGGCGCGCGGATCCTGCTCGACCAGAGGTTGTTCGCTGCAGGTGTCACGTCACATCATGTGAAGGGCTATGGCCGGCTTGCATCGTCGCACTTTCACGTGGCGCGATTAATTGCGGAAGGGCAGGCGGATGTCGGCGTCGGGGTGCGTTTCGCCGCAAATTATTACGGACTCGACTTTGTTCCGCTTCAGGAGGCCCGGTACGATCTTGTCGTGCCCAAAGCCTATCTCTTCGCGCACCCCACCGTGCAAAGGTTTTTTGACACGATTGTGATGCGTCAGTTCAGGGCTGAGGTCGAGGCACTCGGGGGCTATGACACGAGAGACACTGGCAAGCTGCAAACATTGTAGATGCGCCGGAGTGACAGATGTTCGATGCTGAGGACATCCATGCGGGATTTCGTGAGAAAGACCGTGCCGATCGTCGCCGTTCTGGTAGCCGGAGGAATCGGTTCAGCTGCAACGAGCGAGCGGCTTCCCAACTCTTCAGAAGCCTGGCGCCTCCTCAAGGGATCGGGCTTTTGACGCCAGGGCAAGAGAAGTGACGGGGTAAATATTTTTTTGACCTGGATGTCAATTATACATGACTAAAAACTATCAAATAAGACATTAAACGGCATCCATACCATTAATAATAAGGAGGAAGCCATGACACGAAGCATGCGCAAACGTATCGGAACCGTGAGGATGTGCATCGGGGCCACATTAGGTGTCTGGTTGACGGCTTCGGGCGCGCACGCCGGCACGGTGACGATCGCGGTTATCCCGAGTGTGATTGACGCAGTGGACACTGTCGCTCAGGCGTTCGAGGCAGCGCATGTGGGAGACCGTGTGCGGATCGTAGTCATCTCGGAGACTGAGCTGATGGGTTCTATCAAGAGCCTTCCGGTGCAGTTGGTGGCATCGGATGACTCATCGCTCATCGAATGGATGGAGGCGCGTGATTTTGCCCGCCGGCCCGAGATGGGGCCAGCCATCTCTGTCCCGCTCGCGGTGGTGTCCTCGTCATCGGATGCCGCTGTGTTCAGCTCGACAGGTGACTTGCTTAATCGGATGAAGCAGCAGGGGATCGTTATTGCGATCCCCGATCCCAAAAAAATCGACTGCGGGCGTCGCGCCCAAGCCTTGCTCAAAACTGTGGGATTGAGTGCAGAGCCGTCCGAGCGGCTGGTCTTCGCCAAGCACGCCGGAGAGGTTCTTGCGCTGGTGCAGAACGGAAAGGCCCAGTTCGGACTGGTGTTCGTTCCGGATGCGATGACTACCAAAGGGATCACGATTCACGCGTGGTCTGCGCCCGGTGCATTCTCGCCGGTGAATGCGTTCGCTCTGAAGCGTGGTCAGCAGGATCATCCTGTCGCGCAACGATTCTTGGCATTCGTGAGCACCTCGCAAGGACAGCAAGCCCTAAAAGCGAGAGGCTACGAACTTGTGCAGGACTCACAGCTCAATGAGGCGGCAGCGACCAAATCATCAATCGCGTCGCCGTCGATATCCCGATAGTTTCGATTCAAATTCAACGTGCACGCCGGATGGAGGTTGCTCTGCATGAATGTGACAGCAAGTACACAGTGGGGCCGTGGCCGCCTCGTCGGAAGCCGGCTCGGGTTGACTCTGTTCTGCCTGCTGGCCATCGGCTGCGCGCGACTTCCTGTGCCGATCCAGGTCATTCACGAAGATCAGCGCCTGGTGATCAAGATCGAGCAAGGCGCAAAAGACGAGGGCTATACCCACCCGATCTTGCTCAAGGCTGCCGACGTGGCGACGGTACTTAAGGGAATGTCGTCGCGCGAACGACCATCCGCGTGGCCCTTGCGTCTCTTCGGTACGACTGCCGTGCCGGAACGACTGCTTCGAGACGAACAACTCCAGGCACTTGCGCCGTACTTAGTTGAAGGACTTCGGATGGCGAACCCAAATGAGCGGGTCGCATTTGCGCTGTATGAGCCGGGCTTGAATCCCACCTACGAACGGATCGTCACGTCAGGCTGGATTGCGGTCCACGACCCATTCTTCCATGTCGGCCTCACCTATGTGCGGAGCCTCCAACCGCAATCACCCACCGGTGGCTATTACCCCTTCTATCCGGAAGTGCCTCCTGCTCCACCCCCGTACGAACTGTTCTTCGAACCGCAACAATTCTGGATGAAGGACCCGGCCGACGGAACCCCTGCCATTCAATTTCGCGACTACCTCCGTGGAGTTGGATCGCTGGACGAAGGCGGTTGATCACGGTCTGTCGGTGGCGAGCGGGAGTTGTAATCGGCACTGGGCCAAGAACGGGGCGGTGAAAAGAGGGGGATGATGGTAGGCAGGCGACGGAGGATGTGGTTTGGCCATGTGGCCGGCTTTCTCTTGGCGACGGTGATGGGAGTGGAGGGATGGTTCGGCGTGCCGCTAGTCTGGGCAGCCGACACGGGACGAATGGTGCAAAAAAACGGGGAGTGGGTCTTTGTGGAAGATCAAGACCCTGCGCTCCGCCTGCTGCTCGAACGAGCGGTCAAACAGGGAACGATTACGCAGGAAGAATATGATCAGGTGGCAAAAGCCTCGCAGGCTCGCGCGCGGGCGGCCGCTCCGGATTTCAAGATGTGGTACGAGAAGGGGTTTAATTTTTCATTCAATGACAATGCATTTTTCCTCAAGATCCGGGCGATGACGCAGTTGCGCTATACCCACTGGGACCAGAATTCCCTGTACCGGACGTTGGGGGATTTCAAAAATTATCCTCAGTTTCTGGGCGTGTTCGGCAACCTGCGCGCTTCGCGCTTTGAAGGAAGTTCCGACACGTTTCAGGCTCGCCGGGCGCGCCTGTATTTCATGGGCCACCTGTTCGATCCGGATTTCAAATACTTCTTCCAGCTTGGGGCGGAGAGTGGCGAAGATGCGGCCAATGCGTCGGGTGTTCAACTACTCGATTGGAACTTCCAGTTTACCCGCTGGCGCTGGGCCAATATCTGGGCGGGGCAATACAAAGTGCTCTTCAATCGCTCACAGATCAACAGCACCGTGTCGATGCAGTTCGCGGAGCGGGCATTGGTGATGGATGCCTTCACTGCGAGCGGCCTCAATCGGCGGGACATCGGCATCACGCTGCTCAACGATCAGGACCTACCGGTCAATTATTATTTCGGCGTCTTCAACGGACAAGGCCCAAACGTCACCGGTCTCGGGTCGTTTCAATCCGAGGGAGTGGATGGGGGCGATAATTTTCGTGGACGGCAATATGCCACGGGGGCGAATTTCCGGAATAATGCGAACGAGCTTATGTACGTTGCCCGACTGAATTGGAACATACTGGGAAACCCTGGCTACGCCGAGGGCGACCTGACCTATTCGCAGACCCCGCAGCTTTCGATGGGCGGCGGGTATTCGTACAACCCTGCCATCAACACGAGTTCGGTGTTGGATCCGGCGGACCCTGCCAATTCGAATTTCAGCCTACAGTCAGACTTGACCGATCTCACGATCGCGAAGCGGCAGTTGGGTGCAACCGGGAACGGGCGCCTGCTGGGCAACGGGGTGATGAATTTGACCACCTGGACCTTGGATACCAACATCAAGTATCGCGGGTGGTCGCTGCACAGCGAGTTCTATTTCCGCAACAACACGCTGCGCGACCAGGTCATTCGAAATATCCCGCGGCAATTGGGGAATTCGACCGGGTGGTATGTGCAGTCCGGGTACTATTTGATCCCGAAGCGACTGGAAGCCGCGGTACGGTACGCCTACTGGGACCCGGACACCAAGGCGAGCGAAGACTTGATCAAAGAGTTCGACGCGTCGCTCACCTACACGTTCCAATCAACGTACGATCACAAGATCGTGTTCCAATACACGACTGTGACGATGGGGACCGGGGGATTTGCCGGCGGCCGTAGCACTCCGGATGCCGTCAACGTCGGAACCACAGGCGGTGTGCCCAATGTGTTTGTCGTGGACGGGCCGGGCACCGGTTCCGGTCAGGATCTGGTCAGCCAAGCGTTCATGGTTCAGTACCAGATGTTTTTCTAAGGAGAAGGAGGCCCAAGCCATGTTGCAGGCCCTGGGTTCGGATCGAAGCTTCTCCGAGGTGAATATCGTAACGGGCACGGTCGTCTCGTCGCATCGTAGTCTATCCCGCACTCACATGCGGCTCAGGATCGGAGCGCAAACGATTCTGCGTGCGAGGTGACTCGCTGACGAGGAAGTTACAGAGCCGCTGCCGATCGGGGATCGGGTAACGGCGGTGATCCCGGCAGAAGCCGTTCTGTTGGAGGCCGAGTGGTTTCGGCGCGGAACTCGTCGTCTGAACCGGTGGATCGGCCGGATTGTGCTGGTCCAGACGGACAAGCCCGATCCGCTCATCACGGTCAAAGTGCATGGCGAAACTTGGACATTGCGAAGTAGAGGGCATGTGGTCGGAGCGGCTCGTCTTCCCCGAGCGTGGGAGGCAGTGAATATCGTGATTGACCCTGAGCAGGTTTGTCTCTCTTTCTCAAGCCCGAACGTAATGGAATTACGGTCCGGGCGATCGGTTCGCAGAGTTGGGGTTGGAGGGCCGTTGAGTGTTTGATAGATGAAGTCCGATAATGGGCGGCGGAAACGACGAGGTGCTGAGATGGGAGTCAACGAGGGTAACAAGTGGAGAGTGCGGATACTACTAGTGTCTGTGCTGATGGCACTATTCATGATCGCGGGCCTTTCCACAGCCCCGTCGGGGCAGGCTGGAGAGTTGACGGTGGCCGCTGCCTCCGATCTCAGCTTTGCATTCAAGGAGTTGATCCCAACGTTCGAACAACAAACAGGAGAACATGTGAAATTCACGTTGGGATCCTCGGGCAATTTCTTCTCGCAAATTCAAAATGGCGCGCCATTCGACCTCTACTTTTCAGCCGACATCGGCTACCCCAAGAAGCTGGAAGAAGCCAGCCTGACTGTTCCTGGCTCACTCTATCAGTATGCCGTCGGGCGGATTGTCATGTGGACCGGGCATGAGTCACACATCGATGTGACACTAGGGTTCGAGGCGTTGCGTGAGCCGACCGTCAAGAAAATCGCCATCGCCAACCCCAAACATGCTCCCTATGGCAGGGCAGCTGTGGCTGCGATGGAATATTTCAAGGTCTATGACCAGGTCAAAGACAAGCTCATTTTGGGAGAGAATATCTCGCAAGCGGCGCAGTTTATTGAATCTGGGGCGTGCGACATCGGGATCATCGCGTTGTCTCTGGCGGTGGCTCCTATCATGAAATCAAAGGGGACGTATTGGGAGGTTCCCGCGGAGGCCCACCCGGCTCTTGAGCAGGGTGCTGTGATCTTGAAGTCGTCGAAGCAGCAGGCGTCTGCGAAACAGTTCCTTGCATTTATCAAAGGTGCGCAAGGACAGGAGATCATGAAGCGCTATGGATTCACGTTGCCCAATTAAGGAACGGGGGAGAGCATGCACGGAGGTGCTTATCTATTAAGTGCGAGCGCGCTCCTGATTGTGGTAACGGCTGCGTTGGCTGAAGACGTGCCACATACCCAGCATCATCAGGCTGACTCGGTTTCTCATGGGGGATTGTGTAAGTCAGCGATTCAGGGCCCAGGTTCTCTTGAGGGATTTGAAAGCGTGCAGATTGAAACGTCCGATATCACACGTCACGAGCGATTCTTTGAATCCGTCTTGCACGCGCCGATCGTGCAGAGCCTGGATCATCCCCAAGTGGACAATCTTCGTGGCTATTGTTACCGAGGCGTCTTGATCGTGGTTCGGCAGGATTTGCGAACACCGCGTCCGACCGGCTGGGTACAAATCAATTTCACGGTTTCAGACGTCGCCGCGTTGCAGGGCGAACTAGAACAGGCGTATCGGGCATCTTCCGTCTATCAATTGAGCGAAGAAGACCGCGCGAAGATTGTGCGTTTTCGGTTGAAGCCGGACGTGATGCGAGGGGGTCGTCAGATGATACGGCTGGAGGTTGGCGGTCCGGAGGGATTCATGATCGGCTTCGATCAAGTCAAGTAGGGTTTGGAATGATGTTGCATGAATCCAATGGCTGCAATCATTCAGCCATCTTACCAAGGAGGGCGCCATGAAACTTAGCGCGCGGAATCAGTTCCAAGGCACGGTCACCAAAATCACTGAGGGACAAGCCATGGCCGAAGTGACGGTGAAAGTCGGCACGCTCGAATTTGTAGCGGCGATTACGGAAGGGTCGGTCAAGAGCATGGGTTTGAAGGTCAATGACTCCGTGCTGGTCGCTGTGAAAGCCACGGAAGTCATGATCGGCAAATAGCGTGCGTTGACTTTCCAGATTGCGGCTTCCTACCATTGCGCCGGTTTCGGTAGGACAGACTGTGACAAAGGCGGATTTGTGAATTGGATGGCGATCTGGGTCACGTTCAAACTGGCCAGCCTGACCTCCGGTGTCTTGCTGGTCGTTGGACTGCCGATCGCCTATTGGCTCACTTTTTCGAAATGGCGCTGGAAGTTCATTGTCGAGTCGGTGGTCGCGCTCCCGCTCGTTCTGCCTCCGACGGTGCTGGGTTTTTATATTTTGGTCGCGATCGGTCCGCACAGCCCAGTTGGTCGATTCTACAGTGACGTGGTCGGGCATCCGCTCCCCTTTACCTTCGAAGGTCTGCTCCTCGCGTCGATTCTCTATAGTCTGCCGTTTGCCGTGCAACCATTTGCCGCAGCTTTTGACCAGGTCGATCGCCGGTTGATCGAAGCCTCCTGGACGCTGGGGGTGTCGAAGCTCAAGACCTTCTTTCGTCTGATTGTTCCCTTGTCAACGGCAGGCCTCATTACCGGCGCAGTGCTGAGCTTTGCCCATACGCTTGGGGAGTTCGGCGTGGTGCTGATGGTCGGTGGCAATATCGAGGGAGCGACGCGAACAGTCTCGATCGATATTTACGATGAGGTTCAGGCGCTCAATTATGCCGGGGCTGCCAAGACGGCGCTGCTGTTGCTTGCCGTCTCCTATGGCGTGCTGCTGCTGGTCTATGCGATGAATCGAAAGGTCTGGGCGGTATGGCCGCAGCGCTGACGGTTGATTGCCGCAAGACCTTTCCCGGTCGGTTTACGGCTGCGGCACAGCTCACGTTGCCGCTCGACCCTCCGCGCGTGCTGATTCTCTTCGGGCCATCAGGATCTGGGAAAACGACCCTGCTTCGTTGTCTTGCCGGGTTGGAATGGCCGGAAGAGGGACGAATTCAGTTCGGTTCGACGACCTGGGTTGATGCGGTCTCCAACATTCGGCTTTCGCCGCAAGCGCGGCGGATCGGTTACATGCCGCAGGATTATGCGCTCTTTCCTACTCATACGGTGGTCGGCAACATTGAATATGGATTGAGCGATCTGCCGACTGAGGCACGACGGGAGCGTGTCCGTGAGCTGATCGACTTGTTGCAACTTCAGGGGCTCGAACAGGCCAAGCCGACGCAGTTGTCGGGTGGGCAACAACAACGTGTGGCGCTTGCGCGCGCGATCGCCAAACGACCTCAGCTCTTGTTGCTGGATGAACCCCTGTCGGCCTTGGATGCGCCGACACGCAGTCGCTTGAGCGGAGAACTGCGAGCCCTGTTGACACAGTTGCATATTCCTTCTGTCGTCGTTACGCACGATTGGGCCGAGGCCTTGACGTTAGGCGATGTCATTGCAGTGATGCAAGATGGAGCGATTCTTCAAACTGGTTTGCCGCAGGAGGTGTTCTCTAGGCCTGCCAATGCGGAGGTTGCGCAGATCGTCGGTATCGAGACCGTCGTGCAGGGTCAAGTGGTTGCGAACGACAATGGGTTGGCGAGCGTGTTGGTGAACGGGACGACGCTGAAGGGCTTAGGAGCGGACGTAAGCGGCTCAGCTGTGTACGTCTGCATTCGCGCAGAAGATGTCTTGCTCGAGCAAGTGGGGAGCGGTGTCATCAGCGCGCGCAATCACCTGTCCGGTCGTGTGACCGAGATGCTGCCGCAAGGCGTGTTGGTGACGGTCACGGTCGATTGCGGTTTTCCCTTGCAAGCGGTGATTACGAGAGGGGCCAGAGAAGAGCTGGGTCTCGAACCTGGTTCAGTGGTTGTGGCGGCGATCAAGGCCGGTGCGGTGCATCTGGTTCCGCGATCGGGTTAACATCACAGTCTTCCTCTTTCTCCTGTTTCAGGCTCTCAGCATGATGGCCACGACTGTTCATTGGGAGGTGTCCCGTGGACTGACGTCAGATGTGCGGTCACCCATTTTCATCCTGACCTCATCCGCCAGCGTCGTACCTTTACCCGCTCGTGGCCTTCTATAGGTGCCCTTCAATCATTTTTCCCAGAGCACAGACAAGAGTCGAAGAGGAAAAGTGAGAAATATGTATAGAAAGGTCAAGAAAAATCTTCACAAAACCCGCTCCCCAGCATCTGTGGATAAGTCTGTTAATAAGATCACCCTGCCATCAAAATACAGTGCATTTCTCTACCTCCGACACGTCTTTGCCTAGAAATTAGGCATTGGTTCAGCCGCATGCACCACCACAAGATATGGTGGTCCTAAGGGTTAAACCCAGGAGAAACAACAAATACTAGATGTCCATTGTCATTTGCTGGGTCGATGCGTTGGATTGCCCATCCTGCTGCGGTGTCTCTCACTTGGTTATGCACAGACTCTACGCCAGACAGGGTTTTTTGCTTCATTATTAGGAGTCCATTAAAGGAGCTTGACAGGGGATTCATAGGTGTGTAACCATTGGTTACACCGTGAAGCCAACGGATTTTAAACGTATTCGAGAGCAGTTGGGCCTGACGCAACAGCATTTGGCCGATGCCTTGCGGACTACGCGCGTGTCGGTGGCGCGTTACGAAGCAGGGATGCGGCGTATTCCTGGGATGGTCCAGGTCATGTTGGATCAGTTGGGCCGATCATCTGAAATTCCTATGGCGGGGATCGTGGCAGCTGGCTCACCGATAGAGCCGGTCCCACAGTCCGAAATGATCGAGGTCCCGCCCAGCATGTTACGTGGTGGAAAAACGTTTGCGCTTCGCGTCAAAGGGGAATCCATGAAGGATGATGGCATTTTCCCCGGCGATCTTGTGGTGGTGCGGAAACAGGAGACGGCCAGGAACGGGCAGACCGTCGTTGCGCTCGTCAATCATGACGCGACGATCAAGACCTATTTCAAGAAGGATTCACACATTGAGTTGCACCCTGCGAACGCGGCGATGCAGCCGATTATTGTGAGACCGTCAGATACGTTTCATATCGAAGGCATTCTCATCGGCGTGATTCGGCATTGTACGGTTTAATCAAAGAAGGGAGGCCAAGATGCTCACAGCAGGAAATTCCGTCGGGACAGACCGGCTCGTTGACTTGGAACGAACCGTGGATTCCTTGAATGGACAGTTGCGCAAGATGCAATGGGATTTGTACCGGGCCAAGGCGGAGCCGCTTCCGGTTCGGTTGTGGCGGAATCTGGTGAGTCTCAAAGGTGGGCAGGAATTCATGTCAGCCGTCTGCAATCGGCGTGCTCGTCCGAACACAAAAATGGTGTCCTATGCTGACCCAAGAGCGTAGGACGGACATGCGACTCGCCGGCGCCTGTTCTGACTGTGGAACGGTGGTTCAGCGCCGAATCGCCTGCGATGATGGGATGACCCATTCAACCGTCGAACTATGTGAGCGATGCTGGAGTGCCTCTCAGCAGCGGCAGGTCTTCGCAGATGGGTGCTGCGGGTAGAGAACGCCGGAGGCGTTCTTATGCTGGCTTGAAGAACGATACTGCGAGGCAGAGGGGTCAGTACGCATGAAATGAACAGGGGTAAGATAACAACCGGGTTGAAGACTCTTTCAGGCAGCGTCATTTCGAGAGAAACAATGAAGAGCGGTCGGCTCAACCGATATTAGATAGGGAAGGTGTTGCACCTCTCTTAAATTGTGCACAGATGGCTTATTCAGCTGGCTGTAGGAAACCCTCTGAATTTATTCAAAACCTATCGGAGGGGAAGACAGCCGAAGCCCTCTCAACCGAGTAACGAGCGAGTGCACCGGAAGTCCCTTGAGAAATGAAGAATCGAAGAGGGCTGGATTCTCTGCAAAATGGATGGGTTACAATGTTCAATACACTGTCCGGAAATTAAGCGGGACAGTATACCTGTTGGTTAGCGAGGTTGGTCGGCTGCTGAGGGCGTCAAGATCGCGGGCGGCCGGGCGGACTTTCTTCGTTCGTTCATGTCCTGATCAATCACTTTCAGAACGTCCAATTGAGACGTTAACTCGGCAATGCGCTTATCTCGCTCTCCTATTTGTCTCTGGAGCGACTGCACTACACCTGAGTCCACAGCAGGCGGATAGCTTTTGTTCGCCACCGAGGCACAAGGTGGCGAGGATGAGGGGTGGAATGTCCCACACCCACTCAGGGCGATGGAGCAAAGCAGACTACTTCCGAGCCAGCGCCAGACGCCTCTATTCATGACGTACATACAAGCTAGATGTGACATGAGAGGCCCTTTCACACAAGCACATTTCATCTTTCTGACAACGAGTCACTCAGCTTCGTTGTAGAGGAAACCGTCCCCTACTTCAGTCTGGTTTCCCTCAATTCCCTCCAAAGACAGTACTTCCTTCTGGTCCGTCGAATTCGCCTTCTCTCTGCTATTCTTTCCTTATGGCAACCGAGGCCAGGTGTGTCGCTAACCAAGGAGTTCCTGATATGAGCCGCGGCATTCGCGTTCATCGTCGGGTTCGGCGTTCCAGATACTGGCCGGTGTTGTACAGCTGTGATTACTTCGTAGGGCAAGGGACGGTCTAAGACATGAGCGAGACCAACTGTCGCTTCGCGGGATGCACGCCCGTACTACTCGGCATGCGACTGCGGCTATGCTTGTGGCCCAGCTGGACTTCAGACGATATGTGGGTGAACCACGCGACGGTGACGGGGGCCAAAGGAAGGCAAGTCGGAATTGTCTGCATGCACCACGTGTGGGGGATCAGACTTGAGTTCAACGAAGCATGTGCTGGACTGGTATGGGGATGGGAGCCCGCTTACCGAAGCACCGGTTGCTCTAAGCGGGCGCTGTTCGACTGACCGCGCTCTTGTGCATGAGGAGTTCCATGGCGATGATTCTGGTGATCGATGATCAGGCACCCCTGCGCACATTGATCCGTACCGTGCTTGAAAGGGCTGGCCATGAGGTGACGGAAGCACCGAATGGACGCCTCGGACTCGCGCTCTACCGGGAGAAGCCGGCTGACTTGGTCATAACCGACATTCTCATGCCTGAGATGAATGGGCTCGACATGATACTTGAACTCACCCGGGCCTTCCTCAATGTGAAGGTGATTGCCATCTCAGGGGCACCAGATTCAGAAAATACCCTAGACGCGGCGAAGCTCTTGGGAGTCCGGCACACCTTATACAAACCGTTTAGCATGGAAGCGTTGTTAAAGACCGTACAGTATGAACTGGCTCACTAACGGGCACCGAGGCTGGTAGATGGCGCGACTGAGCCAGTCCGTCTCACGTTGCTGCCGTCAGATCGATCCGCGGGATGATTCTTCCAGACGGCCGGACCCAACCCCTGGTGAGCGTAGCTCGTCCCTGAATCGTGATGCGTTTGAAATGTCGAGATACAGGCGAAGTCATCTGACGTATCGAATTATTATGCCCCACTTAAAATTTTGACAGGGAGAGTAATCAGGCGGGTGCTACCGATGTCCCTTGGGAAGTTGAGGCTCGAAGATAGCTGAATTCTTTACTGAATGGATGGTTCGAAAAGTGACACAAGCTGTCCCACAATTAAGTGGTGCAGTGCAGGCAGAGCAGAAGGTTTTACCAGCGGTGGCCTGAGGTCAGGAAAGAGGAGACGTCCGCGCAGGGCAGCGGCTTAGCAAACACATAGCCTTGCCCATATTCGCATCCGAGCGAGCGGAGGATCGTCAGCTGTTCGGCAGTTTCCACCCCTTCGGCGATCACCTGTCGCCCCAGCTGATGCGCGAGGACGATGATGGTTTTCACGATGGCAAGCGCATCATCGTCGGCACCCAACCGCCGGACGAACGACTGATCGATCTTGAGGAATGTAATCGGCAGCTGCTGGAGATAGCTCAAGGAGGAATAGCCCGTACCGAAATCGTCCAGGCAGGTTTGAATCTGCTGCAATTCGAGTTGTTTCAGCACCGCGGCAACGGCTTCAGGGTGCTGCATCGTGTCCGATTCCGTGATTTCGAGCTTGAGGCTCGACGCGTCCACCCCGGTGGCTAGCAGCACCTCGCTGACGAGCGCAGGCAGATCGGCGTCCGCGAAATGGCTGAGCGAAAAATTCACACTTACGGTCAGCGGACGAATCCGCGGGAACTCCGCGTGCCAGACCGTCAGCTGCCGGCAGGCCTCGCGCAGGCTCCACTCGCCGATCTTCGGCATCAACCCCAATTCCGTTGCCACCTCCAGGAACCCCTCCGGCCTGGTGAGCCCATACTCAGGATGTTCCCAGCGCAGCAACGCCTCGAACCCTGCGACATGCCCGGATTTCAAGGCCACGATCGGCTGATACTCCAGCCGAAATTCCTTCCGCTCCAGCGCTTGGCGAAGATCGACTTCCAGCTTCAAGCGGGTCATCGCCTGCTCATGCATGGCCGGATCGAAAATTACGAAGCCGGTCCGACCGGAGGCTTTCGCCTGATGCATCGCGGTCGTCGCATCGCGCAGGAGATGGTCGCCGCTCTCATACCCGCTGTTGCAGCACGTGATGCCCATGCTGGCTGTGAGAACAATTGGCCGGCCTTCGACCAGAAACGGCATTGCGAATTCCTGCTGAAGACGAGCGGCCACACGCGTCGCATTGCCCACCACTTTCAGATTATCCAGCAGACAAGCGAATTCGTCCCCTTCCATCCGGGCGACCGTGTCGGCCGAGCGCACGCGACGCAGCATCCGTTGACTCACCTCAATCAGCAGGCGATCCGCCGCGGTGGGGCCCACGCTGTCGCGAACCACGCGGAACCCGTCGAGATGGAGAGAGAGTAGGGCGAAGAGCGGGCTGGATTGACGCCGGCTCTGCAGGTAGAGCCGATCCAATCGGTCCAAGAATAGCGCGCGATTGGGAAGACCGGTGAGCGAGTCGTGGAACGCTTCCAGAAACAGGCGCTGCTCGGCCTGGCGCTTGTCCTCGACCAACCGTTTTCGGTCGAGCGCCCGTGACACGGAATGACCCAGGCGGGCCAGGCGGTCTTTCAGCAAATAATCGGTGGCCCCGGCCCTCATGCATTTCACAGCCATCTCCTCACCGATGCAGCCGGACACGACAATGAACGGGATATCGAGCCCCCGCTCTTGCATGAGTCGCAGCGCATCGCGCGCCGTAAATTGCGGCATGGAGAAATCCGACAGAATGAAATCCGGAGGCTGGTCGAGTTCGCGAAGGAAGTCGGTTTGGGAATCGACGCGACGGGAGGCCACCTCGAACCCGGCATCCCGGAGCACGTCGAGGATTAGCTCCGCATCAGTCAGCGAGTCTTCGAGCAGAAGGAGGTTGAGGCTCATGGGCATCGTCGTCTACGGCTCAGACAAGGCCGTGCCTTTTCCCGTTGAGGATGGTGCGAGTGCCGACCTCTCTCATGATAGGGGCTCAGTATAGGATGAGACCAGCCGTCGACCAACGAAATGTTTAGAATCTGCATCGAGGCAAGAGAGGGCAGAGGATGGGACGCTACATGTGATCTTCGTCGAGTTCGATCGATGGGCTGTCACGCTTAATTTCCGGACAGTTTATTGAACATTGTAAACCCATCCATTTTGCAGAGAATCCAGCCTTCTTCGATTCTTCATTTCTCAAGGGCCTTCCTGGTGCACTCGCTCGTAACTCTGTTGAGAGGGCTTCGGCTATTTCCCCTCCGATAGGTTTTGAATATATTCAGGAGTTTTCCTGCATCGACCCAACTAATCCAGAATTTAAGTGGTGCACAACACAAGGAATATGTACCCATTCCGCCCGCCTGTGATAACCTTTCCTTATGTCGAAAGGGAACGTGCCAGAAGACAAGGGCTGGTCATGAATATTTCGGAACCTTCCCCGCGATGTGATGAAACAGGCAAGATTGCCGCCGCGGTTGAGGGACAGTCGATTAAGGCGTTATTGATTGAAGCATAAGAGTCTCGTTTGCAAGAGTTGAAGATGAAGGGCCTGTTGCCGAAAGGGAAGAATTGCGCCGATGGGAAAGACTGTCGAATATCAGGGATACACCATTCAGTCCGCCCCGCATCACATGGCAGACGGGGAGAAATGGCAACTGTGTACCTTCATCTCCGTGGACGATCATAGGGGCGTCAAAATTCGAGAATTTTCAGCCGATGTCTTGTATGCGACGGAGCAGGAGGCCGATATCCACGGGATTGCCTTTGGCCAACGCCTCATTGACGGAAAGGTAGAAGGCCGGTCCGTCATAGATATGAAGACGGTAGATCGCCGGGCTACGCCGCGCCTCCGTGTGCAATTCCGCACCACGTTTTCGGGTTCCACGAAGCTGGAAGGGACGGGCGTCGTGCTTGATCTTTCCACTGGCGGATGTCGGATCGAGAGTCCTGTTACCATGGAGCCGGGCTTATTGTTGGAGTTGCGCATCTATGTGCCAGACTTAGAATGGCCGCTCATGATTGAGGCGGCAAACGTGCAGTGGGTGAGCGGCCAGACATTCGGGTTGGCCTTCTTTCGGATCAGGGAGACTGAGCAACAGCGTTTGGGGCAGGTGATCGGGTTTCTGGTGGAGGGCGGTGAGGATAGAACTGACCACTAAGTTTAAATCGCTGCTCAAGAAGAGACAAGCCGAAGAGGATTCGAGCAGGACGTTCTGCAGCGTAGAATCATCCGTCAAGATCCACTCCCGGTTCGCTCCCGATTCCAGACCTCACTGAAACTCACTCAATCACACTCGTTCAGGAAGAATTGTTAATCGTTTCAATGCGATCATCGCTCACGGTCCAACTCCATCTCACGCTATCCCTGTTTCCATGGATCGGCCTTTTCAAGCGAGGGCTATTTGATGGGTGCGACGGGGTCGCCATGGGAGGAGGAGATCCACCCGCCAACGTTGTGCCCCACAGAATCGCGAGCATGGAATCAGATCTGCTACCCGGCTCATTCAAGCGGGAGTCGATGGCTATAGGGTCCAGAAGCTGGGCCGGTGGAAAACGATCTCGATGGTGCTGCGCTATGCGCACCATCAGCCCGAGAGTTTACGTGGGGGCACGGAGGTGCTGGATCGATTGCGGCGAGAAAGTAGCACAATCCTAGCACACCTGGTGCGGCTTCGAGTGGGGCTCTCGCGTAACCCCTTGAAAAAATGGTGGCGGTGCCCCGGATTGAACGGGGGACCCGCGGCTTATGAGTCCGCTGCTCTACCAACTGAGCTACACCGCCAGGAAGGATGGTACGTAATCGGGCGATAGGATACAGGAATGATTTGGAGAGTGTCTAGCCTGCATTATTCATGAAGGTTCGTCGCGAAATGGCGGAGTGTCGCGCGACAAGCGCAAGGAGCGAGACTCGCGTGAATTGTGAGCGAGACAAGCAAGACTCGCGTGACAGGCACGACACGAAGTTCCGAAAACTTCGGACTTCGAACCATCGTCCGTTTCACCAGTCGCGCTTTTCCCGCCCATCTCGCTTGAGTTAGACATCCGCTACTCACAGGTTGGTTCTGTCCCATTGTTCCGGTAGACTCGGCGCATGACTCATCCGCTTCCTTTTTCCTGTGAACGGGCGATCCTGGAACAATTCCTCAAGGCGGAGGCGATGGCATTGTGGGCGGTGCGCTCTGCGCAAGCGCAGGACGTTCCACCCGGTGTGCTGCAGTTCTTGCTCCGTCATGAGGAAGAAGAATCACAACACCTCAAGCAGTTTGAGCTGCTGCTGGGAACAAGTTCGCACGGCAAGACGATTCTTCCTCGTATGCCCAGTCAATGGAGGGTCCTCGCGGTGCATCTCTACGGGTACGAAATGTTGGGATTAGAGTTCGCAAGGCTGTTAGTCGGCTTGCGGCCGGATCTGACCTCGATTTTGGAAGATGAAGAAGTGCATGTAGGATTTTTCGAGCATGAAGTTCGTACCATTCTTGTTCATGGAGGGCCTGCCGCTGACGGTGCGCGACAGGCAGCACATGCCTGGAGACGCCGGCTGCCTCGCACGGTTGATCGTTATCTTCACGATGAGGATTTCGTGCCCTTTCGTGATGAACTTCAGCGACATATTCTCGACGTGATCGACGCGCGGTTTTTTTCGGTTGGATTGTTGGCACGACCGGAGGGGCAAGGTGGGTCTCCTGTGAAGACGGGAATCGGGGAGGTAAGGTCGATCTCCAGCTTCGAGTCAAATGGATAAACTGGAAAACAATGTTCTCTTTTGAGACGAACTAGCAGGATGATGAAACAGTCCACCGGCCCGTCTGGTTCAGTCTGTCTGGTTTAATCGGTTTGTTTGGTTTGTCTTGTTTATTTGGTTGAACCAGACAAACCAGATAGACCAGACCAACCAGAAAAACCAGATAACCAGAGAGACCGGGCTTGTCTCAGGCGTGCGGGCCATGGAATCTCTACCGTGCCACAATAATGTTTCTGCAGCCTGCTGGACTAGTTAACGTATCATGCAGCGGTCGAGGCCAGAGGTTTTGACGTTGGCCCAGGATATCAAGGGCTGCGACGCGATAGGTCTCAGCCAGTGTTGGGAAGTTGAAGGGTGGGACAGTCTGTGTTTTCAGTGAGCGCGTGCGAGAGAGGGTAAGTAAACGTAGGTTCTCACCTGTCAGTATTTATGGAAGCTGTCAATCCGTATCATATCTCTTAGGTATCCGACATAGGGCTGAATGGCCGTATTGCCATAACTAGTAAACGGCATTACGATTTTTGAGTAATGACGCGGCAGTCGACTCGTGAGGCTAACAGGGTTATGACGGTTTGCTCCGTACGTCCTTCATACTCATTGTTTGGCGCAATATCCAAGTTTCTGTCTGCCCCGATCCAAAAGAACTCGCACATCGATGTGAGTCTGTTGCATGGGGAACGGACGCGGACAGTGTTATTCTCCGTGCTCTGGCCTACTTTCACGAAGGAGAAAGTCCTTGATTAGGCCTAGCCTGAAACCAGTCAGAGTGTTAATCGTGGACGATCACGAAGTCGTTCGGGTGGGATTGCAGACCGTGCTGAATCGACAGGACACTCTCAGCGTGGTCGGTGAAGCGGCTACCGTCACGGATGCCATAGCTGAATGCTCCCGCCTTAAACCGGATGTGGTATTGATGGACGTCCGCTTGTCCGGCGGCAGCGGAGTGGACGCCTGCCGTGCCATCAGGGATTCATGTCCCGCCACGCGGGTGCTTTTTCTTTCCTCCTATCAAGACGATGAGGCGGTGCTCGCCGCGGTCATCGGAGGGGCGTCCGGTTATCTGTTGAAGCAAGTAAATGCCGAGGGGTTAATGCGAGCCATTCATACCGTGGCTCAGGGGCAGTCAATCCTCGATCCCGCCATTACCCAGCCTCTCTTGACCCGCATGCGGTCACAGAAAAAGGATGTGACCGCGTCCCAGTGGACGACCCTATCCAGCCAACAGCAGCGTGTCCTCGCGCTCGTTGCCGAGGGAAAAACGAATAAGGAGATCGGTGCATCGCTCGATCTGAGCGATAAAACCGTGAAGAACTATATTCGGTTCATCTTTCAGAAGCTGAAAGTGACCCGGCGCGCTCAAGCTGCGGCCGTTTTCATCCGTGATTCCCCCTCGGGGAAGCTATCAGGCCTAGAACCGTCGCTGAGTATGCAGACAGAATCAGTGAAATCTCGGTAACCAGCCGCGATCGGTTTGCACACCTTCCTCACGCTATTTTCATTTCACAAAGCTTCTCCTGTCTCTTTTACCAGGATGCTGAAAAAGTCCGCCGGCGTCACGCACCGTGGTGCGTGACGCGCGAGACGTGCGAGAAAGGCGCGACGTGGACAGATTGGATTCCCACCTAGCCTCGCTTGTCTCGCACGATTATTCTGCTGGGGTGCCTCCCTATATCCCAGATGTGCAGGCCAACGAATCTGTGCTACGCCGAAATGGCTTTTCTGTAGCTTGAAAGAGCGATCACAAACGGAGGCTCCATGGACAGTACAAATCCTACCCGTTCCTAATCACGAATTCCAAATGATGCGATGTATCGCGTGCTGCGCGAAGGTTGTATTATCGGATTCAACGTATAAACGCGTCAGGAGAGAAGGTCGACTTACGGGGATGAGATCTGCGCGGTCTTGACCTGCGAGGACTGGATCAGTGAGCTGACCGCAAGTGAAAATGAACTGTCCCTTCTTCAGGCTGCCGCATGCGCGACCGCCCGGAAAAATAATCGATCGGTCCAATCCCTCTGTGTCGTTGTCCCCTCCCCACCCCGTGATTGGCTCTGACTCCATGCTCCAGTATACTAGCCCCCATTATTCATGACAGTTCGACGTCCCCCCATCCGTTCCCTATAATATGGGGGAGAGAAGGGGCGCGAGATTGGTACGACTCGCATGATATGAGAGCCCTGAACCTGCGTGTCGTGCTTCTCTTGCTAGTCTCGCCCGCCCCGCTTGAGTGAGGCATCGGCAGAGGAGGAGCGACGATGGACTGTGTGTTCGTTCGACATGGTATCGCGGTTGCGCGAGAGGAGTGGAAGGGCAAGGATGTTGATCGTCCCTTGACAGAGAAGGGCAAGGGGCGAGTGCGTGAGGTGGCTGCTGGACTACGCCGACTTGAGGTGCGTCCTACTGTGTTCTATGCGAGTCCTGCGAGACGTGCGGCTGAAACGGCTCAATTGCTGCATGGTCTGTTGGCGAGGTCATCGCTCATGGAGCTGCGCAATGAACTATTGCCGGAGGCTTCGCCTTCAGAAGTGGTCAGGTTAATCCAAGGTCTTCCGGCGGAGTCCTGCGTGGTCTGTATCGGTCATGAGCCACAGTTGGGCATGGCCGCGAGTCTCCTTCTGTCCGGGCGGGCCTCTGCGTCGTTCCCCCTGAAAAAAGCCGGGGCCTGTCTGATCGAGCTGCCGATCCCGGCGAAGCCAGGTCGAGGGGTCATTCGTTGGTGGTTGATGCCGGGTCAGTTGCGGGCCATGGGGAAGCAGAAGACGGGTATGGGAGACTAGACACTCGTGAATCGTCAGTAACCGTAATCCTCAATGTGTAATGTTGAATGTTCAATTGAACATCGAGCATTGCGCATTGTCTGGTGTTTGGTTGAACTAAACTAACCAGACAAACCAGAGTTAGGAGTTCTGAATTGTCCGGACCTAACTCCTAACTCATAATTCCCAATTCATAATTTCTAATTCCAAACTCAAGACTCACCATTGCTTTCAGGGTGAATCTTCCTCGGACGACGAAGTGGAATCTTTGGGCGGTCTACCAGAGATGTCTTTCTGACGGAGCAGTTTCGTGAGGTAGGTCCGTTGAAGGCCGAGCTCTTCGGCTGCTCTGGTTTGATTCCATCCATTTCTGCGCAGCGCCTCTTCGATGACCTTCCGACTATAGTCATCCATGCTCTCATGGTATTGACGGATAGGAGATCCTGTCTCGGACTCGTTTGCCGAGGGGAACGGTGAATCTGCCAGGTGCAGGTACGCAGGCTCAATCGTGTCCTCGGAACACAAAATGAGCGCACGCGTCAGCACATTGTCCAGTTCGCGGATGTTGCCCGGCCACTTATACTGTTGCAACGCTTGCACGGCGCTGTCACTCAGTGCACAAGGGCGATGAATCCCTATTCTAACCGCGCGATTGAGAAAATGCCTGGCGAGTGCAGGGACATCGTCCAACCGTTCACGCAGGGGCGGGAGTGTCACGGCGATCACTGCGAGCCGGTAGTATAAATCCTCACGAAACGTACCCTGTTGGATCGCGCGCCGTATGTCTTTGTTCGTGGCCGCGATGAAACGCACATTGGTGCGAACCGGCTGGGTCCCGCCTATACGATAGAAGGTCTGATCCTGCAGGACCCGCAGCAGGCGGCTTTGTAAGGGGAGCGGCATGTCCCCGATTTCATCAAGAAACACCGTTCCCCCTTCTGCTACCTCGATCTTGCCCGGTTCCCGTTTGACTGCCCCGGTGAAGGAGCCCTTTTCATGGCCGAACAGTTCGTTCTCGAGCAGGTGCTCCGGCAGCGCCGCACAATTGACCGCGACAAAGGGGTTCGAGCGGCGTGGACTCCAACGATGAATGGCTCGGGCCACGACCTCCTTTCCCGTACCGGTTTCACCGAGAAGGAGGACGGTCACGTCGGACAGTGCTGCTTGTTTGGCGATCGTGAGTTGCGTGGCCATCTTGGCGTTGGCTCCCACGAGGTGATCGTACCGATCGTCGACTTCTTGGCGGAGGACATCGACCTGACGGTGTAGCGATACGTTGTCCAGGGCTTTTTTAACCACGACGGTGAGGTGGTCGGCGCTGAACGGTTTCGTCAGGAAATCAAATGCGCCAAGCTGCATGGCGTGAACGGCGCGCTCGATGGTCCCGAATGCGGTGAGGATGATGATGAGCGGTGTGGAGTAGGGTGCGCTGGTATCCTCCTCGGTGCGCCGCTCGCTGCGCGCGGCGCCTCTCACCCGTTCCAGGATCTCCAGACCTGACAGAACCGGTAGTTCCAAATCCAAGAGCACGAGATCAAAGTCTCCTTGTTCAATCAGCCGCAGCGCATCCTCGCCGTTGGTGGCTGTGACTGGCTCGTGCCCCATCCAGGTAATACGATTCTCGAGTCCGAGAAGAATATCGCGGTCGTCGTCGACGATTAGGATTTTTGCGCGCATCGTGTCGCTCCTCTCAATGGCTGAGATATAAAACGCCGGGCGCGTTCCGAAATTCAAAATTCAAAATGTGAAATTCGAAATTGAAGTTCCGAACACTTTAGCCTTCAGCCCGCCCTTCCCAGTTCGCCTCCAACTCAGCACCCAGCACTTCTCTCTCATCTCGTCTGGCCAACTAATTCCTCATTCCACATTTCTCATTCCGCATTCTTCAGAATCTCACTCAAGCAATTCCTCATTCCACATTCCCAATGCGTTCCGCACTTCACGCATTCTGCTACGTGGCCGGTTGCCGGGAGTCTTCTCGCGAAGACGCGACAGGCACTGTGAAATAAAAGCGAGCGCCGGCTCCGAGTGTGCTCTCCACCCAGATGGTTCCTCGATGCATCGTCACCAGGCTTTTGGTAATGAATAGGCCAAGCTGAGCCCCCTGAGCGGTGGGGTTGGCAGACGGAACCTTGGAGAACTCCTGGAAGAGCTTTTCGACATGACCAGGGTCAATCCCGCAGCCGGTATCGGCGACACAGGTCTGGACAAAGCCCTCGGGGGTCGTTTGGAAAGAGACGGTGATGCGGCCGCCCGGCGGCGTGAACTTGATCGCATTGCCGATGAGATTCCAGAGAATCTGTTCCAGTTTATCGCGGTCCCCCTGGACCGCTGGAAGCCCGTCAGCATGAACGATCTTGATGGTAATAGATTTTTCAGCCGCGATGGTGCGCAAACTGTCGGCAACCATGAGGGCCGTGGTTTCGACGCAGACCGGTGTAAGGCAGAGCATATCCTTTTCGCTGTCAAGGCGGGACCAATCGAGCAATTGATTGACGATTCTGGTGAGCCGACTCAGGTTATGTCCGATGCGAGTGAGGTAGGTCAGTTGTTGTTCACTTACCGGCCCCGCAATGCCGTCGCGCATATTGTCTGCAAAGCTGCGAATGACGGTCATGGGGGTGCGCAACTCGTGCGACGCGACAGAGAGAAACAGAGACCGCCGCCGATCCTGTTCCTGGAGGAGCGCATTGGCGGTGGACAATTCCTGCGTACGCTCTACAATACGCTGTTCGAGGTGCTGCGTGAGTACTTCGAGGTGGGAATAGGCTCTGGCATTGTCGATGGCCGCGCCCACGTGGCTGGCGATCGTCAACAGCATATGGAGATCCTCGTCCGTGCAGGGTTGTGCGCCCCGGTCGGCGGCGAGGTACCCGAGCATCTGGTTGTGACTCTGGAGCGGCACCGCGACGAAGGACGTTACCCCGATGCGGCGAGCCAACTCCAGTATAGGTGGTTGCATGCGATCGGCCACGGCCTCAAGGCTAGAGATAAGCAAGGGCTTGCCGTGAATCAGCAGGTCGGCTTGGAGGCTGCCGTCGTTCCGGATCGGTACATCAAGTTGGCGAGCTGCTTCCACAATGTCCGGCGAAACTCCCGCGACCTGGGCCACATACACCGTGTCTCGTTCAAGATGCCGCAGCATCAAAACCATACGCGTAAATCCCAGATTGGCGATCAGGAGCTGTAAAACTGTGTTGAGAATCTGGTTCAGGTCCAGCGTCTGGGCGATAGCCGCACTGACTTGATGTAATGTGGTCAATTGACCGACCTGGTGTTTGATGGTGGCCAAGTTCTCTGTAATGGCGATGCTCCTTTCCTGTAATGAATGGGTCATCAGGTTAAATATGCTCGTCAATTGGCCGATTTCGTCGTGGGTGGAGGGTGTAAGGGGCATAGGCGAGTGGCCCTCAGCCACTTGTTGAGCCACACCGGCAAGGCTCCTTAGCGGCTTCGTGATACGGAGGGTGAGGAGGTAGGCGCCAAGCGCGCCTGCGCCGATGATGAAGCTGGCGAAGACGAGAATATTTCTGATCATCGCCGCGAGTTCGTATTTTAGGTGTGCGTCGGTCAACCCTATTTGGACGACACCAGACACGAGTGCCGGCCTTGTCGTGGCTGATTTGGTGCTTCCTTCCTCCATCTGAATAGAAAATGGAGGCAGCGAGGTGGCGCCTTTTGCCTTTCGCAGCACCGGCATGGCAAAGTCGTATACGATTTCCTCCCACGCCAATCGGCTCCCTATCCTGGTGGAGAGGGAGAAACGTGTCATCAGAGGAGTCGTACTCGGCGATTGGTAGAGCTGTTTCGCTATCTGACTGTCCGGGTATAGAGGATGATCCATGGACCGCTCCAGGCTGGCAGAAGATTGGCGTGACCCCTTCGTCTGCTGAGCGAGCACGGTTCCGTCTGAGCGGGTGATGACCACATACACCACATCCTGGACTGCCACGAGGCCTTCAATGAATTGTTGGAGCGTGTCGCGATCTTCCGCCACGAGACCTGCATATTGGAAGTGTTCATTGTATACGATGCTCGTGAGGAGAACCGTTCCCAGCTGCTGGAGGTTGTTGGTCATCGCCTCTCGCCTCTCATCGATGTAGTACCAGCTCAACGTCGAACAGGCGATAACGAGAATGAGGCTGAAAAGTAGCACGAACTTTGTGCGCAGGCCGAGGAACCCGCTCGGGAGTAATGGCTTCGGAGCCATGGGTGCCACTGGCTGGTCAGGAGGATTCAATTGCCGGTCCACATTAATAGGTTTCATCGATGAGACCCGTCAGGTCTTTTGGAAAGTTAATGCCGAGGAACTTCGCGGTCTTGAGATTGACGGTGATCTTGAGTCGCTCGCTCGGCACTGGGTTGAGCGGCAGCAGCCGTTCTCCGTCGAGAATGCGCTTCGCGAGCAGTCCGGTTTCCCGGCCGACATCGCCGTAGCTGACGGACATGCTGAGCAGCGCTCCCAGGCGGGTGAACTCCGGGGAAAACCCAATTACAGGAATCTGATGTGCGAGTGCTGATTCAAGGATGAATTGTATGGACTCGTTCGTCAATACCGTAGAATCCGGTATGAGCCAGAGGGCCTCAACATCCGGGAGCAGCGTGCGCAACTGCTGGGGCACGTCTTTATCACTCTCGGCGGGAAGTCCCTTCAATTGAAAGTCGTTGACGGTGGCCTGCTGCACCGCGTCTTTCATCCGAGAGGAGGTCTTGGCGGGATCATAGAGAGAGCCGAGCCGGTGAAGGGCCGGCAGAAACGTCCGCATGATCTTCATCTGTCGGTCGAGGGGGACCTCCAGAAGCGTGCCGGTCATGTTGGTCGCCGTGAGCTGATGTTTCAAGGGGTCCAGGATCATCATATAGACGATCGGGACATCTACAATTTCTACTTTCGCTGCCAATGCTGCCTTGAGTCCCACTGCGACGACCAGTGACACATTCGATGCCCGCAACTTGCGCGCGAGCTTTTTCCCAAGCTCCAGGTCACCTTGCGCATCGTATTCGGTATAGATCGCTCCAATCGGGCCCGTGGCCTTCAAGCCTGCAATGGCCTCGCGATAGGCCGCAATGTCGGAAGACTGCAGGATGGCAATGTCCATCGCCTCGGATTCAGACACACAGAGGGTACAGAGGCCGAGCAACCAGACGAGTCCCACCACCGCCCAGGTTCCCAAGGATAGCCCTGCGCGAAAGAGCCTGTCGATGTCATCACTGGTGATCATCTTTGTTTGTGGTTTGTCTGGTTCATCTGGTTGATCTGGTCTATCTGGTTTGTCTGGTTCATCGAGCTGGTCTTGTTCAACCAAACAAACAAGACAAACCAAACAAACCAAATAACGGTCTTCTTACTCTGGCGGACATTTTCATCATCCTGCTATAGCCGTCGTGGCACGGACCGTTCCCAATATATGCAACGCTTTTCCGACATGATCTCGAATAATCTCACCAGTCCAGACATACCATTGGACGCTGCCGTCCCGCCGCAGGACGCGATGTTCAAACGTCACATCTGTGCGTTGGGGCTCCAGCGCCTGCCGCATGGCGAGCACAATAGTCTCACCATCGTCTGGATGGACGAGCGCGAGCCAGTCGTTCTGCGTGCGAGGCTGCGCCCCTTCCGATAGGCCGAGGAATCTGTCGACCTGCGAGGACCAATAGATGTGATCGGATTGGAGGTCCCAATTCCACGTACCCACATCTGCCGAGGTCAGAGCAAGGCGGAGGTGTTCCTCATGAGTGCGGAGGGTCTGTTCCATACGCTTGCGTTCGGTAATGTCGCTGGAAATACCGCAGGTCGCGTAAGGCCTGCCTGTGTGATCGCGAAGCGGAAACTTGATCGAGAGATAGGTGTGTAACCCGTCCTCGTGCGGCGCCTGTTCTTCATATTCCACCATACTGTTCCGCTCCAGAACTTGCAGATCGTTTGCGCGGAATGCGTCGGCAATCTCCCGTGGAAAGATCTCGTGGTTCGTATGACCGACAATCTGTTCGGTGGTGAGATGAAACAGCTGCTCAAAGCGGCGATTGGTAAACAGAAAGCGGCCGTCGACATCCTTGACATAGATGACCGCCGTAGTGTTGTCGGCCACGTCCTGCAGGAGTTGCTCGCTGCGACGCAGCGCGTCCTCCGCGCGTTTGCGATCGGTCACGCACTGGAGGGAGCCGGACATACGGGTCATCCGGCCTGCCTCGTCCCAGATCGCTTGGCCTCGCGCGCGGAACCAGCCATACTCTCCTGCTTTGGTGAGGAGCCGGTATTCCACGTCGTAGGGATTGTGCCGCTCGATATGGGCCGTCAAGGCCGCGAACACGCGATCGCGATCCTCCGGGTGAAGCCGGGACGCCCAGCTCTCCAAGACGTCGGGGAATTCCTCATCGGTATAACCCAGCATGGTCTTGACGCGAGGAGACCACCAGACCGGTGTGCGCGGAGAACTCCACGGTTCGTCGGATAGCACCTGTCCATCCCAGAATCCGTCATTGGAGCCTTGGATCACGAGCTCCAAACGTTCTTCGCTTTTGTTGAGGAGGTGTTCCGTCTGTTCGACCTTCGCGACGAGTTCCTTGACCCCGATGGCGCGACGGAGCGTTTGCCGAAGTTCCTCCCGATCATACGGTTTCGTGAGATAGGCAAACGCCCCCTCCGTCAGCGATCCCACGGTGCGATCCCGCGAGATATGCGCGGTCACAATCACGACGGGGAGAGAGGGGTCCAGGCGTTGGGTTTCTTTCAAGACCTCGAGCCCATCTCCGTCCGGCAGGCCCAAGTCCAGTATGATGGTGTTGAAGTGATGGGCTCGGACGAGTTCAATGGCGCCGGCGACGGTGCCGGCAACGGTGACGTCGTAGCCATCATGGTGCAGCAAATCCTGTAACCCGATGACCAGGTCCTGGTTATCTTCTACGACGAGAACGGAATAGTGGTTCGTTGCCGAGACCATAGTGACCTCATTCAGAAATGGTTAGTGTTCCCCAAGTCTTCATTTCCAATTCCACATTTCTCATTCCGCATTCTTTCAGCTTTCCTGGCCGGTTCATTCCTCATTCCACATTTCTCATTCCGCATTCCTTTACGGCCTCAAAGTGGAATTAGGAGTGTGGAATGTTGAATTGTGACGGTCCACACGTCGAGCCTGTGATATTGTTCCAAGATTTTCTCGAGTCGTCAGGGTGATGCTGCTGAGCAGCCTAACAAGTTCTTGGCACGCAGGTATGTGCGCCTCCGCCTCCACGTCATTGGCCACTCCAGAGTCCCGAATAACCCTGAGCCAATAATGTGTCTCTCGTGCTTCTTTCAATGCAATAGACATCTTCGAGAGGAAATCTTTCTTGCTCTGCGCAGCAATCGCCTCCTCGATGTTTGCCCCGATAGCTGTACCGGAGCGAATGAGCTGTTTCGACAGCACCCACTCCCTTCGATCCAGCTGTAGTCGGCGGCCAGTTTTGACGATGCCGACTGCAAAGGCAAAACTCATTTCTAGAACGACATTACGTCTGGCCAATTTATTCCACACTCCTCATTCCGCATTCCTCAACGTTTCCGGCCGTTTCATTCTTCATTCCACATTTCTCATTCCGCCTTCTCCTTAGTACCTTACCGTCATCCATCCCATCACGCGGCTGCCGATCGTATCGCCCAAAGGATGCTCCTTGTGTTTGTCGTTCAACGCATTGAAGGCGGAGATGGCCAACTCAGCGTCACGCATATAGCCCGCCTCCGCTTTTTGCTGCCAGAACTTGTAACCCATGCGGAGATTGAGCAGGTTGTAGCTGCCGACGCGTTCGTTAGGAGGCGTAAACCCACCAAGCGGCGCAAACAGAAAGAAAGCCTGATTGACGGGGTATGTGGCGGAACCCACGTGATAGAATACTATTTCACTATTCAGCCCATTCGCCCAGTCGCCACGGACGCCCAAATTCCATTTGAATCGAGGCGCGCCGCGTCTCGCATCTCCGGTAAATGTCTGGTGAATCTCCTCGAAGGAGGAGTTAGCGAACGCACTTAGCCATCGAGTGACGAGAAACTCCATCCCCGCCTCGCCCCCATAGATATCGGCGATACCTCCCTGACTGACGCCGCCTCCACTTCCGATGAATTGGATCAAGTCCGTGATGTGGTTGTAGAAGACATCCGCACGGGTTCTTAGCCGATGCTTGAAGTACCATCCTTGGTAGCCCGCATCGATGGAAAAGATCTTTTCGGGGTCAAGATTATTTGAACCGTTACTGAAAACCGGCGGTAGAGGAGGAGATGGTGGTGGGAGCGTCACAAAGACAAGATTATGTAAATGGGTCTCGAAGAGAGTCGGGGGTCTATAGCCCGTTGCCGTTGTCACGCGGAATGTATGGTCTGGTATGGGTGAGTACAACAAGGACAGACGCGGGCTAATTGTAGCGTGAATGAATGTATTAAGCTCATACCGTGCGCCGGCCATGAGTGTTAGTGTTGGGGTGGCTTTCCATTCATTCTGGAGGTAGAACCCCAGCCGGTTCTCATTGCTCCTTTGATCGATAAAATTGTTTGATAGCGTGTTCATCCGGTAGTTGATGCCATAAGTGAACCGGTCGGCGGCGCTCAGATCAATGGTGTGCTGAGCCTCAGCATTGTAAGTATTCGCGCGTATCACAGAGGTGGGGCTCAATGCCGTATCAGTGATCTTCAGAAACGGAGCAATGAGTGGAGAAACATTCAGCCCATAAGTGTCATTATATCCATTCCACCACGCTCTCACGTAAAAGTTGGGCCGTTCGTAGACGGCATTTGCATAAGCAAGAGCTGGAGTTTCCGTGAGTCTTACTGTACTGGTGACAGTCCCATCAAACCGATTCGAATCAGTTAAGCCACCAGAGATTAGCAGCTTCGATTCACTGGATAACGCGTATTCAGTCTGAACGTTGAACTTATTCGTGCGAAAGGCGAGGGCATTGCGGTTCTGCCATTGTTGGTTCTGATCGTGGCCCACGGAAAGCCGATAGCCCAACTTCCCTATGGCTCCCCCCTGGATGGCCGCGCTTGAGATCGTACCGTACTCACCTCCTCCAAACTGAAGGGTCGTGCCTTTCATCTGTTTGGACGACTTCGTGATGATATTGATAACGCCATCAAATGCGTTGAAGCCATAGAGCACAGATGCAGGTCCCTTCAGAACTTCAATTCGTTCGATTTCTGGCAATGTCACCGGGATCAGTTTCCAGAAAACAACACCTTGGACGTCTATATAAATGGAACGACCATCAATCATCACCAGAAGCTTATTCGCGGCCAGCTGGTTGTTTCCTCGCATGCTGACATTAATATCTGCTCCAGTGATCTGCATCACTTCCATTCCGGGAATCCGGCGGAGCACAGCCGGCAGATCCGTCGCACCAGAATTTTTGATATCTTCATCAGTGATCACGTAGACGTTCGACGGCGCTTGCGAGATCGGCTGTTCGTAGCGCGAGGCGATGCTGACCGTTTCCTCTTCCTTGATCAGCTCGAGCTCCGGAATGAGAGCCTCATCGGACTGGCTACTCAATTCTTCCGTGTGACCTGGGAGGGGTGCCTGAGCGACACACACGATCGTCAGCATGCCGAGCAACAGGGATTTATGCGGGCCTGTGAGTCGCGTCATGTGGGTTCCCAAGAAACCGTGTGGGCCTAAGTAGGTTCCGGAAAAACTCTGTGGGCACGCCAGATTTTCACTGGTCTGCACGTCTGTGATAACAGGAGTACACCCCGCGGGATGCTCAAAAAGGCCAGCCTTCTCACCCGCCCAACCCAGGCGGTTATTTCCCCCTCCCGCCCTGAGTCTGCCAAGACAGCCTCTTCACCCTGGGACGCGCCTTTTCCCAAACAAGGCCGCAACTTTGCGGCTGACCCTCGTTTCACGTTTCACGGTTCCTGGGAGCGAAGCGAGAACGCCGCTGGCGGACTTTTTCACCATCCTGTTAGAGGTGGGAGGCGTGATGGGCGAGGGGGAATCTATCACAATAGTGTGTGCTGGAGGAGTATCCGAAAGAGGAAGGAGATGTCCGGCTAACGGGGTGGATGGGAGGCTGGTGCAACTCCATCGGGTAAATAGCAATGGCATGAGCCGGACGATCCTCCCTCGTCGTAACGTGCCTCACTGGCAGTCAACGAGTAAGACAAGCAGCAAGAGCCGTGCTTGCGGTGGAGGAGTGTCGTGCGGTAACAAGAGCTTCCTAGCAGGATGCGGAAAGACTATTCCGGCACACCAAACTTCCATGGCCGGTACGTCTTAGGCTATCAATGGAATGAGACGCATGATGGAAAGAAAGGCCCTCCTCTTCGTGTGTGGTCTATCTGGTTCATCTGGCTAGTTTCGTTCAACCAAAAACCAGACAGACGAGACAGACCGGACAAACCAGAGCAACCAGCCCGTTTTCACTCTTTATGGGTATCGAGAACGCCGTTGTCAGGCCGCGGCCTTCGGCTGCCGAGGTGAGACTTCGTGTGATTCTTCTCCGTCATGCGGTTCCGGAGAGGGGTTTTCTTGCCGATTGTCGTGGGAGTGATGGTCGTCACCAAGGAGGTCGAGAACGATCACCCAGATGAGCCCCATCAGCCCCGTAAGCAACACCCCCACAATGACCCCATGTGTCATGGTAGCGTCTCCCTTCAACACTAGCAGGATGCTGAAAAAGCCCGCCAGCGGCGTTCTCGCATCGTTCAGACCCTCAACGTACCCCAGAGGGTACGCCTCGGCCCTTCACTCGCTGCGGCCTTGCTGGACAGCCTTTTTGAGCATCCTGCAGGAGAATTCTCCTGCTGTGCCACACGTGCGAACCATCGACGTTCTCGCGTGCCATCATAGTTTTTCCGCAGCCTGCTAGATGGGCCAATTGCTAAATGAATATCCAGCAAGCCACGTGCCTGATCTGAAATGCGCACATCCTCTGTCGTAGACCGTGGTTTTTCCTAGAATTCATCCCTGCGCAACCTCCATAGTAGGATCGAAAGCGGGCCACGTGAATCGAAAACGATTCGGTACTGAATCAAATTTGATTACCGGATCGAATCGAATAGACCGGCTGAAGGTGTGCACACAGGAGGGTTCATGTCCATTGGGCGGGGAGAAAATAGGACGGGACGTGTCTTGAATCGGAACGATAAAGATGTTCACGCGGGATGGCCTAGAAGTCGTTGGACTCTGACACACGGGAAATTTGCAGGATGGTCACAAGGGCCTTCTAATTTAGAAATAATGACTTTCACTACATGTTAAAAGATTGGCGCCGTGAAATAGTTCCTGGAGCAGTTTCCTTCTTCCAGGTAACTCTTCAATTGACTCCTTTTTGGTCTAAGCGCTATATAGACCACGAAAGTTAAATGGAAATGCATCCCCTCAACCACAATAATTAAGTGAATGATGAGATTATGTTTCCTTGGTCACCAATCCTTTTCTATCCACGGCAGTGAAACCCACCTTCTAGTTGATCCGTTGCTGCTTGAAAGATTCGGGCATTCTTACGGGATTTCCTTCAAGATCTTTCCTCCACGAACCATCGACATTTCACGAATGCCATCGGTCGACGCCGTTCTCCTTAGCCACGAGCATCCTGATCACTTTCACATTCCATCGCTTTCTCTCCTGAAGCGCGGGACTCCCTGTTACATCGGTCCCATGATGCCCGAATGTATTTCCCGTGCACTAAGGAGATTGGCACTCGACGTTCGAACCGTCAGACTAATACAACCAATTCAAATAGGGGAATTCAAAGTAACTTTTTTTCCTGCTGACGCGAGGACAATATTTTGGGAGCGGCGAGTGACTCAGATTCACATCGAGTCGGATGTCGTGAAGAAATCAATATTTTTTGGGATAGATGCTCTGATTGGACATGCATACAAGTCCGCAGTAGAAAAAGCGAATGTTCAGAAGCCTTGTGTTATGGTTTGTGCCAATAACTCCCAAATAGCACCACCTGGTGTTCCCCAAGTACACACAAATATGCTTCCCATTTCTAAGAATCCTGAACCAACAGATGGGTTGAGGATTCTGTATGGAATTCTAGTTCATTATCTACAATTGCTTCCCTCGTGCGAGCATGTCGTTATTTGCGGTAATGGATTCGTAAGTTCTCGACAACCATTTGCGCCATTCATGTTTTGTGAGAATGGAGAGCTTGCAAAGATTGCAAATCTTCTAGGATTCGGCAGTGCAGTTCATGGTCCACTTCCTGGGTGGGTGTTAGACCTTCATGAAGAAAAAGCCAAGGTCGGTCGGGTAAGTTGGGTGAAACTCAGGACAAAATCCTATAAGAAACTGAGAACTAGGCATGAGAGATATTTATCTCGACCTAAGAGATCAAGATTTGAGCCAACGTGCCGAGTCAATCCATCCCGTCGTCAAGTTACCAAGCATACTCGTTTTGTCGAAAGGCAGTTGCCACCGCTGGCCAGAGAATTTATGCTTTCAAATATAGGAGATCTAGCAAGTGCCACTCATGAGTATCTTTGTGGTCCCTTAGGTGGGAGGCGGTTTCTGTTAAGGCTTCATACAGGCATTAGAAATGAAGTGAAACAATACGCACTAGATTTCACACGAGCGGAATTCGTGAAAGACCATACCCGCGAGGACAAGGTAATTGAAAAATTCCCTTTTGGACTAGAACTCTTTATGACAGACTTGGTAGCCCTCCTAAGCGGAAATCTTATTGTCTGGGATCTTTCAAGTACTTCAATTCGTAGCTGGTATGTGGGTGACAAGTATCATAGTCCAATAGCATTTCTCTACACGGTTCTCGGAGAGCAAATCAGACCTGATCTTGCCTGGATGGTATACGAACGAGTGCTCACCAAGTTGGGAAGCTAAACTAGTGGCGATCCTCTGACCTTCCCCCGTTTATTACACCAGAGCTGAGTAAGTGGACTCCTGTGTGCGATGGGCCCCGGTTTGATAGTTATCAATGAACTCCTGGGGTGTCACATCTCCAATGGGGCTGTGCGTTCGCTCCTCATTGTATTCCCGCCGCCAGGCTTCGATCACGAGCTGCGCTTCCTGCAGGGTCAGAAACCAGTGCTCATTTAAACATTCATCCCGAAACTTACCGTTGAAGCTCTCGATAAACGCGTTCTGCACCGGTTTCCCTGGTTGAATAAAGTGCAGGTGCACGCCGTGTTGGACAGCCCAACCATCCAAGGCGGTGCCGGAGAATTCTGGACCGTTATCCAGGATCAAGGTTTCCGGTAGCGGGCGCGTGAGAAACAGCCGATCCAGAATCCGACACACCCGCGCCGCCAATTGTCACATCCACTTCAATCACCGGCACCTCTTTGGAGCAGGGATCGGTCATCGTCAAACACTTGAACCACCGGCCCGTCACCAGCCGGTCATGCACAAAATCCATCGCATAACAGCGCCCGGGCTGAGTGGGCCGCGGGAGTGCGACGCGCGGGACCGCGGCCAGTTTCTTGCGTCTGCGCCGCCGGAGCGCGAGCCCTTCGTCGCGATAATAAATCCGCTCCACCTTCTTATGGTTGACCGGCCAACCTTCGCGTCGCAACCGGACATAGATTCGAGGACACCCATGCCGTCGCTTGCTTTCAGCAATCTCGCGGATCCGCGTCCGCAGGGCGGTATCCTCCGGACCTCGACGACGGTACCGGAGCGTATTCCGATCGAGGGCCAGTAAGCGGCACACCCGGCGTTCACTGAGCCCAAAGCGTACGACCGCCCACTGGGGGCCGCTCTCTTCGCCTTGGGCGTTACCAGTTTTTGCGGTGACCGCCTTGAGCGCCTGGATGTCCAGCGCCTGCTCGGCCAACATCTGCTTCAATCACCGATTTTCCTCTTCCAATTGGGGGCAGCTTCTTCACATCGCGGACTTCCAACCCGGCATATTTCGTCCGTCACATATAAAACGTCGCGTCCGAGATCCCGTGTTTCCAACACAGGTCTTGAACACTCACCCCGGCCTGGGCATCCTTCAACACGGCGATGAGATTTGCTCCTCGGTATGGCGTTTTCGAGTCATAGGCCTCCTCCTTGAGGCCCATGACAGCACAGTCGAGCTGCTTAGCCAAAGGTGTAGTTTTCGAAGGGAAGGTCAAGGGTTGCGGTTATCTACACGGATTTTGCTCTCACAGGACGTCTTACGTTTCGAACAACCGGCATCCCTTTGTGTTGCTCAGAGGTCCGTCTAGCGTTGCTAGCAACGTGTCTTGGTCGATTCTTTCCCCGTATTTGTGTCAAGTAACACTGTTCTCTCCTGACGGCGCGAATAAAATCTCCCTTGTTCCGAAACCCTAAATGTCTGATAAATGATGACAGAGTTTTCGGACATATCTTCCGGAATCGATCGCTAAAGTACCACTTGAGCAGATTGATATCGGTTAAACCTGTGTCATCTGCTGTTGGATTCTCCAGACCCATGGCACTGAGTACTTGCTGCTTGTGTAGCGCTCGATCAGCAAGGGTGGAATACTGACCGGTCAGTTTTAGAAATGAAGGCACGAGTCGCTGAATCGGTTCAGCGAGCAATAGATGTACTTGCCGTAATTTATTTTCCTCTCTCATCAATTGAAGAAAATCTTCTTTGTTCAGACGCTGACCTTGGATCCATTGCCATAGATCATCGGCGCTCTGAAGTCCATGTCTCCTTCGATGCTCGACAACCGTCTCCAAGAATGATGCTTCGTCTAATTTGGCAGTGCTAAGAAGCATTTTTTCTTGCGCGAAGTGTCTAGTCAAGCATCCTTCTATAGCCGTAGCGTAGGCTTCTGGGTTGAGCCGCAGCTCTTCTAGAACAGAGTGCGTGAAGACGGCTTGTGGTGCGGACGATTTCATATCGAGGAGGCCAGCTTGATGTTTCAGTTCTTCCCATCCGTAGGTACTTTCAAAGAAATACTCTACCGATTTCGGAACGGGATCCTGTTGGAACTTACAGCGGACCGCGCGAAGCATTGCAATGGCATCCTCGCGCTTTTGATCGACTCGACAGGTAGAGAGCGATTCTTCAAATCTGGCCAGCTCCGGAGATGGTAAACCCATTCTTCTCGCTTCTGCAAGAATGCGAGGATAGGTTCGATCAGGATAGTAGAGTTGTTTGGTAGCTGATGTAAGAGTTAGCCTGGACGATGAAGAGACCAGGCCTTCAATTTCTGCTTTCTCCAAAGTTCGGCGTATATTGACCATTGCCTCCGATAACGGAGTGTAGTCAGCTTTGTGGGCAATTGCGACTTCATCATCATCTTCAAGGATTCCGTCTCGAAATGCCTGGAATATCCATCCGATTCCTTCCATGCCAAACATGGCCAGCTCCGCAGCGCGTAAGGCTCCCATGCTGGAAGCTCCAAAGACGTGTATCCCCTGGGCCATAGCCCAGAGGATTTCCTTGTGCCATACTGCCGGCACACGATCAAAATAGCCGTCAATGATCCCAATCGCGAATGGCCGGCGTAATGCGACTCTGTAAACGTCTCCCTGTGAGACGGGCGGCAGGTAAACAGCGTCCAATTCTTGACGGGCTTCATCATGGTTAATGGTTGGCCCAGTAAAGACGTAGATCATAGGAAGTTGCCCTGTTGTACCTGTACTCTTTGACCCGGACAGTAGCCAGGTAGATGACTAGAGCCTTCTAAACCGGGAATGATGACTTTGACAATCTGAAAGCTCGAATTTGGTTCCATCAACCTGACTACAATGAAGTTCTGTATCCCGATAAAGCGAAGTCTTTGCATGAGCAAATCTAGGTCGTCGTTGAAGGTTTCTCGTTCTGAAGACGGAATATCACTAAAGGATCGAAGCTTGCTTTTAGATCGAAGAAGCGCGCGGAATCGAGATAGATCATCTGGTTCCGCTCGGGATTGATTGTACTCATCTCGAAATATATCGTCTCGAGAACCCGAGATCATTGTTAGCCGCGTTTGAGCCGCCTCCACTATAGCGCGCATTAAGGCGATCGATTTAGATGTGTGGCATCCCATTCCAGCCGAGGAATACCGTCCCCGGTTGCTGCTGCGGGAGTCTTCACAAAGTAGACAAAGAAAGCAAGGAATTCCGATGTCCGAGGTGAGCTCCCAAGCGTATACATGGATCCCGGCTTCGTGGCATCGTTCAAGAAGCCCCTTGCAGGTCGAATCGTCGCAACTCCGAAGGTCCAATGCTCTTGAGTCGCGCATTTCGCTGTTTGAGTAACGCCAAAGCGTCATGGCATCGCGCTCTACAATCTCGCAGGCTCCATGGGTGATGGCTTCGAGCAGGTTATTCCCTGAGGCTAATCCATTCGAGCCGAGGATAAACGATCCATCGCCTTGACATCTATGGTTTGATGCATTTGCACTAACGTATTCATACGGTACCCACGTCGTTTTTTCTTGGATGACATCATAACCTTCAATCCATAGCAGTTCCTTTTGCGGGTGGTATCCGTTGGTCATTAAGAAAGGAAACTGGGCCGTATCGACAACGCTATGGGAGTTGGAGAACTCTTCATGTGATCCTAGCTTGACGGGGTTGTCTATTCGTTCAGCGTGGTGCAATTCCAGAGATTCCATAATGCCCGAGGCTCTTGCAGCGTCTAGTGTCAGCCCCTTACCTTGAGATACGGAAAGTGATTTTGCGTTCGGACGGCATACCATGACAACCGGTATCCCAAGCCAATCCAACCCCGTGACATTGGCTACGCGCGTGATACCAAATCGTTTCAAGTGTGGTGTGAGATGTGCGACGGTTTCGGCAGGAGCAATGGCACGATGCGTACCGTTCCAATAGCGCTTCTCGGTGCGTTTCTTCAAGAGCGTTGGAACGTCCATCTTACTTTTCCAACTAGTATCTACTGAACTCCTTATAGAGCACTCTATTCACATCATCAAATAGATTTGGACGGCGAACGACGGCGAGAATTCCCCCAGAGATAAGTTGCATGGGCGTAGGGTGCTGCCCGTTTACTTTGATTTTATCTAGAAGTTCAGGATTGGCTATGGCCTCTGCCACTTCCAACGCCAGTTGCTCGTGACTTTCTGTCCACGTCGAAAGATCTTGCAAGCTATGACCTTTGAGTGCGTCTAATTTTACCGTTGCGATAAATCTACCCACTGCACGGGCTGATTCTCGCATGTAGCGCAGTTGTATTGTCGGTGGTAAACGGATGTTTTTCGCTGGATTGCGTCGATCAGCAGGGTCTCGGACTACAGGATAAGGGATTTGCGCTTCACGAGGTTTTTCAAAATGGATGTCCGTAACCTGGCGTGCATAATGTCTCGCTATCTCTTCCAGCTGAGCGATGTAGCGTACGCGACGCGAGTCCGACAGTTTATCCAAAGTTTCTATCGCGCCACACAGCACATCTGGCACTAGAAGAGGAATGGGATGCCAATCCAGCCAGTTGTATTTATCACTCAGCTTTGCTGGAGAGTTGTTCCACAGTGGTAGGATAGCCGTATAAGCAGACAGGATTCCGATTCCAGCGGATGGCCCAAGATTGAGAATCTCACATACATCAGAAGCTGCTTCTTCGGTCCAATATCGCCAAAGAGGTGCCACTGCCTCTTCCGGCAGATGGGTGTATTGTTCGGCAAGGGTCTTAAAAATCTTTTTTTGAAGTTCAGGAAGTATCCATTTATCCGAACTAAGAATGTAATGTCCTCCTATTTCGTGTCCTACCATCCCCCACAAGAGAGGATATTGGATATACCCAGGGGGTACCCCCAAGCAACCCGCCGTGAAGCCGTTGCTCAACTGGTCCCCGAGATAATACCGGTCTTGCAGCGTTATTACCTCGAGAGTCCAGGGAAAAGGATGCTCCTTCGAGACATAATCAGGAAGCTGACCAAGAAAGGAGACTAGCGGTGGAGAAGCGTGAATAAGTGGATGCTCGACACCGAATACCGTTCGATTGTTCTTGAAGGTTTCAAAAAGTTCCGAAATGATTGTTTGGACCACTTTGACTTGCCCCTGTAGCTCTTCCTGATAAGGCTGCAGAGCTGCATTAACCAATGTTTCTAAAGTTACATACCGTTTGGGATCCCAATGTACTGTACCATCTGGATCTCTTCGGGGCTGCAGCAGCTTATCAATGATTTCAGGCAGCCTCTCCCTAAGGGGCGCAAGAAACCCACTCCGATAGCAAGGGTCGAACTTTTCTTCTACCGCTTCAATTGCGCTTCTATATTTCCTGACGAATGTCTCTTCGGTTTTGAAGTGAATTATGTCAACAGGTCTCGGATCGAGAAGAGCCCGAGCGTTCTTGATCGTAAAACTCAGGTCGATGTAGTTATTGAGGAAGGAAATCATTGCTAACCTCCTATCCCTAAGATCCGTGGCTCTTTTGAGGAGACCTTAGACTTTGAACCGATTACAACAATATAGATGATTGAATGATTAAGTCCGTTTAATCGAAGGAATTTATCAATCTCACGATCGAAAAAACCTCCGACATTCAGACTTCCCAGTCTGAGCGCGGAACAAACGATGTTGATATTTTGTACGACATGCCCAGCTTCAAGGAACACAAATCGATAGCCTCGATCGCCGTATTTGAATGTCGTGCGTTCAAAAAGAGCTGTCACAAAGACTATCAGAGATGCCTGACGTGGAATGGCAGGCTCTGTAAAGCAGTTTCCTATTTCTTCCGTACAATCTCCTTTGCGCACATGTCGCAAATGATGCTTTGTGGGGTTGTAGTGATAGAGCCCTGGCGCCAGATCATGAACGCACCGTGCGTGCACAAAAAGTTCCAACGGGAATAAGGCTCCTGCTGAAGGGGTAGCACGGAGGCCTCGGTCACCGTAACCTGCGCGCCTTGTGACTCCATAGCTATGATGTAGGATAGTCGCAAGCTGTTTAAGGCGAACCATTCGCGGAATCATTTCCCGCTCAGATGTGCGCGATTGAATAGCTTTCCCAACGGACATTGCCATTGGCGGGAGCAGTCTTGGTAACGTAATAATTGGGTAGCCATCAAATGAAAGTGATTCCTGGAGTCCCTCGACATGTTTTTCGATTTCTTTTGGGGATCGTCCTGAAAAACATCGACTCAATTTGGTATTTTCATGAAATAATTCCCACAAAATATCATCATGGCCCGAGCCTATTCCGAGATCCTCCCAAGCGACGTCCATAAGATATCTTTCAAGAAAACGGGTGAGGAGCAGGGTTAAGAGCTTTGTCGTAGCGCGGAGATGGAAATCCTAGTCGTTCGCACACTTCAACCAGCCGGGCGCGTCCAAGCGCACGGAAGCGATGCCCCATAAACAGGGGATGGAAACCTGGAATGACAGCACGGAATACCCAGAGACCCAATTCCCTTGTATCCTGACTAGTGATGTCAATCAGTACTATCCTGTGCTTAGTAGCCGTTACGGCTTGGACTAAGGCATGAAGGCTCTCAGTTGCTGTCTCACGAGCGTAAGAGGGAATTTCTCTGAAGCTTATCGTGCGAGAAGAGTTCAGCAAGAAATTCATGTACCGTTTATTTTTATGTGAAAAGTAAAAGATAGCGTGTGATTCCATATCGCGAACATTCACCCATTGCTTTCCAGCCAGAAATTTCGGCTGCCGTAGCCTTACGATCTGGGCAAAATACCAGATCTGTCCCAATTCCTCCAAACTCCTTCGAACGGCTGCCTCTGGGTCTAGGTCGGCTGCTGCAGCGACCACAATCGCCGGGCCGTCTCGAGTTTGGTTCTGCATGATTGAAAAGATTACAGGTATGCCATGGTCCATCTTCAAATACAGCAACGTCACGGAGACGCCTGGTCGTTCGAGTCGAGCGACCAGCTCCTGATTCTTGAGACTCAAGGTATTTAAGAGAATTTTCGGCTGTGGAAGCATAGCAAGCCAGGTCACCGCGATGGCATCGCGCTCGATGACCTCACAGACGGCTTTCAGTGCAGCCAAAGTCGTGTCACAGTGAGATGCGAGGCCGGTGGAGATCTGTTGGGTGATCGATGCACCCTCTTGGAACTGGTGAGGTGATAAAAACACCATTGTGGCAGGGACAAATATTGTTTCTCCGCTCCTTAGATCTAGCCCTGCAGCCCAGTGCACTTTACTTGCCCGTGTGAAAGGCACATAAGGAAAATCATGTTTAGCATATTGGACATCACTAAAGAGAACAAACTTTTCAGGTCTCACGCAAGGAAAGTCGGCGGATTCGAAAGCTGCCAGTGGAAATTTTCCCGGCACGCATTCAGCAGCGCAGTATCGCTCGATTGCCTCTCCTACTGCTTTCGCTATCGCGTGGGACCGATCCACCGCGACACCTGTCCCAATGAAAAATTCTTGCTCATGGGAGCCATTTGCCATGTTCAGCTTGCACGTTTTTGCGGTCATATAGACAAAATCAGGAGCGCCTTGATCTCTAGGCACTTCCTGAACATTCGCTATGATGCCGACGCGGCTATCGACCAACGTTCCTATGAGATCAAGAAGCTGGGGCATTAGGTTGTCATCTATTTAGAGCCGTTGCGTGAGAATAGAAGTTTTCTCAGATTAATGAGCGACGATTTCTGCAGTGAGCCGCAGGCGGTGCAACGCGGTACTTTAATCACTGTTCGGTTGACCATCTTGCCGGCGAGAAGATCAATTTCAAGAAATTGTCCCGGCGCGCGTTGGGGAAGGTTACCTGTGAAAAATCTCGTTAGTTCAAAAGCGGCGACGTCGCCGAGTATGGCTGCCATAGAAGGATGAAACCCAACGGCATTGCCACTGACGGCAGCCGTATCAACAATAGAGTCTATGAGTGGATCCGTGCGATGACTTCCTTCCCTTGAGACAAGGCATTGATAACATGCCGTCTCTCCAGGAATAACGAATGGTCCCACATGCCCAATAAAATTCTTAAGCATGACAGGTAACAGCTTCACCTTGTGTTCAAGACATAACTTATTTAATTCACAAAAATACTGCTGACCGCCTGCATCGGATGTGACCACCGTACAATCACCGAATTCAAGCGGCCGATTAGTGTCCCAAAGGCGTGGGCGCTCCAATGATGCCGGCCATTCTTGTCCATTTAAATCTCCCATCTTATTAAAGAATCGCGGACTACGATGTTGCAGATCGTCAAGCACGAGATAATTTTGAAAACCACAAGTGGCGAGGCACAAAGCGAGTTGTCGAGAAATCGTGTTCACGCCTATGATTACAAAGCGCAGTTTGCTGATATCTGTGACGACACCTGTGTTGGCTGAGCCGAAGTTTGAAAAGAAAATATCAACGTCGCGCTCTTCAAGTCTAGGCGTCCGCATCTTGGTATCAGCAGAAACCAGCATATGCCTTTCGATAAGATGGTTAATAAGTTCCTGGATCTTTTGCCTATCGGATGGAGAAAACCTGCCCAGAATTCGTGCGACGGAGGCGCCATTACCAGTTAAATTCAATACACTTTTCACCACCTCCGCCGCATGTGCTCCATTTACTAATATTTCGGTTGCCCCGCGCTTAAGAACCACCCCACCGGGCACTTCGATAACCTGAACCGGCAACGCTGTCAGAAACTTACTGTTTTGTTTCAAAATTGTTAGAGTACACGCTCCCTCCACGGGGAAAGTGTAGCATCCTTCCTTGCTACGACACATTTCATACCTGCCTGACCTATATTTTTGCCACCAGGCAGCTGAAGAAACAATTCAACGTCTATCGAATCTTGATAGCGATGTTATCCGCCCCATTTGGTGGTCAGGCCGCATGCATCGCTGTAGTACGCTTGGGGATCTTGCTTGGAAAATTTTTCAAGCTGTTGCGTTATTGTATCTAAGTCTTTAAATGTGAGATCTTTTAGTTTGTCATTATTGAGAGGAGGTCTGAGACGTGGTGGAAGTTTTTTGATAATTACCCCTGCTGGCGTCTTTCTTCTTTTAGACTTCGTTCTGCCTGCCATAAATCCCTCCTGGTTAGAGTTGTGTATTGCCCTCTGCGTAAACCTCGAGTCAACCGCTCACTCGATTTAAGCTGTATGCCCAGCAAAATGCTAAGCCGCGCACCTCCCTATATTTTCTACCATTACAAGTCTTTTTCCCTACGAGATGACGCATGTCACTGCAATTTTGTCTTCGAAACAAATCCTGCTTGTCCATTTTCAAATAGAGAGCAAGCTGTCTAGTTACTAGATGCAAATCACGGAGCGGTGACCTCATCAAAGTCTGGCTTCTCTAACGCAATTTCGAGTTTCTTTGGCTGTAGGTCGATAACTCGTTTCGAGGCCATAGTGGTTCCCATTGTGAGACTTCCCTCTTCAGACGATGGGTGAACTTCAGTCGTTCAATATCTGAGCGTCAGCCATCCCAGCACTCGACTGCCAATTTCTTCACCGATAGGATTCTCTCTGTGATGGCCGTTTAAGGCGTTGAAGACCGATATTGCTACTTCGGCCTTATCATGCCAAAACCGATAGGCGCCGCGAAGATTCACGAGCGTATACGCGCCGACGCGATTGACCGGTGGTGTGAAACCTCCAAAGGTATCGGCAAAGAATTGAAAACCCGGGGAGACGGGATAATTTGCAGAAGCTACATGGTGAACTAGCGTTTCGGCGCTGAACCCGTTCTCCCACTCTCCCCGCAGTCCGGCATTGATCTTATAGGGCGGTGCTCCACGAGTAGCAAAAGTGTTTTGCTGCGCAGTCAAGTCACCAGTCTGATGGAACTGAACGGTCGAGTAATTGATGAATCCTGTTAGCCACGATGTAGCGAGAAATTCCGCGCCAATCTCGGCACCGTACATATCGGCTTGACCAAGATTTCCACTTGTGAACACGTTTGGGTCAGGCGTGGGTGCACTCCCGATAAAGTTGGACAGGTGGTTGAAGAATGCGTCGACGCGGAATCGAATTCGGTGGTTCCAATACCATCCCTGATAGCCTGTCTCATAGGACACAATCTTTTCTGGAACCAAGTTTGGTGAGCCTATGGCAGTCCCCGTGAAACCGAAGGCGGGTATGTTTTGGCGAACGTCCGAGTGCGATTCAAATATGCTGGGCGGCCGGTATGCAACTGAACCTGATATACGAAAACTGTGGTCTTCCTGAGGCGTATAGATCAAGACAAAACGCGGGCTGTAGGTGGGGTTCACGCCAGTCAAAGTATCCCATCGGAGACCCGCCAGGAAAGTAAACTCTTTTGTAAGGCGCCATTCATCCTGCACGTATAGTCCTACACGATCTTCAGTTTGGGCGCCGTCCATTACATTTATGTGGGATACGGCATTATGGAAATAGTTCGCACCGTAGGTGAACCGATTTGTCGAGGTCACATCAACTGAATGTTGTGCCCAGGTCGTATAGACATCATGTCTAATCGTCTGTTTGATGTTGCCGTCGCGGTCAGTAATAGATGCAAAATTATTGAGGATTGATGGGCTGAGCAATTCCAAGCGAGTTTCATCCCACCTCGTCCAGCTGGTGCGGATGAAGAAATTTGGTCGCTCGTAGGCGGCGTTGACGTAGCCATTGGAAATCTTCGATGACTCGCGCACGATATCAAAAACCTGCCCGTCAAAGCGATTGGAATCAACCAATCCGCCCGAGAGCACGAATTTCGAGTTGTCCTTGAGCGCATATTCGGTCTGCAGATTCACTTTGTTCGAGCGTAGGGCCAGCGCATCACGATTTCCCCATTTCTGGTTCTGGTCATGACCGAAGGAGAGCCGATATCCTAAATCCCCATGCGTCCCGGCCAGAATAGCTGTCGACCGGATGGTGCCGAATTCTCCCCCGCCGAACTGGACCAGGGTCCCATTCGTGTTGGCCTTCATCTCTTGCGGCGACTTCGTCACGATGTTCACGACACCGTCGAAGGCATTAAATCCATAGATGGCTGCAGCGGGTCCTTTCATCACTTCGATCTTCTTGATTTCTGGAAGCGTGACCGGCAGCATCGACCAGAAGACACTGCCAAAGGCATATTCATAGACTGGCCTACCATCGACCAATACGAGCAAATGGTTGGCAGCCGTTTGATTATTTCCTCGTACGCTTACGTTGAAATCCGCACCAGTAACTTGCATGACTTCCATGCCCGGGATGCGTCGGAGGACGGTAGGGATATCGGTGGCGCCGGAATGGCTGATATCCTCATCAGTGATGACGTATACGTTAGAGGGCGCTTCTGAAATTGGTTGTTCCTGGCCGAGGCCTCTGGAGATGCTTTCTTTCTCTTCTTCCATAATGAGCAAGATGTCGCTATCGTTATCTGTGGGAGGGAGTGCTGGTTTCTCCGTCGGTGCAGGGGAAGTTGAATCGCTCGGCTGTAACTGGTCAGCAGGCGTTTGCGGTGTGGCGATCTCCGGATTCTCGATCACGAGTAAGGCGGTAAGGGTCATGAGAATCAGCGAAGTGACACGAATTTCTCTGATCTGTGGAGCTCGACCATCCATCCGCAGAAACTCCCTGTTCTTGCTTTCAGCGCAACTCATCCGGCCAGGGGTACGCTGTGGACAGTATTCGAGGTACATAGTTAAGCGTTTTTAATCTTTTTCGCCAGTCACCAAAAGGCATAGGGTACTGAAAATGGTGTGAGGAACCTCTTCTAGCTTTGTGCTGACGGGTGTGGGAAGAGCGATGAGATCGTGAGCACGGACAAAATGCCAGTAACCTGTTCGGAATTGAGGCCGTTGCTTGTGCAGGAACCGATGCGCTGGTGATCGGGAGGTGAAGACCACATTTCTTGGAAGCCTGAGGTCCCATTGACGGCCGGCTCCTTCGAAGGTCCAGTGGGAGAAATGAGTCAAACACTGTACGCGCGATGCTAATTACAAGTAATAGGTGGCCCTTAGTAGACTTGTTCGGATTTTTTTGCAATACCTATTTCGGGTATACGGACTGGGCACCATATCTTGGGGTATGATCCCTACCTCGACGCGACTGCTAGTTATCTCGTTTGTCTTGTCTGTTTGGTTTGTTTTGTTTGTTTGGTTTTTTTGTTGAACGGAACTCACCAGATGAACCAAATCAACCAGAGAAACCAGATAGACCAGACCAACCAGATGAACCAGATAAACAAAACAAACCAGATCAACCAGATGAAAGGAGGGAGCCGCAGCTCCGGGGATGGCGGAGCCGGGGCTCCCGTGGCGTTGACGCTCAGTCGACCGGGAGGTGGGCAACCAGGGGAGGGTCTGGTTGGCTATGCTCCAGAATCAAGTCGCCATTGGGTTCTTAGGCGTGAATCCTCGCCGGTGAGTTCTCAAGCGTGAGCCCAATGACTAAAGGTCGACTGCTCGTCCGCCCTAGCAGGATGCTGAAAAAGTCCGCCAGCTTCGTTCTCGCTTCGCTCAGAAGCTCAACGTACCGAAGCGTACGCCTCGCCTCTTCGCTAGTTGCGGCCTTGCTGGACGGCCTTTTTGAGCATCCTGCTGACTAATAAGGTGTATCGCAATCGATGTGCCAGAGGCTTGCGCAGCCGGCTTCGAGAAATTCTTCGTGCGGGCCTTCAAAATTACCAGCATTTCACGATGTCGAAGGGAAATACGAAGGCACAGAACATGACGGGCACTATCTCAGCTGAATCTATTTTGATTACAGGGGAATCCAATTGGATTCAGACGAAGACTGATAGAAGACCGTTATTTGGTTTGTTTGGTTTGTCTTGTTTGTTTGGTTGAACCAGACAGACCACACACGAACCGAATCATGCGGACTAGCAGGTTGCTGAAAAGGCGGCCACCTTTCTGAAAGGTTAAGGCTCAGGCTGAGAGTCACATCTTCACTCAACCTCGACCTCAGCCTACCGGACTCACTGTCTATCCCGCATGACATTGCACAATAGGAATGCTACCATCACAACGGGTTGAGGGGCGGTCATAGACGATCAAGTGACCGAAAGGTTGATCATCGCCGAGGTCAAATTATGAGCGGCAAGATTCAAATAACGGTGCCGAAAGACCGGATTGCGGCCTTCTGCCAAAAATGGAAGATTACCGAGCTGGCTCTCTTCGGTTCCGTGCTCCGAGAGGATTTCCGTCCGGACAGCGATGTGGATGTGCTGGTGACGTTCAGCCCCGATTCAGACTGGGAGGTTGAACATTTGCTGGATATGAAGGAGGAGTTGGAGGCGCTGTTTGGACGACCGGTTGATCTGGTTGAGAAACGATTGGTGGAGGAAAGCCGCAACTACATCAGGCGCAAGCACATTCTCTCCCACATGGAAGCCGTGTATGCAGCGTGACGACTCGCTCCTGCTCGATATGCTTCAGGCGGCGAGGCAGATAGGGGAGTACACAAGTGGGCTGCAAGAGCTGGATTTCCTCAACAGCCGCCGGGACCAGGACGCCGTGCTGCTTCAGTGTACTGTGCTCGGTGAGACAGCTAAGCGCGTCTCTCTCGAATTCCGAAACGCCCATTCTGAGATCCCTTGGAGAAAAATCATGGGCTTCCGGAACGTTGTGGTCCATGACTATTTTCAGGTCGACTTCCACCGGGCATGGAAGATCGCGACCCGTGACATCCCTGAGCTGATCAAAACTCTGGAGCTGCTCGTCCCGCCCGATTCCTCACCGTAGCGCGATACTGCTTTTCTTCATTTCTGGGCCTGGCTCAGCCTCGGTTGGTCCCCCGCGCTTCCGGCGAAGTCCTCTCCCGGCACCTCCCCCCACCTGTAACAACGGGAAGTTCAGAATGCCCCAGTTTCTTGCGTCCAAGCGCGTGGCAGACGCTTCAGGAGATCCAGCGGTTTCTTGACCCAGGGCTGGGAAGAATAAGAAAATCTCAAAAAATCCTCCCATCCGAGAGCATCTGAAATCCGCCCTAGCCCGCATTATTCATGAGGGTTTCTGCTGCAATCACGGGTACGCTGGCTCGCGCGTGAAGCGTATCTCGTGAAGCGCAAGAAAAGCATGACGGGTGAGGCGGCATTGGGAATGTTGAATGACAAATGCTGAATTGTCGGAATCGGAAGAGGTCTCAAGACTGAAGGCTGAAGTGTTCGGAACTTCGAACCCCGACCATCGGACCCTCTCCAGTCTCGCTCGTCCCGCCCGTCCCGCCTTTCTTATCCGCTTCTACCTCAGAACTCAGCACTCAGAACTTCTTCGCCTGTCCCGCCTTTCCCGCCCGTCTCGCGCACCTATGATTGCATCATATGAACGGGCTTGGTACCTCCTACTGAGGTACCAAGCCCTGGTTCAAAGGAACCTTCTTGTCGTCTACGCGTGATGCCCGTGATGGTGTCGCAACCCTCTGACGCCAAGACCGATCAACACGATGAGACCAGCGCCGAACAGGATGCCGACCAGCGGCAACGGCACTACAATTGATGCACTTGTGTATCGAGACCAATCGGTCGCCGTTGCTCCTGATCCTTGCGGGCTCTGCTGCCTACATGCCGCTCCAGTCCTTCCTCCACAAGGAGTTGGCGTATTCGAGACTTGACTTGTGTATCGAGATCCATCTGTTGCCATTGCTCCTGATCCGGGCGGGCTGTACTTGCTACATGTCACTCCAGTCCTTCCACCACAAGGATTTGGCGTATTCGATACTTGTGTGATTGGCAGGGTTGCTGTTCCTTTCATGTCCGCCGCCATCAGGATGCCGGCATTCTGGTTTCTGTCGATCTGGAACGCATGGCTTCCATCGACAAAGAACAATGAGAATAACAGCGCAGCGCCGATTGAGAGCAGAGCAGAATTCTTATACATGATGCACCTCCTTTTGGTTGGTCGCGTTGACACCTGTTTGCCCATGCTCATCAGCAATCAACGTGCCAGTAGGTTCTGTTCGAGGCTCTCGCATGTTTATCCGTTGAGTTTGTTGGAATTTATCGCGGCTGTTGCGATGGATGCCGATTAGAGTGCCCTGGTAATCAACCCGGAATAGAATCCAATATGATTATGATGGAATCAGAATGGATGCAGCCGGTCTGTCTCGTTTTTTTGGTTTGTCTTGTTTATTTGGTTCAACCAGACAAACCAGATAGACCAGATGAACCAGACAAACCAACTCGCTGTCTTCTCATGCTGGATGGATGTGGCGGTCGGACGGCAGTTCCGGGCTTCGCAGGCTGGTGGTGAGGAGCGGCTGAATCTTGCTGCGCAGTGCGTCCTGAATTTCATCCGGCGATTTTCTGGCATCGATCACTTCGAAGTGAAACTCTTCCGCCATTTTATCGAACTGCTCGATGAGAAGTGACTGGTACTTCTTAAAGCTATCATAGAGATCGCTGCCGAGACGAAGATCCATTCCTGATTCCCAGAAGTTCATTCCTTTGGTTTCGATGACGCGCAGCACGAGTGTTTCGATGTCGATGCGCATGTAGCAGACGAGATCTGGTACCAAGGCAAAGCCGAAGACGTCTCTCACCCACTGGCGGTTCCCGCTGCGCACAAAATCGCGTGCGAATGCTGTATAGATATACCGGTCGGCCAGGACGATGAAGCCCGAGCGAAGCGCGGGGATGATCTCGTGTTCTAAGCGATCCGCAAAGTCGGTGGCGTATAGCAGGCTGAACGACCACCGGTCGAGAATGTTGCCTTCTTTGGCCATTTCGATCGTCTTCGACATGAGATTGGAACGGGTCCAGCCTGTCGTGAGCACGCCATAGCCCTGCACCTCCAGCCACTCCTGCAACATCTCGATGTGCGTGGAGCGGCCGACCCCGTCGGTGCCTTCGATGGCGATGAGTTTCCCCTTGAGGTCACTCGGATTTAGGTTCGTCAAACCGTCGCCAAAATACCGTGCGTCGACCATGGGTCCCTCGTCTTGGTTTGTAATCTTTGAGCGCTTCTCCTACGAGCTGTCGCATGACGTTCTGCTGGGCTTCGATGTCTTTCATCGCATCCATTGTGATGAGCTGATACTCATCGACGATCTTCTCGTACTGGGCCAGGATGGTTGATTGGAAGATGCGGAAGCTTTCGGTGACGTCCAGGTTCAGGTTCATGTCCATGCCGGCTTCGTAGTACTTGAATTGTCCGCGCGTGCCCCCGAGGAGCCTAGAGATGGCCACCTCGATCGGTACCTTGAAGTAGAAGGCCATGTCCGGTGTGATGGCGAAGCTATAGAGCTTGCGAATCCATTCAGGCGACACGCCGCGGGCCACGTCGCGCGCGAAGGCGGTGTACATGTAGCGGTCGGCCAAGACGATCATGCCGGCTTTGAGCGGGGGTAAAATTTCATGATAGAGGCGGCTGGCAAAGTCGGTTGCGTGCAACAAACTGAATGTCGTCGGCGTCAGGCTTTTGTTTTTCTTTCCCCGTTTGGTCGTGTCTTTGACCAGCTCCGAGGAGTTCCACTCCGTGAAGAACACTCGATGACCTTTCGACTCCAGCCACTTGTGCAGCAAGAGCAGTTGCGTGCTCTTTCCGGACCCGTCGATACCCTCGACGATGATCAGTTTTCCAGGGTAGGGGTGGGGATGCCTGGGTATAGAGGGTTGCTCGCTCATGCGGCATCGTCCTGCGAAATGACGGAAAACTCCACGCGGCGGCGAAACACGCGTTCAAAGAGATCCGCCCGGCCTGCGGCGGCCCAGGTTTCCAACTCCGCATCGCCCGTCACGTGCACGGTGATGGTGACGGCGGAGCCGAGCCTCACATCGAGGGTGCGGACGACCGAAAAATGTGTCCGATCCAGGCCATCGGCAATCCGAAGCAGCGAAGACAGTATCCGCACGATTCGTTTGTCCTTGCGGGAGAGGGAATCGAATTCCTCGTGCTTTAATTGAGGGACTGCGCGCCGGTGGTAGCGTGCCACGTTCGCGACTACCTGAATCTCCTCGCTGGATAATCCCCCGAGGCCGCTATTGGTGATTAGATAGTAGGCGTGTTTGTGGTGCTGGCGCTCGTTGATGAGGTAGCCGACGTCGTGCAGAATCGCGGCGTATTCAAGCCAGTTCCGCTCGGTGGGTCCCAAATGATGGAGGCGCGTCGTCTGGTCGAAGAGGCGCAAGGCTAAGCCGGCGACATGAAGGCTATGGACTTCCGGGGCCTGGCAGCGACGGGCCAGCGCGATGACGTTGCGCCGCCGCAAGTCGGGAATTTCTGCTTCTGCTTTGAGTCGTTCACGGTGGCGCTGGATAAAGTCGTAGATGATGCCTTCACGAATGGCCTTGTCGCACAGGATGAGTTCATCTCGTCCTGAGAGTTCCATCAGACGGCGAAGGACCACCGCGGCAGGAAACAGGGTGTCGACGCGTTTGGGATCTAATCCGGGGATCGCCAGCCGGGCTTTTATTGTGGCTTGACGGAGGTCTTGCTCAATCTCTTTGACGTCCTTCAGTGAAATCGTGGCGAGATTGATTTGAGGGAGCGGGCGATTCGTTCTGCGCAAATGAATGACTTCTGCCAAGTTGGCCGCCATACCGGAGGTGGCGATCAGGGAGTCGAAACGTTTCGTTTTGAACGAATCGAGGGCGCTCTGTAATTGGTCCGTCACGGTGTTTTCGAGTGAGCGGAACATTCCCTCGGAAGGGGGTGTGCGCTTGAGGAATTCATCCACCAGTCGGATGGCGCCCAACTTCAGGCTCTTTGCGTGGAGGAGTTGGTCGCGGTTCCCGACCATCAGTTCGACCGATCCACCGCCGACATCCACCGAGAGCGTCGGCTGTTCTGTCATGGGCACGTTGTTTTTGACGCCCAGGAAAATCAGCCTGGCCTCTTCGGCGCCGCTGATGACGCGAACGGTCAACCCCGCGTGTTCGGCCACGATATCGATAAAGTCTCCTCCGTTTTTCGCCTCGCGCACGGCGCTGGTGGCGACAGCAATGATGCGATCGTAGCCCTTATTCTTGGCCAGAGTGACGAGATTGCGTATGACGTTGAGTGCACGAGTGATCGCCTCGTCGGAGAGGCGGTGGGTCGTAAAGGCGCCGTTCCCGAGTCTCGTCATGTCTTTGAACCGATCGAGAATCTTGTAGCCTGTGTCCAGCTGAATCTCGGCCAACACCATATGAATGGAGTTCGTCCCGATGTCGATGACCGCAATCTTTGCCATAGAATAGTAGTGTGTTTCTAGATACTTACGATCGATACCGCGCTTGCTTGATGAGCTTACCAGCCGGAATATTCCCGCCCTTAATCGCCGATGCTGATGCGAGACGCACGGGGCTAGAGGCTAGGGGGTGATGACTTCCAAACGATTTCACAACGGCATTCATGAATAATCAGGTTAACAGCTCAGGAACCATAATGAAAGAACCTTAACCTGTCAAGGTTGGTAGTGTTAATTCTCGGTTACATTCAGCCCACATTATTCATGAGCGCTTCTGCTGCAATCGCCGATCCGCTGCTACGACGAGCCTTCGGCCAGCGGGCTCGCCCCTCGGACCCTCACCGTACTGCACGAGTACGCATCGGGTCCTCACGGCTCCGCGCGCTGGTTTCGCGACGCGGCTCAGCGATTTCGCGACGAACCGTCATGAATAATGGGGGCTAGGAGGCTGCTCTCTTAAGGGCAGTCGTGTTACTCTCGCCTGTCTTGATTATTGTCTTGTTTATGTAGTTTGTTTGGTTTGTCTGTTTGTTTTGGATGAACGAAACTAACCAGATGAACCAAATCAACCAAACAAACCAGATGAACCAGATCAACTCGTCCATGGCCGTTGTTGTGACCGGTGCCTCGACCGGCATTGGTGCGGCTTGTGCCCTCGATTTTGCCGGTCGTGGGATGACGGTGTTTGCCGGGGTCCGTGACCCTCGGACAGGGGAGGTGCTTGCCGCGAAAGGTGGTCCGTCACTCATTCCCATTACACTCGACGTTACCGATGAGCCGTCGATCTTGCGATCGGTCGAGGTGGTGCAACAGGTTGTGGGCGAGGCTGGTCTCGGAGGGCTCGTCAATAATGCCGGGATCGCCATCGGTAGTCCCCTCGAATTAATTCTATTGTCGCAACTGCGAAAACAATTTGAGGTCAACGTGATCGGGCAGATCGCCGTCACACAGGCGTTTCTCCCGTTACTGCGTCGTAGACGCGGTCGAATTGTGAACATGGGATCGATTGCCGGGCGAGGTACTATCCCGCTTTTGGGTCCCTATTCTGCATCGAAGTTTGCCTTGGAGGCGCTGACAGATGCGTTGAGAATGGAACTACAACCCTGGGGGATTCAGGTTTCGATTATCGAACCGGGGGCGATCGCGACGGCGATTTGGGGGAAATCAGACAAGGCGGCAGGGGAACTCGAAGCGTCGGCCAGCGAAGAGGCGAAGGCCCTCTATGGCGAGGCGGTGATTCGAATTCGTGAAGTCATTGCCCAATCGGCCCGGCGAGCCATTGCGCCGGAAGCGGTGGTCCGAGCGGTGCATCATGCGTTGACGGCGGCTCGTCCTAAAACCCGCTATCTCGTGGGCGCGGATGCCATGGCGCGGGCCTGGATGGCAAAGTGGGTACCGGATCGAGTTCAGGACAGGCTGCTGGCGTTTTTCCTGAAATATCCGCGCGCAGGCTAGGAAGACCGTTGTTTCGTTTGTGTAGTTTGTCTTGTTCATTTGGTTGATCTGGGTAGTTTCGTTCAACCAAATAAATGAGACAAACCAAACAAACCAGAGCAACCAGATCAGCCGACCAGATCTGGGTTGAGCCGATTCATCGGCTTGATCGAGAGGGCTTTGATTTCGTTGTAGATGATGGTGCGTCCTGCCTGGCGAAGGCGCGAGAAGACTCCTTCCACGATCACCTGGTCACCCTCCCGAACTTCGATCTGACCGAGACTGATGATTTTCAGCATGCCGGCCTGATCCTTCAACAGAAACCCATAGGCCGGCTGGCCTTCCCGATTCGTCGCGAGTTGGACGTTGGTGACCTGGCCGGTTACCACCACCTCTTGGCGGTCGTACTGTTCGGGATGGGTGAGGAGCTCGGTGATCTCCAGAAGACTGGATGCGTGAGTAAGCATCGAGACAGAAATGAAGGCGAGTAGAAGAAGTGCAATCAGGAGGATGGAGGTACGGGATTGTTTGATACTCAATGGTCTGGTCATGATGTCGATGTATTATACCTCCCCTTGGACAAAGCACAATTTATATAGAATCGTTCTCGACCGCCTGATTCATGAGCGCTTCTGCCGCAATCGCCGATGCCTGACTCAAGCGAGACGGGCGAGAACAGCGCGACTGGCAGGGACAGGGCTCACATGTCACGCCACTCTCGCTCGCACGCTTGTTGCGCACCACTCCGCCATTTCGCGACAAACCGTCATGAATAGTGTGGGCTACCACTTATCGGAGGCTCTGCCGCTCGCATCCTCCCCTCTCATACTTTTGAGGATCTGAACCTGCATTTCGTCCAACTCTTTTACTTGAGGTTCAGGGGGGGCGTCAAGCGCTCCCACTTCTACCTTTGGTATGGGCGCGGTCCGCTTGAGCAATTCTTCGTCCACTGCCTCGGGAGAACGGTCCATGTCGTTGAGGATGGTGGTGAGCCGCTGTAACCCAAACAAGTTCCTGGTGATTTCTGAATGCATGGCATTGGAGCTGGCTCCGAAGACGAGCGAGGTCCAGAACTTGACTTCGACCTCTTCAGCCAGGTTGCCCCAGACCATGGCGGTCAGTTTGTCGATGAGTGCGGACTCTGTCTTCTCCAACCCATCGTAGGTCGAGACTGAACGTTCGATTGGCTGCTCCGCCAGTACCGAGAAGGTTTCCTTCCACAAATCCAATGGTGCCGTCGTCGAGGCTGACGTGTTGGTCTGTAACGTGGCCTGGAGAGCGTGTAGGTACTGCGAGAGGTACTTTACTTTGCGGGCGGCGAGACTGCCTGCGGGAATGCCCCACACATGTCCGATTTCGTGATTTTGTAGCGGCGCCACGATCGCGCTCTGCCGCTCGCGTTCCGCCAGGTCGAGTCGTTTACGATATTTTTCTGCCATGCGGAGCTGGGTCTGGAATTCGATGCTGAGCCGTTGCTGCTGATAGTCCTCAGCCGTGATCTCATCGGCATCCCAGCGCTGCTCCAGCAGGCGGATTGCCGGCTTGGGCAGAGCGGTTCTCGCGGATGCGCGCAAGGCGTCAAGCATGTCAGCGGAGATGGAGAAACGCTCGGTGAGGAGAGTGCGGGCACGGTCAGCGAAGACCTCACGGAGCTGTGCGAGACTCCGAAGACTCTCGCATTGCAGCCACGTCCGCTCCCGTTTGAGTCGCACCTGTCTGCGGTATTGGTCGCGCCGATCCGTGACAACCTTAATCGATTCTTTGGTCATGGTGGTATTGGTGGGCTTCGTCCCGGCGACGCAGCGGGGATCCGGTCGATCCGCCACAATGTAGAGGATTTCTTCGTCCGTCACGTCGAAGTACTGAAGCAGGATCAGTCGAAGCATGATCCGCCCTTGTATGGGCATGGCATCGATGACGGATCGGATCTTCTCAACGGTCAGGAGTGAAGCTGGTGACGCGATTGTAGTCATTGGGCCCAGGAGTCCCTATGCAGTGCCGGAATGACGCGATTCCAGATAGAGGGCGACGTATTCACGAATTTCTTGAATCGTCCCGCTGACGAACATGTCCCTTGGAATTTCGATGCGCGTGAGAGTCGCAGGATCTACCCCGCGTTCAATCGCGTAGTCTTCGTCGATGTACAGGCTCACCGACCCGTCAGGAAAGCGAACCGCGTAGAGTGCGTTATTGTCAGCCATCGAAAGTGTCGTGTCGCCGATTCCTATACTACTAAAACAGGTACCATACGGGTGATTGAGCTGTCAAAGCGAAGAATCTCCTCTACCAGGCTGCGGAAAAATCTCTGTTCTCATCCGGCCAACCCTAGCGCGCCAAGACGCGCCTTTCACCAAGCTTCGTGCTCGCCTCGAAAGCATTCTCAACGTAGCCCATCGGGATAGACCTGCTTTAGCAGCTCGAGGCGGGCGGGTGAGAAAGCTACGCCTCCGGTGCTTTCATCGGCTGCGGCCTTGCCCGCGGAACGGCGCGTCTTGGCGCGCCGGGGTTGGGCGGGTGAGAAGTCTAGACTTTTTGAGCATCCTGCTGAGATGTTCCCCTCTTGTCTAAGAGCTGTGCTGAAATAGTTTTTCCGGAGTCTGCTGAGTCAGCGGTGCGTGAAAACAGCGTCGCCGCCACAGGAGGTAGACCGTAAAGCCCGCCAGGGTGATGAGCAGAGTGTTACGCACTCGACCTGGGCCAAAACACGTCAGGTTGACCACCGCGTTGGTCATGCCGTAGGTAGCATACAAGAGATAGACAAACAGTGACCATCGGCGAAGCTGGAGAAATCCATAGCCCACCATCGTATGCAGAACCGGCGACAAGGCTTTCACCAGGAAACCGAGGAGCCCCCCTGGTTTGGTACAGAAAAAGGGGAGGAGATACTCGGGGTTCATCAGGATGATGAACGAGTCGTTGATGGCGCTCAGCAAAAAGAGTGCACCCAAAAATCGAATGTCGTGAGCCCGTGCCCAGACCGCCCGCCAGGTGCGCTGGAGGTCGGCTGAGGAGTCGCTTGGTCCAAGATATGCGTCGTAGCTCTGGATGGCCCACCACGGTAGTGCGAGGAGCATGAAGAAGAAGACCTCGGCGGCACGGCCGGAGATGCGCCCAAGACCGAGGCTCAGCGCGATGAGGAGCAGCGTGATGGCAAAGTAGGTCAATGCCTGACGACGCCGGCCTTGAGTCAATTGACCAAGACCGGGAAGCACGGCTGAGAGAACAGCCGCACGCACTCTCCGCCGGCTTGTTGGCACGATGTTGCAAGGGACTGTCATGAAGCGCGCTGGCTAAAAAGAATGGCCTTCGATCGTGAGACCGAAGGCCGTGTTCAATACTTCTTTTCAACGTGGGCTTAGCCGCCGAGTGAGTCGAGCGTTTCCTTGAGGCTCTTGCGAATGCAGGTGAAGATCGGCGTATCGCGCAGCGTGTAGCGCGAGCCTTCGGTTTCGCGGAGTGCCATCACGAGATCCAGGAAGTCTTCCGGTTTATCGCTTTCAAATGCTACCACCCATTCCTGGTCATCTAACCCGAATGAATAGGTCGTGTTCAGCTTCACTGAGGGGAAGCGATGGCCGACTTCGATGTGTTCGTCCATCATGCCTTGCCGCGCCGCCTTTGTGAGCAGGAACCATTCGCGCGTCTTCAGGAACGGGTAGACGAAAATATACTTGGCTTTCCCTGGAACGACGGTCAGCCGCTTGCTTTCTTGATTTTCATGGGTGTGATGATCCACGTAGACCGAGCGCTTGGTGATCGAGAGATAAGAGTAGGGAGTGGTCAGGTACTGTCCCAACCCCGAGGCCAACATCTTCGTGGTCATGTCCTGGAATAGTTCCAGCTCGTAGCTGATCCGCCACAGCATGATGTCGCAATCGCCCCTGATCCCGATCGAGGAGTAAGCAACCACGAGCACCTTGCCGGCATAGTCCTCGACCGCACGCAGGAATTCCTGCTTACCTTTGGTGCGTTCACTTTCAGGGAGGCGCCGCCAGGCAGGGTCGACTTTATAGAAGGCGAAGTTCACATATTGGCGTCTAGGCGGTTGGGGCGCTGGGGTTTGTTCAGGGGTCGCCATCGAAACTCCTCCGTATAACTTCTGAAAAGGTCTAGAACAGGCACACTAACCAGGACTATTCATTCAAGCCTGCTACGTTATCCGATCCTCTCGTCCGGTGCGACAGACTGCAAGTGCGCCTATGTCGGCCTCACTTGGAGAAGCCCAACCGGGCTTCGGTTTCAAATGCCTCTAGACGGCGTTCATGAAAAATTCCGGCTCAATCGCGGCGCAATTTTTTATCACTTCACCTTTCCTGTTGTCAACCTCGAAGAAGGCTGGGTAATTCGTTGACAGGAGAAGAGTGATCTGGTAGTGGCATGTCCATGTGGGTCGCACAGGTACATCGGTTCAGGAGCATGTTACTGTGCCTGGGCGTTGTTGCGTTGAGTTGTCTCCCTCATGTGTCGGCCCATGCCATTGACGTGTCTCCCACCGCGGAGCAGATTCAGGCCGCGCTCGATCAGGGGAAAGAGGCGGCGGAGAGGGGAATGCCTCCGGATAGTTTCTATGTGCGGTTCGGAATCACAGACGAGGTCCAACCCAAGGGATTTTTGATCACCAAAATAGGAGCTCTATCGGTCATGGCGACGCATATGGCCTTGCGGGGATTACAGCCTAGTAAAGCCGATGTGAACCAGGTGCTGGAAAGCACGACGATGCTCATCAGCACCGTCATCCTAGGCAACACGCCGAACTTTGCGGTAGATAGTTACATGGTGCTCGAGCAGGGTGGGAAGCAGATCAAGCCTGTGATGGTGCGATTCGATGCACAAGCCAACCGCAGCGTCGTTTGGCCGAAGAGTCCTCGGTTCAAGGCGAAGGTCGTGGCGTCGTTCAACTATGCCGACTTCGATCCTAAGGCCAAAACGACGATTACTGTGTATCCGGCGACTGGAGGAGAGTCGAGCTTCTCCATAAATTTTGGCGAGATTAACTAGCCCGGACTGCTCCCTGCTATCCATGTCCAACGCATCCGCAACCCTGCCATTCACCGCAGAAACCATCGGCATCGGCACCGAACTGCTGATCGGTGGAAGATCCGATTTCAACTCTCTTTTTCTGGCCGACGAACTTGGCAAGCTGGGGATCGCAGTTCGATTCAAATCGGTCGTTGGTGATGAGCGGCAGGATATCGTCACGGCTATTCACACAGCCGTGAAACGAGCTCAAGTGATCGTCATGACCGGCGGACTCGGCCCCACTGTGGACGATTGCACAAGAGAGGCGGTGGCCCAAGCGACGGGACGCCGGCTCGGTCGTCGCAAGGAAGCGTTGGAAGGTATGACGGCCAGACTCGCGCAATGGGGCCGCACACCAAACACAGCACAGTTGCGCCAGGCCATGATTCCGTCCGGTGCTACCGTGCTGAAAAATCCGGTTGGCTCTGCGCCGGGGTTTTGCCTGACATGGAAGAAGGCGCTGATCATCTCGTTGCCCGGCGTGCCGCGGGAAATGGAAGAGATGGTGCGGCAGGAAGTTTTGCCATTGCTGCGCGCAGTAAGTGAATCGTCAGGCCGGCCTCCACGAACGCCGATCGTTCGTCAGGTATTTCATACGTTCGGCCTTGCTGAGGCGGACGTCGATGCCAAACTAAAAGGGCTCATTCCGAAAGGAGTGCCGGTCGACCTGGGTCTGCTCGCATCGCCCATGGGCGTGCAGGTCTCGCTGACCACGAAGGGAAGCCAATCTGTCCCGGAGCAGAATCGTGATCTGCTGCAGAAGCTGGCAAACGACGTCCGCTCAAGACTCAGTGATTGGCTCTTCGCCGAAGGGCATGACACGATGGAAGCGGTCGTCGGGCGGGAACTTGCCAGACGGGGGCTCATGCTGGCGGTAGCGGAGTCCTGCACCGGCGGGTTGATCGGCCATCGGCTCACACAGGTGGCTGGTTCGTCTGCTTATGTGGATCGTGGGGCTGTCTGTTACAGCAATCGGGCGAAGACGGAGATGCTAGGCGTGCCGGCGGAACTGATAGCCCAACAGGGCGCGGTGAGCAAGGAGGTTGCAGCGGCGATGGCCTGCGGCATTCGTGAGCACGCCAACGTGTCGGTGGGACTCAGCGTCACCGGCATTGCCGGGCCAGGCGGCGGGACAGAGACCAAGCCGGTCGGGCTGGTCTATATCGGGTTGGATGATGGAACCGGCTGGCCGATCACAAGGGAATTCCGGTTTCACGGCGACCGGAATGTCATCAAACAACGGTCATCACAAGCCGCATTGGATCTCCTTCGCCGCTGGTTGCTCGATAAGGCGTCGAAGTGATCCGGGCGTTCCTTGCCGTCGAACTGTCGCAAGAGCTGCAGGCCGAGCTTGCCACTGTACAACAGGATTTGAAGCGCAGAATTGAGCCGGAGATGAAGCGAAACACGCGCATCTCTTGGGCGAAGCCGGCCTCAATCCATCTGACGATCAAGTTCCTTGGCGACATGGATGAACAAGTCATCGATCCGATGTTGGTTGCGGTCGAACAGACGATCGGAAGCCAGATACCTGTGAACGTGCCCCTTGAGCGGTTGGGGGCCTTTCCCCGGCCTCAAAGTCCGCGCGTGCTGTGGGTCGGGCCGTCAGAGAATTGGGAGCGGGGAGGAGAAGCGACGCGAGTGGCGGAGATCCATGGCGCGATCGAACAGGCTTGTGAGGGCCTCAGTTTTCTCCGTGACACGAGACCGTTTAGTCCTCATCTGACCTTGGCGCGAATTAAAGTGGGGGAACGTCACGTTGGAGTCGCATTGGCAAAGGCCGGAGTGCTGGATCGGCCGATTTCATTGGGCTCGCTGGTAGTGGAGTCGGTCGTGTTGATGAAGAGCGAATTGAAGCCGACCGGGTCGGTCTATACGAAGCTGTGGGCGGTACGGCTGAGTGGGAACTGAGTTCCCGGCATTTCAATTGGCAGGACCTCACACAATCGTGATATCGTGCGGCACTTGCAAGTTCCCGACAGGTGCCGGAGTGGTTGGTTGGACTAACCTTTGTCCGCTAACAGGCGAGATGAATTGTACCGGCAGCCAGCAGAAGCACGGAATCGGTCCGAGCAGACCTAATGACTTCTTCTTATAGTTTCGGTATCGTGAAGCAAGTCAATCCTACGAGTAAGTTTTTTGACTCAGTGACCACTAATGACAGATAACTTTCTTTCCCCACAGAAGGGTCTGTACCCGGCAATGCGGGCTTATCAATGACTCCGCGTGAAAAAGTTATCATAAGTCTTTCAATCGGTGTTGCGTTGCTCTGGACCGTCCCAGCTGGTGCAGAGCCATATATCGCAGGGCAAGTCGGGGCAGCGTTCCCACAGTCGCTCTCGAATATCCAGGTGAGCAGGATTCCGACTTCCACCACGCCGGCCGGAACGGAATCCAGCGACCTAGCTCTAGCGAACTCTGGCGTGTACGGAGCGAAAGTTGGCTACTACTTCGAGTCACTGAGATGGCTCGGGATTGAAGGTGAAGTTTTTCAGTTATCGCCAAACGTGAAGCAGCAAATAGTGAGTGAAACCCCGCCAGGCGGGGCGACCACGACCACGCTGAAGCCGGGCGCGAATCTCATTGTGAACACAGTCGTGTTGAATGTAGTGGCGCGTACCCAGTTCGGCCAGTGGGAACCATACGTAGGAGTCGGTCCCGCTGGGTTCATCGCACAGCTCAATATGAAATATCGGGAGCTTGGGCGAGATCCTTTGGCCATTTCCAGCGGTCGCTTGGGCTTGAACGTTGAGGCAGGCCTTCGCTACCGGTTTCTCAATCACCTGGCGGTGTTCGGGGAATGGAAGTTCAACAACGCTCGGTTTCGGTTCGATAGCCCCGCCCACATTGATGCCACTTACAATGTCCACTTTCTCGTCATCGGCGTAGGCTACCATTTCTAGCAGGATGGTCCTGAAGAGCCAAAAGCTTTGTTTGGACACCCAGTACCTTCTCGAAGCAGCGGTCTGGTTCGCTTACTTCTCTCACGCTGTCCCTCGAAGAATCCAGCGCGGCACGGCCGAGTAGTAGTTCTGGTAATCAGTTCCGAACGTGCGCTAGCAGGATTCTAAAAAAAGTCCACCAGCGCCACGCACCGTGGCGTGTGCCTACATAGTTTTTCGGCAGCCTGCTAAACTGTCCCCGGCTTGATCGCGCTGCGCTTCACGTCGCGCAGCAGTCGTTCAACGATAAGCCTCATGAAGAAGAAGCCCAGCTTCGGGTTCTGGTAGTACAGGCGGTAGATCTCTTCGTCGGTCATCTGGTACAGGTCGCAGTCGGTATCGCACACCACCGTCAGCGTGCGCACCTTCTCGGCCGAGAACAGGCCGATCTCGCCGATCAGTTCGCCCGGGCCGATGAAGTGGTCGATGCCCTGCAACTTCAGCTTCCCGCTGGCCACGTACACAAGCTCGTCGGCCATGTCGCCCTTGCGGAACAGCACCTCGCCGGCCTTGTGTTTGCGCAGGTGCATGTGCGGCAGCATCCATTCGGTCACCGGCGACTCCACGGTGGCCTGCTCGATCTGCTTGGTCAGCCTGTTGATTTCTCCCAGCCGCTTGAGATTTATCGGCACCAGGATCGCGTTCAGAATGAATTCCGGCAACACGATCAACTCTGTGATGTTGAAGTGCGTGTGCAGCACACTGAATATCAGCAAGAGGATGCTGCTGACCAGTGCCAGCACCCGCAGGGGCACCATGGCTTTCATGTAGTGACTGGCGAGATAGAACACTCCACCCAACATGCCGATAGCGGTGGTGATGTCGAAATGCATGGATCCTGGCTCCTTCTGATAATACTTTGCGCGAGCGATGTGCGCGGCGACGCCTACCTCGAAGCCACGAACGGGCCCGTCAAGGGCCGCGTGACTGAGAGCTTAGCCCGGACTATACATGAATGCTGTCGCGAGGCGTTCGAAACCGAAGCCCGCCTGGGCCTCTCGCAAGTAAGGGCGACGGAGGCGAACGCTCAGTCCGTCGAGGAGGCGAACGAGAAAAGCCACGCCGGGCGAGAGGATTGGACGAAGTTCATGAAGAGTCCGGGCTAGATCGTGAGGGTTTGATCCTCCTCGAGGACCTGTAAACCTGGGATCTGTAAATCACGAAGCTCACGCAGAATCTGATCTTTGCATGGCGGCTTGAGATGGTAGGCATACACGGGCACTTGGTCATTCCGTAGTTTCCTCCATTCCTCGGCGAGGAGGGAGGGCGTGAGATGTTTGCTCTGTTTGGCCAAGTCCGTGAGACCGTTGGGAAAGGAGGATTCAATAAAGACCGCTTTGAGTTCCGGGATCGTCCGGCCCAGGCTCCAGATTTCTTCCGTCTTATAGGTGTCGCCGCTATAGAGAAACGCGGCCCGCCGGTCCTTCACCACGTATCCCACCGTAGGCACCGTATGGTTGACCTCAATCGGAATGACTTCGAGTTGGCCGAGTGTCACCGGCTTACCAGGCGCGAGTACTTGTGCCTGCAAAATGGGACGCTTCCGATTCGGCAGCTCGAAAAAATTCGGATACACCTTGTCGTTAAACACGTGGTCCTTTAACCCTTGAAGAACAGGTTCAGTCGCCGCCACGATCACCGGCTCATCGAACTCTTCGGCCAGGTTGTCGGCCAGTGTCGGCAGGCTCTTGATGTGATCGAAATGGAGGTGGCTGAGGAGCACGAACCTAATGCGTCGTTGTTCGGCTAAGGTGAGTCGCGATCCGATCGTGCCAGCATCCAGGAGCACGGAGCCGTCGATAAGGAATCCACAACTCTCCTGTCGTGCCAGCCCATCCGTTCCGCGCACGAGCTGCTCGGCTCCGTGGCACCCCAACACTTTTATATGCATGTACGGACTCCGCTCCAATGAGACGCTGCTGGCTGCCGATACGCTTGTTTACTTGGGGGAGGTCCCCGAAGGACGAAGGGGTAAGTAGATATGGAACGCCGTCCCGACTCCTAGTTGGCTCTCCACGGTGATCTTGCCATGGTGGGCATCCACCACGTCTTTCACAATCTTGGTGCCTAAACCCGTCCCGTCCCGCTTGCTGCTCTTGGCGGCCGCTGTAAAGAGTGTGTCGCGGATCTCCGGAGGCATGCCTTTGCCCGTATCCTCTACGGTCACATGGAGACCGACTCCAATCGGTTCTTCCTTGGCCGACACAGTAATTGTGCCCCCTGGTGGCACCTCAGGAATCGCATTATTGATGAGATTATACAGTGCGTTGAACAGCCGCCGCTCATCGGCCACGATGTCCGGTGTTCGACCGAGCCCGGATGTATGAATTGAGACTCCCTTCTGGTCGGACCACCACTTCAGCGTGTCCGTCACTTCAATGATAACTTTATCAAGCTGGCACGGCGCGAATTCCGGAGGGGTACTGAGTCCCTTGACGCAATCGGCAATTTCCCTCACCCGGTCCTGAATCCGGCGCGAGGAGTTCTCCACCATCCCGACCACTTCGTTGCACCGTTCGAAACTTTCCTTGGCCTGCTTGTTCTCCTGCGTGAGGACGTCTCCAAACAGGTCCTTGAGCTCACCCTGCATCATTTCGGCTCCGACCACCACGGGCATCAAGAGATTCTTGAGGTCGTGGCTGATATCACCGAGTAACCGCACCACCTCCGCCAGTTTTGCCTCTTGGTAGAGCCGGGCCTGTTCGATTGACGACGCCGTGATCGCGGAGACAATGCTCAGAATCGCCACATCATCTTCATCGAGCAGTCCTCCACGTTTATTCAGCACCTCGAGCACACCGATGGGCTCGCCTTCCCAACGCTTGAGAGGAATCGCAATTATGTCGTGGGTGGTGTGCGCGGTCAACTCATCGATCGCGGAACTGTGGCGAGGGTCACGCTTGACGTCGCGGACCACAAGGGGGACACCGGACTGAAAGACCGATCCAGCGATACCCTTATCCCAGGGAATAGAGGTCCCGGCCTTCACGGGACTTTCACCGATGGAGTGGCGGAAGATAAGTTGTTGTGAAGCCGGATCCGCAAGGAGAATCGACCCGCTTTCCGCCTGTACTACGGCGAGTGCGGTATGGAGGGCTTTGGCTACCAGCTCATCCGGCGTCAAATGCTCGAACAGGGCTTCGCTAATAAGGCGCGCGGCTTCAAGCTCCCGATCTTTTCTGGCCTGTCTCCGGTCCTCTTCACGGCGCGGAGCCGCACGTCGTTCTTTCGTTACGCCTTGTTCTGTCAATTGGCGCCCCTCTGATCTACCTGATGAGCCCCAGCGCACAGCGGTTATGTCCTTAACCTATGGCCGCCTGAGCTAATCTGGCCCTGTGCGTTCGTACCCTAGGTCTTAAATTGATCCTTGTAGGAATGGCCCTCCGCATGTTGGCTCACGACCTCGTACAATTTCTCTGGTCTCCTGGCTTAATAAGGTAAGCCACCACAGCCTGTTTCATGAGGTCTGTGGCCCCCTTAGGACATGCTGGCCCCTCCTCACGATTACCGGAACTGAGAGAAAACTGCAAGGGGCAAACGAGAAGGTTCAACCGATTCAGAGAAGGCATGGAACAGGGAGCGGTCTAGGGAACGGCTGGTTCAGGCCGTTCCCCGCCATGCATGTTGTCTCTCGTAGTCATGAATCCATCCGTGCCCGAGTACGGATCCTCGCTGCAAAGGCGCGTACTTGAATGGGTTATACTGTACTCGATTGCGTGATTGGAATGAATAGACTCAAATGAGGGGGGGTCTATTTGAGGGGATAGTCCAGAGGGAGATGGCAGGGTATATCATCCGGACAAAATGTGTGGACTTTCCCTCATCCGGGGAGGGATACCTAATTTGGGGGGATGCAGTCAACCACGGAGAGCTCTTTACGGGATCTTTAGGAACGGCAAAATAAATAGGCCCACTCGATAAAGTGAGCGATCATTTGGCGCGGCGAGGACGAGCATGTCAATGGGAAGAGTCTTTATTGTTGACGACGAAGACCATGTCAGAAAAACAGTCGGCCTCGTGCTGAAACAAGGTGGCTACGAAGTACTTGAAGCAGCTGACGGTGAAGAAGCCATTGCCGCGATCCAATCCTTTCCCACCGGTTTCCCAGTCCATGCGATTATCTGCGACATTGATTTGCCAAAGGTGCACGGGAATGATCTCATCGCATTCATCCGGGCGGAGCTTCCGTCGGTGCCCGTCATCGTGCTGACTGGGCACCCCGATGTCCAGGGAGCTGCTTCTCTGTTCAAGCAAGGAGTGGTGGACTATCTCATCAAGCCGTCCCAGGCACAAACGCTGTTGGATGCAGTCAGGCGAGCTATCGGAGAACAGGCGATGCTTGGGTAGTACTCCATCAGGTACCGCGTTCTGAAAACAAATCCCATTCAATCAAGGCGATCGACTTAGCAGGCTGCTGAAAAAGTCTGCCAGCATAAGAAGCCTGTTGTTTGGTTTGTCTGGTCTGTCTAGTTTGTCTGGTTTTTATGGTTGAACGAAACTAACTAGATGAACCAAATCAACCAGATAAACAAAACAAACCAGATGAACCAGACAGACCGGGTTTATCCCAGACTTGCAGGCCATCGAAGTTCTGCTGTGCCGAAATGGTTCCTCAGCAGTCTGCTAGGAGCGAATCGACTCTCCTGGCGCGTGAGGGAGTCGGATGTGTATCTTCGTTCCAGCTCCCAGTTCACTTTCAACCCAAATCGTTCCCCCATGAGCATCGATTACGTCCTTCACGATTTTCGAGCCGAGCCCTGTGCCACCCGGCTTCGTGCTCATGACGTGCTTAGTGAAAAGCCGATCGCGGATTTCTGCTGGCATTCCTCGACCCGTATCGATGACCGAAACCACGATAGACCCTTCAGACGTAGGGGGTTGTCCGCACACGGTGACCGATCCGCCTGTAGGCACTTCAGGGATCGCGTTGTTGATCAAATTAAAGAAGGCGTTGTAGAGCCGACGCTGGTCTGCTACGATCAGCGGGAGTAACTCCAAGTTCTCGGTGATCAATCGGACATGTTTTTCCTGGGCAAGAATCCCCAGAGAACGAAACACGTTGCTGACGATTTCGGCCACTTCGCATGCGGAAAAATCAAGCGGGGTGCTGAGTCCTTTGACCGCGTCCGCGATTTCCCCGACGCGATCTTGAATCCGATGTGCGTCGTCTTTCAGCATCTGAATCACTTCGTTGCAGAGTTCGCGACTGGCCTTCGCCCGCTTGGCTTCAATATCGGGTAAATGATCCAGCAGCTCGTTAATTTCAGTCTGTAAGATGCCTGCGCCACACACGACAGGCAGCAGAAGATTTTTGATGTCGTGGGAGATGTCGCCCATCATCTGTGCCACCTCGGCAAGCTTGGCTGCTTCCACCAAACGTGTATGCTCAATCGCGACAGCGGCGAGGTCGGAGATAATGGTAAGAATCGCCATGTCGTTTAGGTCGAGGAATTTTCCCCCGCGCTTGTTCATGACCTGAATCACACCGATAGGGTCACCCTCCCAACGCTTGAGAGGCATCGTGATCATGTCATGGGTAATGGCGCCGGTTGTTTCATCGACCTTTTTAAAATGGCGGTGATCGGCCTGTGCGTCAGGGACGATTTCAGGCCGTCCCGTTCGATACACCGTGCCGGCGATACCCTCGTCCCAGGGCACCTCTGTGCCCGGTGGGACGGGTTTTTCGCCAATGGAGTGATAAAACACCAGAGTGCGCTTGTCGGTGTCGGCCAGCAGGACGGAACCATTTTCCGCATTCACGACATCCAGGGCGATGCGGAGCCCCTGTTCCAGAAGGTCTTGGAGTTTGATCTGTTGAGAGAAGACCTCCGACATCTGCAGCGCAGCCGCAAGCTCCAATTCTCGTCTGGCAAGCAGCTGCGTAAGAGCTTCTTGCGATTCGGGTTTGGGCAATTGATGGGATGCGGGGTTAGAGCGTCGTGGAATCGTCATGTCGGGCCTCTTTGTAGCGTGGGAACATGGTTCGATGGATTGTCGGTGTGAGAATGATATCGAGGGTGCAATGTTTGCGAGCAACGCGCCGGTTAGTAAGCTGTACGGCCACCGCCGCGGAATCTCGGTCGAGCTGAGCCGGGATACTCTGAGCCGGATTTGATCCATGCTCATCGCCATCAATCGTGTGGCACACGGTGTCCCAAGACTAACAGGCTGCGGAAAAACTATTTTGGCAGGCAAAGCTGCAACGGTCCGTACGTGTGGTACAAGAGGAAAACAGTCCTGCAGGATAGCCGAGCGAGACTCGCGGGACGGGGGAGACGAGGTGGGAGTTCAATCAGTCCACGTCGCGCTTTTCTCGGATGTCTCGCGCTTTACGCGCCACGGTCCGTGGCGCTCACCGACTTTTTCAGCATCCTGCTAAGTATGAAACCCTTCGCCGTGCTCTGCGGTGTTGACATTGTTCTCGCGAGGGTCCTTCGGGATATCAGAGTCCATCAGCAAGACCGCCGATCTGTTCGTGAATGTGGACTTATGGCGCTCTATGCCTACAGGCATTATCTTCCACCAGGATCACCAAGTAATCCCCCCCAACTAGGTATCCCCTCATCTGAGGGGATAGGCATTCATCTTTATCCCGTGATACGTGATAGCCTAACGAATGGCAGGGGGTTGGGGAACAAGGGCCGAACCTGGGGAAGGAGATTGACGCTATGGATAATAAAGGAGGGAATAAAGGGAGAGTGCTAGTTGTCGACGATGAGGCGGACGTGAGAAAATCCTTGCGCCTCATCTTAACGAAGGCAGGGTACGATGTGGACGAAGCCGAAGATCCAGAAGCGGGAGTCGCCTTCGTCAAATCGGGAAAAAATCCGGTGGCGTTGAGCGCGATTATTACCGATCTCAATATGCCGAAGATAAACGAGATAATAGTGATTCCCTATTTGCGTTCTCAGTTCCCGTCGTGTCCAATCCTTGTGCTGAGCGGATCAAATAAAATGGAGAGAGCCGCCAACATGTTTAAGAAAGCCGGCGTAGAATTCCTCGCGAAACCGATTAATCAAGAGCAGTTATTGGGCGCCGTGAGCAAGGCAGTCAACAAGGGCTGATCGGGAGACAAAGTTGCGACATGATAGGGTAGTTGATAAAGGATCTGAGAAGGATCTGAATTGCTTTGCGTTTGATTCGTCCATCCATCCTTGATGGTATCGGAAAGAAGAGAGTAGTCGAGACATCCTCTTCTCACGGTATAAGACGGGATAAGATTAGAGATGGTGGAGGGAATAGCCGAAGGGCGTATCACTCAAGTCTTCTTGAGCGATACGCCCTTCCTATTTCATCGAGCACAGTCTCTGCACGGGCAGATCGGTGGTTGATTTCAACTGAATCAACCCACATTATTCATGACGAACCGTCATGAATAATGTGGGCTAGCGCACTCTGTTCGCAAGCTCGGTTGTTCTGTAACCCACCAAACCGGCAGCCATCTTCGCCTCACGACGTTCAATCACGGCGAACATCATCTCACCATTCCTCTACATTCTCCGCTCAGTCTCGACTTTCTTATCCGCCTCTAACTCAGAACTCAGAACTCAAAACTCAGAACGCAGAACTTCTTTCCCCATCCTGTCCGTCTCGCGTTTCTTCCCTTTCTCGCCCGTCCCGCCCGGCTATCCTGCTAGTGAGCCGCGCAGAGCAAGCGGAGCAAACGCAACGCGAAGCCTGCGCGATCTTCGCGGATGGGCTGACGGCCTTCCGGAACCGTGCTTGGGGTCAGGCACGCGCCACCTTTCAGCAGTGCATCGATTTCACGGGGAAAGACGGGCCCTCTCAGTTCTATCTCACCCTCTGCGATCAGTATCTCAAGACTCCCCCTCAGAAGAACCCTGGGCCGCCGTCGTCACGTTAGAGAAAAAATAGGAGCCGGGCTAGTGTCCAGCATCCTCTGTGCTCGCGCAACGTGCGGCCTCGGAAGGATGGGAGGGAGCGGCCAGGTACCCTTTTTGCTCGCAGAACAGAGGAGGGGATGGAGCCTGATGATCTTCTGTGCTCTCGCAACGCGCGGCCTCAGAAGGCCCTCGTTGGACGCGCGCAGTGGAAGATCAATCAGCCCCCATCCCTAAAGAAGTAACGAGCAAGCTTGGAGGGAACATTATAGAAACGTGGTCGCTCGATGCGCGTAGTAAAGGGCAGCCTCGGCCACTCCCTTTATAAGAGAGGTATAAAGAATCGGAAGGCCCTCGCTCGACGGGCGCAGTTGGACCAACGTGGGTGCCATTCCAAGAAGCAGACCAAGCAAGCTTGGAAGGACTAAGGGCCGAGGACTGAGTTGTTAACCCGGATTATTCATGAATGGCGTCGCGAGGCGTTCGAGACCGAAGCCCGCCAGGGCTTCTCGCAAGTAAGGCCGACGTAGGCGTACTGGCAGTCCGTCGAGGAGGCCGAACGAGAAAAGCCCTGCCGGGCGAGAGGATCGGACGACGTAGCAGGTATTCATGAATATTCTGGGTTAAGAACAGGCTGTCAAAACCGGCGTTCGTAATCCTGATGTCCGCCGATCCAGAACCATGTCACGGTATCACTGTTAAGGATGCCAAGTGCACGATAGCCCAGCGTTACTCGAACAGACCATATCTGTTCTTCTTGATTCACACACTTGAAGTGTAACGAGGGATGGAATGGAGTCTCACGCCAGTGGAGACATTGTTTACGAGCTGCCTTCTTGACCGATTCGGGAAGAAGAACCTAGGTATCCCAGAAACTGGGAAGGGTGCGGGATTTCACAGCTTGTCGAAGTCAAATTCGGAGGATTTCCCCGACGCGATGTCTTGGCGTGCTGTCTCCGCAGCAGTTTTTAGTTTGCCGGGTCGTGCAAAGAGCTCATCCCACTTAGCATCATCTTGGGTTTCAAGTGCAAGACGGCGAAGCTCCTCGACCAGGTGTTCTTGATCCGGTTCGGGCAGCGTCTCAAGCAGCTTAATTGCTGTTTCGATGGCCTTTGTCATCGGGAGCTTCCTTCTACAATAGCCAATTCGTGCACCTTCGTCATGCAAGTGGCTCCGCTAGCGTTACCCTACACTGGCAGCCTGCCGAAGATCAATGATTCTCTATTATACGTCTGGACCGGGGCCTTTACAGCTCGGTTATTCTGTAACCCGCCAAACCGGCAGCTATCTTCGTCTTACGACGTACGAGCACGGCGAACTCAGAACTTCTTTACCCCATCCCGCCCGTCCTGCTCGCTATAACTCAGAACTTAAAACTCAGAACTCAGAACTCAGAACTTCCTCACGTGTCTCGCTCTTCCCGCGCGTCTCGCCTTTCTTATCCGCCGCTAACCCAGAACTCAGAACTCAGAACTCAGAACCTCTCTCCCAATCCCGCCCGTTCCGCCTCCCCAGGCAACCTATCCCCCCATTGGGGGGGGCCTCGTCTGTGGGTATTGACGACGAAGAGCAAAGAGCATAGAAAGCGCCCAGAATATGAGAATACGTTCCGAATACCTAACTTTTTTATCGGTGGAGGGCTCTATGAGAAGTCTACGATGGGTTGGGTTTGTGTTTAGTCTGCTGATCGTCGGAGTCCTGGGAGGACTGATAGCGCCGCTTCCTTCGGACGCCGTCAACGCGACCCCCCCGGTCATAAAAATTGAGGTAAAACAAGGGACCAGCAGTACTGGTCAGGTGGACCTTCAGTACCGTCTCGCCACCCATGTAGATTCAACCTGTCCAGCGCCGACGCCAGATGGCACTTGGGGGCCCAATTACTGCTATAAAATCATAACACCGCAGGCATTTACTACGCCAAACGGCTATCAGGTTCAGATCCAGGATGTGGATGCTCAGGTGGGGAAAGCTCAACTGCAAATCTCAGACTTTAAGTCGATTCCAGGTCAAAGCCCTCAGGACGGCATGAAGTTAAGCGGCATAAAGATTGTCCCGGTTGCCACACCGACCTGGAACGCGGACTCGAGTGTGGAGGTTAAAGTCATAATTACCGCAACCAATAAATTCGACGCTCAACCCAATCCTCCGGCAACGGCAGCTCTTGCGAGAAGGCTTCCCTGGACCATCAACACCGCTGGCTATTGGGAGGCCCTCCAAAGCGCTCTCGTTAATACTAGTCCTGTGGGTGATATCTTCGAGTTGTTCGGAGAAGGAACCTTTGTGACGGCCGGTACCCTCCCCCTCGCCAACCAAACCTCCACCGCGGGCCAGCCTAAGGGACTTTGGAACAACTCTTATGATAGTACTCTGGATGATTACAATAAGACTGCCGATCTTACCGTCAGCCCTAATGCCTGCAGCTCGGCCGCAGGTAATATTTCCGACTCAAAACTGTGCTTCACACTTGCAGGCCCGGGCAACACGCGGAAAGTGACATTTAACGGTAAACTAATTGCCCCGTACCCTGGTTCGACCTCGTCCCAACCGCAGGGCCCCGCCCCCACTCCCGACCAGCGATTTTATTGCACGAACAATAACGTAACTGCGAGCAAAACAGTCACCGACCCGAAGGGTGTGGTGCAATCCTATACTGACGCGTCATGCCAACCAACGGTCAAGTACACCCATAGGTTTACGCTGAAGGGGCCGGACATTACTGCTCTGACGGGCAGTGAAGCTGGGGGTGGGTTGGTATGTAACGAGAGCGGCACCGCTCAGCAATTGCCCCAGTGCGAGGGCACTGGCAATCCGAACAAACCTACCGCGGAGCAACTCCTCACTAATTGGAGTCAGGCCCTGATCAATGCGACATTAGCTGGGCTGCCCGGTGTTCCAGAAGGGGAAGAATGTACGGAAGCGGTTTGTAATGGCAACCTCATAGTCAGAGTTAAGCTGACACCCACTGAGCCCGTCGACGAAACATTCCCCTTCCGTGCGGACGGCCCGCAAGTCGAGGACAAACCTATCACAGTTCCTGCAGGGAGCACCACCTCTTCGCCTGATAATGATGTTACCTTCACAGAGCTCATCACTGGTGCGGGGAAGAGTAAAATAGTCATTCAACCGGACTATGCCAACTGGCCCCAAGCACCCGACGGTAGCTTCTTCCAGGTAGACCAAATCCAGCTCACGAGCGGCAACGGGAGCACCAATATAAATCAAACCGATCCTAATGCTGACGTTGTCATTGTCTCCAGCGGCGGGAATAAATGTGGCGTGATCATTCGCGCCATCAAGCAAGATCCCTCTGGGAATGGCGACACCATCGGCATCGGTTTTCACGCCCATAATTCAAAAAACCCTCCGGTTTCGTGTCAGTTACAATGAAATGATGATCGGGGGAGCAGCATCTGCTGCTCCCCTGCCAGAAACGGAAGGAACCTATGGACGAACGCACACCGGGGCCTCGCCATCCTGATTGCGTGAGCAAGGCATTCCAGTGGGCGCTCCTCCTGACGCTCGTTCTTTGCCTGAATACGCCGTCTGTCGGTCACGCACAGGTGGTAACGAACATTACTTCCTCCGGCCTGAACACCCAGGTCAGCCAACCGATCACGCTTCCAAACGGACAGACCCAATACAATATAACGGGAGGAACGAGACCTGGTAGCGGGCCAAATGGTAGCGGGCCAAACTTGTTTCACAGTTTTGGCCAATTCGACGTCGGCCGAACAGCCGGGATAAACGACATTGCGAACTTTTTGAACGACACGGGGGCTGTTACGACGAACATCCTCGGTCGCGTCACCACCCTCGGAAACATCTCCAACATCTATGGCACCATTCAAACCACCGGCTTTGGCAATGCCAATTTGTTTTTGATGAATCCCTCCGGCTTCGTCTTGGGACCGAATGCCTCGTTGAACGTGGGCGGGTCGGTCAGTTTCACCACCGCGCAGTACATTCGCATGTTTGACTTCATGAGCACTGCCAATTTTTATGCGAATCCCGCGAACGACGGCTTGGCGAACAGCATCCTCGCGATCGACCCTTCGGCCTTCGAATTTCTCTCGGCGATTCCGATCTCCTACGGGTTTTTGACCCCGCCGGGTCCGACCGCGACGATCACGGTCCAGGGCAGCGCACTCTCCGTTCCTGAAGGCCAATCGATCTCGCTGGTTGGCGGGAAAGTCGTCATCGAAGGTGGGGCACAACTGTCTGCGCCGAGCGGTAAGATTCAGCTTGCGACCAGCGCTTCGCCCGGCGAGTTTAGTGCGATTACACTTCAGCCATTGCAGAGCGCGGACGGGGCGCGGTTTACGTCCTCTGGGTCCGTTTCTCTAGAGGCGGGCTCGACCATCAACGTCCATAATACGAACACGGTATGGATCAAGGGTGGGCAGCTCGTGCTCTCGGTGAACGACGCGACGCTCAATACTGCGGGGAACACCGTTGAAGCAGATACAATCTTACTCGGCTCTGGCAGCCTCATCAAGACCTTCAGCTCGGGAACGGGTTCTGGTCCGGATTTCCAGCTCGCTGCTCCGAATGTCCAGATGACAGGGGCATCGGTTCGCAGCGAAACGGAGGGGGCAGGCAGCGGCGGAGACATTACTGTGACAGCCGACCAAGTGACGATCGCACAGCAATCGCAGATCGCTACATCGACTTTGGGTGAAGGTGCGGGTGGAAACGTGAGCATTCAAGGGCTCACAGCCAGCGCGGCTAAGTCCGTGCAAATCTCTGGCCTTAGCGAGGTGACAAGCTCCACCAGCTCCACCACAAGCACAGGGACAGCAGGAGAAATCTCCATCACGGCCAAGTCCCTGGACTTGGATGGAGTTTCGACCGTCACCTCGTCCTCCTTTGGGCCAGGTTCAAATGGAAATATTATAGTCAGTGTGCAGGGAGCCAGGCTATCCAATTCAGGGAGTATCAGAAGTACTACCAATTTTTCCAGCGCGGCGGGAACGACAGGAGGCTCGATTACGGTGCAGGGGCTACAGGGAAACGGAAGCCCGGCGGACTCTCTCATACTCGATCGTTCCGGCATAGTCTCTGAGACTGGTGGTACGGGTCGCCTTGGCGATATCGAAGTGCATGCTAAGACGGTCAGTCTGACGAATGGGGCTGTGATTCAAGCCGGCACCCCGACCGACTTTGCGACGGCAGGAAATATAAGAATCGAGGCGGACTCGGTCGATATTTCCGGCGGGAGTTCCATCTCAAGCCACGCGTTTGCTCTTGATGCAGGTCAGGTCACCATCACGGCGACTAATCAGTTCACTCTGGACCACAGTTCGATTACGACGAACACTTCAAGCCCAACCGTTGGTCGTGGCGGGGATGTGGTGGTGAACGCCGGAAGCGCGAGCCTTACGAACGGGGCGACGATCGACAGCAGCACTTCCGGGGCGGGCCGGTCCGGCGACATCAATATCCTCGCCAGCGAGTCGGTGACGATGACGAACGGCTCGACCATCTCGGCCAGTAGCACTGGTTCCGGCAATGCCGGCAACATCTCGATCAAGACCGGCAATCAGTTCGCCATGACGGATAGCTCGATAACCACATCTTCGGACCTATCCAGTGGCGGTCAGATCACGATTACTGCGCCGGAGATGGTCCATCTGATCAACAGCAACATCATCACCTCCGTGGCGGGCAGCGCATCGGACACGCATGGCGGTGACATCACCATTGACCCACAATTCGTGATCTTGCAGAACAGCCAGATCCTGGCTCAAGCCAATGCTGGCACGGGTGGGAACATCACGATCACGTCGAACGTATTTCTCGCCGACCCGAACAGCGTGATCGATGCCTCGTCAGAACTCGGGGTCAGCGGCGTGGTGGACATCCGATCGCCCGTGAGCAACCTTTCCAGCGTCGTTGGACGGCTACCGGAATCTCTGCTGGCGGCCCAAGCCTTGCTGCGGGCCGCCTGTACCGCCAGACTGGCGGAATCACAAGTCAGCAGTTTCGTCGAGCGTGGGCGGGACAGCATTCCTATCGAACCGGACGGATTGCTGGCGACCCCGTACGCGCCGCCGTCCTCTGAGCAGTCGTCGCAGATGGGCGCCGTACCCGTGGACTCCGGACGCGAGTCCTGGGTCGGGTCTTCCCGAACATCCGGTGTCCAATTGCGCCGTCTCGTTGTGTCGGAGTCGATTCCGCGCGTGCAGCTACTGTCGGGTGGTATCGCCTGTGGCTCATGAGCTGGGACCGGAGCATGAGACCCTGGCCAGACTCCGCCTTTTTTCTTTGCCTCTGGCTGCTGATCTGGGCCGTGGTTGGAGTAGTGCTCATGAACCTGATTGCTCAACCGGTTCAGGCGCAGGTGATCCTCCCTCCGATCTTCGATCCTGGTGGCCGTTCGCGTGAAGGGCCACCACTCAGAAAAGAAGAGCCGCTGAAACCCAAACCCGCTCCGATGGAGCCAGTTGCGCCGGCACCACCCTCAGAGACACAAGAGCGTCTCCCGGTTGTCCGCGTGTTGGTACGCGAATTCCGGTTCGAGGGCCACACGGTGTTCACGACCCAAGAGCTGGAAACCGTTGCTGTCCCCTACCTGAACCGCGAAGTCACCACGGAAGATCTGGAAAGCTTGCGGAACGCGGTGACGCTGCTGTATGTCCAGCGCGGCTATGTGACGTCCGGAGCGGTGATTCCCGATCAAGCCGTGACAGAGGGCGTCATCCGGATTCACATCATCGAAGGGAAGTTGGCTGAGATTAACGTCGAAGGCGCGCGGTGGTTGTGGCCCAGCTATTATCAGCGCCGCATTGCCCTGAGCGCCGGGCCGCCCGTCAACATCTACACCTTGCAGGAGCGCTTACAACTCCTCCAACAGGACCCTCGGGTGCAGCGAATCAATGCAGAACTGCGGCGCGGGGCCGTGAGCGGTGAAAGTGAACTGAACGTGCGCGTGGCGGAATATCGCCCCTTCAAGGCCTGGCTGGAATTCAACAACTATCAGCCGCCGGCTGTCCGTGCCGAACGTGGCTTGGCAACGATTGCGCACGATAGTTTGACGGGGAATGGCGACCAGTTCCGGTTCACGTACGGGCAGTCCATCCCCATGAATAACACCACCGGCGTGTTTCCGTTGATCGATACCTCCTATAGTTTGCCGTTCACGGCCTACGACACCACCCTGATTGCGGGGTACCGCCGCACCGACTTCGAGGTGGTCTCCAATCCTTTTCAAGCGCTCGATATCAAAGGGCACACCGAAATCTTTAGCCTCACGTTACGGCAGCCCGTGTATCGGACGGTCAACCATCAGGTCACGCTCGGCATCCAGGGAGAATATCTCTACAACAAGAACACCCTGCTGGGCGCGGGATTCCCCTTCTTCGCTGGCTATCCCGAGAGCGGTGCGGCGAACGTCGCCGCGCTGCGCTTCCTCCAGGACTGGACCTATCGTTCGCAGGATTCCGTTGTTGGGGCTCGATCGCGCTTCTCTGTTGGGCTGGACGTCCTGGACGCCACCATCAATTCCGGCCCGGTCCCGGACAGTCAGTTTTTCTCCTGGCTTGGGCAGTTTCAGGCGTTACACCGATTCGACGAGTGGGCGGGGCTACAGGCTGTCGGTCGGATGGACATCCAGGTCGCCAATGACCGCCTGTTTCCCCTCGAACAGGTTCCGGTCGGTGGTCGGTACAGCGCGCGGGGGTATCGTGAAATCAGCTTGCTGCGGGATAACGCCTTTCTCTTTTCGATTGAGCCGCGCCTGCCGATTTCTCGCTGGGCTCTTGGCCTCCGTGAGGATCTGTTGCAGCTCGCTCCGTTCTTCGATTACGCGCGAGCTTGGGCTGCCAAAGGCGACACGCCGGACCCGGGCCAGCTGATGAGTGTGGGAGCTGGTCTGCGAACCAACTTCCTGCCGAATAATCAAGGTTACTTCGAAGTGTATTGGGGGTATCGGCTCAGGACTTCAGGAACCAACGACCCGCCGTATAAGACAAACGGAAATCTGCAGGATCACGGAGTGCATCTGCAGCTAGTCCTGCAAGTCTTCTAGGCGATGAGGAGATTGCCATGAATCAGCATCAATCGAGTCAACGTCTTTTTGAGCGGGTCTTTTGTCGCATTCCCCGCTGGCCTCGAGTCGGTGTGCTCCTGACCATCATCTGCGTTGGGATGTTTGTGTCCTGGCAGCTGTTGTTGTCGTCCTCGACCGCACTCTCTCAAACCACCGACGCGGCGACTCCCGTGATGGCTACCTCACTCCTGCAACAAGGGCACGATGCCTTTCGACGGGGTGCTTTCGAGCAGGCTGCCGACACGTGGCAACAAGCTGCCCAATCTGCTCGCCAGACGGGGAGACCGCTCGAGCAAAGCGATGCTCAGGTTGCGCTCGCGCAGGCCTACTTGGCACTCGGGTTTCAGACCCGCGCCGCCCAGAGTCTAGAACTCGCCGCGGCCCTCGCCCAGTCTGAGGGGGACCGATCCCGTCAGGCGGCCGCGCTGGATCTTCTCGGCCAGGCCTATCTCGCGGCGGGACGTCCGGATCCCGCCTTGGAAACCCTTGAGAATGCCCAGCGCCTGGCGACTGAAGCCGGCGACCAGACTCGCATGGCCACAGTCCTTCATACTCTGGGCGCAGTACAGGCGGCCCTCAATCAGGACACGGAGGCCCTCGCCTCTTATAAAGAGGCTCGTCGTTTGGCAGAAGCCACGCAGATGCAGACGCTGGCCGCGATCGCAACGATCAATGTCGGCAAAGTCGCGCTCAAGTTGGGTCAATGGCAAGACGCTCAGATTCAGTTCGATGATGCGCTGACACAGGTCAGACGTCTGCCCGATTCCCACGACAAGGCCTACGGCCTGATTTCGATCGGCCTCGGCTATGCCAGCCTTCGTGCTCACCTGCCGGCTGCCGGCGATCGCCTCAACGTACTCGCTGCCGATGTGTTCGAAGAGGCCGGCGAGATCGCCAAGGCGCTTGGCGACGCCCGTGCGGCCTCCTACGCTCTCGGACATCGCGGCCATCTCTATGAACAAGAACGGCGGTACGACGAAACGCTTCTACTGACCAGGCTTGCCGTTGGGTTTGCCCAACAGGTACATGCGCCGGAGTCGCTCTATCGGTGGGAGTGGCAGACCGGCCGAATCCTGAGAGCCCAGAACCGGCTCGATCAGGCGATCCCTGCCTATCAACGCGCAGCCGACCTGGTGCAGACTCTGCGGCCGGAAATGGTTGCGGGTGCCGCAGAGACTTCATCCTCGTTCAGGGAATCCAGCGGGCGACTCTTCTTCGAGCTGGCCGACCTGCTGCTGCAGCGGGCGAGTGGCACATCCACCCGAGAGGAAGCACAGCCGTACCTCATAAAGGCCCGCGAGGCGGTAGAACTGTTCAAAACAGCCGAGCTTCGTGACTACTTCAGCGACGAGTGTGTGGACGCTTTCCAGACACGCCCGACGAAGCTTGAGGATGTCTCGCGTCAGGCTGCCATCATTTATCCGATCATCCTGCCCGATCGTACGGAGCTGCTGGTCAGTCTTCCCGATGGCATGCATCGCCTGACCGTTCCCGTGAGCCAAGTGGAACTCACGGAGGAGGTACGAGCCTTCCGAAGTCTTTTGCAAAAGGAGACGACGCGCGAATACTTGCGTCGCGCCCAACGCCTCTACGACTGGCTGCTGCGGCCACTTGAGTCGACGTTCGCACAGTTTAATCTCGACACGCTGGTGATTGTTCCCGATGGCCCCCTGCGGATGATCCCCTTCGCAGCGTTGCACGACGGGAAGCAATTTGTGATTGCGAAATACGCCGTGGCGACCACGCCCGGCCTGAACCTGACGGACCCCAAGCCTATGGCGCGGGATCACATTGAAGTACTTACCGCCGGGCTGTCGGACGCTGTTCAAGGGTTTCCAGCCTTACCGAACACCGCCGGGGAACTGAACGGGATCGGGTTACTCTTCAAGACTCATCGCCTGCTCAACCAGGAATTCCGCTTTCCACGAATGGAGCAGGAGATGAAAGAGAACCCGTTCACGATTGTGCATATCGCGTCGCACGGCAAGTTCGAACGTGAAGTGAAAAATAGTTTCCTGCTGACATTCGACGATAAGCTGACGATGGATCACTTGAATCAGGTGATAGGCCGTTTCCGGTATCGAGACCAGCCGCTCGAGCTGTTGAGCTTGAGCGCGTGCCAGACCGCAGCAGGCGACGACCGTGCAGCCCTCGGATTAGCGGGTATCGCGATCAAGGCCGGAGCGCGCAGCGCTCTCGCGACACTGTGGTTCATCAGTGACGAAGCCTCCTCGGCGTTAGTGGTGGAATTCTACCACCAATTGCAGGATCCGACGGTGTCGAAGGCGATGGCCCTTCGAAACGCTCAGCTGAAGCTGCTGGAGAATCCAGACTACCAACATCCGATTTATTGGGCGCCATTTCTGCTGCTCAACAACTGGCTGTAGACTGCAAGAACGCTTCAGCGACAATGTCGATGGACCGCCCGAAGGACCCGTGTTAATGTGCCTCCTCCAATGCGGAGCGCACTGAAAATCTTCCGGTCGCCGCTGATTGTGAGCGTCGCGACCGGCGCCCTCTGCGCCCTCGTGATTCTGGGCGTGCGCAGCACTGGCCAGCTCCAACAGGTGGAACTCAACCTGTATGACCGACTCATCCAGTCTCGGCCGATGCCCGCCGCGCCTGATTCGCGGATTACGTTCATCACGATCTCCGAGGAGGACATCCGTCAACAGGGCCGGTGGCCCATCACGGACGAGACGCTTGCGCTAGCTCTTCGCCGACTCCTCGCACACCGGCCTCGCGCCATCGGTGTGGATCTGTACCGGGATATTGACGTTCCGCCTGGGCACAAGGAGCTCACGGCGCTCCTCGCCAAACAGCCCCAGATCATCATGGTGACTCAGCTAGGGGGCGGGACAGTCACTCGCATTCCTCCTCCTCCGGTGTTGGAGGGCAGCGAGCAAGTCGGATTCAACGACATCATCATCGATTCCGACGGTCTCATCCGTCGGGCCTTGCTATTCCAGGACGACGGCGAACAAGTCGCCTATGCATTTGCTCTCAGGCTCACACTGCTCTACTTGGCCGCTGACGGTGTTACTCCTCAACCAGATCCATCCAATCCTGAACTACTTCGGTTGGGACCAACCACCCTGAAATCGTTCGCGTCTTCGGATGGAGGTTATGTGAACGCGGATGCGGGTGGTTATCAGATCTTGTTGGATTTCGGCGGAGCGGCGGTGCCGCTTCAAACTTTTTCCCTGGTTGATCTGCTTGCCGGCCGTGTGGAACCTCGGAATATCACCGATCGAATTGTGTTAATCGGCGTGACGGCCGAAAGCGTGCCGGATCTCTTTCATATTCCTGTTCGATTCGGCCTTCGAAGTGGAGACCAGTTTCCGGGGGTTTTTCTGCACGGGATCGTCATCGAACAATTACTTGCCGCCGCTATTGAAGGCCGCGCACCGATCCATGTGATGAGCGAAACCGCAGAGATCACTTGGACTCTGTTCTGGGGAATGCTCGGTGGGGCTCTTGGCGTATTAGCTCGTTCTCCCTGGCGCTTCTCCCTGATAGCAGTCGGAGGGCTTCTCCTGCTGACTGTGATCGTGATCATGCTGTTCTGGTCGGGGTGGTGGATTCCCGAAGCTCCGGCCGCTCTCACCTGGTTTGTCACGACATCAGTCGTGGTAGCCTCGACTCTGGGTCGAGAACGAAAGGAACGGGCACTCTTGATGCAATTGTTTTCCCGGCACGTATCACGGGAGGTGGCGCAGGCCATCTGGCACCAGCGAGAACAGTTGCTTGAAGGCGGTCGACCGCGGCCACAGGAACTGGTGGCTACCGTCTTGTTTTCGGACTTCAAGGGCTACACGGCGGCCTCGGAAAAGATGAGTCCGCAAGCTTTAATGGCCTGGGTGAATGCGTACTTGGATGCCATGACTCAGGTCATCATGAGGCACGACGGGGTCATTGACGACTATGCGGGCGATTCGATCAAGGCTAACTTTGGCGTCCCGCTGAAGCGTAAGTCTAATGCGGAAGTGGCTAAGGATGCGATCAACGCAGTGACCTGCGCGTTGGGGATGGAACAGGAGATGCACCGGCTGAACGAGCGACATGAGGCGAACGGTCTTCCAACTGTGGGCATGCGCATCGGGATTCATACCGGACCGCTACTGGCCGGATGCGTGGGGAGCGCCCAACGCATGAAGTATACAACGGTAGGGGATACGGTAAACGCGGCCGCACGTTTGGAAAGCTTGGACAGGGACGTCGTTTCGGAGTCACCGGGCCGGCGTCCTTGCCGCATCTTGATCAGCGAGACGACGGCCCTATTGATCGACGAGCGCTTTCAACTCGAGCGCATCGGGGAAGTCACCGTCAAAGGGAAAGCGCAGGCGATCGTCACGTACCGAGTCGCGAGCCACATCCCAGAGCGTATCGAAGCCCGATAACATTTCGCGCAATCGATCTGAGCGTTCTTTACTCCGCCCGACTCGCACGGGCCATCAGAGCGTTCGTCGCGACATCCCCCAGTCCCACTTGCTCGAGCAACGAGGCACGCTGCTGCCGCAACTCATTGTTGGCTGGATTGGACTGAATCCGATCCGTGAGCGCCATGATCGCGTCATACCAAATTCCCGCCTCGGCATAGCGCACCGGAGCTTCCGCGTCGCTGAAAGCGGTCTTCAGTGGCGGCTCCAGTTTCTCCCGCTCGACACGTTCGATCGCTCCCTTTGCTACGATATTGGCAGAACGCTCCTCGGCGTCCACAATCATCGACACGGACCATAGATACCGCTCTCCTGGCGACAATTTCACTTTGTAGTCCGACAGCTTGATCTGCTGAAGGCCCGCTTGCGCTGGAGGCGGAAGTTTCGTTTCCACTACGGGAGTCTCGGCATTGTCCCCAATCAACGTGAATTCAAAAGAGAAAGACTGGTCCTGTTTGGTTGGTGTGAACCAGTAGAGAACTGGTTGCTCCTGCAGCGTCCAGCCTACATGCTCGGGAGCCAACAGGCTGATGACGGGCACACTCTTGTTCAAACCACGAGTCCCCCCACCTCTGCGTAGTCCTGGTGCTGGAGCGCCCTTGTGAGGTGGCTGGTACAGGAGAGTTTTCGTCACCTGTCCGGCCTGTGCATTCTGCCCTTTGACCTCCTTTGCAAGCGATGAGGGTGGGGTTGAATTATCCTCTGCGCTCACCACAAGCGGCAGGCTGATGAGAAATCCGATTATGAACCCCCACCTTGTTAGTGCTGTTCGTTTCATAGAGGTACCTCCTACTTTCCGATACCTTTGCTATCCGTTAGCAACAATGCAATGAATAGACCAGACAGGATCGTTAATAAGATGACCGAATGCACGGTTGTGCTAGCACAATAACACTATGATTGTCCAGCGGTAAAATGACGAAGCTTGCGTATGGCAGCGCTGTCATTTCTCTCATTGGAGGTTCTTGGCTGTCATCAAACGGATCCAGTCTGAATCGAAAGTGATTCCATTGTTATTCTCGGCAACGGTCAGTCGTGCCATAGACACGTGCCCACTTTCTGAGTCCCCACGAGCGAATCGATCGTCTAATATCACTGCATGAATCCCCTCGATTGAGGGGATATCTATTTGTAGGGATTGTGGTTTTCTCGGCATTCCCGTATACGAGTTTCGGTCTGTCGGGGGAATCGTATGACTACTCCTGTACGATTCGGAGATGGAATGCATTTCGCCCACGACGGCTGGAATAGGAATGAGTGGCTATCTATGGTCACCAAAATAACAGGCTCCATTCTCCAATGCCGCTCGCTTGCCTAGTAGGCCCCGGAAAAACTATGCAGGCACGCCAGAACTTCACCGGTCTACACGTTTAGGATAACGGGAGAACGCCGCTGACGGACTTTTTCAGCATTCTGCTAGTACGATGCGGGTTTTCATCTATGATGAAAAGAGGTAATGGCAGTTCATGCCCATACTTCGGCCGAACTTACCGTTTACCATGAGGGAATTGTGTGCCCTACGAAATTAGACCTGAGCAGAGCCTTCAGCCTCATGCTTGTCGTGGTTTTGCTGAGCGCATGCGGTGAGCCGATGTTCGAAAATGCCGGCAGCAAGCATAGCCTGCTGGAGGATCGGGAGACCTGTGCCATGGAGATCGAACAGAGCCCCGCGGCTCTTGCCTACCGCCAGAATCCCACGGCGCAACCGGAATATGTGAGTCAGGTATTTACAGACATGAACCAATGCATCGAACGCAAGGGTTGGAAGCAAGTGAGGTCACAGCAAGAGCTAGAACAGGTGCGTGAAGCGATCACATCCGAATTGGCTCAAACAGGTCAGCCAGCGCCACGCTCAGATTCCAAGGGCACAGACGCGTTCGTGCGCGGGGTCGAGGAGAGACTCGCGCGTGTACCAAGCTCGGCGCATTGATGAAAAGTTCGAGGCTGAGGCTGACGCTGAAACTTCAAGCAAAGAGTCAACTTCTCCCCCTCAACCTCCCCCCCGCGTTACTCATGGGCGCTTCTGCTGCAATCGCGGATTTTCCGCTGCATCTTTCTTCGTTGCTTGTCGTTCGTGAAGTGTCAGTCGATGCATGAATTGATTCATTGATTCAATGGTGCAATGGATCAATCGTCAATCATCCTGCGAGATACGCTTCACGTTCCACGGGTATCGAGAATGCGGCAAAAAAGGTTTCACTGCAGGCGAGGGTGGAGGAGCGGTCTGGTCGGCGTGAAGGCGACTGATAGGCGATCGTATTGGCCGATTTCAGTGTGCAAGGTGCGGCAAATGCTGTGCGATTCCTGTCGTCCCAGCAAGGACGTCCGGGACGGGCCCTTGAGGTGTTGGGAAAATCATGCGAGCCAAGAGGCCTGTTCGGGTAGTGGTCTGGGTTTTTTGCATAATCCGTTTGAGATGCTCTTTGACGGTGTATTCGCTGAGGTTGATCCGGTTCGCGATTTCTTTATTGGTAAATCCGAGCATGAGATAAATGATGACCATTTGCTCGCGTTCGGTTAGGTGATAGCGTTGCTGCATATTGGCGTCCGGGCATTCGACCTTTTGCTGATTCAGCTGTTCTATGATGACGAGGAATCTGCTGTTTCGCGCGAGGGGTTCATCGGGAATACAGAACCCGCGAAGGAGGAACCGCTGATCGTTGGCAAAACAGAGCCGTTCCACTTGGATGGACTCGCAATCCTTGGGATGATCGCAGTGCATCAAACGATCGATGAGGTCGCGGACTACGGTATGGATCTGTTCAGGAATCAGACAGGCGCCGTTCTCTCTGGTCGATAAGGGTTGCAGTTGTCGGGTAAATGCCTGGGCTTCGGTGTTCATGAACAATAGCTGCCCCGTGCTGGTGAAGAGAATGACGCCGGTAGAGCCTTGTTGCCGGAGGCTCTGTGACTGCTTTCGCCCATTGATGAGTGGCTTGGCTATGTTTTCTGGCGCGGTGATAGACATCTTTCCCCCAATCTTTGGTCTAGTGGCCTGTAACGGTTAGATCAGTAGTATCATCGTATCCATGGATGGCGTGATGATGCTGAGTAGATGCGAGTGCATAGAACTGCATTGGCAACAGGTGACCTATCCCGAATCAATTGCTACAGGCCACTAGGTACTAAGAATGCACGTATTTATTGTTGAGGTAATTCGCACGGTTCGGCTCCGCCTGTCAAGGTTCCGTCCAAATTTTAAGCAATCTCCATGCCAGAGCGTTGTTGTGCTGACGATGGATTGTGTAAAATTCAAAACGATAGGATTTGGAGCGGCGTTTGGCAGGTGCGCATCACAGTTCCTCCGCATAGTGGGTGGTCCAACAAGGCATTCTGTCTGCATCTAAAATGATTCTAGCTGAATCTGATTTGATTCCCAGAACAGGAATCTTTTTCTGATCTTGGCTACATCTTCCAGCGCGAAGCTTCCGATCATACTGAATGTATGATCAGAGGGTTCTGTGATCGCGGTTGGTTCTTCTCTCCGATTCCGTTACTCTCTCTCTGTCGGGTTGATCTGGTTCCTTCCTCAGATCAATCCGGTTCATCTGGTCTATCTGATTGGAGTTGTTGCTTGACACAGAGAAACCAAACAGACCAGACAGACCAGATCAACGAGAGAAGCCAGCGGCTGCTCCCACTTCACTGGTCACTGTTTTTGGAACGTGGCGGGGGGTATTTCAGTGCTGCGGGGGCTGTTCGCGCATGGTGCGGCAGAAGAGTTCAGTCAGCGTGGGATCGAAGGCGGTGCCGGCTTGCTGCTCGATCTGTTGCAGGGCTTCGTTGATGGGGAGAGAAGTTCGTTGCGGTTTTTCGGCGGTTAGATCGTCAAACACTTGGGTTATGCCGACAATGCGAGCGAGCAAAGGCGTGCGTTCTTCTCGTAAGCCAAAGGGGTAGCCCGTTCCGTCCCATCGCTCGTGATGGAGGGCGATAATCTGCACGGCGTCGGGCGATAATCCCATTGCTCGGCCCATCTTCGCACCGAGGTCGGGACGATGCATCTGCTGGTCGGATTCCATTTCCAGCACGCGATTGCCTGGGAGGCTGATCAAGTCGAGATCATGCACGAGTGCGCCGAGTGCGAGCGACTGCTGTTCGGCGATAGTGAGGCTGAGTCGATTGGCGACCAGTGTCGCATAAAAACTGACGCGGCTCCCATGATTGAGCAGGTGGCGATCCTTGGCTTCTAAGAGGTCGGAGATCAGGGAAACCAAGGGCGACGTCTCATCGCTATGCGACGAGGAGAGCGATCCCGTGCGGTTCATAGTGGTGTAGTCATCGACGAGGGCCTGCCAAGCCCTGGTACAGGCTGGTTCCTGGTCCCAGAGTGTCGTCGAGTTGGTGAGGACCGGGCGCAGTTGATCGAGCCGCAGTTTCTTCTGAGCGGTTTGCACGGAAATGGCCAGCAACTCTGAGGCATTGAACGGTTTCAGGAGGAAGCCGGCCGCGCCGTGGCGGATGCAGTCCATTGCTGATTGAAGACTGCCGTAGGCCGTGACCATAATGACTTCGATCTCGGCATGCGCGCGCTTGATGTCATGCAAGAGGTCCGATCCGGAACGATCAGGCAATTTCAGATCCAACGTGACGAGATCGACGCCGTGGTCGTCGAGTACGGCTAGGGCTGCGCGTGCATTCTCCGCAGTGAGAATATGGAAGTCCTGCCTGAGGATCTGTGTGAGTGCCGCCCGGGGGGCGGCCTCATCGTCGACGATCAGGACTGTTGGTTTAGGGTCGGCGATATCAGGGACGAGAGTTGAAGGCATGGTGTTACATGTATCGCTATCTCCGCCTCTGGTCAAGGAATTCGCCTGAATACACGGGTTTGCACCCTGTTCTCCATACTGACGTCACTTCGTTGGGACATTCTTCTCTAGCGGCTGCGAGTAAATTGTAAATTGTGTTGGCACACTGGACCTTCGATGGTCTGCACGTGTGGCACAACAGGAGAACATTCCCGCAGGCCGCTCAAAAAGACCGTCTAGCAAGGCCGCAGCGAGTGAAGGCCCGAGGCGTACCCTGGGGTACGTTGAGGGTCTGAACGATGCGAGAACGCTGCTGGCGGACTTTTTCAACAGCCTGCTAGGTTTCTTTCTCTCAACTTGGGTATAATCGCCCCCGATCTCTCTACCACAAGAGGAGCACCCATGACTGAAAAAGACGACAAGAAGCGCGCGCTGGATCTTGCTCTGTCCCAAATTGAGAAGCAATATGGGAAGGGGGCCATCATGAAGCTGGGAGGGGCCGATGCCCCGGTTGATATTCCGGCGATTTCGACCGGATCGCTCGGACTCGATATTGCCCTGGGCGTCGGCGGGCTCCCACGCGGTCGGGTGGCCGAGATCTTTGGTCCTGAGTCCTCGGGCAAGACGACGTTGACCCTTCATGTGATTGCGGAAGCCCAGAAGGCCGGCGGCACCGCTGCCTTTATCGATGCAGAACATGCTTTGGATTTGACCTATGCCAAGAAGTTGGGTGTGCAGGTGGATGATTTGCTGGTGTCGCAGCCCGATACAGGTGAACAGGCGCTAGAAATTGCCGAGACGCTCGTCCGGAGCGGGGCGATCGATGTTATCGTGGTGGACTCTGTCGCAGCGCTCGTGCCGAGAGCAGAAATCGAAGGCGAAATGGGGGATGCTCACATGGGGCTCCAAGCGAGGCTCATGTCGCAGGCCCTCCGCAAATTGACGGCGGCCATTTCCAAATCGCAGACGACCCTGATTTTCATTAATCAGATCAGGATGAAGATCGGCGTGATGTTCGGCAACCCGGAGACGACCACCGGCGGCAACGCACTCAAGTTCTATTCTTCCGTGCGGCTGGATATCCGCCGCATTGAGTCGATCAAGGAAGGGCAGGAGGTGACCGGCAGCCGCGTGCGCGTAAAGGTCGTGAAGAACAAGATGGCGCCTCCGTTCAAACAGGCAGAGTTCGACATCATGTTTGCGCAGGGCATTTCGAAAACCGGCGAGTTGGTCGATCTCGGAGTCGAGAAGAAAGTGGTGGAGAAATCCGGAGCCTGGTATTCCTATCAGGGCGAGCGGCTCGGGCAGGGACGCGACGCGGTGCGAGACTTTCTTTTGAGCAACCAGCCGTTGGCACGTGAGATCGAAGGGAAGCTGCGTGACCTGGCCGGTCTGCCGGGGCGTACGCCGGAAAGACCCGTTATGGCGCCGATGAAGGACGAAAAAAAGACCGATGAGAAACGCGAGGAGCGGCGACCACACAAAGTCGGCGCCTAACAAGCTGTGGAAAACAATGTTGGCACAGCAGCCACGCGAGACAGGCGGGATGAGCAGGACGAGCGAGACGGGTGAAACTAAACGGGAAACCACTCTGCTCACATCACGCTTTTCTCGCATGTCTTACGCGGCACGCGCCATGGACGCTGGCGGACTTTTTCAGCATCCTGCTGACGGCCGGTGAGTAGGCGAGTCACAGACAAGCCGGTACCATCTCCCGATCGGTGGTTGGAACTGGCGGTGCGCGCGCTGGCCCGCAGCGATCGCACGTCGGCGCAGATCGAAAAGATGCTCGCGGCGAAAGGGGCGGCTTCTTCGCAGATACGAGCCGCGATTCGACGGCTGACATCGTTGGGATACCTCGACGACGTGGCCTTCGCTGCGCGGTGGACCGATCGGCGACTTGCCCGCATGCCGATGGGCCGTGCTCGCCTGCAGGAAGAGCTGCTCGCCACGGGTTGCCCTGAACACATCGTGCATGCGACGTTGCGGGCCACTTACCGCAGGGTGAGTGAACGGGACCTGGCCGAGCAGGTGGTTACGATGGCCGGCCGGACCGCCTCGGCGCAGACGCCTGGCCGAGTCGCGAGACTCTTGAACCAACGAGGATTTGACGAAGACACCATCGAGATGGTGATGGGGCCGCTGATATGGGAGGGAAGGTAACCCGCGTTATTCACGCAAAACTCGCGGGACCTGCGCGAAAAGCTGGACGGGTGAGGCGGCAGTGGGAATGATGAATGATCAATGTTGAATATGGAATGGTCGGGATCGGCAGCAACTGGCTGTGCGAGAGCATCTGATGAATACCGAACACTCAACATTCAAAATTCAACATTTAACATTCGACAGAAGAAGCGTTCGTGAATAATGCGGGCTGAGGGTGGCATGAAGAGCAACACTCAAGAATTACGACAAGCCTTCATTCGATATTTTGAACAGCATGGCCATCAGGCCGTGCCGAGTTCCGCCTTGATTCCTCAGGCCGATCCCACCTTGCTCTTCACCAATGCCGGGATGAACCAGTTCAAGCGGGTGTTCCTCGGCGAGGAAACGCGCGCCTACAAGCGAGCGGTTACCGTGCAGAAGTGTCTCCGTGCAGGGGGCAAGCACAACGATCTGGAGAATGTCGGCTATACCAGACGCCACCATACGTTCTTTGAAATGTTGGGGAACTTTTCTTTCGGCGACTACTTCAAGGAAGACGCCATCACGTTTGGCTGGGAGTTTCTGACTCAGACGGTCGGCTTGGCGAAAGATCGGATCTGGGTGACGATATTCCGGGAGGACGAGGAAGCGAACCGGTTATGGAAGAAAATCGGCGTTTTGGACTCGCGCATCGTGCGGTGCGACGAGAAGGACAACTTCTGGCAGATGGGGGATACCGGACCCTGCGGGCCCTGCTCGGAACTTCATTTCGACCAGGGACCGGCGGTGCCGGGCGACGATCAGCCGAACGGCGCGGGTGATCGCGTCATCGAGATCTGGAATCTCGTTTTCATGCAGTTCAATCGAGATGCCGGGGGGAAGCTGCATCCCTTACCCAAGCCCAGCATCGATACTGGTATGGGATTGGAACGGTTGGCTGCTGTGGCACAAGGCGTCTACAGCAACTATGACAGCGATGTGTTTACGCCGTTGCTTAGCGCCGTGGCCACCAGGGCCGGGGTTCGGTATGGGGAGCAGGACCAGATCGATCGGTCAATGCGCGTGGTGGCGGACCATCTTCGTGCGATCACGTTTTTAATGGCTGATGGTGTGTTGCCGTCGAACGAGGGGCGCGGCTATGTGCTGCGTCGGATTCTGCGCCGGGCCGCGCGCCATGGACGGCTCTTGGGCATTGTCGAGCCCTTCCTCTATGAATTGACGTCGGCGGTCGTGAACCAGATGGCCGGGGCCTATTCAGAAGTCCGAGACGCCGCTGCGACGATAGCCGAGGCGACGAGAGGCGAAGAGGAGCGGTTCATCGCCACGCTCGATCAAGGGCTACCGATTCTCAACGACATGATCGCGAAAGCACGCTCAGCCGGGAGCAAGGTCCTCACGGCTCCTGACGTGTTCAAGCTCTACGACACCTATGGATTCCCGATGGACTTGATGGGAGAGGCCTGCCGTGAGCAGGGGATGACGCTCGATGAGGCGGGGTTCAACCAGGCCATTGAGGAACAGAGGAATCGTGCGCGTAAAACCGGCGGGTTTGAACAGGAAACGGCTCGACCTGCAGTTACGGAACTGGCTGGGCGTGTCGGGACGACGAAGTTTGTTGGCTACGATCGATTGGAGAGCGATAGTCTGGTGCAAGCGATTTTGAAAGGTGACCGCTTGGTCAAAGAAGCGGCGGAAGGCGATGAGGTTGAAATAGTGCTGGATGTGACTCCGTTCTATGCAGAAGGCGGTGGGCAGGTCGGCGACCGGGGAGTTTTAATGGGTCAGGATGGGCAGGTGGAGATCAAGGAAACCACGAGGCCGGTCCCGACCTTAATTCTGCACAAGGGGACCGTCACGAAAGGGCGGATTCGCCAGGGCGAGCAGCTGCGCATGACCGTCAATGCCACGACGCGGCTGGACGCTCAGCGAAACCATACGGCCACCCACTTGCTCCATGCCGCGTTGCGCGATTTGCTGGGCCCTCACGTGAAACAGTATGGGTCGCTCGTCGGGCCGAATCGTTTGCGATTCGACTTTGCCCATTTCAGACCGCTGTCCTCTCGCGATGCGGATGAGATTGAAACGGTCGTGAACAACGAGGTGCGGAAGAACGAGCGGGTTGCGACCGAGGTGATGAGCATTGAGGACGCTGTGGCCAAGGGCGCGCTGGCGTTCTTCGGCGACAAGTACGGCGAGCAGGTGCGCGTCGTCACCGTTGAATCCTTCAGCAAGGAATTGTGCGGTGGTACCCATTGTCAGCATACTGGGGAAATCGGCCTCTTCCGCGTTGTCTCTGAGACGGGTGTGGCAGCGGGCGTGCGGCGCATCGAAGCGCAAACCGGGAGCGGCGCGTTTGCTCTGATGAAGAAACTCGAAGCGGACATTCGTGAGTTGTCTGATCTCTTGAAAGTCGGGCAATCAGAATTGGTCAGTAAGACGCGCAAGGTTATGGAGCAGCTCAAGGATAAAGAACGCGCGCTCGAGGGACTGCAGCTTAAAATGGCAGCCGGATCGATGGTGCCCTCAAAGGCAAAAACCATATCCGGCGTCCAAGTGCATGTGCAGCGGACGGATGGATTAGATGTGAACGGCATGCGGGCGCTGGCCGATCAGTTGCGAGATAAGCTGAAGAGCGGAGTCATCGCGCTCGGCGCCGCGACCGAAGATGGGAAAGTGTCTCTGTTGGTTGTCGTGACAAAGGACCTGATCGGCAAGCTCAATGCCGGCGTTCTGATTAAGGAGATGGCGGCCGAGGTGAGCGGCACGGGCGGCGGTAGGCCTGAGATGGCGCAGGCCGGCGGGAAGGATCCAGCCAAGCTGGATGTCGCGTTGGAAAAGGTCTTTGGGCTGGTCGAACGCATGTTGCAGCGGTACACTGATGCAGGGTAAACGAATTCTCGCGCTTGATTACGGGACCAAGCGAATCGGGGTAGCCTTGAGTGATGAGCTGGGGTGGACGGCCCAACCGCTTGAGACGCTCAATCGGCGCACGTTGGACCGAGACATCGCCCATATTGCGTCGCTCGTCGGGACGCATGAGGTCGGGCAAGTCCTGTTGGGCTTCCCCCTTCAATTGGATGGCCGCGAGGGGCCGGCGATCCAGGCGATGCGCGAGTTCCAGGCTCGGTTGGAACAGGGAGTGACCGTTCCCGTTATTCTATGGGACGAACGGTTGACGACGAAGGCGGCGGAAGACCTTTTGATTGCGGCCGATGTCAGTAGGAAAAAGCGGAAGGGTGTGGTGGATCGCATCGCCGCTTCGATTCTGCTCCAGAGTTATCTGGCGAGCCTTGAACCGGCGCCGAAGATGGAGCCGGAATCATGGGTGAATGAGTATTCGGACAGGGGAACGGTAGAGCCACCTCATGAGGCTACGGATCATTCTCGGATGTCTGCTGGTCGCGATCGTCGCACTCGGCGTCGCCGCATATCAGGCGGTTCGCTGGGCTGAAGGCCCAGTCATTCCCGCACAGGAACACCCTCCCTCGAAAGTCGTCGTCATCCCTGACGGCTCGACGTTTCAATATGTCGCTACATTGCTTGAGCGCGAACAATTGATCAAGAGCAGTTCCATCTTTGTCCTATTTGGAAAATCCCAATTTGTCGACCGGAAAGTTCATGCAGGTGAGTATGAGCTCAATCCCGGCATGACTCCGGCGGAGATTCTCTCGAAGCTGCTCAATGGCCAAGTGCTGCTCCATCCGCTGACTATTCCCGAAGGGCTTACCATCACCCAAATCGCCGATTTGGTCTCGCAACAGGGCCTCACGGATCGCGAGGAGTTTCTACGGCTTGCGAAAGATCGGGAGTTCATTGCGTCACTTGGGATCAAGGCGGAGACCCTGGAAGGGTACCTCTATCCCAACACGTATAAATTTCCTCGTGGGATCAAGGCGCGAGAGGTGTTGGCGGCCATGGTCGAGCAGCTAGGGCAGGAAGTCGGACCGGACCTTCTCGCTCGGATGCAGGAACTCAAGATGACGATGCACGAGGTGCTGACTCTCGCCTCCGTTATCGAAAAGGAAACCGGGTCGGGCGGCGAACGGCCGGAGATTTCCGCGGTGTTTCACAACCGGCTCAAGAAGCACATTCCGTTACAGAGCGATCCGACTGTTATTTATGGCTTGCCGGCATTCGACGGAAATTTGCACAAGAAAGACCTGTCGAGTCCCAGTCCCTACAATACTTATCGGGTGCAGGGACTGCCGCCTGGACCGATCGCCAACCCAGGCATTCAAGCAATTCGCGCGACACTCTATCCCTCTGATTCGCACTCCTTGTATTTTGTCTCCCGGAACGATGGAACTCATCAGTTTTCCGCGACGCTTATCGAACACAATAAGGCGGTGGAGAAATATCAAAAACGGCCCTTTCGTCGTGGGAGCCATTCCCAGACGTCAATCGTTCCCTGGGAGGGGGCTCTTGTCCATAAAGAAGGAGTATCATGAGTTATGTCTGAATGGAACGTGCCGGATCTCATAGACCACACGGTGCTCCGGCCGGACGCCACAAAGATAGATGTCCTGCAGCTGTGCCAAGAAGCTAAGGAGCATCGATTCACCGTGATTTTTGTCCCGCCTTGCTATGTGGATGAAGCGGTGGCAGCTGTCGCTGGCACGGCGATTCGTGTTGGCATCCCTATCGGCTTCCCCTTGGGTGGTCATACGACGAAGAGCAAAGTCGCCGAAGCCGTCGAAGCGGTTGCGCGCGGCGCGCACGTGCTGGATATGGTTATGAATGTGAGTCGGCTGAAGTCGGGAGATCGTGAGTATGTGCGGAAGGACATTGCTGAAGTGGTGAACGCGACACCAGGCGTCGAACACAAAGTCATACTCGAAACTTGTTATCTGACGCTGCAGGAAAAGCGTATGGCTTGTCAGTTGGTTGTGGAGGCGGGAGCCGACTACGTAAAGACTTCGACCGGTTTCGGCGCCGTTGGGGCGACGGTTGAAGATGTTAGGCTGATGAAAGAGGCTGTGGCTGGTCGTGCCAAGGTAAAGGCGTCCGGAGGAATTAGAGACTGGAAGACCACGTTGGCCATGCTGGAGGCCGGTGCGGATCGGATCGGCACAAGTGCAAGTCTCGCGATCATGGCCGAGTGGCAACTGCAGCGACAACATACCTCCTAGCGAAGGCAACTTCCTAGACCAGATTTGGGTTGTCTCTATGTGTATTTGATCGTTTAGAGGCTCCTGGGCTGAAAGAAACTGAACACTCCACTCTCTAAATTCGGAGAAGGGGAATCAATTTGCAAACCTTGTCAATGTTTTCCGTCCCTTGTACTTGTAATTGAACGGATGAATTGATTGACGGCTATCTCAGGGGTTGGAACACTCTGTGATTTCTGAAAGCCACTAAAACCACCATGAGTCTCGAATCCCACAGGAGGTGCAGACAGTTGCTAACCGTCTGGACTCCATAACAATTTGGACGCTGTGAGTATTAGACGCGGCTGAGCTTTGCCTGAGGCTCTTGCGCCGTCGTTCTCATCCCCCTACAATACGCCTCCCTGATAAGGTACTGACCAACCATCGAGGCGCCTATGCCCAACTCGATTCGTCCCTTTCGCCGCTTCCCCGTGCAATGCTCTGTCGCGTACACTGCGGGGTCATTCCAAGGACAAGGTGCCGTGTGTAACGTCTCGCGTACCGGCTGGCGATTCTCTGGAGATTCGCCCATGCGCTCAGCGGAAACCCTCTCGCTGACCGTCACGTTACCCAATGAGAAACGTATAGAAGTGCCTCAAGCGGTCGTGCGGTGGTCGAGAGTGCAGGAGTTTGCGGTTGAGAATGTGATGGTTGAGCAGCACACCCATGCGCGGCTTCAGCGTTATGTGAAGGGGTTGGTGCAGGAACTGACGGAGATTGTCCGGTGAGTGACCAGCGCCCCATGCCGCTCCGATTCACCAATACCCTTGTGCTGTCGATCTTCTTTCTCGCCGCGCCTGCATGGGCAGACTTCAAAGTTGGCGTTGATGCCGATCACCGTGCCGCCGTCTTCACCGGCCCCGTGGTCCGTGTACTCGAGGGCGACACCTTCGAAGTCCTGCACAATGACCACCCTGAGCATATCCGCCTCAACGGGATTGACTGCCCTGAGAAAGGCCAGCCTTTCGGCCTATTCGCCGAGCACACTGCCGCTGACCTTGTCTTCGGCAAGCAAGTCACGCTCTTGACACATGGTCTCGACGAGTATGGACGCACGATAGGAGATGTGATTCTGCCCGATGGCATGAACCTCAATCAGGAACTTGTCAGGCGGGGCTTGTGCTGGTGGTATAGAAAACATGCGCCGGGGGATACGGTGCTGGAAGGGTTAGAGAACAAAGCCCGGGAGGCGAGAAAAGGCGTGTGGGCCGATCCGCAGTCGGTCCCGCCGTGGGAGTGGGGAAAACAACGCAAGTAGTCTTTCTCGGCAACCTGCCCCTCGAGACCCTTCCAACAATTGGATGGAGAATCGGCTCAAACTCCGCCCTGCGTCATCGTCACAGTGCGCGTTCCCCTGTCTTCCCGGTTCTGATCCGCACGACGGAACTGATATCCGCCACGAAGATCTTCCCGTCCTCGACGCTGCCGGTCTTCGCGCTTCGCGTAATGGTTTCGACCACGTGCGTGACCAAGTTATCCCGGGCGAACACTTCGACCTTCACCTTAGGCACAAATTCTGTCGTATACTTCAGGGCCACGAAAAACTTCTCTATTCCACTTCTGGCGTCCGAATTCTTTGACTTCCGTGACAGTCATCCCATGCACACCCACTTCCACCCAGGCATCCCTGACTTCATCCAACTTGAACGGCTTGATGAAGGCCTCAACAATCTTTATGTCGATGCCCCCTTGACAGGCTCACCCGAGGATGCGAATTGGACACCATCGCGGGGTCGTCCGCATGATGGCTTGACCGATTGTGGCATGGTCCGTTTTCACGCCGGTTTCAGTACTGCTATGGTGCCACCCATAACCCGTTCCAGTAGCTCCCCTGGTCGTCTAGCTCTGGAGATATCCAAAGCGACGGGCGTTCACGTAACGGAATGCGGAGAGCATCCGGTTGATTGCGAATGGCTTTATACCAGCGTTGATAGCTGGGATTCCTTTTCCTGAAGGCAGCATTGGTGCTCTTACCAAAAACCGCATTTTTCATCCTAGCCCTACCGGGCGGGGCTTCCAAATGCAGGTTTTGGTAAAGAGCAACTCCATATCCGATGCGTCTCGCTTCTGTTATAGTGCGCCCATGATTACTCGTGTCATTGTGCTGGTGATCGATGGACTCGGCGTCGGGGCCATGCCCGATGCGGCGGAATACGGCGATGCGGGTTCCCATACCTTGTCTCATTTGGCCGATGCCGTTGGTGGACTCAACCTCCCCACGCTGGAGGCGCTCGGGCTTGGCCACATCACGGAGATCAAAGGTGTGCGGGTGATGGGGCAGCCGGAAGGGTGTTTCGGTCGTCTTGGATTTCTTTCGAAGGGTGTGGATTCCATGGCCGGCTATTGGGAAATGGCCGGCTGTCTCACAGACGTTGCCGGGCCGTTGTATCCCAATGGATTTCCACCTGACATGGTCGCGGTCCTTGAACAGGCGTTTGGCCGCAAGATCGTCGGTAATCGCCGCGCCTCAGGAACGGCCATGCTGCGCGAGTGTGAGGCCGAACATCTGTCGTCCGGCGCGATGATTGTCTGGACGGATGGACGACGAACTTGCCATGTGGCGGTGCACGATAGCGCCATGCGTCGGGACGAATTCTTTCAGCGGTGCCGGGATGCGAGAAAATTACTCAAGGACCCCTGGGGGATTTTGCGTGTTTCAGCCCATCCTCTCTTGGGTGTTGCCGGTGCGGTACAGTTCAGCCCACAACCTCGTGCGTTCGTGCTTGAGCCACCCGGGCTGACTATGTTCGATGTGCTCAATCGTGTGAGCCAGATCCTGGTCGGGGTGGGGAAAGTCGGCGATCTCTTCAGCGGTCGCGGGCTTACTCGTTCCGTTCCCGTTGGGCACTGGACGGCGTTACTTGCTGAGGTCACGGGGATGTTGAAAAAGGTTCCTCGAGGATTGATTTTTGCCGGGCTTGATGTCCTGGAATCGGATGTTGCACTGTCGGCTACAGCCCTCCATGATTTTGATCGACGGATTCCCGTGTTGCTGGAACAGCTTCGCCCAGGCGACCTGCTCGTCCTGACGGGCGATCATGGACGGGACATCACGAAAGCGGATCAGGTTCCGACGCGGGAATATGTTCCTCTCTTGGCCACTGGGCCGAAGTTGGCACACGGGGTGCATCTCGGCATCAGACATTCTGCTGCTGATCTGGGACATACTATTGTGGAAGCCCTGCAAGGGGGTCAACTTCCTGTGGGTGAGAGTTTTCTCGATGCGCTCCGCGCAGGGTAGTGCGTGGGACGTAAGACGTAAAACGTGAATCGTAAGGGATGAAGGGAGCACGCGGGTCTTCAGGATGTCCTACGAACGTAAATTGAAGGAACTGCATTTAGAGTTGCCCCTCCCGCCGCAACCGTTGGCGACCTACGTTCCGGCGGTCCAGGCCGGAGACCTCTTATTTTTGTCCGGCGTCCTTCCCATGCGAAACGGGAAATTGGCGTTCTCCGGTAAGCTTGGACGTGATCTCACGGTCGAGCAGGGGATGGAGGCGGCCAGGCTCGCTATTCTAAATGCACTGGCGATTGCCAAGCAGGAACTCGGGACGTTGGACCGAATTACCCGCGTTGTGAAGGTCGTCGGGCACGTGGCGTCGTCGGAAGGTTTTGTGCAGCAACCCCAAGTCCTCAACGGGGCCTCGGACCTCCTGGTTGAGATCTTTGGAGAGTCCGGTCGTCATGCACGTGTGGCAGTGGGGGCTGCTGAGTTGCCTCGCGGGGCTCCCGTCGAAATTGAAGTGATTCTTTCCGTCTTCTGATCGGTCTCTCGATCCGGTTCCGAACGCTGATTGGGTGCGAGCTTGCCGGCTTGACTCTCGAAAAAACTGCTTGCTATAGTTCTGTCGTGCCTTCCTTCGCTTCATGTGGTATCCACGTTGTACAATTTCTGAATCCAGCGCGTGGGGTTCTCGTGCCGCGCGCATGGCGACCGTACGTGTTTCTTGCCTAGCAGGAGTCTATTTATGAATGCGTTCGTAACCGGCGTGAGCACGATCACGTTGTGGGCCAGTCTGAGCGCCGGCGTATTTGCGTCCACCCCTTCTGCGCTCGAGCTACATCCGTCAACGGCGGTCCCGGGCGCTACTGTATCGATCGGCGGGAAGGGGTTCGGCGCATTTCGATCAGTGCATGTCAATCGCGTGACCGTCGGTGGGGTCCCTGCGTTGATTCAGCGATGGGAATCCGACCTGATCGAGGTGAAGGTTCCCTTCCAAGCTCAATCCGGTCCCGTTGAAATAATGGCCGGAAAGAAGAAGATGGCTGCCGGGACGTTGACGGTGGTGCAGCCGGCGATTACTGCAGTGACGCCGGCAGAGATCGAACCTGGCCATACCGTGCAGATTGCCGGCGTGCATTTCGGTGCCACGGCTGGTCCTCGCGATCCCAATACGATGTTCGGAGTCAACGATGTGATGATCGGAGGCGTGGTCGTCAGGCCGCGTCGCTGGAAGGACGACATTATCGAGGTCGAGGTTCCGGCGAATGCTGAGTCAGGCGATGTGGTAGTTCGATTGGCCTCGTCCGATCCCTTGCCGGATGGGTCTTGTTGCGCTCCGGTCCAGTACAAAGTGAGCAACGCCGTTCCTCTGAAGCTAATTCCGAGCATTCGCGTCGATCCTATCAGTGGGCCGGTCGGGACCAAAGTGGTCTTTTTCGGCCAGGGTTTTGGCGCCGCCAAGGGAGCCGGTGACAAGGTGACGTTCGGCGGGCATCTCGCAGTCCTTGCCCAGTGGTCCGATAACGCTATTGTCGTGCATCTCCCGATGGATGCGGAGACTGGACCAATCGTTCTGACTATACAGGGGCGTGAGCGAACGGTCGGGACCTTTACGGTTCACGTGCCAAAGGTGACTGCAATGACCCCTCCGGCCGCTCCAATCGGCACTCTACTCAGAATCAGCGGAGAACATTTCGGATTCTATTCGGAAAGTGGAGCGACCCCCTACGCCTTTACCGATTTCAATACGGGAGAGAATCGAGTCGATATCGGTGGAGTCCGCGCCGTCATCTATCGCTGGCAAGACGATCGCATCGATGTGTGGGTGCCCTTCAGTGCGAAGAGCGGGCCGGTCGTGATGTATCGAGGCGCGACGAAACCCAACTCCGACGGCTCCTGTTGTGCGACGAAGGAGACCCTAAAGACTGAGGCGGGGGTTTTTACGCTCGTGACCCCAAAGATCGACTCCTTCAGCCCGCAATCAGGCGGACTCGATGAGCTGATTACTATTAAAGGGTCGGGGTTCGGCTCTTTTTTAAAAACAGCCGAGCATGCCGATTTGGGCCTCAACCAGGGGGCATACAAGCGACGAGATGATATCGAGTTGGGCGAGAACGTTTCGCGCACGGAAGTGCTGTTCAGCAACGTTGCGGCGCAGGTGATGTCCTGGACTGATACGGAGATCGTCGTGCGAGTTCCTCATCGGAATCTCTATGGAGTGGGGAAGCGCAATGAGTTCTTCAACGACCTCTCCACTGGTCCGCTGATCGTGCGGCGAGGTTCCTGGGATGTCCTGCCCGACGATACCTGTTGTACTCCGAAGAAGTGGCTGACGTTGGAAGTGGGCACCTTCACTATTATAGCCAAGGGCATGCCCGATCCGGGCTACTTCAATAAGAACCGGCCTGACGCCGACACGAACCAGTGAGATACGGACTCCCCGGATCATGGCGGATTTCCTCTCTGTCACGTGCTGGATGCCTTGTGGTCGTGGTGCTGGCGACGCTGTTGTACGGGTTTCCCTCGTGGACTGCTGACCCTCCTCTTACGATCACCCCTCAAGTGAGCCATACGGAAGCTATCCTGATGGGGGTCTATTTTCATACGCCTCAGCTAGGCTGGGCAGTAGGGTCTGGCGGCACCATTCTGAAGACGGTCGATGGCGGGAAGAAGTGGAAGAAGGTTGTCAGCGGCACCACAGCGAGCCTCTCGGACGTTTTCTTTCTCGATGAGAAGCAGGGATGGGCCGTCGGAGCCAATGGGACGATTCGCCAGAGCCTAGATGGAGGAAATACCTGGAATACGCAACTCGTTGATACCCAGGTGGCACTCTACGGTCTCTCGTTTGTGTCGTCAAGCGAGGGGTGGGTGGTCGGTGGCAACGGAACCATTCTACATACGAAGGACGGCGGGATCCATTGGGTTGATCAGGCGAGCAAGACGAGCGCAGCCCTCTACGGCATTCAATTTCTCACCGCGCAGCATGGGACGGTGGTTGGGGCGGTGGGGACTGTCTTGGTGACGGACGATGGCGGGATCACCTGGACCCCGCAAGAGACGCAGGGAGCTGTCACGCTGTTCGATGTATATTTTTCTGATACGTCAACCGGGTGGGCTGTCGGGAACGCCGGCGCTCTCTTTCAAACGACGAATGGCGGCCATCAATGGATCGATCGCACGTTACCCTGCACCCGCACCTGTACGAAGCTAACCGACCTCTTGCGAGTGCGCTTTACCGACCCTCAGACCGGATGGATTGCGGGGGAACGGGGCATGGTCTATCGGACTACCGATAGTGGATTTACCTGGATAGAGCAGGGTGAGATCGCGAAGGTCTCGCTGTTCGGTCTCTCGTTTCCTGATGGAACACAGGGCTGGGCCAGCGGAGAAAAGGGCACGATCGTTCATCTGACTATAGGCCGCTGACAGGCGGTTGAAGACGCTGGATGCTGAAAAAGTCTGCCAGCCTGTCTAGTTCATTTGGTCTGTTCGGTCTGTCTGGTTTGATTTGGTTGGATTAGACTAACCAGATGGATCGGACAACTAGATAGACCGGGCTTGTCCCACAAGTGTGGACCATCGAAATTCTAGCCTGCCAAAATAGTTTTTCCGCAGTCTGCTAGTCCTTCATTTCATCGAGTCTTGATTGGAGAATGCTGAGCGCTGCGATCGCTGCGGTCTCGGCCCGCAAGATACGTGCTCCGAGGGTGAGAGGGAGGAAGTCCTGCTCCTGTGCAAGGCGCTGCTCGTCTAGTGTCCATCCCCCTTCCGGTCCTATCAACAAGACAATCGGATGTTGACGGTCCGGTGGCAACGGCATGGTGCCGACCGAAGGGCCGGCGGAGCGTTCCACGAGCATGCCCTTCAGAGGCGCCGAGGCATATCGCCGGCAGATCTCTGTGAAATCTACCGGGTCTGCGATAGCGGGAAGGGTCCATCGTTCCGACTGTTGTGCCGCGTCCCGCGCAATGCGCTCCCATCTGGATCGTTGATGTTCCAGGCGTCCCGGGTTGGGCTTGATGACGCTGTGTGTGCTGTAAATGGGCACGATGGTAGCGATTCCGAGTTCTGTGGCCTTCTGAATGACCCAGTCCATCTTGTCGCCTTTGATCAGGGCCTGTCCGAGCACGATCGGTGAGGCCTTGCGCACCGGCTCGGTTTGGTGATCGACGATGTGGCTGTCGATGATCTGTGAGGTGACGTGGGTCACTTCCACGCGATAGCGGGTTCCGCACCCGTCGTTCAGGGTGAGGGAGTCTCCTGGGTGCAAGCGAAGACTATCGCGAAGATGATGAAGGAGGTCGCCGGTTATGCGGATCGTGGGGGGAGTGATGGCGCCAGGGTCGACGAAGAACGTGGACATAGTGCGGGTGTCGAGGAGTCTGTCCGAGTAATGCCATTCTACTGCGGCAAACGATCTGCAAGCATCTGCGTCGTTCTCGGCTCGAAAAAATCCTCGACGTATTCCAATGAATACGCCTCCGGTTTTTTCGAGCCTGCGGCCTCGCATCTACCCGCAGCTCCTTTGCCTCGCGACGAAGGATTACTCGGACAGACTCCTAGACGATGACCGCCGGCGCTATTCGAAGAAGGTCTTCATCTTGTCGAAGAAGCCGTCGCTGTCCTCTTCCATCGACATGCCGCTCTCTTTGCCAAATTCTTTGAGCAATTCTTTCTGACGAGCGGTCAGTTTGGTTGGAATCTGAATTTTGATGACAAATAATTGGTCGCCGGTGCTCTGGTTCTTGAGACTGGGAATGCCCAGGCCTTTAATGCGCAGAGTCTTATCCTGCTGCGTACCGGCAGGAATCTTGATGACCGTATTGCCTTTCAGCGTGGGGACCTCGATCTTACCTCCGAGTACAGCTGTGACAAAATTAATCGGGACGTCACAGAGGATATCGTGCCCTTGGCGCTGGAAGATCGGGTGCGGCTTGACGGTAATCGCCACATAGAGATCGCCTGGCGGGCCTGCGTTGACTCCGTGCTCTCCTTCGTTCGAGAGGCGCAGTCGCATGCCTGACTCGATGCCGGCCGGGATGTGTACGGCGATGGTCCGCTCTCGATAGGTGCGTTGACGGCCTTGGCAGGTAGCACAGGGTTCTGTGACGATTCGCCCCGCCCCTTCGCATTGGCCGCAGGGACGGGTGATGCTGAAGAACCCTTGCTGGAACCGCATTTGCCCGGCCCCTTTGCAACTGGGGCAGGTCTTGATCGATGCCGCGCTTTTGGCGCCGCTCCCTTTGCAGTCGGTGCATACTTCCCAGCGCGGGATTTTGAGTTTGGCCTCTTTGCCGTAGACGGCTTCTTCGAAGGTCAGTTCAAGATTGTATTGGAGGTCATTGCCGCGCTCCGCCCGATTGCCGCCTCGCTGGCCCCCGAAAAAGTCCTCGAAGATGTCGTTGAAGGCGTCGCCGAAGCCGTTTCCGCCGAATCCGAATCCATCCGGACGGCCACCTTGTTGAGCTCCGGCGTGACCGAACATGTCGTAGCGCTTGCGTTTTTCCTGGTCGCTCAGTGTCTCATAGGCTTCATTGACCTCTTTGAATTTTTCTTCTGACGCTTTCTTCTGGGCTTCTCCCGTCTGGAGGTCGGGATGGTGTTGGCGGGCCATCTTCCGATAGGCCTTCTTGAGCTCTTCGTCGGAAGCGGTTCGGTCGACGCCTAAGGTTTCGTAGTAGTTGGGCTTGGCCACGGACGCCGTCTCTCTGGGTGGCATTGCAGTAAGACCGAGCTCCCTGGATCCACGAAGCTCGGTCTCACTGATGGTATTCTAACTTACTTTTTGTCTTTGTCTACTTCTTCGAATTCTGCATCGACGACCTTTTCATCCGTCTTGGTCTCGCCGGTTCCTGTGCCGCCCCCAGCGTCGGCGCCGGTGCCGGCTGCAGCCGATGCCGAAGCCTTCTTATACATTTCCTCAGCCAACTTGTGAGACGCGGTCGTCAATATTTGGGTGGCAGACTCGATCGCTCCAGGGTCCGTTCCCTCCATCGCTTTCTTCAGTGCGGCCACCGCTTCCTCGATCTTGGTCTTGTCTTCTGCAGCGATCTTGTCGCCGTGCTCGCTGAGATTCTTTTCCGTTTGGTAGATCAGGGTGTCGGCTTGGTTTTTGGCTTCGGCGGTCTTCCGCCGCTTCTTATCTTCGTCGGTATGGGCCTGCGCATCCTTCACCAGCTTTTCGACTTCTTCCTTGCTCAAGCCGCTGGACGCCGTGATCTTGATGGACTGTTCCTTTTGTGTCGCCAAGTCTTTGGCCGAGACATGGACGATGCCATTGGCGTCGATGTCGAACGTCACTTCGACTTGTGGCATCCCGCGGGGCGCGGGAGGAATACCGACCAAGTCGAACTGGCCGAGGAGCTTGTTATCGTTTGCCATCTCGCGTTCGCCTTGGAAGACTCGAATGGTCACCGCCGTCTGATTGTCGGCAGCCGTCGAGAAGACCTGGCTCTTTTTCGTCGGGACGGTCGTGTTCCGCTCGATCAACTTCGTAAAGACACCGCCGAGGGTTTCGATGCCCAGGGAGAGGGGCGTCACGTCGAGGAGCAGCACGTCCTTCACGTCGCCCTTGAGCACGCCGCCTTGAATGGCGGCGCCGATTGCAACCACTTCGTCCGGATTCACACCCCGGTGCGGTTCTTTTCCGAAGAACTCTTTGACCGCCTGAATGACTTTCGGCATGCGGGTCATGCCGCCGACGAGGACGACTTCCTTGATGTCGCCTGTGGATACGCTGGCGTCGGAGAGTGCCTTCTTGCAGGGCTCGATCGATCGTTTAATCAGGTCGTCGACCAACTGTTCAAGTTTCGCGCGGGTCAGTTTCACGACCATGTGTTTCGGTCCGCTGGCGTCTGCGGTGACAAAGGGCAGATTGATTTCAGTGTCCTGTGAAGACGAGAGTTCGATCTTGGCGCGTTCCGCCGCCTCTTTCAGTCGTTGGAGGGCCATCCGATCCTTCCGAAGGTCGATGCCTTGATCCTTCTTGAACTCATCGACCAACCAGTCCATGACGCGCTGGTCGAAGTCGTCGCCGCCGAGATAGGTATCGCCGTTGGTCGACTTGACCTCGAAGACGCCGTCGCCGATTTCAAGGACAGACACGTCGAACGTACCGCCACCCAGGTCATAGACGACGATCCGTTCGTCCTTCTTCTTGTCCAGGCCATAGGCGAGGGACGCGGCTGTCGGTTCGTTAATGATCCGGAGGACGGTCAAGCCTGCGATCTGGCCCGCGTCTTTGGTCGCTTGGCGCTGGCTATCGTCGAAGTAGGCTGGGACGGTGATGACCGCTTCGGTGACTTTTTCGCCGAGATAGTCCTCCGCCGTCTGCCGCATCTTCTGCAGAATCATGGCGGAGATTTCCGGTGGGCTGTAGCGTTTGCCGCGCAATTCGACGTATGCATCGCCATTGTCCCCTTCGGTCACCTTATAGGGAAGGCGTTTGGCAGCGTCGTCGACTTGCCGGCTGCGGAATTTGCGGCCCATCAGGCGCTTCACGGAGAAAATCGTGTTCTCCGGATTGGTAATCGCTTGGCGTTTCGCAATCTGTCCAACGAGGCGCTCGCCCTTCTCTGTGATGGCGACGACGGACGGTGTCGTGCGGGCCCCTTCTGCGTTGGCGATCACAACTGGTTCGCCGCCGCTCATGATGGAAACGCATGAGTTCGTGGTTCCAAGGTCGATGCCGATCACTTTGCCCATGTGACTGCTCCTTCCTACTCGGTCTGTTTTCTTACGATGGTGTTACGATGAACCGATCGTCTCGTCTGTTCCTGGTTCGCCGTCCTGTGCCTGGCCGGTCGACACGCTCACCATGGCTGCCCGCAAAGTACGATCGTGCAGGCGGTATCCTCGTTGAAACTCGTCGACCACATGCTGCTCCGGAACCTTCTCGGAGGCGACAGAGGCGACGGCTTGATGCGTGGCGGGATCGAACGGCTGGCCGACCGTCTCGACGGGTAGTACATGAAATCTCGTCAAGGCTCCCGTCAACTGCTTGAGGGTGAGGTCCACGCCCTGGATGAGGACGTCGCTGCTCCCTCCCTTGCGTGAGGCCTTGACGGCCCGCTCCAGATTATCGACGACCGGCAAGAGTTCCTTCAGCAATTGTTCATTGCCGAATCGGATCAGATCGCGCTGGTCCCGCTGAGCCAAGCGCTTGAAGTTGTCGAACTCAGCGGCGAGTCGCAGATACTTGTCGTTGAGTTCGTTGAATTTTTCGGTCTTTTCCGCGAGAGCCAGCTGAAGCTCCTCAACCAGGCCCGTGTCTTCCGTGGCGGGACAATCGCCGGGCGATGGAGTATCCAAGTTCTCGATTGTATTCGCGTTCTGGTGATCCTCAGTCATGAAAGACTCCTTGTCGGTCAGGAGATAGCCACAGGGCCAATAAAGTCAACCGGGCCAGAAAAATTAATTACTTGTGCAGGGAACGACGGCCTTCAGACCTGCATGGTAGGAGGGGGGCTACCCTGGGCTCGTCGGTAGAGAAGCTCAAGACCTTCTAACGTCAAGAGCGGTTCAATTTTTTGAATGGAAGTGGTTTCTGCTGCCAGGATGGAACTGAGTCCTCCGGTGCCGATGACATAGACGGAGCGTCCGAGTTCTTCTTCCATTCGCCGGACGACGGTATCGACCAGTCCTGCATATCCAAATAACAGGCCGGCTTGAATGCTGCCGGCTGTGTCGGTGCCGATCACGGTCTTAGGACGGATAAATTCCACCTTGGCCAGTTTGGCGGCACGTGCGAACAGGGCCTCAGCCGAGATCCCGAGGCCGGGGGCGATGACGCCTCCGAGGTAGTGACCTTCCGCCGTGATGGCGCAAAAGGTCGTGGCGGTGCCGAAATCGACAACGATGAGATCGCGGCGATATTTATGATAGGCGGCTGCGGCATTCACCAGCCGGTCGCTGCCAATTTCTTTTGGGTTGGCATAACGGAGTGTGAGCCCCGTGTCCGTATCCGAGGTGACGATCAAGGGATGCTGATGAAAATATTGTTCGAGCATCTCTTCGACAGTCCCGGTCAGCGCAGGCACGACGCTGGAGATGATGGCGCCGGAGAGACGATGAGAGGGAATCCCTGCTGCCGTGAGGAGATTGGCAAAGAGGATACCGTACTCGTCCGAGGTTTTTTTCACGTCCGTGGCCAATCGCCAATGGGCCGCCAGGGTGTAGTCGTCATAGACGCCCCAGACAATGTTGGTGTTGCCGATATCAACGACGAGAAGCATGGGGCCTATTGTACGTTTCGGTTGGGTGGTTTGGCCAGCAGGCTGCTAGATTCTCACGTGGATGATGTCGGCTACGCGCAAGTGGACGACCTCTGGCGATTCCGATCCAGGTTGAGTCGCCTGCGGCCGCACGAGCAAGGATCCGTCCTGGCCGACTCCCTCGGCAAGCCCCACGACTGTGTCTCCATTGCCCAACGTCGCTCGTATCGTATGACCGATGGTTGAGCATCGTTGGTAATAGGCCAAGGCGAGCTGATTTGTTCCGTGAATATCCAATTCATCGAGGCACTGTTCGAGTTCGAGGAGCAGCTGCGCGAGCAGTCTATTGCGGTCGACGACGATCCTCCGTTCCTGCCATATCGACGTGGCTGAGTCGCGAAGGTCAGCTGGCCAGTCATTGTGGTCAACGTTGACGTTGATACCGATTCCGATGATCTGGAAAGGGTCTGATCGCTTTCCTGTGCCGCTTTCACAGAGGATTCCGCCGACTTTTCGTTCCGAGATCAGGAGATCGTTGGGCCATTTCACGGAGACGTGGATGGACGAGACCTGTTCGATCGCTTCGGCTACGGCCAGCGCAGAGATCAGGGGCAACCAGGAGAGCCATTCCGTGAGGCGCTCCGGTGGGCGTGTTGCTCTGAGAATGATGGAACAGTAGAGATTAGCACCGGGCGGGGAAAACCAGGTTCTGGAGAGACGTCCGCGTCCGGCTGTCTGGCTATCGGCGACGACGACAGTGCCATGTTCCACTTCTGCCTGTGCGAGCTGAACGGCCTCCCGGCTCGTTGAAGGGAGGCAATCGAACAGTTCGATGCGACGCCCCACCCACGTGGTCGACAGGGTGCTGTGGATCGTGTCTCTGGTAAGTGGTGGCGAGGGTTGCACGAGTTACATAACAGGATGCTGAAAAAGTCCGCCAGCAACGTTCTTGCATCGTCCAGACCCTCCACGGGGACCCGGCCGCCTCACCACTCGGCGGCGTGCACAGACTTGGTGCTCCTCATTCGTCGCACCGTGCGCCCCAGAGGGTACGCGTCGGCCCTTCACTCGCTGCGGCCTTGCTTGGGACAAGGCGCGTCTCGGCGCGTCAGGGTTGGGCGGGTGAGAAGTCTGCTCTTTTTGAGCATCCTGCGGGAGAGTTTTGTTGTTGTAGCACATGTGGGGATTCTCAAAGTTCTCGCGTGTCAAACTAATTTTTCTGCTACCTGCTAGGCCGGCGGCGTGGTTCGAGTACCAAGCCAAGCGTCGCAGCCGGGGCTGAATGGGTGAGGGCTCCGATGGAGATGCGGTCTGGGCCAGCCGCCGCCATTGCTCGTACGTTCTTCAAGGTGATGCCTCCCGAGACTTCCACTAGCGCGCGGCCGTCGATGAGTTTCACCGCTTGCTTCACTGCGGCGGGAGTCATATTGTCCAGGAGAATGACGTCGGCCTTGCCATGAAGGGCGTCGTGAACTTCCGATAACGATTCCACTTCGACAATTACGGGCTTGTCTTTGGAGGCCATTGCTTGCGCTAACCGGCAGGCTGTAAGGACAGCTGGTTTCTTGTTTTTCATCAGGGCCAGATGATTGTCCTTGATTATGATGCCATCGCCGAGTGAAACACGGTGATTCGTTCCCCCGCCAAGTAACACAGCCCATTTCTGAAGAGCTCTCCACCCGGGGAGAGTCTTTCTTGTATCCATAATGTCGACCGAATAGCCATGAACGGCGTGGCAGAAGCGACTGGTCAGGGTGGCGATCCCGGAGAGATGTTGGAGGAAGTTCAGGGCGACTCGTTCAGCCATTAAGATGGACCGTCCATCGCCTTCGATCCGCAATAGTACATCCCCATTTTTGGCATGCGATCCATCTCGTCGGGATGGAGTAAGCTTGAGGGATACATCCACCGCGATGAATGTTTGAATGGCCGCTGCCATCCCTGCAACGACGAGGGGTTGTTGGGCAATGATCTTGGCGCGGGCAGGGGTAGGTTCGGAAAAGAGTGCCGTTGTCGTGATGTCGCCTTGGGCGAGGTCTTCTTCGAGTCCCATCCGGACTGCACGTCGGATGTGAACAGCCGGCAGCGCCTTCATGCTTAGACTCCCAGCATCGCGCGCAGCTGCTGTTCGCTGCTGGTCAACATGGTGCGATCACGTGAGAGTGCGCGGAGACGGTCCTGATGGTCTGTGATCACTTCTGGCGGAGCTTTCGACACAAAGTCTGTATTTTTCAGCTTGCCCTCGAGCCGCTGGGATTCCTTGTCGGTCTCTGCGATCTGTTTCACGAGGCGGTCAAGCGCTTTGTTGAGGTCCACGTCACCCTCGACGGATACGCCCACTGTGACGCCGCCTGTGACGAGGCGGAGAACATTTGATGTTGGCCACCGGGAGATTGGAACGAGCGAGATCCGTCCTCGTCCGAGATGTACGAGATCCTGTTCGAGTGTTGCTAGTCTTACAATCGCCGCAGGGTCCTCATGTGTGACAAAGAAGCGTACCTCTTTTCCCGGCGGAAAGTTCAGCAGGACACGGGCGGTTCTGAACAGACCAATGTTCTGCTCAAAGAGATGAAATGTTTCTTCTGCAGACGGGTCATGCCAGTCTGTTTGAGTGAGCGGATATGGTTGAGTGACAATGGTCTCACCATTATGAGGTAAGGTTTGCCATATTTCTTCGGAAATAAAGGGCATGAAAGGATGAAGAAGTCGCAAAAACACCTCCAGAGTCTCCTGGAGCATTCGTCGAGTTGCAGAACCTTGAGGATGCATTGTGTCCTGGAGAACAGGTTTGATTAATTCAAGGTACCAATCGCAGTACTCATGCCAGAAGAATTGGTAGAGAGCATTAGTCGCTCGATCAAACCGATAGGTTTCTAGCTCCATAATCACGATCTGGATGGTATTGTTCAGCCTGCTTCGTATCCATAGACCGGGAAAGGACCGATCGATCGGAGGCCGTGACTCCTCAACGCCGGCAAGGTACATGTGAGCGAATCGCGCGGCGTTCCAGATCTTGTTCGCAAAGTTGCGGTAGCCTTCGATTCGTTCCTCCGCGAGTTTGATGTCGCGTCCCGGTGAGGCCATCGATGCGAGCGTAAAGCGGAGTGCGTCGGTGCCGAACTGCTCCATCACATGGAGCGGATCGATGACGTTGCCTTTCGATTTGCTCATTTTCTGCCCTTCGGCATCGCGGACCAAAGCATGAATGTAGACGTCGCGGAAGGGGACATCGCCCATGAATTTCAGGCCCATCATGATCATCCTGGCCACCCAAAAGAACAGAATGTCGAGCCCGGTGACGAGCGTCGAGGTCGGGTAGTAGGTCTTCAGCTCGGGAGTATGTTCAGGCCATCCTAGCGTGGAGAAGGGCCAGAGAGCAGAAGAAAACCAGGTGTCAAGCACGTCGGGGTCGCGAATGAAATCCTTGCCCCCACACACCGGGCAGAGCTGGGGTTGAGTCTTTGCGACGATTGGCCGAGCCTCACGGGGAATGATCCAAGTACCATCCGGTTTGGTTGATATCAGCACCGTGTCATTGCATGTCCGGCAGTACCATGCGGGAATCTGATGACCCCACCAGATTTGTCGTGAGATGCACCAATCTTTAATGTCCCGCATCCAGCCCAAGTAGTTATTGGTCCACGCTTCAGGAACAATCCGAATGCGCCCATCTTCAACTGCTTTGATTGCTGGTTCGGCAAGCGGTTTGATCTTGACGAACCATTGAGGTGACAGATATGGCTCGACCACAGTCTTACAGCGATAGCATTTCCCCAGAGACATCTTATGGTCTTCGATTTTGAGAAGAAGGCCGGCTTGCTGGAGGGTTTCTATGATGATTGCGCGAGCGTCGCGTGCAGGACGTAGGAGGATCTTTCCCATGAGGCCCTGGTCCACTGTTGCTTCAGTCAATCCACCCGAATCCATGCGTGCATGATCGTCAAAGATTTTGATCCTTGGAAGGTTATGTCTCTCACCCGCCTCAAAGTCATTAAAGTCATGAGCCGGGGTGATCTTCACTGCTCCGGTCCCGAATTCGCGATCGACCAGAATCGCATCGCCGACTATCGGGATAGTTCGACTGGTTAGAGGCAGACGCACGTGTTTGCCAATCAACTCGTTATAACGGGGATCCTCAGGGTGGACGGCCACGGCGGTGTCGCCCAGCATCGTTTCAGGTCTGGTCGTGGCTACGGTGAGACGAATCGTTGGATCCTGTTCGAGCGGATAGTCTATGGAATACAGTTTCCCTTTGATCTCTTCATGCTCGACTTCGATATCGGACAAGGCTGTCAGGCAACGCGGGCACCAGTTGATAAGCCGTTCGCCTCGGTAGATTAACCCGTCCTCGTAAAGCCGAACGAACACTTCGACCACGGCTTTCGATAGTCCCTCGTCCATCGTGAATCGCAGACGATCCCAGTCGCAGGATTCTCCAAGTTGTTTCTGTTGGCTGACGATCGTGTTTCCGAAGGTCGTTTTCCATTGCCAGATCCGCTCAATGAAGCGTTCGCGTCCAAGGGACTCCCGAGAAGTGCCTTCGGCCATGAGCTGTTTTTCCACGACGTTCTGTGTGGCAATCCCGGCATGATCGGTGCCGGGCAGCCAGAGAACGTTGTGGCCCTGCATGCGTCGCCAGCGTATCAGGATGTCTTGTATCGAATGATTCAGCGCGTGGCCGACATGGAGTGAGCCTGTGACATTGGGTGGGGGAATCACGATGCAGTACGGTTGGCCTGGATGGGTCGGCGAGGCGTGGAAATAGCCTTGCTGGTTCCAGACCTGAGACCAACGTGCTTCGACTGCCTTGGGATCGTAGGTTTTGTCGAGTTGGGGTGTGCTCATTTAGTCAGGGTGTCCTAAGGATAGCCGAGCGCGACTGGCGGGACGGGCGAGAAAGGCGGGATGTGGATAGAGCGGATATCCGCCTTGTCTCGCTCATCCCGCTCGTCTCGCCTGTCGCGCGCTTGAGATGCTGGCGGACGTTTTCAGCATCCTGCTTGAAGTGTGGCGCATCTTAGCATGCGGGTGGTAGCCTCTCAAGGCGAAGTGGGGGACATACATGGCTTGAGGGGTACGGAGCCGTGTGTTATACAGATTCGCACAACGCGAGGACGAGGGATTCGTTCCGCTTCAACTTTTTACAATTTGGAGAGACTATGGCCACAGGGCGTGAAAAAGACCGCAAGACGAGAAAGAAGCATCGAAAGAATGTCGCGCGTGTGAAGGCACTGGTGACAGCCGGACGGAGTAAGGGTAAAAAGAGCAAGAAGGGGTAAGGTGGAGCCGAGGCGAGAGTCCTACGCAGCTTGTGTGAGGCGTATGATCTCTGCTTTGATCTGTTCTTCAGCCAGGTCTGGTACGAGACGCAGAACAGCCTGTTCGACCTGCTCTCGGGCCGCTGTCTGGACGAGTGCTTCTGCCATTCCTGCGGTTTGTTTGGCGGCAGCCTGTTGGATCTCTTCCTTGACGAGTCCCTCAAGCGATCCCAGTTGTTCACGAACCATATCGGACAGTGCGGTGCGAACGGCATTGATCTCTTCGCGAACGAATTGATCGATACGCTCTTTGATCAGGGGGCTTGCGATTTCGAAGACACTGTGTCGAATGATGGGTTCGAGGAGGGACATTTCCCGTGTCAGAACCTTCGGGAGTGCCGTCATGAGCAACGGTTCAATCAGCTGAGTCAGCCGCTCTTCCGAGAGGGACACACCTATATGTGTGCCTACCTCAGTTTCCACGGCTTTGGCCACGAGGGTTCCAAGCTCTTTCTCCACCATCCGGGGAAGCAGGTCGACAATCTTTTTTTCCGTCCGTTCTGACATGGACTGAAGGAGTTGACCGAAGAGGCCCTTCATCGCTTCTTCTGGTTCGGCTGTCGAGGCCCGCGCTGCTGTGGCGGTGGTGACGGGGGAGTCTTTCGGTTGGGGGTGGGGTGCGATCGCCTGTTCATCTTCTTCTTCCCCAGTCAGGCTGCCAACGTTGAAGGCATCACTATCGTCGGAGTCCGTCGCGCTCGAGACAGGAGGCCAGGAGCGAGATTTCTTCTTTGATCCGTTCGTACTGGCTGCCTGCTGTGCTTCCAGATCCTTGATCAACTCGATGAGGTTCTCTGATTGAAATGGTTTGTAAAGAAACGCCTTCACGCCCAGTGAACGCAAGTGGGTTTCATCCACACGATCCGAAGGGCTGGTCAGGGAGACAATATAGGTTTCTGCCAGGTTATCCAGCTTGTGGACTTCTTTACAGAACCCCGAAAAGGTCATGTTCTCCAAGTGATAATCTGCGATGATGAGATTCGGGCTCATCCGGCGTGCCGCTTCCAAGGCTGAGGGGCCATCCTGGAATCCCACGACATCACACCCTTCCGGTTTCGAGATTTGCTCGACCAGCCGGCGGACGGCGGGGCTACTGTCGACGACAAAAATGGTTGACGCCACCTAACCCTCCAATGTTATTGAACTATATCGAAGCTAGCAGTGGGGGTATCCTTTGTCAAGAAATCGCACGATAGGTGCGTGTTTTGACTTAAGATTTTTGAACTGACTACAATTTGCCATATGTAAGATTTGTACGACCAATGAAGACCCCAATCCACGTCATTTTTTTTGATGCAGCTGAGACGTTATTTCATACTAATGGATCGGTGGCAGACATCTACCTAACCTATGCAGTTCAGCACGGGTTTCGGCAGACTCCCGACTCGCAGGCATCGATTACGCAAGCCTTTCAGCGCGCCTTTCACGACGCGCCGCCGCCGATCTTTGCCGCAACGGATCCAATCAAGTTGAAGCAATGTGAACGGCTCTGGTGGTTCGACATCGTACACAGCGTGTTTTACCGCGTCGGGATGTTCGAGCGGTTTGATGAATTTTTCGAGCAGGTCTTCCAGGTGTTTGGAGATCCTCGCTCCTGGGTATTGTTTCCTGAAACCCATGCCGTGCTGACCAGGTTGCGTGAAGAGGGGTTCGAGTTGGGGATCGTGTCCAACTTCGACTCCCGGCTCTTTCCTGTGATGCGGGGACTCGGGATCGAACGGCTCTTCGATTCTGTGACGATTTCAAGCCTGGCAAGGGCCGCCAAGCCCGCGCCGAAGATTTTCGAGATTGCCCTTGAGAAACATGCGATTGATCCGGACGAAGCGATGCATGTGGGTGACAGTGTCCGAGACGATGTGGAGGGTGCCACGAAGGCCGGGCTGACCGGCGTGTTGCTGGATCGAGCAGGGCGCGTCCAGGCGTCGGGCGGGATTGTGATTAGGACGTTGGAGGAACTTCTTCCGCTAGTAGGATGCTGAAAAAATCCGCCACCACAAGAAGTTCGTTGTTTAGTTTGTCTGGTCTATCTGGTTTGTCTGGTTTTGTGGTTGACCGAAACTAACCAAATGAACCAAATCAAGCAGATAAACAAAACAAACCAGATGAACCAGACAGACCGGGCTAGAGGAGTAGTGGAACCAGATCTTTCGCGCGGCCATGCAGCGAAAGGTCAACCAGGTTTGACTGCGGGGTGCTATCGAGATTGATCTCGATGACCAGGGCGCCGACCTCCTTCGCTATCGATGCAAAGCCGGCAGCGGGATAGACAACTCCCGATGTGCCGATCACAAGGAGGAGGTTGCAGGCCCGCAGGGCCTCGTCGCAGCGGCGCAGGTCTTCCTCCCAGAGCGATTCTCCAAACCAGACGATATGAGGCCGGAGTAGTGCATGGCACAGTCCGCATGTCGGCAAGATGGAAAGAGGGATCTCTCGGTTTTCCGAGATGACGCCACAGCCCGTACAGCGAACCTTCCAGATGTTGCCGTGAATTTCGGAGAGGCGCTGTGATCCGGCGGTTCGATGGAGTCCATCGACATTTTGCGTGATCAGCCACATTCGATCGGCCCATCGGTGTTCAAGCTCCACGAGCGTGTTGTGGGCAGGATTTGGTGCTTTCGTGGCAATCAATTCACGCCGCCAGTTATACCATTCCCAGACTAATCGTGGGTTACGCGCAAAGGCTTCCGGGGTCGCAAGATCTTCTGCGCTAAAGTGGCGCCACAAGCCGTCAGCCCCGCGAAAGGTCGGCACGCCGCTATCCGCAGAGATTCCAGCTCCTGTAAGGACGGTCACGTTTCGAGCGGAGGCGAGGCGCGTGCGGGCGAGGAGGATCTGATCGTCGGTGGCCATTGTCGAATGTCCGAATTGTACCGCATTTCGAGCCGACGAATCTGCGTGGTATAGTACGCGAGCATTATTCTTCTGAGAAGCATGATGAAACAGATTCTCATGGTGGGAGCTGGATCAGTCGGTGGGTACTTCGGCGCGCATTTAGCGAAAGCGAATCTTTCTGTAGCTTTCCTGCTGCGGACAAAGACGCTTGCAGCCGTGAAGCAGAATGGCCTCACGATTCGCAGCGCCAATGGCTCCTTCACCGTACATCCACCAGCCGCTTCCGATCCGCGAGCTCTCCCGAAGCCGGACCTGATCATCCTCTCCGTCAAAGCCTACGATCTGGATGAGGTGCTGACCCAAATCGAACCGGTCCTGACTGATCGGACCGTCATTTTGACCTTACAGAATGGGGTCGATACCGAAGACCGCATCCTGGCGCGCTTTCAACTGGATTGTGTCGTCGGTGGTATCGCGTATATCTATACCAAGATCGCGGCACCCGGTGTCATCGACCATTATAAGAAGGGAGCTGTGGCGATCGGGGAGTTGATGGGGCATCAGAGTCCTCGTCTGTTGGCCATCGCGGATCTGTTCAAGCAGGCGGGGATTCCTTGTCAGCTGGCCGACGATATCCGGCGCAACAAGTGGGAGAAGATGTGTTGGAATTGCGTCTTCAATCCCTTGACCGTGATGATCGACGACAAAGTGGCCAAGGCACTCGATCATCCCGAGATGTTGCGAGTGATTCACCAGATCGTGGGTGAAGTCGTGGCAGTGGCGGCCACCGTAAAAGTGCCCTTAGCCGCCGACATGGCGGAGAAGGTGGTCCGTTGGACGAGCGAGATACGGGATATCCATACGTCGATGTATGACGATTGGAAGGCCGGCCGGCCGACCGAGATCGACTTTCTGAACGGGTATGTCGCGAAGCTCGGGCGTGAATTCAATATTCCAACGCCACTGAACGACCTGCTGACGGCGGTGATCAAGACCATCACCGAGCGGGATCGAACCGGTCCCGGTATCGTGCGGATCGACGGCGCGGTGGTCCAACCTGTCTCTTTTAATCGTGCTGCGATTGTGGCGTTGCCGACAGAACAACACATCGATATCTCGACGGTGATGCCTGGCATGAAGGGTAAAGGAATTCGCGTGAAGGGTCTGCTCGATATTCCGGCGCTAGCCATCGGGGCGGATCATGTCACCTTTCATGCCTCAGACAGGAACTATTCCGCCTGCCTCACGCTTCAACAGGCGAGAGAGTACGGGGTTCTCGTCTATGAACTTGATGGAGCATCGTTGCCTGATTCGAAAGGCGGTCCGTTCCGGTTGGTGACACCAGGTCTCGGTGATCTGTGCGCCAACGTGAAGGGCGTCGCGAGGATCGAGGTGACCATCGGAACTGGAGCAGACACGCGACCATCAGTGAGGACAAATTGCTAAGCCGCATTAAGCCCAGACTGTCTGGTTCATCTGGTCTATCTTGTCTATCTGGTTTGTTTGGTTCAAGCAAATAATCGAATCAGACCAAATAGACGAGACAGACCAGACCGACCGAACAGACCATCTTCCAGCATTCTGATAATGGAACCATGCCGATCCGTATATCACGCTAATCCTGCTATGTGGATATCGCTGAGAAGTCTTTGAACCAACACGAAAATCACAGAGGAATGTGCGAACCGGTTTCGCGTAATATGGCGGTCAGCTTACTCAATAACTAGGGGAGAAGTGCCAATGTTGGCAAAAACTATCAGTGAGTTTCGAGAAGTTGTAGATGGTATCTACGGCACGTTGCTCGATGCTTGCGAAGGTTTCTCTCGGGTTCGACTTTATATGGACCAGATAGAGGATGAAAGCAAACGTTCGCATGAGGAACTCATAGAAGAGCGTCCCGACTTTGCACACCTAGGATTTGGGGGCGTCGAGTTCTCCTACGGCCGTATTGTGCCTGCCGGCAGTCCACAACGCTTCCGCCATCTTCATCAAGTGCCAGTCCAGACGATAAAGGCACGGAATAGTACTGGTGGAGAAAATTTCCGGCTTATTGGTCACGTGTGCTTAATTGCGCTTTTCCAGTACTGGGAAGACCGCTATCGACTATCGTTCGCGCAAGCGCTTACGGTAGAGAAAAATCAAATCCAGGTTCCGCTTTTTGGGGATATACGGCGATATCGCCAGGCAATTATTCACAATCATGGTGAGGCAACGGCCGAGGTAGAGACTTGCAGTGTCCTGCGGTGGTTCACGCGTGGACAGCGGATTGTGTTAAGCCGGGACATGTTTGAGGAAATCATCGATGGCATATTGGCGGTGCTTGAAGATTTTGGATCAAATCCGGAGCAGTATATTAAGCGTGCATAACCACTCGAATCACGCCGACGCGCGGAAGCGCTACCCTGTCGCGCATGGGTGGTTTGGAAGTGTGGGCGGTAAAAAAAAGGGCGTGCCGTTAGACACGCCCCCTGAGATTAGTGCAGTCAGCAGACTGAAACGGTTATTTCAAGGCGTCGATGCCGGCGCCGAAGTTTATGTGAAAGGCTGCTCCATTCATCACGAGGGCCGGGACTGACTTGACACCGGCTGCTTCCGCCTCTTTCACCCGAGCCTTGTTCGTGCCGAGATGGACGCTTTCCACGGTATATTTCGACGGATCGAGGGCGTTGGCGACGCTGTGCTCGGCTGCGACACACACTGGGCATCCCGCGTGATAGAAAATTGCTTTTGTTTTCATAACGATCTCCTTTCAGATGTGATGGTTTTGATGTAGTTACCGTATCTACTATTTATGGTAGAAACGATGGCAGGCTTAAGGTAGCCGACACGTTCGGCTTCCCGGCCACTTGTCGATAACATACTGACAAGCCAATAATGAAATCAATAAAAAAATACCGCCTCCGGTGTGAGCCATCTATCGAAAGTTCGAAGACGTAATGAGCTGTAAGTGGTCGGTGTCAGTTCTGTAGGCCGTAGTGCGTGCCGCCAAGGATCCGGCTGGTTTCTCTTGTCTATTTTGGTCTGTTTGGTTGAACCAGACTAACTGGTAAACAAAACAAACCAGATGTACCAGATCAACCCGCTCCGCCAGTCTCGCTAGACTATCATGCACGTTATCGAATGACCTGAATCGCTTTCCACCGTTCTGATCGATAGCGCACCAAGAGCAAAACCATTCGGACCGTCCAATCTGCAATCATGGCGCTCCACACGAAGAGCACATCGAGTGCGAGCCAGGGACCTGCGATGACCGCGAGGGGGAGTCGGACTCCCCACATGCCGATCGTCGTCGTCCACATGATGAACCGGGTGTCGCCGGCCCCACGCAACGATCCGGCCAGGACCATGGTGAGGGCGAGGGGCACTTGGAGGATGGCGACGATGCGCAGGAACATCGTCCCAAGCTCGACGACCGTTTCGTCATTGGTAAAGGCGCGCAGGAGTATATAGGGGAAGAAGAAAAAGAAGATGCCCATTGCAGCCATGGTCATGCTGGCCAGACGGTTCGCCTCCCAGTTTTCGAGTTTGGCCCTGACAAATTTCCCCGCGCCGATACTCTGTCCCACCATCGTGGCTGCCGCGATCGCGAAGCCATAGCCCGGTAGGAACGATAAGGATTCGATCGACAAGCCGACTTGATGAGCGGCGTAGGTCACAGTGCCGTACAACAGGACGATCTTGGTGTAGAGGATTATCCCCGCCTGTTGAAATATCCGCTCACCGGAGACCGACGCTCCGATTTGCCAGGTTGAGCGCAAGAGATCCCGTCGTATGTTGAGTGATGTCTTGAAGAGCTTTCGGCATGTCCAGAGGAGGTAGGCCACTCCGGATCCTTCTGCAATACCAGTAGCCACGGCTGCTCCGGTAATACCCCAGGCAGGGAAGCCCCAGAGTCCGTAGACCAACGGGTAGGCGATTGTGAGATATAGTAGATTCACCGCAATCAAGGAATACATGGGAGTTTTGGTGTCTCCGGTGCCTTGCATAATCGATGAAAGGACCTGCAAGAATATCGTGCAGGGAATAACCAGGAAGATGAAGTTCGAGTAGGGAAGGGCCAGTGTGATGACGTCGTTCTCCGCGCCCAATAGTTCCATGGTGACACGATTCACGGACAATCCAAGTACTACGAGCGAGCATGAGACGATGGCTGCCAATCCGAGAAGATGCGTGGCGGCTTCTCCGACGTCTTTGGTGCGGCGCGCGCCCCACAGTTGGGCGATGATGACGTTTGCACCCACCGATAATCCGGAGACGAGCGTGGTGGCCATGAAGGCCAGTAACTGGCCAAGTCCGACGGCTGCGATGGATGTAGCGCCGAGACCACCGACAAGGAAGACAGCGGCGATGCCCTCGGTGCGTTGAAGCAGGCTGCTGACCGTAACTGGTAAGGCAAGGGTCAGGACGGACTTTCTGATCTGTGCGATGCGGGACGTCATGGCCGGCCATCCTAACAGGATGTAGGAAAAGTCGCTCGTGTCAGGATGCTCAAAAAGGCCGCCAGCAAGGCCGCAGCAAGCGAAGACGTGAAGTCGTACTCTGTTCCGTACGTCGAGCCTCTGAGTGAAGCGAGAACGAAGCTGGGGGCCTTTTTCAGCATCCTGGTGGACAAAGGTGTGTCTGTCCGTTTAGGGTCGTCTCACCATGACTGAAGTCAACGATCTCTCACCACTTCCTCTTCCGAAGGCCCCCCGCCTGTCAAAGTCAAAATTCCTGTCCGGTCTTCAATGTCACAAGCGTCTGTACCTTGAAGTCCATCATCCGTCTCTTGCGACCAAGCCGGATGCGGCGACCCAGGCGATGTTTGATATGGGAACAGAAGTCGGGGAGTTGGCCCGGAGTCGCTTTTCTGGTGGTGCCTTGGTGACAGCAGGTTATCGCCAGACCGAGGCTGCGCTTGCTCAGACAGCGTCCCTGATTCAGGACCCCACGGTGCCGGCGATATTCGAAGCGGCGTTCTTGCACGGTGGGGTGCTGATTCGCGCGGATGTTTTAGAGCGTGTCATCACCGCGGAGGGAGAGCCCTGTGGCTGGCGTCTGATCGAGGTCAAGTCTTCAACGAAGGTGAAAGACGTGCATCTCGAAGATCTTGCCGTGCAAAGCGAAGTGATACTTGGCGCAGGGCTGACGCTCGTCTCCGTCTGTCTCATGCATATCAATACCGGGTATCTGTATCGAGATGGGACGATCGATCTGACAGAGTTATTTTCGATTCAGGATCTGTCCGAAGCTGTGGCTCAACGGCGGGCTGCGGTGCCCGAGCGGCTGGCTACGATGAATCGCATGTTGCTCCAGACGGAGCCCCCTGCCATTGAGCCGGACCAGCATTGCCATACACCCTTCGATTGCCCTTTCTGGGAACATTGCACCAAAGACAAGCCGGCGCGGTGGATTCATTATTTACCGGGATCGAAACAGGTGGTCAGTCAGTTGACTCAACAGGGGGTGACGACAATCGACGAGATTCCAGCCGGTACGAAACTGTCGCCGGTCCAAAGTCGTGTGAAGGACAATATCGAGTGGGTGTCTGCGAAGCTCGGTCCTATATTGAATGCCGTGCAGTATCCTGTGCATCACCTCGATTTTGAAACGGTCATGCTCGCAGTGCCTCGGTTCTCGGAGACGAGACCCTATCAAGCCCTCCCTGTTCAGTGGTCGAACCATATTGAACAGGCAACCGGTGAGCTGCGCCATGATGAGTTTCTACACAAGGATGTGAGCGATCCCCGGAAGTTTCTCGCCGAAGCCTTATTGGAATCTCTGGGAGACCGAGGGAGCATCTGCGTCTATTCGCCATACGAACGGTCCATCCTGGAGGGGCTGGCCGTTGCGTTTCCATCACTCAAGCCGGCGCTCTCACTCATCGTCCGTCGCCTGTGGGATCTCCACCCGATTATCAAAGACCATTACTACCATCCGGCATTCGGCGGGTCCTATTCCATCAAGTCCGTGCTGCCTGCCATGGTCCCCTCCCTTGCCTATAATGATTTGGCGATTAAAGAGGGAGGCCATGCCGCCAGTCAGTACTACCGCATGGTCTTTGTCGAAACGGATTGGGTCGAACGGGCGACGATTGAAGAGGCCCTGCTGCGATACTGCGCACGAGATACCTTGGCGATGGTCGAGCTCAGGCGAGCGTTGAAGGAAAAAGCGCGGATGAACGGCGAATGAGGTCCTGATTCGTTGGCCTTACGGTACTGTAAGACCAACGGTGTGAACGGATGCAAATGAGGAAAGACTCGTGTGGTGCATATCCGACGGCCATGATGATGAAACCGTCGGCACGAGCGAGCTTGGTTTGGCGGAGAGGGTGGGGATCGAACCCACGGTCCCGTTGCCAGGACAGCAGTTTTCGAGACTGCCCGATTCGGCCACTCTCGCACCTCTCCGCTTGGTAGAACTCGCGCCACGTCAGGGTAGGGTTGGGGCGGAGATATCGTCGCTGCAATCGGCCCCGGGGGAGCTTACCGCGGGGAGTGTGATTTTTCAATCGGTTTTCTTATCGCTCGAAGAGCAAGTACGATGGGCGATCCAACGGGGTTGATGGCGGAAAAAACTATTGTGGCACAATAGCCGCGCGAGACGGGCTGGACTGGCGAGACGAGCGGGACGTGGATAGGGCGGATATCCGCCTGTCTCGCTCATCCCGCTCATCTCGCCCGCCGCGCACTTGGGACGCTGGCGGACTTGTTCAGCATCCTGCAATAGGAGGGTACTGGTGAATCCGGGCACAGGTGAACCGGTCATGGCATTTCCGTCCATTGAGGTGATCGCAACGGCCGGCTGGTCGGTGCCGATCTGGATGGAGGATCGGACCATTCATGTCTGGGGCTTCTCGCTGGACGGAAGCTTGTCTTTCGTGGAGCAATGCCGTTCCTGGTTGAGCGAGGACGAACGCGGGAGGGCGGCCCGCTTCATCCACCGGCAGGATCACGTCCAATTCGTGCTGGGGCACGGAGGTCTCAGAGCGGTGCTCAGCCGGTATCTCGGGATCGGTCCCGATGTGGTAGAGCTATATCGTAGTGAGGCAGGTAAGCCTTCCGTGAGGAGCGAGTTAGCAGGTCAGCCCGCGATCACGTTCAATATGTCCCATGCGCAAGGCCATGCACTCATAGCGGTCTCAAAGGGGCAAGAGGTCGGAGTTGATCTCGAACGAATTCGTTCGGATGATGTGGTTGCGAATCTTTCCGAGCGTTACTTTGCTCCCTCCGAACACGCTGCGATCATGCAGTTGATTCAGGAACAGCGTGCAGCCAGATTCTTCCGCTACTGGGTCGCGAAAGAGGCGGTGCTCAAGGCGCAAGGTATTGGACTTCGGGCGTTGAGTCAGTGTGAGATCCTCTTGGGAGCGGACGGAGTTGGTGCAGAGGTTCTGGTCCCCGTGGGCTCTCCACTCCGAGACAATTGGAGGATTCGTCTACTTTCTTGTGGCGAGGGATGGGAAGCGGCGGTGGCCGCTCAAAGGGTAGACAGGGTCGCGCAGTGCGGTCTAGCAGGATGCTGAACAAGTCCGCCAGCGCCGCAGACCGTGGCGCGTGAAGCGCGAGGCATGCGAGAAAGGCGCGACGTGAACAGAGTGGATTCCCACCTCGTCTCGCCCGTCCTTCCAGTCTCGCTTGTCTCGCTCGATTATCCTGCGCGGTGTTCTCCTGTTGTCCCACAGGTACGGACCATCAAAGTTCTCGCGCGCTGATATAGTTTTTCCTCAGCCTAATAGAACGGTAAAGCCTCGCCAGCCTCTATTGAATTGAAAGCGGTTTTGTCACAGGTGAGACCTCGCGGAGCTTCTTGAAAAACTTCTGAATGAGGGCCTGACTCTCCTGTTCGAGGACTCCACCGGTCACCAGGACCTGGTGGTTTAGTTTCGGCTCTGACGGCAGGTTAAACACCGATCCGCAGGCGCCGGCTTTCGGATCCCATGCCCCAAAGACGACTCGGTACACCCTCGCTAAGATGATGGCCCCGATACACATCGAGCAGGGCTCCACGGTCACGTAGAGGGTCGTGTCGGTCAATCGCCACGTACCCAGTGCGGTCGCTGCGCTGCGGATTGCAATGACCTCCGCATGGGCTGTGGGGTCTTGCCAGAGTTCACGATAATTGTGTGTCTGAGCTAAAACCTGGCCGGCTTGAACGATCAAGGCGGCGATCGGTACTTCGCCGACGGCCGATGCCCTGGCCGCTTCTTCCAGAGCCACCCGCATAAACATGAGGTCCTGTGCGCGCTCTTCTCCTGGCACTGTTGTCTCCTTAACCCGCATTATTCATGAAGCTTCATGACGAAACTGCGGAGACGTCAAGCGAGACGGGCGAGCCCGCCAGCCTGGCCGTGAGGAAACCACGGCCTGGCTTGTCGAAGCGACATATTCGCAGTTGCAGTAGAAGCCTTCATGAATAATGCGGGTTAGCTCGGAGTTGGCATCCTAGCATGGGGGTTTGGCGAGAAAGAAGGGGGGTGTTAGAAGAATGCTGAAAAGACCGCCAACAGAAGAAGACGTTATTTGGTTTGTCTGGTCTGTCTGGATATATAGTTGAACGAAACTAACCAGATGAACCAAATCAACCAGATAAACAAAACAAACAGATGAACTAGACAAACCAGATAGACCAGATAACTAGACAGATCGGGCTAGGATCGGCTCAAGAGATACATTGGGCCGGTTGGTTGTGGGCGGCCGCCTGAGGGCTCAAGGCTGACGGCAAAGGTATTCGCATCCGTGAAGCTCAGTACCTTTTTGACCAATAGGTGAGCAGTATCTCCGGTATCCATCTGAAAGGTCCCGATGCTTATGGGTTTATCGTGAATGGCCCACAACTGATAGGTCGTACCAGCGGGAGATTCGGGTAGGTTTACGGTGTAGATCCAGATTTTTTGGGTGCGCGAATCGTACAGCAGGAATCCCGCGGCCCGTTTCGCCATCTCGGATCCGGTAAGCGAGACGGCCTTCACGTTGGGAATTCGAAGGAGTGTGGCTAATTCGTCTTGCGGAGCTCCGACGGTGCGAGCGCCGCCTTGCTGGCTTAGTTGAACACGAGTCTCGTCCAGTTCAGCTTCACGCTGGGCCAGCTGTTCCTTGGCTTCCGCTGCTTCGTTCGTGCGTTGCTGTAGTTCGTTGCGTAATTCGTCGAGGGCTTTGGCTTGGTTGGCGACCACACGTTGCACATCGGCAAGCATCGTTGACTTTTCCTGTATCGATGCTTCGAGCTGCTTAATGTTCGATGTGTCGATGGAACGTTGTGTCGACATGCTCCACGCAAAATATCCGCCAATACTCACGATCAGGAGCGTGGCCAAGCCAAGGGCCCAGGGGAGTGACGACGATCGGGCAGGGGCGACGGGAGGAAAGAGGTGGTTCATCCATTCTCCCGGTTCCAGACTCGGACGGGCCGGTTCATTCGGTGCCGTTTCAGCTGGAAGCGGTGCGAGGTTTCGTCCGGCCATAATGGTGGCTTTGAGGGAACGTGGAGGCCTCGTCGGGCTGAGGCTGAGCGGGAGGAGAGCCGCAACGGATTGATAGTCCTTCAATGCACTGTGACAGGAGGCGCAGCCGGAGAGTAAGTGGGCTTCCATCGCCTGTCGTTCGATCCGATCCAGCGCGCCTGCAGCATACAAGGGAACAGATTCTTCGAGTTCTTCATGCGTCATTGGAGCTCACCATGGTTCCACCACTGTTGGAGGCCATTTCGGAGTTTGGACATCCCAAGTTTGATCCGTGTCTTGACGGTCCCGAGCGGTTGGTTCAGCCGCTCGGCGATCTCGGCATGGGAGAGTCCTTCGTAGTATGCGAGTTCAATCGCCTGTTGCTGAGCCTGGGGTAATCCAACCATAGCGGCCCCGACCGCAATACGCAGTTCTTGATCGGCCTGCGTCTCAAGCGGGTTAGGACCAGGGTCGGCCACCTGCGAGGCGGTTCCGGCTTCCGGCGAGTTCGTGGCCCGATACCCTCGTGCGGCCCTGGCCCGTAACCGGTCGATGGCCCGACTCTTGGTGAGGGTGACCAACCATGCGATTGGGGTTCCACGCCCGACGTCATAGCGGGAGACCTTCCGCCAGACTTCCAAATAGACGTCCTGCAAGAGATCCGATGCTTCCTCGTGATTTCCCAAAATCCTGACTGCCAACGTGAACAAGAGCGTGCTCGAATGGTCATAGAGTTGGCTGAACGCCTGCTGATCGCCTTTGACCACGCGGGCCAGCAAGGTTGGATCAATCATCGAGGTGGCGTGTTGTGAGGGTTTATCCATAACGCGAGCAAATTATGAGAGAAAGCCGGCATGGCCTCATGTCCGCGACGACTATAGCATCCTACGGACAGAACGGGCAAAAGGATGTGTGTTTTAGCAAGACGCTGAAAAAGTCCGCCAGCGGCGTTCTCGCATCGTTCAGATCCTCAACGTACCGATCTAAACCTACTGGAGGCAAAGTAACTATCCGCTCGCATGGATCGAAGCGAGCGGTTCAAGCGAAGCTTGGTATGTACCTCCTCGGCCCTTCACTCGCTGCGGCCTTGCCCGCGGAACCGCGCGTCTCGGCGCGCCGGGGTCGGGCGGGTGAGAAGTCTGGCCTTTTTGAGCATCTTGCGGGAGTGTTCTGCACTTGGCCCAAACGTGCAGGCCACCGAAGTTCTGCCTTGTCGAAATGGTTTTTCCGCAGCCAGTTAGGCCTGGGAAGCAGGAGTGGATTTCGGCCGCGTACGATTGACGGGGAAGGGCGAATTCTGGAAAGAGGTTGGTACTGCCTCTTCCCGACCGTTGGACCACATCTCTCGTTAGTCTAAGCACATTTGTAGCAGGTCTCGGGAAGGCGCACCGCCACATCCTGGTCGCTGTCATCGTAGTGGTTGCGGATCAGTCTAGTCAATTCCTTTGGGCAACAACACTGAGAGGATTCCGGTAAAGAGCTGTGGAATTCGGAACAGGAGCCCTGCGATCTTCTCGTAGATTCGGACGAAAATGGTGGTGAAGCGAATAAGGAGGCGCAGGGTCTAGCCCGCATTATTCATGAGCGCTTCTGCTGCAATCGCCGATCCGCTGCTACGACGAGCCTGCGGCCAGCGGGCTCGCCCCTCGGACCCTCACCGTACTGCATGAGTACGCATCGGGTCCTCACGGCTCCGCGCGCTGGTCTCGCGATGCGGCCCAGCGATTTCGCGACGAATCGTCATGAATAATGAGGGCTGGGCTTCTTACGAGCGAAGGCCGTCAGTGCGGTCGTTGATGTGTGTTCCGAAGTTTCTGAGTCGCTGCGCAATGAAGGCTGCCGCCTCTGCCGTGCCGGTTGGGGGTGGTGCAGGCAACATGGGTAGTGGTGCGGTCAAGGCTTGCAGCAAGGCCGGTTCCCAGCGGCCTTTCGTGAAGTCGTCGATCGACAATTCAATGCCGCGTCCGTAGCGATGTAGATAGTCGACCAGCGGCTGTTCATCGGCAAAATTGTATCGGCGGACATACACGACTGGCTGTTGAAGCGCGACCGCCTCTACAATGCTGCCATACCCAGGTTTGGTCATGATGACATCGACAGAGGCAAGCAGGGTTTTAAAGGAGAATGGGAGCGTCTTCGTGGAATGCATGCGGGAATATCCTGGTGGGACTGGACCGTCGAAGAGGAAGTGATAGTGGTGTAGCTGTTCCATTTGATCGAGCGGGAGCGATGGCAATGGAATACCGCCGAATCCCACCAAGACGGTCCGCTCGTTGGGTGCCAGAGCGAGAGCTGAGGTCAGTCGGTTTCGTTCAGGGGAGGTGGGGTTGGCTATCGGTCCAATATCGATCATTTTGGAGAAGACATCGATGCTGGGAGCAGGGGTGATGCGAAGGGCCATGTCGGCTTTCGCATAGGAACCACGGATGGACTGAATCAACTGCTGGTGTGTATTGTCTGATGTGTGGCAGTACTCCTTGAGCACGAGGTCCCAGGTAAAGCTTGCCAAGGCGATGGTTGGTATCTGTGCGCGGGAACCGGCCTCGAGGGCCAGGTAGGGTGTGTCGGCGATAATCAGCGCGGATGATGCCGTCTGCATGGCGGCGACTTCGTTAGACAGGCGTGCCTCCCAGGTTTCGTGGAAGCGCTGGTGCGCTGCCCAGGTCGCGTCGATGTCGATCTTGAGGGGGCCGTCTTGGATACAGCCGATGTCCTGCTGCGCGGGACTGAGTTCCCACTGGATCGTCAGGCGGTCGCGGAAAAAAGAGGCTGGGACCGTGGTGCGGAGCACGGCGGTTAGACCGGGCACGAGGGCGCCCAGTGCATTGAGTACGGGCACCACTTGCGCAGCGTGACCGTAGCCATGTCCGGAGATGGCACACCAAATTAGCGGCATAGCAGGGTACTGAAAAAGTTCCTCAACGCCATTCTCGGTTCGAAACCCTCCTCAACGTACCTCCTTAGGTACGCCTCCGGGGCTTTCTCGCCTGCGGCCTTTTCGGGATAAGGTGAGTCTTGGTGCGCCGGGGTTGGGTGGGTGAGAACGATGCCATTTTTGAGCACCTTGAATATGATGCTTCAGGAATTAGGATCATGACTAGCTGGTGGAGTGATCCGACTCTAACGGCGCGATATTGTACTGTAGCTCGAGGTCGAACTCGTCGATCAATTCATTGGCCGTGGCAGCGCCGAGATCGGAGCGCACCTCGTTAATCACAAGATCGATTGCCATGCCGGCCTGTGCCCCGTACTGCGTCATCGCCGATTCGATTCGCTGTCTGGCTTCTTCAATCTTCATGGGAACTCCTTGCACCGTGACGACCCGATTCGTTATCCCAATGTCCCTAGCCCGCATAATTCACGAAGGTTTCTACTGCAACTGCCGATACGCCACTGCGACAAGCCTGACGGCGGGCGGGCTCGCCGCTCGGTCGGTCAACATACTGTTGCACGTATGCCTCCCTCTCTCCCGGCTGCGCGCGCCCGTCTCGATTGCCGTCTCGGCGGTTTCGTCACGAACCCTCGTGAATAATGCGGGCTAGCAACGGTTGCATCTCAGGGACTAAGTCAACGCCTCCGCTGGATCGACCGGAGCGTGCGGCGTCGAAGCCGGCTTGCAAGATCGGCTTCGCTTGATCCTTCCGTCCCAAAGAAACTAAGGCTCGCCCGAGGCCCAGGTGCGCAGCAACGTGGGTCGGGTCCAGCTGCGTGGCGACGGTCAGATGCTCGACCGCCTCTTCGAGATTCTCGCCTTCTTGAATGAGTTTATTCCCGAGCCCGTAACGGCCGAGGAAGCCCTTTGGGTTTTTGGTAACCATCTGTCTGAACGCGTCAAGATCCACGCCGGTCTCCTCCTGAGTGCAGGCCGTATGATACCACTGTAAGGAAGGAGAGAACCAGACCTCTGAAGAGTGATGAACGGTTTTGCGTGGAGCTACCGAGGAGAAGAGTCAGCGATCGGTTGGGATACGGGGATCGTACGAGTGGATGAATGGCGGACTCCGACCGAGACTGTACGAATCGGGATGCCCTGGGGTTGCTCGCTGATAGCAAGGTAGAAGGGCGAGTCCTGAATCACTTGATTGAGCAGGGACGACAGGCAGGCTTCCGTGACCTGACCTTTCAACTGTTCGATGACTTCCGGGCTCGCGCCGAACAGCTTGTAGTGGGCTGATCCATTGGATGTAGCGGTGTATTGCTTGATCTGCCCATCCCATCGTTCCATCTCGAGCGACATCTTGGTGCCGTAGTCGTAATTGAGGGAGATGAATGGCGCCAGCGCAAACATCGACGCGCCGATGACGATGCCTCGCCATGCAGCTTGGCCGGCATGGGGCTCTACAAGATTCTCGATCGATAGGCGCACAGTGACGCGAGCCTGGTTCGCAGCCGGTTGATTGTACCCTGATTGATAATGTTGAGAGAACAGGCGAGTGGCTTCGATGGCACCGAGTACCTGCCGTTCGAGGACCGCGGGTGGAGCGATCGATGAGCCGTTGTGGGTTACACGAATCGTCGCAAGCAGGAGAGGTACTCGTGCAGCGGTGGCCACCGTAGCGCTGGTAGGCGGTGCAGCGTCTGTCGGGACAGCCAGTTCGATCCAATGGGAACAGCCGGTTCCAAGGCCTAGTGTTATGCCAAGAACGCTGCCGATCAAAGGTCGTGAAAAAATCTGGCGTACCATCTTGCTTTCTCCTGATTCAGAAAAAGAATGAGAAGCCGCCAAAGGGTAGGCTGGCATTGAGTCCGACGTTCGGGTAGCGCGTGCCGCCGTTGGAAATATGATGAAAGCGATAGCCGACGTTGAGTGCCGCTCGGTCGGTCAGGAAATAGGAGACCCCGAATCCAGCCGTCAAGACGAAGTTAAACCGGCTGGATTCTTCCGGGATCTTCCCTGCGAGATCGGTCCAAAAGGGGCCCCCGGCGAATTCAGCATAGGGACGGATCCGGTCTAGTGCCACGAAGCTATATTTGATTTTCGGGGTGAAACCGACACCGTGCGTGACAAACGGTTCCTGGAACTGGATATAGACCATCTCGGCGCCGAGAGAGACTTGACCCCGATACCAACTGTTGCCCACCGGATCAGTGATGGTCATCATCCAGGAGGGCATGAAGGCAACTCCTTGCTGCTTCGTGGTGTGGTCCTGTGTGAGACGATGAGGCAACAGATACCCTACCGAGAGGCCGACTTCTTGTGTCCCCACGGTGATCTCGGGCGTGGAGTCGGCGGCGTAAATAGGGGAAGACAGCGTGGCCATGAGCGTGATTAACAATATATAGAACAGCAATGCCCCCACCTGCCTGCGATGTTCAAGTCAGTATCCTGTCGGCTATTGGGAGTTGAAACTTGATGGACAGGGGTGACAGTTCTCACAGTACCAGAGGATTTTAATCTGTCCAGTAAGATGCGAGATTCCGTCGAGCGATTGGTGTGAGCTCAAGGAGAGGGAAAGGTTAGGGGCGAGGGGCAGATTGGCGGATGTATTTCAACGATTCCAGGTCGCAGTTCAACTCCGGCAGGTTGAAGTGCGTCGCGAGGAATACGACGCGTTCGAGGCAACGGATGGCCGAGACTCGATCGGCAATGCGGATATACACATCAGCTAACAGGCGCAGCACAGCGGCTTCGCCTGGAGCGTTCCCGAGCTTGATAAAGTGTTCGGACGCGTTGTTGAAACATTTCTCCGCCTTTCGCACGTCGCCAACATCCAGAAACGTTTTGCCCAGTTGACTGTAGGTGAGTGCCAGCCCTTCCTCATTGCCGACGATGCGATGTGCATCAAGGGCCTGGGTGAAGTATGCGGTGGCGTTATCCCACTGTATCAGGCGGGCCTCTTCCATCCCGAGGTTATGGTACACGATGCCGAGCGCCCGGTAATCGTTCAGGGGAGTGAGGAGGTCAAGAGCTTCGAGATAGTAGGGACGAGCCTTTTCCGGTTTGCCGGCTCCGACATACAGATTACCGAGGTTCACGAGCGTATGGGCGATGGCCTGTTGATTCTGCTCCGTGCGTTGGATCGTGAGTACTTCCCTGTAGCAGGCTTCTGCTCGATCCAGGTCGCCCGATAGCGTGCAAACATTACCCAGATTGCCGAGCGAGTCGGAAAGAGCGCTGTGGTCATTGGCCAGGCGATCATCTGAGACTGCCTGTTCGTAAGCGGCTTTGGCTTGCCCCAGTTGGCCGCGGTGGAGAAAAATTCGCGCGCGATGTTTGTCGTCATCAGCCATGAGCTATCAGTCGTTCGCGATCAACTTTCGGCATTCCCATACTCAGAACTCAGCACTCTGAAAGCTAGTCTCCTCCCTTAGGCGTATCGCGTCGAAACTCGACTTGAATCTCGTCCTCTTCATCGAGCCCCAATCCCTCACGAAATGACCCATAGAGTTCGGTGATTTGCTCGACGTTTGCTCTATGCTTCCCATCGGGAGAAGCCAGAAATGTTTCGCAGAGCCTGAGGCCGGTCTTGAAATGATGCGCAATGGTCTCTTCCGTCACCTGCTGCCAGGTGATGAAGATACAGAAGGCCTGGAAGGAATGCGCGTTGGGATAGCGGGCTGCGAGAGCGAGCAAGCCTTCATAAGCCTCACGCGCCGTCGATCCGGCGTTAGAGGAAAAGGTGTCTTCGAACTCTACGGCTGTATCCCAGTCCGAACCGAGTTCAGCTTCTGCTCGTCCGAATGTCTCTTGTGCGGCAAGTGCGGCGTCGAATTGCATGTCTCTCCTTGCGTATGCTGATTGCAGCATACGCGGGGGTGGAAAATGAGGTCAATGATTGCGTGATCTTTGAGGATGGTGTCATGCTAGATGAGTGGTTCACCAAGCTCTTCCAACCGCTTGCGCCAGCGTTCAGCGAATGCATGTGGACCATCGATTATCTCCTCAAACTTGCTGAGTTAAATGGAAACGGCTTGTGCTGCTTGTGTTTGACATGCCTGCCCCTTCGTCCAGCATTCAAAAATCGACGAAGTGATAGAGGGATATCTTGAACTTTCGTACTAGTCTATCCTGGCACAGGTATATTTTCATATGGTATGGGTCACCACCTGAATTCACGTTTACTTTCCTTCTTCCAGCTCTGTAGACTGCCTTCATCATTACGATGAGCACAGAAAAGCCATCTCCCACTGCATCCGCCGAGCCCGTCTCGACCGATCCCGTCGCTCGGGTCATCCGCTATCACATCCAGACCAAGCATCATTTCAACCGCTATGCTCGTGCGCTTGGTTATCTGGATTGGGCAAATCAGCCAGATCCGTTCAGACGATTTGAAGGCGCTCCGCTGATCACTCTGCCGCTGTTGAAACCGGACGAGGAGCCAGTTTCCCCTTCCTACGACGCGATCTATCACGCTGGCACCGTTCCTACTCAGCCGGTGAACGTGCGGACTCTCTCTCGCTTCCTCGAATTTGCTCTTGCGCTGTCGGCCTGGAAGAAGGCAGGGGAGTCGGTGTGGGCGTTACGGAGTAATCCCTCGTCCGGAAATTTGCATCCGACCGAAGGCTATCTCGTTTTGCCGCAGATCGACGGACTCGATCTCAAACCGGGGCTTTATCACTATGCACCAAAGGAACATGGGCTGGAATTGCGCGCAGAATTCTCCCCGGAACATGTGGCTAGTCTGTTAGCCTCCTTTCCGCCTGGTTCATTTCTGTTCGGTCTGACCTCCGTTCACTGGCGAGAGGCCTGGAAGTATGGCGAGCGGGCGTTCCGTTACTGCAACCACGATGTCGGCCATGCGATCGGAACGGCTCGGATTGCCGCCGCGACACTGGGCTGGAACATGGCGCTGCTCGATGGCCTATCGCAATATACCACTGCGATGCTTTTGGGTACCCAGCGCACGGACGACTTTCAAGATGTCGAACCAGAACATCCGGACTGTCTTGCTGTGATATGGCCTGTCGAAGATGTGAGGCGTGAGGCGTTAGGGGGAAGGGGTAGGCAGGGAGAGATTCCACTGTTTCTCGATCCAAATGTGGTGAAGGAGCTCGCTGAATGCCCCTGGCATGGGAAGGCCAATCAGCTGAGTCGTGAACACGGAGTGCATTGGGACATTATTGACGAGGCTGCTGAAGCAAGTTGGAAAACGTACGATGAAAACACGACGAAATCGTTGAATATCTCTTTTGCCAAAAACACCCTTCATCCCTTACCCCTCACCCCTCACGGGCCTTTTGCCGGACAGATCATTCGCCAGCGGCGGAGTGCTGTATCGTTCGATGGCAAGACATCAATCTCAGTGGCGATGTTCTTCCACATGATGCAGTTGGTGATGCCTGGTTCAGATCGGCCGCAATTGGATCGACCGATGCCTTGGGATGTCTGGCCCTACGAGCCGGCGATTCATTTAATGCTCTTTGTCCACCGCGTCGACGGCCTTAAGCCAGGGCTGTATTTTCTGGTCCGTGACCCACAAAAGCTGTCGTTCATCCAGCAATCCATGAATCCAGAGCTGACCTGGACTCCGGCGCCAGGTTGTCCGGAGGATCTCCCACTCTACTGGCTGCTTGAAGGCGATGCGAAGAAACTGGCCATTCAAGTAAGTTGTCATCAGGAGATTGCTGGCGACAGTGCCTTCTCGTTTGGCATGCTGGCCGAGTTCGAGGGGCGATTGCGGGAAGAGGGAGCCTGGTGGTACCCGCGTCTATTTTGGGAGTCGGGATTACTGGGGCAGGTGCTGTACCTGGAAGCGGAGGCTGCGGGGGTGCGGGCCACCGGGATCGGATGTTTCTTCGACAATCCGGTGCATGAGATCGTAGCGATGAAGGGGCTGAGCCTCCAATCGCTTTATCACTTCACGATCGGTGGACCGGTGGAGGATCGGAGATTGATGACGCTGCCGGCCTATCATCATTTAAATAAATTATAATAGTAAATAGATCAGTAACTTGTAGCACTATTCCTCATGTTTAAAATAAAGAACAAATCCGACAAGCCCAAGCCTACGATCCTCTATAACGTCATCGAGGACTACTTTGAGTTCAACGCACCAGGGAATGTGACGGCCTGCGCCATGACGCATCAGGAAGACCTTTCCGCGCATGCGAGAGTCTTGTCGGAAAGCTATGAGGTCCCACTGGAAACAATGACAACCTTACTGACGGAGGGCGGGGTTTACGTCTATCCGCAGATCGGGGGATTGCTCACGCGAGGATCGTTTGCCTGCGTCATCGGTCCCACCGGTGGCGTGCCCAAACAGACTTTCGTTCTGGATCTCATGCAGTTTGCCGAGGCGGAGCAAATCGTCCGCGCTCGATCACTGGCGATTCTCGACGCCGCGTTTCACGTGTTCACCCTTACGCTGCCTGATGAACTCAAGACGAAGCTTCAGCAGAAGAATCTTGGACTCGACTACCGGACGTTGGATCGCGCAGTCGCGAAGGGCGGAGACATCAAGTACATCGACTTTCGCAAGGATTGGTCCCCACATTTTAAGCGACTCTGCATCATGCCGGATGGGCGATTGGTTGAGACGGGAGGAGTGGAGGAGTTCGCGCAGGTCCATGGCATTACGTCGGCGCAGGCCAAGACGTTGGTCGAGCAGGGGGGCACGCTAGAAGCGAATGGCGAGATCCTGGCTTGTCAGATTGTGAATGGTCAGCCGGCGGTAGCGCGATTTACTGCGAAGAACTATACGAAGGCCAAGGAGTTGGTCGCGACGAAGGGGCTCCATATCATGGATGCCTTGAGTGAGGTGGCGTACAACGATCCGGTGATGATGCGTTCGTTGGTCAGGAAAGAACTCAGTGGAGGCCGATGAATCAACGAAATCCGTCCAGTCGCGTTGATGGTGGTAGGCGGAGGCCGTGATGGCTCGATTGCGTGGTTTTATTATTATCATGCTTCTTGTCGCGGGCTGTGCGGCACCCAAACCGATTCTCTATCCCAATGCCCATTTACAGCAGGTCGGTGAGGAAGTGGCGGATCGGGATATCGACGAGTGCCGCGAGATGGCCAAAAACGCTGGTGCGACGCCGAGCCCAGGCAAGAGCGGGCAGGTCGCCGGCAGCACTGCGGTCGGGGGCGGGATCGGATCTGCAGCCGGGGCAGTGGGCGGTGCGGTCGTTGGTCGTCCGGGACGCGGCGCAATGGTCGGCGCAGCCAGTGGTGCGACGGTAGGATTCCTGCGTGGGCTTTTTCGTCGCTCGCCTCCGAGCAATGCCTATAAACAGTTTGTTCAGCGCTGTCTTAAGGAGCGTGGCTACGATCCTGTTGGTTGGGAGTGAGAGGCGGTCCGGTGGCGATGCTGTCATGTTTTGGCGGCAGATGGGCAGGACGGTTCCGATGAGGCTTCCTGTGACATTGCTGACCACGTCAGTGAAAAAGAGGTGACGGTTGTGACAATAGATTTGGAACCATTCGATGCTCAGCGAGAATAGGATTGCACCCCAGCAGCGAGGAAGAGTGCAGGCCGAGCCTTTGTCGTGGTGCGGGCTCGGTCGAGAAGATAGCCCAGCGGAAGAAAGAGGGCCATATTAGCGACGATATCAAACAGGAAACACCGTGAGTGGAAATTATCACCGGTCGGGAGCCATTGAATGTACTCCCAATGGGAGTGTGCCGACCAGTGCAATGAACAGGGCTCAGAGGAGGAGCAGCGCTAGCTCGACTTTCCCCATGTGACTCGCCATAGCCTCCATCGTCCGTTCGTTTTCGGCCTTCAGCAGACTGTAAACGACCCAAGCCGGCACTGCTAAGATTTTCTGTTTCCTTTCCGTCCCGCGTCTGTGATCAGTTGAGGCAGGAAGCCGTTCCTACGCCGGTTCTGGGACCCGTGAGTGGAATAAGAAGCGATCGATCCAGGAATTTGTGAAGGCGAAGAGGGGGGCGCTACTTGGCGAGTTCTTCGTCGATGGCTTGGACGAGTTTAGCGAGGTCAAAGGGTTTTTCGAAAACGCGACGGGCACCAAAGAGTTTTGCAACGTCGAGGAAGTTGCGGTCGCCTTGCGCGCCGGACATGGCGATGACCTTTGCGTCGAGATACTCCCGCGTCAGTTGTAATGTGGCTTCGAGGCCGTCGGTTCCTGGCATCAGAATATCCATGAGGACGAGGTCTACTTTATTCTGCTGGTAGAGAGTCAAGCCCTCATGACCATCGCGGGCTTCGAGCACATGGTGATTGGCCCTCTCAAGGACCTCCTTCAGGAGGTTACGGATCGATTCTTCGTCGTCGATAATAAGGATTGTGGCCATAAGGTGACGCCTATTCGATTTTTTGATCTTACCTGTGTTGAGTTCTCCTGTCTAGGGAGAAATTGATAAGAGGCAAGGGTGATCAGGATGATGGTGAGGAGGGACCGAGCTGTTGCGCGTTGGGAGGAACGGTTGTAGGGACCGACGGCTCGATGGGGACGAACATGGTACGGAGTAACTGCTGCCCGTCAGCCGAGCAGACAAAGGAGAGAAACGATTTGGTGAGCGGATCCGGCTGTGTCGCAGTGAGCATGAGGACCGGTCGGCGCAGCCTGTACCGCCCATTTTTCACGGTGGCTTCTCCTGGATCGACCTGATCGACCGTCAGGATATGAATGGAAATGCCGTCCTCTTGAGCTTTCAACGCCGCTGCCAATGAAATGTAGCTGACCGTGGCATCGCGCCCGGACACCAGACTCAATACTTTTTGATCAGAGCGAACCGGGGCCGCAGATGCCTTCATCCCTTCCGTGAGACCCAGAGAATTCTGGAAGCCGGCGGTAAGATTGTTTGCTGAGGTGCGAGGAATCACCTCGACTTTGGCTTGGGCGCCATCCAGTTTAGACCAGGTGGTGATCTGTGCGGAAAATAACCCTTTGACTTGGGCAGTAGATACTTCTTTGACGGGGTTCGCAAAATTGACAATGACCGCGATGCCATCCCATGCGATCTGCGTGGCCTTGAGGACAGGATCTGGTTGGTCGGTCACAGCGATTTGAGCTTCTCCAGTTTTCACCAGATGACTGGCTCGCACCGTGGTGTCCCATTCAAGGTCGATCGCCGTGCCGGGATGCAGACGTTCGTATGCCTTCGCCAGATCGAGGACGACAGGTGATTCTGGGCCATAGCCTGCAATGAGGATGCGACCGGTGATGGCAGCCTCGGCATTGCAGAGGAGGTAGAGACCACCGCTGAGCAGTAACGTTCCCACAGCAATGGTACAAACACGAAACGAAAGAGTGAGTGTTCTCTGTGCCACGATCGATGCACCTCTTTTTCTTCATCATACCAGAGACCGATCTGTCCACGCCGCGCCTTTCTCGCATGTCTCACGCCTCACGCGGCAAAGATAGAATCACACGGGACGAAGTGGTCTCGATGGATCTCCAGTACATGAAAAGCTATAAAAAGGGGTTGACTGACCCTGGCGCTTTTGATACAAGGGCCCGAATTGTCCTGACAGACTGCAGTGCACCTTCTCTCGGAGTGGTTCTTGCTGCATCCAGATTCCTGGTCGTGGACTCGTCGATCTTTCTTGAAAACGTCTGTTGTCGGGCTTCTGTTGCTCGGGAGCAGGCTGCTCCAGCCCTCGGTCGCGCGTGCAAACGAACTTCCTGACGGCGAACTCACCTTCTTCAACGTGCACACGAAAGAACGACTGCGAGTCCGCTATCGTGATGACGCAGGGAACTATGACCTTGCGGCGCTGGATGAGGTGAATCATATTCTGCGCTGCCATCACACAGGCGAAGTCGCCGCCATCGATGTGCAATTGTTGGAGCACGTAAATCTTGTGCACAAAGCGGTCAATGGCGCAGGCGAGATTCACGTAATATCTGGCTATCGGTCGCCTGAATACAATGCGCAGCTCGTGAAGCGGAGCCGGCGAGTCGCGCAGCACAGCCTACATATCCAGGGGCAGGCGCTTGACTTCTATGTTCCCGGTGTCAAGCTTCGTGAGATTCGCCATGCCGCATTGAGGCTGCAGTACGGTGGCGTAGGGTTTTATCCGCGCGGGAAGTTCATCCATCTTGATTGCGGTCCTTTCCGTACCTGGTAGTCCCTTTCTCGCAGGCTGCTGAAAAAGTCCGTCAGCTTCGTTCTCGTCTCGAAAGCATCCTCAACGTAGCCCAGAGGCTACGCCTCCGGTGCTTTCATCGGCTGCGGCCTTGCTTGGGAGAAGGCGCGTCTTGGCGCGCCAGGGTTGGGCGGGTGAGAAGTCTGGCCTTTTTGAATAGCCTGTGTGAGAGTTCTCCTGTTGTGCCATACGTGCTGGCTAGCGAAGTTCAGGCGTGTCAAAATCGTTTTTCAGCATCCTGCCAAGTCAGATATGCTTCAGGAACAACACCGACAAGGGTGGGAGTGTGACCGCGAGCGAATGAGGCATGCCATGAGAGGGTAGGGCGCTCGTCAGGAGCCCTCCCGCATTTCCCACGTTGCTCCCCCCGTAGACCGAGGCATCGCTGTTCAACAGTTCGCGATAGTACCCTTCTCTTGGCACCCCGACTCGATAGTTGTAGCGGGGAACAGGGGTGAAGTTACACAAGCACAATATTTGATTGTCCTGGTCCTTGGCTTTTCTGAGAAAGGCGATCACGGAATGGGCTGCATCACAAAAGTCGATCCACTGGAAACCGGTCCAGTCGTGATCGAGTTCGTGCAACGCCGGCTCCTGGCGGTACAGACAGTTAAGGTCTCGTACGAGCCGCTGGAGCCCCACGTGCCGATCGAAATCACAGAGATGCCATTCCAGGCTGGTGTCGTGGTTCCACTCACACCACTGCCCGAACTCTCCGCCCATGAACAGCATTTTCTTGCCGGGATGCCCGTACATGAAGCCATAGAGGGAACGGAGGTTGGCAAAGCGTTGCCACTCGTCGCCAGGCAGCTTGTCGAGCAGTGCCCGCTTTCCGTGCACCACTTCATCATGCGAGAGCACCAGGACGAAGTTTTCATTGAAGGCATAGAGGAGCCCAAACGTAATCTGATTCTGGTGAAAGAGGCGGTGGACTGGTTCGTGGCCGAAGTATTCCAGCATGTCGTGCATCCAGCCCATGTTCCACTTGAACGTGAAGCCCAGTCCTCCAGCGTAGGTGGGCCGTGAAACTCCCGGCCAGGCCGTGGATTCCTCGGCTATAGTCATAGCGCCAGGGAAATCACGGTGGACCAGGACATTCAAGTCTTTCAGCAGCGTGACGGCTCCAATATTTTCGCGCCCGCCGAACTGATTGGGAATCCATTCTCCCCCCTTCCGGCCGTAATCGAGATAGAGCATTGAAGCGACGGCATCTACGCGTAAGCCGTCGATATGGTATCGATCCAGCCAAAAGAGCCCGCTGTTCAGAAGGAAGTTCCGGACCTCGATGCGATCGTAATTGAAGATGCGGCTGCGCCAGTCCGGATGGTAGCCGAGCCGTGGGTCGGCATGGTCGTAGAGGTGTGTGCCGTCAAATTGAGCGAGCCCGTGTGGATCGTCTGGAAAGTGCGCGGGGGTCCAGTCCATGAGTACGCCGACTCCAGCCTGATGGGCCGCATCGACGAAGGCCATGAAGTCTTCGGGAGACCCGTACCGGCTGGTGACGGCAAAATAGCCAGTAGTTTGATAGCCCCAGGATCCGTCGAACGGGTGCTCGGTAATTGGTAGCAGTTCGATATAGGTATAGCCCATGTTCTTCACGTACGGGATGAGCTTTCCTGCAAGCTCCTTGTAGTTCAGCCAGCGATTCCCTTCCTCAGGGACACACATCCAGGAGCCGAGATGGACCTCGTAAATTGCGAGGGGTCTGGTGAGCGGGTCTTGCTGTGCCCGCGACGTCATCCAGGACTGGTCCTTCCAAGGGTAGGGAGAGAGTGCGCGAACGATCGAGGCGGTCTTGGGGCGCAGCTCCGATGCGACCGCATAGGGATCGGCTTTCAGGAGCGGTACGTCAAGATGGCGTGAGCGAATTTCATATTTGTAGAGCGTGCCGTCTGTAAGTTCAGGAATAAAGAGTTCCCAGAGGCCGGTTGCTCCGCGGTTTGTCATGGGATGGCGGCGGCCATCCCATTGGTTGAAGTCGCCCACGACACTCACTCGCGCAGCGTTCGGTGCCCAGACGACAAAATGGACCCCGGCGATACCCTGCAATGTTCGGATATGGGCGCCCATTGTTTCATAGGCTTTGAAAAATGTTCCCTCGGCGAAGAGATGCAGCTCAAAGTCGGTGAGGAGAGGTGGGAATGCATAAGGATCGTGCCGCTCCAAGACCTGTCCTGCACGGTTGGTTATGCGGAGACGATAGGGGCTGGTTCCGAGCAGTCCCGGGACAGTGGCTTCAAAGAGACCGGCCTCATGGAGGCGCGTCATCGGAATGGGCTGTCGACCTTGCTCATTGAGGAGCAGGGCAACGTCGTTGGCTTCCGGCAAAAAACACCGAATCGCAGTGGCAGGGGAACTGCCCTGGGCCATCGGATGAGCACCAAGAATTGCGAGGGGGTCCCAGTGGTGACCCTGGACGAGTTGTTCGAGTTGATCGAGTGGCAAGTGTGACATGTGAGGAGACTCCTCAGTGCGTAAGTCATATCGTAAGGGGGGTGAGCTGGTAATGGAAGAGGAAAACGTATTGAGATTTCAGTTTACAGAACTCAGTGTCGCGTGGCTTCTTCACCAACTTCCGGTGCCGAATCGCCTGGATCCCGCTCATCACGAGGCTTAAGAGGCTTAAATAGTCTGAAACGGGGAAAAGTCAAACGGTTGCGATCAGCGGTGTCTCTACTGACTAGCAGGTTGCGGAAAAACTATTGCGGTACGGTGGAAATTCAATGGCCCGCACATCTAAGACAACAGGAGAATCCCACGCAGGGTGCTCAAAAAGGCCAGACTTCTCACCCGCCCAACCCTGGCGCGTCGAGATGCGCGTTATCCCATGCACGGCCGCAGCGAGCGAAGAGGCGACGGCGTATGCTTCGCTATGTTGAGCTTGCGAGCGAAGCGAGAACGCCGCTGGCGGACTTTTTCAGCATCCTGCTAGATCAAGATGGTCGGCGCGTGCGTGATGGCATCCTCAACGTCCCGTCGCGTGTCTCTGTCCCCTGTGCGGCGGAAACGGATCAACACACCATCCATGCGCTCTTAACACGTGAACTCACCTAAACGTTGGAGGGCCTGGCTTATGGCTGACATTGGCTCCTTGATCGACAAGATTGGCGCGGACGCCGCCTGCCTGGCTTGATGGCCATACGCCTGGCCCTTCTCAGGGCAGTCGATGCCGCTCAAGCGGATGCGTTCATGGTGTCAGTTGTAGAGGACTTTGAGGGTGTCGCCGTCGTGGATGCGGACGACGGGGCCGGTGACAGGGGGTGCAATTGACCCCCATTTGCTCAATTATGAGAAAGACCGGCAGGACCACCAAAAGTGACTTTGTAACACTTTCATGCAACAGCCACATAGACACCCAATGCGCTGATCAGCTCGACAAGCGTCTTACAATGTTTCGCGTGATCTGCGCCACAAGGGGATCTCCCAAATGCCGGGCCCACTCCGTACATCCGACGGTCAAGACCGTCCCTCCCTGAGTCCAAAGACCCAGCACTGCTCCACCCTGACGAAGATCCTTTCCCCAAGGAGTGAAGCCTTTATCCAGGCCAAAGAGAGCCTTCGAATGCTCCATCGCTGTATTGTCCGGCATTCGTCCAGGGGCGAGACCAAGGATCTCAAACCCCTCAGGAGTGCCGTCACGATGACTCGCTTTCGGCACACCGCGCACCCATTCAATATCACAACCGTCACATTCGTACCCGTTGCATCCAACTTGCGGGAACAATCCCGGTTTTCCCCCGGAGGACCATAAGCCATGGAACACCCAGTGATGCGGCTGGTAAATCGTATACGGGACTGGGTGCGGATTTAGGGCTCCATAACAAAAACTAACCCCCGTCAGCCGATTCTCCGGTCGATTCGGTCCTTGGTGATGACTCCATAATGCATCGCCGTGCAGTTCACCCACTAAGGCCAGTCGCGACCCCGGCAGATCCAGCTGGACTTTTCGGTAGCAGACGTTGCCGCTAAAGAACGCAACATTCCCACCGGCACGGATGTATCGGTAGAGAGCGTCGCGCATACCCTCGGACCAATATTCATCGTGCCCAACGCTGAGGACTAGCCGGTAAGAGGTCAACAGGTCGGGGGACCGCTCAAGGTCCTCATTGGTCGCATACTCGAGGGCGACGCCCTCCCGCTCGGCCCACTGCACAAATGACCATTCCCATTTGTCCCATCCCGCATGCCGATGGTGAACGCTTGTCTCCTCGCCCGCTCGACAATCGTACGGTGAAATAAATCCGAGAGGCAGTGGGCGAAGAAACGAGGCTTGCCTTGCACCATCGTAGAAACTGCCATTGGTGGTAGATCCCTTAGACAGGTGACGTAGGCCATAGTTGTTATAGGCGAAGTAGGTATTGGACGAGAGAATGAGCAATACCTTCGAAGTTTTCCCAGGGGTAGACGAGCGGACGACGAAAAACGCCTCCCCAGGACGCTGCCGACCCGCGACCGACGGCGTGCTCATCGTGATACGATACAACCCCATCGGCCATTCAATCGGCACCTCGAACGTCAAGTTGCCGCCTTCTTCCCGTTCCCAGCCGCATCCGTGCTCAGAAGCGTCGGCAGGGATCGTTTTCGGCTCTACCCACACCGGCGCAGTCCACACAGGCTCCACATCAGCCCCAAGCCTTTGGATAGTCACCGTGGATCGAGCCCGCCAAGTCGAGGACATGCACAGAATAACCCGCTCGCCTGGCACGTAGCTTCGTTGTGTGGCATAGCCCTCGACAGCAAGTCGCCCTCCGTCCATCCAGGCGCGTTGGTCGCATGTGTCGGACTCACTGAGCTCTTGCGAACAGGCACCGACCATTGGAGATCGTACAAGCGAGAGCCCGGCCAGACCGAGAGCAGCCGACAAGAATCGACGTCGGGTGTAGCCTTGCGAAATCATACTTCTAAGGAAAAGCGCTGCGTGAGTTCCTCGATCAAATCGCTATGTCATGGTAGAGGCTGGACAGTCGGTGCCTGCACATCCTCGGACCGAAAGCCGAGACCGATCATACGAGCCGGAATCCGTCGTAAAAAGGGAACGCGAGCGATCATCCTGAATGCAAGAGAGGCGACAATGGCCCCGAACGGCTGGCACTGTAGCGAACATAGCATTGCACCGGAAAGCGACGGGATGGGCGAATCAAGAAGGGCATGGAGGCCTCGCAGGGAGGCGTATTTTAGGGGACTGCGACCGAGGGGGCAAGGGCCTTTGGGTGGGAGTACTGGGTCAGTGGGCATCTTTGCTTTTGTCCAACCATCGGCGCCCCGCGACGAGTGCCTAGTTCGCTTCGACCACGCCGAAGGGCCAGTCCCCTTGCGAGGACCAGCCCTGCTTGTCAAACTCGCTTCTTGAACAGAGATGAACTAGATTTTCCTGGACATCCGTTTCCAGATTCCCATCCCAACCACAGAGGCACCAAGGAGGATCATGGAGGATGGCTCGGGAACAGATACGGGGGTCGAGGGTGCTGGCACGGCGGGGATCGAGGGTGCTGGCCCGAGAACAGATGAGCACTTTTTTGGTTGGTTCCCACTCGGTTCACAACCATTGGTATTGTTGGGGACAGCCCATGCCAAACCACCAGACAGCCCAACGATTGCGGCCCCTAGCACGATAGAGCCGATAAGACCAATCCGTGTCTTCATTCTGCTCCCTCCTTTTGAGTTCGAGCATTAACGCTCAGCTCTCATATGCTGCCAAGATGGATCATTGTATCTCTAAATGCTACCCCCTCTTTAGGGTTACGTAGGGCTAAGTCCCGATCGTGCCATCGGTCAGCCCCCTCTATTATTTACCCCGGCCACTCCTGCCTCTGCTCGCTCACGCTAACGACGGGAACAGGCACCGGCCCCAGCATCCGCTCACATTGGTCGTTGAGCGCCAGGGCGACCGGTGCCAGCGAGAGCCGCGCATACACTTGAGTCGAGCCCAGCGACCGATGATTCAACATCGACTGAATGACTTGGAGGTTGGAGCCGTTGATTGCGAGCCACGACGCAGCCGTGCGCCTCAGGTCGTGAATCCGCACGTCGACCAGGCCCACCCGACGTCGAATCCGATGCCAATTATATTCGACCGCCGTGACCGACCACACGCCCGCACGAAAGCCGTTGCGCGGGTTCCGACTGGACGGAAAGACCCATTGATTGACCCGCGGCAAGGCGCGTAGCCAGGTTACGAGCTGTGCGGGGAGGGGGACGGTATGCGGCACGCCGGTCTTGGTTGTCGGCTTGTGCCACAGGGCGCGCTCGAGATCAAGGTGCGTCCATTGCATCAGGCGGGCTTCGTCCCGGCGCGCCCCGGTCAGGAGCAAACATAGAAAAAAGGTTTCGACGCGTGGCATCTCTTCAGCCAGCGATTTCAGCAATCAGGGCAGTTCGTTGGATTGGACGAACCGCTCCCGCGAGTGCTTCGGAAATTTCTTGATGCGATCCGCTGGATTCTTGCCGGTGAAGAGTTCCCACTCCTCGGCTTTCACGTACGTCGCGTGGAGTTGTTGTAACGCTTGGTTCGCCGCAGACCCGCCCTTGGTCCGTCCGATCGCGTGAAACCATTCGAGCACCTGCATTTTGGTCAGCGTCGCGAGCTCGATGGCCGCGAGCTGGCCGACATACGTGTGCAACCGCCGGCTGATGCCCAACCGATTTTTCAGAAAGGCCACATGATTGCGTTCGTAGACGATGAGGAAGTCCCCGATGGTCATGGCTCACTATCCTTTCCCTCGAGCAGCGGATCAGGCCCGAAGGGCAGCGCTCACCGGCCTTCCATCTCCTCGTGGGTGCGCAGCATTTCCTCGCGCTCGCTGAGGTCGTCCCACATAGCGTCATACTCATCGAAATATTCACGAAAGATGTCCTGCCAGGTACAGCCACGAGCCTGGGCGATCGCCAGGACTTTGGCCCGCATGGGCGGCGTGAGTCGGACGTCCCAAGTGTTCTGGAGTAACTCTTCGCGGGACAGAGCCTCGTCAGGGTCTAAGAGATACATGATGCGCCCCCTTGGTGAGAGGTGAAAGCCCATGCAAAAGGTCTACATATGGTCTACACAGAGAGACTAGGAGAAGGCGAATGGCTGTAAAGCCGTACTGGTGGTGCGCCCGGAGGGACTTGAACCCCCAACCCCCAGATCCGTAGTCGCTAAAGATCCAGTTAAGACTGAGAGTGATTGAGTGTGATGGAGTAAGAAAAACCCGCTCCAGGAGAGGAGATTCTGATGATTGAGCGGGGAGGGGAATGTGACGGAGTGTGATCGGGTTAGATTCAGAACTGGAACCAAAACCGGGATCGAATCGGGACTAAAACCTGAATCAGGGTTTCTATCTATGGCCGGGGTTTCGCCTTGGTCCTGCTTGTCGTGGCGGCAGCGGTAAGTGCATTCTGGCGGGTGACGGCCAGGTTACATCAGGTCGCTCGTCTGATGATGGACCCTGTTCCAAGATTGACTTCGTCATCCTGATCGTCCGGCAGACCACTGGGAAGTACCAAGAGCTTCTCCTGTTGGGCCAGGCGATTCTGCTCGATGGCGGAGTCGTGGACACGACCGCAATTCACACAACGCCAACTGGTCGTCCACATCTCTCCGTATGCGCCCTCGAAATCTAGGAAGTGGTCTTCTATCATATGACCCCCGCAGCGTGAACAGCTCATGATCGCCCTCCTTGGTGCAGGCCGTGGAACTCGTCGCTCATGAACAAAGGATAGCGCACGCCCTGACCCGCGACAGACCTAAAGGGAGTACCTCGGACGTAAGCCTCCTGGGAATACCACTACACAAGTAGGATAGAAACCTCGGTCCCTCACGAGATATACGTCTTGCCGCGTCGATGCCCGCAGCATGATGTGACTGGAGTGGAGCGAGCCAACCAAGGCCACGGCACGGTTCGCGTACCGGCTGCGACTCAACCAGGGCTGGAGATGACGAAACAGACGCTGTTTGTGATATTGCTAGCCCACAAAAGCAAGTGGCACAAGGAACCTGCTACATTGCCCCGGATGCCTCCACAACCATGCTGAGCTCAAAAGCAGCTAGGTTCTCCAGCTTGGCTGAGGCAAAAGCATTTGCTGAAGCGAACCACAACGCGTTGAACGGGCATACCTACATAGGCCTGAAAGATTTCATAGTCTCTGGTTAGGCGGCAGTTTGCTGACCTTGCGACGGAAGGGCATAGGGGCCTCGCAGCGAGGCGCATAATAGGAGGGAACCGAAGGACGGCGCAAGGGTCGATTGGGGACGTTATACAGCTGCTCAAAGTTGTGCTGAGCGCGGTTTCTTCAATGCCGATGACATCTTTTCTGAATGGACCCTAGGAGTTCTATTTCTTTTCTGGAAGGCCTTCACTTTTATTACCACTTTCCGCCGCCCTTTCAATTTTGCACTCACCGTCTTGGCAGACCTTCGTTCGTGCTTCCTGTTTCTCCGCACAAGAAGTCTTATCCTCTTGGCTAATGGCCTCATCGAGGCACTTTTTCAACTCCTCTTGAGCTGTCTTGAGACATTGCGAGCAAAGCTTTTGGTCGATCTGGGCGTAGATCGGAGTTCCGAGTAAGATGAGTGGAAACAATGCGAACAAAAGTTTGACTTTCATGTCAGTACCTCCGGTGCGAAATGCCGCTGAGGAATTCGCACAAGGGTTCTCTCCACCATCGCTGAAAGAACGATGGTGCATCAAGAATGCTCACAGGGCTTCGCAGGGTAGCGTATCCTCACTATTGTATGAGGGATGCGAAGGACGGCGCAAGGGCCTAGGCGCGGCGGTTTGTGCTCTTGTATAGCCATCGGCGACCCGCGACGAGCGCCCAGATCGCTTCGACCGCGCCGAACGGCCAGGCTCCTTGCAGAAAACCATAGAGTGATCCGAGCACGCACGCGCCAGCGAACCCCAAGATGAACCACGCGCTGCGATCTTCGAGCGCATAACAGACCAACATGGCCGTCACTGCAAACAAACCAAACGCGGTTAGCGCGTCCATCTCCGTCTACCCCACAGCCCACACATAATCGGGGTACCAGTACCGGCCCTTCGGGGTGGGACCCTCCATGTTCCGAGGCGCATTGTAGGCGGGGGGCGAAAGACGGTGCAAGGGTCGCAGGCGAGGCTCAGCCGCGATGTTCCCGCCAATGCTGTCGCAGTCTATCTTGTCTCAAGTCCGCCGGTGGGTTAATAGATGTCCGCCGCACGTCCCCCCGCCTCTGTCGTACAAATTACGACATTGCTGTTGTATCGATTCGACAGAGAAATCCTCCAAGTGTCGATAGGTTTTCGACCACGAGTCGGCTAGATTCGGCTATAAGAACCGTACATACGAGCCGACGAACCGATTGTATGATCAACATGCCAACCGACGACCAATAAATTGCTGGCGACGCTTGCTCCGCTGGACCGTGATTATAATGCTGGGACATAAGCTGTTCGATTCCTTTGAGGCCACATCATGGAACCGCACGACAGCGTAAAGAAAGTTTATCTTCTGTTGGCGGTCGGAGCCCTCGTCGTCACGCTGGTTGGAGTATTTGCTGGGATGGGAGATAAATACTTTGCTGTCCCCAGCGACAGCAGAACCTCACCGGTGAAGACGCCCCCTGAGAGACGGTACAATGTCCCCCACGATGCCCCTCTCGCTCTCCCCGTTGATCCGGTTTGGCACGTCGACCTGGACCTACGAAGGCTGGCAAGGCCTAGTTTACACACGGCACTATGCCAAGAGCACGTTTTCCAGGGAATGTCTGGGGGAATATTGCCAGTATCAGTACCAGGGGGAGTCGCTGTTCAGGACCGTAGGGAACGACTCGACGTTCTACCGACCTCCGACAGCCAATCAGCTCCGGCACTATCTGAGCCAGATCCCGGAAGACTTTCAGATGTGCTTCAAGGTGTGGGAGGAGATCACGATTACGAGCAACGCGAAGCAGCCTCGGTATGGGGCGAGGGCGGGTCAGTCGAACCCACGGTTTCTCGATGCCAATCTATTCAATGAGCTGGTGCTGACGCCATACCGAGAGGCGAAGTTCGAGCGCCACACCGGCCCGTTCCTGTTCGAGTTCCAACGGCACGCCATGTCCACAGACGAATTCTGCTCACGGCTCGATGGATTCTTCGGCCAGTTACCGCAGGACTTTCGGTATGCGGTGGAGATCCGCAACGCGGGCCTCTTAGGACCTGAGTACCACAAGGTGCTTGAAACGCACGGCGTGGCGCACATCTACAACGACTGGTCCTATATGCCACCGCTGGCTGAACAGCACACGCGTATGGGGAACTTCACCGCACCGTTCACGGTGATGAGACTGCTGACACCGCTGAAGATGTCGTATGAAGCCGCGAAG